>NZ_SDPN01000001.1 GCF_004134825.1 Agromyces albus
CGGGCGGGCGCGGCGGCGCTCCTGTCGCTGCGGCACCCGAGCCCGCACCCGAGCCTGCGCCCGAGCCTGCCGCCGCAGCAGCACCGGCCCGTCGCCGGCGAGCTTCGACGAAGAAGGCCGCGGATGCGGCATCCGCTGATGTCGTGGTCGACGGAGGCGCGACGAGTCCTCCCGACGAGCCCACGGCGCCCTCCACGGCGATGAAGTTCGTGGCTCCCGTGGAGCAGTCAGCGGCGGGCGACGACGACGAGGCGCCATCAGGCAGTCCGCGCAATCCCGGTCGCCTCCTGCTGAAGGCACTCGAGCTCATGCGCGCGAAGAACGACGAGGAGTGGCAGACGATGCGCGCGGTGAAGAACCAGATGCTGCGCATGGACCCCACGTTCCAGGAGCGCCGGCTGGGCTTCGCCTCGTTCACCGACTTCCTGAAGTCACGCGGCGGGGTGGTCGAGCTCGACGAGGCCGGCGGCAACCGAGTGCGGATCCGGCCGAAGAAGGTCTGAGCCGGGCGATCCCACCGCGCTCAGCCTGACACGCTGCTGTCTCTCCTCGGCGGCACGATGATCGACGCCACTTCCTCGAGCCGGGGGTGCAGATCGTCTCCGTGATCGACCACACCGGTGCGCCACGTCATCGTCAGCCCATCCGGGCCGTCGTGCAGCACCGCCAGGTTGTTGTCGAACCATGGGCCCTTCACGGTCTTCCAGCGAAACGGCGGATCGGGAACCTTCACCGAACGGGCGGCCGCCGCCCCCAGGGGCGTCGCCGCGCCGTACGACATGACGACCGCGAACCAGCGCAGGAACCGCGGCAGGGGGTTCCGCACGGGTGAGCAGACCGCCTGCAGGATGCGGCCTCCCTCCCCGCGCTCCACCTCTGCCAGGTAGGAATAATGCACGTCACCGGAGAGGAAGGTGACGGTCAGCGGCGAGGGGCCGCGTTCGCCGTCCGCCACTTCCGCCGCGATCCGCGCCACCGCTTGGAAGCTGTCCTGGAACGCTGCCCAGTGCTCCAAGTCGACCGCTTGCCGCAGCTTCTCCCCCACCCACGCGGCCGGCTTGCCCCAGGCGCCTTGGGCGATCGCCTCATCCCATGCCTCCACGTGGTGCAGGCCCAGCGGCAGGAGGAACGGGAGCGAGCTGGCGACCAGAACGTGTCGGAATCCGCCACGCATCCGCTCGCTGAACCACGCCAGCTCCTGCGCATCCAGCAGCCCGCGAGCGGACGGCGTCAGCTCTCGCCCCACCCGCGAGTCGACGACGATCAGGCGCACCTCGGCGATATCCCGTGCGTAGCTCCAACGGTAGCTGTCGGGGTCCTTGTCGCACCGGTCGGCGAACGCGTCGAGTGCATCGCTGAGGTCGAGCGCTTCGGTGCCGTCGTGCCCACTGATCCGTCGCCACAACTCGTCGGCTGCGCGGTCTCGGGGGGACAGATTCCCGACGTGCTGATACACCCAATACGACGCCAAGCCCGCGACGATACGACCCTGCCACCATGAGGTGGCTTCCATCTTCTTCTTCCAGTCGAGCGACGCGTTCCAGTCATCCCGGATGTCGTGGTCGTCGAAGATCATGGCGGTCGGCACGCACGAGAGCAGCCACCGATTGGCCTTGTCCGACCACGCGAGCTGATAGAGGTGTGCGTACTCTTCGAAGTCCTTGAGCTCCTCGCCGGGCTCCTCACGGATGTCTCGCCGGCTGCGGATGAACTTCTGCATCTCCTCTGTGGTCGAGTCGGCGTACACCTGGTCACCGAGAAACAGCAGCAGATCCGGTCGGATGTCGCGGCCCTCGGCCACCGCGAGCGCGAACGCGCGCAGCGAGTCGACACCATGCGTGCGGTTCCCCGACCTGTCGTGGGCGACGCTCGTGCGGCACGAGCCGTAGGCCATCCGCAGTGGGCGTCCGGGCGTGAGCGTGGCGATCGTCGACGCCGGGTACTCGGACTCCGGCTCCGGCCATACCGGCATACCGTCGATCTCCACCTCGTACGGCCGCTCCGTGCCCGGCTCGAGCCCATCGACCTCGACGAGGGCGTAGTGATGGCCGTGCACGGCGAAGCTGCGTGCGTGCCACGATCGCCCTTCGGCATGGACGCTCACACGGCAACTGACTCGCGTCTCCACCCAGATGCTGGCCGAGGTCTCGTCGACGTATCGCAGCATCGGACCCAACAGCAGCGGTGATCTTGCCATGGACGCGCTGTCCTCAGACCCCGACACCTTCGGTGTGCGGCTCGGCGTGCTCACGCGGGTTCGGCGTGTCGATGTGGGACATCCGTATGCTCCCCTCTCGACGCCGGCAGCGTCGTCTCGGCAAGTATCCGCCGATGCACACGACCTTCGCAGGGGGTTGCGGACCCAGCTGCACGCGCCTAGAGGCGGGCGGGTGCCGGATGCAGCACCCACCCGCCTCGACGCGGTTCAGCGGTCGTCGTGGAGCAACTGCACCTCGGCGATGTTGACCCGCCCGCCGTGCTCGTCGAGCACTCGGAGCCGTTCGACCTGCGCCTCGGCCGGCAGCGGGAAGCTGTACCACTGATCTGCCGAGACACCGGTGAAGGTGACGAGGTTCTGCCACGTCGCACCGTCATCGTTCGAGCCCTGGAGCACGGTCCCGTTCGCCCGCGGGAGCTGCGTCGACCGCGGCCGCATCCGCACGAGGTCGAACGTGAACGTCGTCTCATCGGCGGGAACCACGGTCACCCAGCCGTTCGGTGTGGTGGTGTCGGGGAAGGTCGCCAGATTGCCGTCGAACAGGCGCCATCCGTTGTCCTGCGTCGTTCCCGAGGGGCCCGGCCACGGTACCGTGGAGGCGTCGACCCATTCCCGTTTGACCTCGAGGGCGCTCACGTGGGTGTTCCAGAGGGCGAGTGACGATCCGTCGGTGGTCTCGATGACCGTCGCGCCCTGGCCGCCGACCACAGTGCGGTAGTCGGCCGCGAACACGAGGTTCCTCCCGTAGTCGACGTCGTCGGGCAGCACGAGCTCCGCGGTCCACGTGAGCCCATCGCTCGACGACGCCGTCGCCGGGCGTCCTTCGATCGTCACGTCGACACCGGCGAGCGGCTGCTCGGCGACCAAGGTCAGCGTGACCGTGTCGCCGTTCACCGCCTTCCCCGCCTCGGCATTCGTCGACGTGAGCGCGGCCGAAGCGATCGCGTCGACCATCTCGTGGCGTTCGCCGTGGACGCGGATCTCGCTGAACGAGGAGATCCCGGGATACACCGGGTCGGTCGGCACACCGGGGTGGTCGACCTGCACCTTGAGATACCGCCACGTCGAGTCCTGCAGCTCGGCGATGACCGGGATCGTCTCGATCGCGAAGTTCTGCGCGATCGTGTTCGTGGTCTCCCGCGACGTCAGCAGGGTCCACGTGCGCCCGTCGTTCGAGCCGTAGACGTTGGCGCCCTGCGAGCGGTTGGCGAAGTTGTAACGCGCCTGGAGCCCGATCGCGTCGGCCGAGACCCGGAACCCGGCGCCGAAGTCGAACGTGAAGGGTGCACGCAGGTCGCCGGTCGTCGTGTTGAAGTCGCCGTCGACGAGGTTCGAGACGTTGGCCGCCGACAGCGTCGAGCTGACGAGCCCGCGGTAGTCGAACGACCCATCGTCGGCAAGGCGCGGGGTGAGCAGTTGCAGCGCGGCCACGGCCTCCTGCAGCGCTGCGAGTCCGGTGAGGAAGGTCGCGTCGTCGGCACTGTCGACGGATGCCTCGGCGCTCGCGCGCACCGACTCGAACTCGGCGAGCGAATCCGACACGTATCGCTCCTCGGGGTCGTAGCCGGCGAGCGCCGCCTCGATCGCCGCCTGCCGGGTGGCGGCGACGTCGATCTCGACCTCGAGCGTCGTGGTGACCTCGCCGTTCGACGCCGCGAGCGTGAACCGGTGGTCGCCGACCTGCTTCGCTGAGGGTGTCCAGGTCAGGCGACCGGATGCGGCATCCACACTCGCTCCGTCAGGAAGCCCGAATGCCTCATACTCGAGGGTCGCGCCCTTGGGATCGGTCGCGGCGAGGTCGCGCGCGGATTCGGCGCCCGCAACGCCGACGAGCCTCGTCGCGGAGCCCTGCGGGAACGCGGGGATGTCGAGCTTCGTCTTCGCCTCGAGCTCGACGTGGTCGAGGTCGACGTTGACGTTGCCTGAGCCCTTCGCCGTGTAGTAGGCGAGGTTGTCGCCCAAGGTGCTGCCGGGCAGCACCTTCGTGTCGACGTCGTACGTGACGTAGCGCCACTCGCCATGCGTGTCGGGCAGCCGCAGCACATGGTACGGGGCGAGATCGGGATTCTTGCGGATCTCGAGCGTCGCGGGCCCGTCGGTGCGGATCCGCACGCCGACCGGGCTGTAGCCGGCGCGGCTCACGTACATGAGCGTGCGCACGGCGACCGTGCTGCCGCCCTTCGAGGCCTTCAATCGCGCGAACGTGGTGTCGCCCTCGGTTTCGACGTTCGTGGTGCCGTCGATGTGCACGCCGCGCTGCTCGAGCTGCACCTTCGCGTCGGTCGGAGCCGGAGGCGTCACGCCCGCGACCTCCTCAGGCAGGGAGAGCCAGTAGTCGGGCGCGTAGTCGGGGTTCGGATCCCAGAAGTTGTACAGGTTCGCGCCCCAGTGGAAGATCGGGCCGTCGGCCTGGTCGTGCCACTGCTCGAGGTGCGGTGCCTCCTTCTCGAGGTCGCGCCCGAGGTCATAGCGATAGACGTGGTACATCTCATCGATCGGGTTGAACAGCCGCCCGCGATACGCCTCCGAGAGCACACCCGCGCCTCCCGTCGTGTCGATCCACGGGATCTCGTGGCCGAGCATGTAGCCGACGAACTGGTTCGCGCCGTCGAGGAGCCGGTCGTCGAGGAAGGCATACGGCGACACCGCGTCATCCGCGGTGGAGCGGGTTCCGGTGACCGGATCGACCTCGGTGCCCTGCACCGTGAGGATGCGCGCCATGACGCCGAGCGTGTTGACGTCGTCCCAGCCGTGCGCCTGGTCGCGCCCCATCTCCTGGTGTTGCACGAAGCTGTACCCGTAGGGATTCAGCGGATCGTTCTTGTCGATCAGCGGATAGATCGCGGCGATCGCGCCGTTCTGCTCGGGCCTCGACGTCGTCGAGTTGACCGTGAACCATTCGACGCCCTCGTCGTAGCGTTCGCGGTTGTCGGTGAAGATGTAGCCCGACATGGCTCCGATGAGCGGGTAGATGTGCTGGTTGAGGTACCGCCAGTTCGTGTGCAGGAAGGTCTCGGTCATCGGCACGATGAGGTTGTCGGTCAGCTTCGCGGTGTCCGAATCGTGCCAGGCGAGGTCGTATGCCGTGTAGCCGTCGGCCACCGACGAGTAGCGGAAGATCTCGGCGGCCATGAGGAGCCGCTGCAGCGGCACACCCGAGTGGATGTGGGCGTCGGGGTAGTACGCGTAGGCGGCAGGATCCATGTTCGACCAGATCCGGATGATCCGCATGCCGTTGTCGCGATGCACGGGATCGCCCGTGATCACGTAGAGCACGGCCTGCGTGTATGCGCCCCAGGCATCCTGGATCAGCCTGGACTGGACCGCCTGCGAGTTGAACGCCGTCACCGCGGGCTGGTCGAGCACCGCGGACTGGTTCGCCGAACGCAGCGTCGTCGACGCGTACTTCGTCGCGACCATCGCGTCGTAATAGGTCGCCCACGGCTCGGCGCCCTCCTGCACGTGCTCGCGTGCTCGCAGGAGGTTGTCGGCGCTCACGCCGATGCCGGGGTGCGTGAAGCCAGCGTCGCTCGTGCTCTCCTGGAACGACACCTCCACGTGCTGCGCCTCTTCATCGGCGGCCCAGGCGGGCGCCGGGGTCGCCACCAGCGTGAATGCGGCCACGATCGCCGCGAGGCTCAGCCACCTCCGCCGGATCCGCTCGAACGGACGTTGCATCACAGGACTCCTTCGTCGTCGGATGGGGCACGACTCGCCGCCTGGGCGAGTTCGATTGGATAGCGTTGTCCACTATGGTGGCTGGCCAGTCGGACTGTCAAGCAACACGAGCCGTGAGTTGGTAATCGCTGTCCGTCTCTGTGGTCTGACCACACGTGCTACCGTGGTCTGACCACACCGGAGCGGCGAGAGGACGAGCAGCATGGCAGCTGACGCATCCGACGCTCCCCGTGCCTGGCAGAGCGTGCTCGAGCACATCGAGGCGCAGCTCCTCGAGGGCCGGCTGCGTCCGGGCGATCGACTCCCCGGCGAGCGCGCCCTCTCCACCGAGCTCGGCGTCGGCCGCTCGAGCGTGCGCGAGGCGATCCGCGTGCTCGAGGTGCTCGGACTCATCCGCACCCAGTCGGGCTCGGGGCCGAGCGCCGGCGCGATCATCATCTCGACGCCGGGCGGCGGCATGAGCGCCCTCATGCGCCTGCAGGTCGCGGCGAGCGGATTCCCCGTCGCCGACATCGTGCGCACCCGCCTCATCCTCGAGTCCTCCGTCGCGGGCGACCTCGCCGACGCGACGCCCGCACCCGACCTCACCGCGGCCGACCGGCTGCTCGACGCCATGGACTCCCCCACGCTCGCGCCCCAGGAATTCCTCGCGCTCGACGCGGCCTTCCACCTCGCGCTCGCCGAGGCATCCGGCAACCAGGTGATCACCGCGACGATGGCGGGCCTCCGCAGCGGCATCGAGGGCTACGCGCTGCAGGGGCTCGCCGCCCTCACCGATTGGCACGCGACATCCGCTCGCCTCCGAATCGAGCACCGCGGCATCGTCGAGGCGATCAGGGCCACGGATGCTGCATCCGCCCGCACTCGTATCCACGACCACATCTCGGGCTACTACGCCGAGACCTTCATCGATCCCGCCCGCACCCCGACGACGTAACCGTCCAGACGACAGAGAGAACCCCACCATGGTGAAGCGCCAGTTCCCGAATCCCCGCGAGCTCACCGAGCTCATGCAGTTCAAGAAGGCGACCCTCAACCCCACCGACCGTCGGCTCGAGCGGGCGCTCACGATCGACGACCTGCGCACGATCGCCAAGCGCCGCACGCCGCGGGCGCCGTTCGACTACACCGAGGGCGCGGCCGAGGGTGAGCTGTCGCTCGCTCGCGCGCGGCAGGCGTTCCAGGACATCGAGTTCCACCCGTCGATCCTGCGCAACGTGCCGATCGTCGACACGAGCCGTGAGGTGCTCGGCGGACCGAGCGCCCTGCCGTTCGGCATCGCGCCCACGGGCTTCACGCGCATGATGCAGACCGAGGGAGAGGTCGCGGGCGCCGGCGCCGCGGGCGCTGCCGGCATCCCGTTCACCCTCTCGACCCTCGGCACGACGTCGATCGAAGACGTGAAGGCCGCGAACCCCGACGGGCGCAACTGGTTCCAGCTCTACGTCATGCGCGAGCGCGAGATCTCCTACGAGCTCGCACGCCGAGCTGCCGCGGCGGGCTTCGACACGCTCTTCTTCACCGTCGACACCCCGGTCGCCGGTGCCCGTTTGCGCGACAAGCGCAACGGGTTCTCGATCCCGCCGCAGCTCACGCCCGGCACGGTGCTCAACACGCTGCCCCGCCCCGCGTGGTGGATCAACTTCCTCACGACCCCGAAGCTCGAGTTCGCCTCGCTCTCGTCGACGGGCGGCACGGTCGCAGACCTGCTCAACTCGGCGATGGACCCGACGATCTCGTTCGACGACCTCGACATCATCCGCGAGATCTGGCCCGGCAAGATCGTGGTCAAGGGCGTGCAGACGGTGGAGGACGCGAAGCTCCTCGCCGACCGCGGCGTCGACGGCATCGTGCTCTCGAACCACGGCGGACGCCAGCTCGACCGGGCGCCGATCCCCTTCCACCTGCTGCCGCACGTCGCGCGCGAGGTCGGCTCCGACCTCGAGGTGCACCTCGACACGGGCATCATGTCGGGTGCCGACATCGTCGCCTCGATCGCGCTCGGCGCCCGGTTCACGCTCATCGGCCGCGCCTACCTGTACGGCCTCATGGCCGGCGGGCGCCGCGGCGTCGACAAGACGATCGAGATCCTCCGCAGTGAGATCGTGCGCACGATGACGCTGCTCGAAGTGGCGACGCTCGACGAGCTCGGCCCGCAACACGTGACGCAGCTCGCGCGGCTCGTGCCGATTGCGAGGCCGGTGACGGATGCCGCAGAAGCGGCCGTCTCCTCGAAGCCGAAGACGGTGCGCAGTCCGCGTGCTGCCTCGGCGGCATCTGCGAAGCCTGCGACTGCTAAGCCAGCGTCAGCGAAGCCCGCGTCGCGGAGCTCCGTCACGAAGTAGGCCGCGCCACCACCGTCGTCCCCGCCGCCGTCCGGGTCCCCGCCGCCGCCGAACGTCGCCACCCAGCCACGTACCGAGGAACGCGCTCGCGATAGCGTGCGAACTCGTCGCCGAATTCGCGATCGAGCATTCGTTCCTCGTCGACCACGCCAGGGTGTTCGACGAGCGCGGCGGTGGGCACGGTCGCCGCCACCCAGGCCGAGCTGCGCAGCAAGCCGAGCCCGAGATGGATGAACCACCATCCGACGTACATCGGATGGCGGCTCCGCGCGTACGGGCCGGTCGTCACGAGCGATTGCGGCTGCTCGAGCTCGAACGTCCCGGTCGTCCGACGACGCCGTTCCGCCAGCGCCCACGCATTGAGCGCACCACCCGACACGAGCAGGAGAGCACCCACTGCCCGGTGTGCAGCACGCGGGCCTGGGAGCCGCGCCGGGAACATCCGATCCAGCGTGACTCCGACGATGATGCCGACGACCTGGCCCGGTGGCAGGGGCAGGTTGCGATACACGCCGACGAGATCCATCACGAACTCCCTCCGGCCGCGGCTTCCAGGTGGGCCGAGCGGCCGCTGCGGGCCACCCGCCCGGCCTTCGCGGGATGCGTGGCCGGCGAAGCCGGAGGCATCCGCCGAGCGAGGTATCGGGCGTCGCGCCCGACGCCGGGGATCGTCGCCGAGGTGAACGCGTAGAGGAACTCGAGACCGAGGAAGTACAGACCCGGAACGGATTCCACCACGCCGCGGTTGTGGCGGGGTTCGCCGTGTTCGTCGAACGCCGGCAGGTCGATCCAGCCGAGGTCGTCGTGGTATCCCGTGCACCAGATCACGCTCGACACCTCAGGGCTGGTGCCGTCGGCGAGGACCGGCTGGCCGGCACGCACTCCAGTGACGCGCGGAACGCGTTCGACACCGGCATCCACGAGATCCGCGACCTTGGTGCGGACGAGCGGGGCTCCACGGAAGGCCGCCGCGGCGGCACGACCCAGCCGATTCCCCCGGGTCAGCACGTGCGTGCCCGCGAACCGGATCAGCGGGAGCACGAAGCGCGCGGTCGCACGGGTCGGTCGCACGGGCAGCTCACCACTCGGCGTTCCCGCGATCGACGTGGGGTGGGTGGCCGCGACATCCCGAGCGATCTCGGCACCGGAGTTGCCCATGCCGACGACGAGCACGAGGCCCGGGGGCAACTGCGACGGGTTCCGATACTCGTTCGAGTGCAGCTGCACGACGTGGTCGGCGAGCTGATCGGCGAAGCCCGGCACCTTCGGCGCCTGGCATCCGCCCGTGGCCACGACGACGTTCTGGGACACCCACCGCAGATTGCCGGCGGATGCCACGAAGCGCTCGCCCTCGCGTCGCACCCGATCCACGCGCACCTCGGTGCGCACCGGGAGATCGAAACGCGACGCGTAGTCCTCGAGGTAGGACGCGACCTCGTCCTTACCGGGAAACGCGAGCGGATCGCCGGGGAACGGCATCCCCGGAAGGCCATTGAATTTGGCGGGCGTGAAGAGCTGAAGCGAGTCCCAGCGGAGCCGCCAGGCGTCGCCCACCCGACGCCCAGCGTCGAGGATGACGAATTCGCGACCCTGTCGCGCCAGTTCGCGACCCAGTGCGAGACCTGCCTGGCCGCCGCCGATGACGACGGTGTCGACGGTCTCCGTGCTGTCGAGCATCATGTCGTGCCTCCCTGATCGAACGTGTGAACGAGGTTCATACCGACCGACGCGCTGGAGTCAGACCATCTACGACGTGCTGGCGACCCGTATCCGCGGCTCGGATTGGGCCGCGATCGGCGCGCGTCCCCGCTCCCACGCCCTGCGGTACCGCAGGAACCAGATGAGCATGAGCGCGGATGCCACGAGGTAGAACGTGTGCAGGAACCAGATCGGCCCGAGGGGCAGGCTGAACACGTACAGCGAGTGCACGGCGTTGCCCACGTTGGTGATCGCGATGTTCCCGAGGCTGTACGAGGAGAGGTCCTTCGTGCGCGCGGCCTTCACCAGCATGGGCAGGTAGCTCATGGCGAAGAGGCCGGTTGACAGGATGCCGGCGAGCACGGCGAGATCCATGATTCAAAGCTACGAACGGCGTCGAGTCGCGACATCGGGGGAATCACCCATATGCGGATACCCATATGGATGGCGTTCACCGACGGTTCCCCTTACGCCTCCACGCCGGGCCGCTGCGCTACACAAGCGCGTGCTCGTAGGCGTACGCCGTCGCCGCGGCCCGCGACGAGATCCCGAGCTTCGAGAAGATGTTGCTGAGGTGCCGGTCCACGGTCTTCTCGCTGAGGTAGAGCTCACCGGCGATGGCCCGGTTGGTCTTCCCGGATGCCACGAGCCGCAGCACCTCGACCTCTCGAGGTGTGAGCGGTCCGAACGCGGCCGACGGGCCACGTCGCGACAGTGCGTCGACGGCGGCCACGTCTGGCGCAGCTCCGAGTTCGAGGAACGTCGCCCTCGCGGCATCCAATTCCATCGAAGCGGATGCCTCATCGCCGAGCGCCCGCCAGGCACGCGCCGTGAGCACGCGGCACCGTGCCGCCTCGTACGGCGCCTCGAGTTCCTGCCAGCATGCCCATGCGGTGCGGAGCGAGCTCAGCGCTCCACGCGGATTGCCCTCATCGAGTCGCACCGCGCCGTCGCAGCGCGCGGCGACGGCCCGCAGGAGCGGCTTCGCGTCGCGGGGCATTCCCTCGGCCAACTCGTCTGCCGCCCGCCGAGCCGCCTCGACATCGCCCGCGGCGAGTTCGATCTCGACGACGGCGGGAAGCAACTGGTTGTGGGTCGGCAGGTCGGCCTCCTCGGACACCTGACGGATCATGGATCGCGCGAGCCGCACGTTGCCCTGCGCGAGTCGAAGGAGCGCCAAGCCCGGCTGCGGCGGGTATCCCGATTCCGCGGCGCGCAGGTACGACTTGTCCGCCGCGTCGAACTCGCCTCGCAAGCGATGCACCTCAGCCTGCTGGTACCAGGCCCGCCATGCGCCGTGCCAGTCTCCGCGCCGAACCCGCTCGACGGCCGCTCGGGCCGCTTCGAGCGCATCGGCCCATGCGCCGTGCAGGCGGTACAGCTCGGCACGGAACGCCTGGCACTGGCCGCTGTACATCACCATGTCGGGTCGCGCCCCGCACCAGCGGTCGAGCGCGATGGTCCATTCCTGGGCTCGGCGCACGTCGAACGCGAGGTAGCAGCTTCCGATGACCGAGCAGTACACGATTCCGGACGTCACGGGCGAGACCTCGCCGGCCATGATGGCGACCATCACCTCATCGAGGAGCGCGAGACCGTCGTCGGTGTGACCGAGCATGATCCAGGCCTGACCCAACCCGAGGTGCGCCAATGCCATCGCGTCGCGATCGTGGAGTCGATCGCCGATCGTGAACGCCTCGGCGAACGCGAGGGCAGCACCGTCCGGGTCCCCGGTGTACAGCGCTCCGAGACCGGCAGGGATCCGCAAGAGGCCCTCGACTGACTCCGCGCCGCCGCCGCTCTCCGCGATGCGATTCGCTCGAGCGAGCCAGCCGCCGCTTTGCGCCATGTCGCCGTGGCCCATGAGGTACATGCCGATCCATGCGGCGGACCGAGCCGCTCCCTCCTGGTCGCCGACCTCGAGGAATGCCTCATGCGCCCTCGTCGCGAATTCCACCCCGAGCTCCTCGCGACCGAGCAGGAGCGCCGTGGTGGAGAGTCGCTCGAGGTCGGCTCCCTCGAGCGCACCCTCTCCGTCGGCCTCGCTCAATGCGGTGAAGGCCTCAGTCCATCGATGCTCGGCGAAGGCCGAGCGACCACGATCGAGAACGACGGACGAGGCCATGGCGTGCCTTTCGGCGGTGGGCGCCCAGCGCCCCCGGGCAGCGCGCCGGGCGCCCGTCGGATATTCGTCACGGTACCCCTGCTCGATGCGCCCGGCAAGGGCTGGCATTGGGGCCGACAGGGCTCCCCGATTACGCGACGGCCAGGTCCGCCTCGACTGAATCGAGAGCGAGACCCGTGATCGTGCTGTCCTTGAATGCGGTGATCGGGTTGATCCGTACGCGGTCGCCCTCCGGGGAAAGACCCAGCGCGGCGGTGAGTACCGCGATGGATGCGGCGGCCGACCAGGCCTGGGGGCGACAGGCTGCCGGGTACGGCACGGGCAGGGCGACTTCCGCCGACGGGTCGCCGGAGTGAAGTTCCGGGACGCGATAGTCGAATGCGGCGGCGGTGCGCAGCAGCCCTTCGATGAGTCCTGCCGCGTCTTCGCCGCGACCTTCGCTGGCCAGACCGAGCACCGCGATCGCGGTGTCGTGGGCCCAGACGGAGCCGCCGTGGTAGCTGAGGGGCCAGTAGCCATCGGACTCCGTCGACAGCGTTCGCAAGCCATACCCCGAGTCGAGGGCGGGGTCGGTGATGCGGTCGACGACGAGCTCAACCTGTGCGGCATCGAGGATGCCCGTTCCGAGCAGATGCCCGACATTCGAGGTCGACGTGTCGATGGGGTTCTTGGCGGCATCGAGCGCCACCGCAAGATAGGGGCCTGTGGAGTCCTCGACCCAGAACTTCTCGTGGAACCGGCTGCGCAGCCGCGCTGCCCACCTGTGCCACTCCTCGGCGCCGGGCACGCCGAAGGCATTGAGGAGTTCCGCTCCGCGAAGCGCAGCCTGGTAGGCGTACCCCTGCACCTCCACGAGGGCGATCGGGCCTTCGGCCAGCGAGCCGTCTCGCCATTGCACCGAGTCGTCGGAATCCTTCCACCCTTGGTTCGCCAGACCTCGGCCGGAGGCGTCGATGTACTCGAGAAGCCCATCCCCGTCGGCGTCACCGTGATCCCGCATCCATGCAAGTGCGGATTGCAGGTTGGGAAGCAACGCTCGCACTTCCGCGTCGGGCAGGCCCCAGTCCCAGGCCTCGGCGAGCAGCGTGATCCAGAGCGCGGTCGCGTCGACGGTTCCGTAGTAGAGCGGTGGGATCCGGCCACCGTCTTCGTTGAGCGCGACGGTGGCCCGGCGCAGTTCATGCATGATCTTGCCCGGTTCCTCGGCGGTGCTCTCGTCGACCTCGACGCCCTGCAGCCCCGCGAGGACACGCAAGGTGTCGCCCGCGAGCTTGGTGCCGAGCGGGAGCATGAATCGCGCCGTCCAGATCGAGTCACGACCGAACAACGTGAAGAACCACGGTGCGCCCGCGGCGATGAACTCCGCCTCGGGTTGGCGCACGGTGGTCATGCGGAGCCCGTCGAGGTCTGCGAGCGCTCGGTCGATCCACAGGGCGAGTCGTGAATCGACGCCTTCGATCGAAGGCGCGCTCCAAGGGGCCGGGCCGTCGACACCCTGAACGACGGCCTGCGCGTCGTGCGCTTCGAGCCGCCAGGAGACCTGTGCGTGCCCGTTGGGTGGCACCTCGAGCTCTGCGGAGAGACGGATGACTCCGTCGCCGAACTCCAGGTCGAGGCCGGTGGCACGGAGAGTGGCGTGGACATGTTCGAGGCTCCAGGCGGCAACGCCCTCTACGACCGCGACAGCGGGGGCATCCGCCCGGTCGCCGATGCCGAGTTTGACGTGGTCCACCGGCGTCGCGTCGGGATGGAGTTCGATCACGATGGCGGCGGTGACGGTGACAGCTCGTCGGTTGCGGAGAGTGAGGGTGTCGGTGGCCCCCCAGCTTTCGACGGTTCGATCGACGATGAGCCGAACGGCGGGGTCTGGCGACGGGTCGTCGAGCATTCGCAGCAACGAGGAGATCCGCACGGTGTTGCTGCGCTCGCCCCCACCCGAGAGGTACTCGGGCACCTGGCCGTTCACGGTCAGGCCGATCCCGCGCAGAAGTCGCGTGTCGGAGTGATAGACGCCGTGGACGGCGGCCGGATCGACACTCCCGTCGGGGGCGGACCAGAACTGCGTCGGTGCGCGCAGGACCATGATCGCTTCGTGAAGCAACGGCTGGAGAGGTGCGGTCACAAGGTGCTCCCGGAGCTATTGGAGGGTGTTGGCGGTAACGGACTTGACATTGAGGTCGAACTCGGCGCAACATTAGCAAGATTTGATAGATCGATCAAAAAATTGCGGTCGTGGCTGTCCCAGGCCCTGACGCTCAAGCCAAAGGAGGCGGGAGATGACGCGGATGCCGACCGTCGAAGACGTCGCTCGCGTCGCGCAGGTGTCGCGACAGACCGTCTCGAACGTGATCAACAGCCCGTCGATCGTGCGAGAGGCCACCCGTTCCCGGGTCCTCGCCGCCATCGACGAGCTGGGGTACCGACCCAACGCCGCCGCGGATCAGGAGATCACGCGGATGCCGACCATCCAGGACGTCGCTGGTCTCGCACACGTGTCGAAACAGACCGTCTCGAACGTGATCAACAGTCCCTCGACCGTGAGGGAGGCCACGCGTTCCCGGGTCCTCGCTGCGATCGACGAACTGGGCTATCGACCCCACGCGTCCGCGCGTCGGCTGCGAACGAGGAAGTCCTCGACGATCGGCGTGCGGCTCGCCCCCCTCCCGCCCGATGGCATCTCCAGCGCGATACTCGACCGGTTCGTGCGCAAACTCACCGAGCAGGCCGACGCGCGAGACCTGCGTGTGATGCTCTTCACTGCCGGCGATCCCGTCGAGGAGATCGATCGCATCCGCCGCCTGCATGAGGGGTCGGATGCTGACGCATTCGTGCTCTCGGCGACTGAATACGGCGACCCTCGCATCGCGTGGCTGGTCGAGCAGGACATACCGTTCGTGTCATTCGGACGACCTTGGGATGCGAAGACCCCTCACCATCGCTGGGTGGATGTCGACGGCCGCGCCGGAGTCGGCGAAGCCGTGCGCCATCTGCGAGCCCATGGCGCGCAACGCGTCGGGTGGATCGGATGGACCGAGACTTCGGGCAACGGAAACGAACGCCGGTCGGGCTGGGAGGCCGAATCCGGCCTGAGCGCGACGGATCAGCGGACGTACTCGCGAAGGGCCCCCGACGACGTGACCGAGGGCACTCGGTGCGCCATGGAGCTCCTCTCCCTGCCCGAGCCACCGGATGCGTTGGTCTGCGCGAGTGATTCGCTCGCGCTCGGCGCGATGACCGCTGCCCGCATGTCCGGCCGGCCTGCACTGCCCGTCATCGGTTTCGACGACACACCGATCGCTGCCGCCGTCGGCCTCTCGAGTGTCGAGCAGCCCTTGGACGAGGTCGCAGCGACAGCACTCGCACTCCTGTTCGGGCCGGAAGGCGATGACGTGCTTCCGAACCCGGGCGACGACGAGGAGCCGACGAATCGGCTCCTCGCGCCCCGACTCGTCGAGCGCAGGCCTAGCCACCTGCAACTCGACGCGACAACCGGCGACTGAGGCCGGCAATCACATCGAAGGGATACATCGTGAGGACATCACAATGGAGTGCCGCCGTTGCCGCGGCGGGACTCATCACCACCCTAGCCGCGTGCTCTCCCGGCGGGGGAGGCGGCGGGGAGGCGAGCGGGCAGGAGCTCACCATGCTCATCGCCGCGTCCGGCGACGCCGAGAGCACCGCAGTACAGGAGGCGCTCGACGCATGGGGCGCGGAGACCGGCAACACTGTCGAGCTCATTCTCGCGAACGACCTCGTGCAGCAGCTCGGCCAGGGCTTCGCGGGCAACGAGCCGCCCGACCTCTTCTACATGCCGTGGGACCAGTTCCAGACATACGCCGGGCAGGGCTTCCTCGAGCCCTACGCCGAGGACCTCGCGAACGCCGACGAGTTCCTCCCGGCTCTGCGGGAGCAGTTCACCTACGACGACCAGTTCTACTGCGCGCCGAAGGACTTCTCGACTCTCGGCCTCCAGATCGACACCGACGCATGGGCGGCCGCAGGGCTCACGGATGCGGACATCCCAACCGATTGGGACGGACTCACGGCCGCTGCGCAGAAGCTCACCACGCCGGAGACGGTCGGCCTTTCGTTCGGCCGCGAGTACGCACGCCTCGGCGTGTTCATGAACCAGGCCGGCGGCGAGCTCGTCGATGATGACACCGTCACCGCAGACTCCCCCGAGAACGTCGCGGGCCTCGAGTACGCCCAGTCGCTCATCGACGCCGGCGCGCTGAAGTTCCCGCAGGATCTCGAGGCGGGCTGGGCCGGCGAGGCGTTCGGCCTCGGCAAGGCCGCGATGGTCATCGAGGGACCCTGGATCAACGGTGCCCTGCGAAACGACTTCCCCGACCGCAAGTACATCAGCGTGGAGCTCCCCGCGGGTGCGGGAGGCCAGTCGACCTTCGCATTCAGCAACTGCTGGGGCATCCCGGCCGGATCGCCCACGCTCGACGTCACGACCGACCTCGTCGAGTACCTCACGAGCGACGAGCAGCAGCTCGCGTTCGCCGAGGGGTTCGGCGTGATCCCGTCGACCGAGTCGGGTTCCGCGGCGTACGCGGAGCAGTTCCCCGAGAACGCGGCGTTCGTCGCGGGCGTCGACTACGCGGCGAGCCCGGTCGCCTTCGCCGGGGCGGCCGCCGCGATCACCGACTTCAACTCGCAGCTGGAGGCGGACGGACTCACCGACCCCGCCGGCGTGCTCGGCGGCCTGCAGACCAACCTACAGGCCGCGCTCGACGAGGCGAACGGCTGATCATGAGCGCTTCTGCGCAAGGGCCTCGTCGCGGCGGTGGCATCCGCCGCGGCGAGGCCCGCGCGGGCTGGCTCTTCGTCACGCCCGCCGTCGGCCTCGTCGTGGTGTTCCTCGTCATCCCGATCGTGCTCGCCTTCTGGGTGAGCTTCAGCGACTGGAACGGCTTCCAGTCACCGCTGAACCCCCGGGTCAACTTCGTCGGGCTCGAGAACTACGCCGCGATCACCGTCGATCCCGGCCTCGACCAGCAGAACTTCGGCACCTCGGTGCGCAACAACCTCTGGTACGTGGTCTTCGTGGTGCCGCTGCAGACGATCATCGCGCTGCTGCTCGCCGTGCAGGTCAACCGCGCGGTGCTGCGCGGCCGCGGCTTCTTCCGCACCGCGTTCTATTTCCCGTCGGTCACTTCGACCGTCGCGATCGTGATCGTCTTCCAGTTCCTGTTCACGGCTTCCGGCGCGGTGAACGCGGTGCTCGCGTTCTTCGGCATCAGCGGCCCCAACTGGTTGAACGACCCGAACGGGATCTTCCACAACATCGCCGCGGGCGTCGGGATCACCAGCCCACCGCCCGCGCTCGAGGCGGCCGGTCCGCTCGGCGTCACCTGGTGGGACTGGCTCGCCGGCCCCTCGGTCGCGATGAGCTCGCTCATCGTGCTCGCGATCTTCACGACGTCGGGCACCTTCATGCTGCTCTTCCTCGCGGCCCTGCAGAGCATCGGCGCCGAGATCGACGAGGCGGCGCTCATGGACGGCTCCGGGCCGATTCGGAAGTTCTTCTCCATCACACTGCCGATGCTGCGGCCCACGCTCTTCACGGTGCTGACCCTCGGCCTGATCGGCTCCTGGCAGGTGTTCGACCAGATCTACGTGCTCGGCGGCGCCACCGCGGGCGGCACGATCTCGACCCCGGCCTTCCTCGCGTACAACACCTCGTTCGACGAGCTGAAATGGGGCCAGGGCGCCGCGATCGCGTTCATCCTGTTCGTGTTCATCATCCTGCTGACCCTCCTGCAGCGCTGGATCCTGAAGGAACGCGAACCCGGCAGGCGGCGCAGGATCTCCAGGGAACCGGATGCCGCGGCCGGCTCCGTCGGCGCCGACCCCGCCGATCGCGCGCTCCCCTCGGGCGCCGGCACCCACGAAGGGAGCCGGTCGTGACCACGAAGACACCCGTCGACGCGCCGAGCGAGCCGCGAGATGCGGCACCCGTCGCGACGCGAGCCGATGCGGCATCCGCGATCCCGAAGCCCACGAAGACCGCCAAGCGCCGCCGCAGCATCCCGCTGCGCGTGCGTTCGGGGATGTGGCTCAGCTACCTGATCCTCGTCGGGCTCGCGCTGGTCTACATCTACCCGTTCATCGTGTCGGTGTCGGCGTCGTTCAAGACCGATGCCGAAGCCACGCAGAACCCGCTCGCGATCGTGCCCGAGACGATCACGTTCGCGGCCTACGAGCGCCTGTTCGGCGACGTGCCGTTCGGACTGTGGGCGGGCAACACGATCCTGATCTCGGTGATCGTGACGCTCGGACGTGTGTTCTTCGACTCGCTCGCGGGCTATGCGCTCTCGCGGCTGAAGTTCCGCGGTCGCACGATCGTGTTCGTGGGCTTCATCGCAGTGCTGTCGGTGCCAGGCGTGGTGCTGCTCATCCCGCGGTTCCTGATCCTCCAGCAGCTCGGGCTCTACGACACGTACGCGGGCATGATCATCCCGCTGCTCTCCACGGCGGCGGGCGTGTTCATCATGAAGCAGTTCTTCGACTCGATCCCCGACAGCGTCGAGGAAGCGGCCCGCATCGACGGCGCCGGATCCTTCCGTACGTTCTGGACGATCGTGCTGCCCATGGCGCGGCCCGCGCTCGTGACGCTCTTCATCCTGAGCTTCCAGGGGTCGTGGAACGAGCTCGGTCACTTCATCGTGTCGCGGCAGAGCCCCGAGCTGAACACCCTCACGACCGGTGTCGCGTCGCTCGTGTCGGGGCAGCTCGGTCAGGGCAACCAGTTCCCGTTGCAGCTCGCGGCGGCGGTGCTCATGACGATCCCGGTGGCGATCCTGTTCTTCGTGTTCCAGCGCCGCATCATGAACACCACGGCGGGCGCCGAGAAGGGCTAGGGGCGGTACGAGGTGACGGATGTCGCGGCGCGCGCCGCGGCATCCGTCATCTCACGTCATGGTCGCCGCGCAACCCGGTTGCCCACGGGCCTCGACCGGCGTAATCGTTGACTATGACCGCTCGCGTCATCGTCGCAGCCGGGATCGCTGCAGCCGTCCTCCTCGTGCTCGCCGAGCCCGTCGCGGCCAGCGCCCACGTGACCGTGACGCCGAGCAGCACCGCCGCCGGCAGCGACAGCGTGCTGACCTTCGCGTTCGGTCATGGCTGTGACGGATCGCCCACAACGGCACTCACGATCGACCTCCCCGAGTCGATCATGGCCGCCGCGCCGACACTCCACCCGAACTGGACCGTCGAGAGGGTGGAAGACGACGACCGCATCGCGCGGGTCGTGTACACCGCGATCACGCCGGTCGAAGAAGGCATCCGCGCCACGGTCGAGCTCGCCGTCGTGCTGCCCCTGGATGCCGCCGGCGAGACCCTCGTGTTCCCGGTGCTCCAGACCTGCGCCGAGGGCGAGCTGAACTGGGACCAGCTCGCCGAGGAGGGCGCCGCGGAGCCCGAGCATCCGGCACCGACCATCCTCGTAACCGCGGCGACTGCGGAGACCCAGGGCCCCGCCACGACGACCGAGGCCGCAACCGCGACTCCGGATGCCGCCGCACCGGGCTCCGACCCGGTGGCACGCGTGCTCGGCATCGGTGGGCTCGTCGCCGGCATCGTGGGTATCGTGCTCGCGCTCGCCGCGCGCCGCCCCCGGCCGAACACACGCCCTCAGCGGCCTGAATAGGCTGCCGGCATCACCTTGTGCGCAACGAGACCCGCCGCGACGATCCGTCGAGCGGCCACACGCGAGTCACGACCTCGGGCACGCGGAACCGGGCGTCGTCGGCGAGCTCGTGCAGCTCGGGCGGGGTGACGGCCGGGTCGGCGATGCGTGCCGCGATGCGGTCGAGGTCGGCGGCGACCGCGGCATCCGGTCCGTCGGCGCCGATCTCGTCGTCGACGCCCCACGTCTCCCAGAGGAGGGTCTCGTGGCCGTCGAGCGCCGTGAGGTCGAGCACGAGATTGTGGGTGAGATACCGCCACGATCGCAGCTCGGGAGCCTCGAGTTCGGGCAACACGGCGACCTGTTCGGGATCGAGCCGGCCGGCGCGCGCGGCGATCCACGCGTCGGCTCCCGTGAGGAAGCGGTCGCGTGGCACGTCGAGGAGATCGAGCGGCGCTCCGGTCGAGGCGTCAACATAGCCCTCGTGCATCTGGGCCTCGATGAGGCGCCAGCGCGCGGCATCCGCGTCCCACACCTCGGCGACGACATGGTCGAGCCACCAGCCGTCGACGAAGTACCCGCCGAAGCCCACGCGCGAACGCGCCGGGATGCCGATGCGGCGCGCGAGCGAGACGAAGAGCAGGGTGAAGTCGCGGCAGCAGCCGAGGATGCGCTCGGTGGACTCGCGAGCTGCACCGAGGGGCCCGGGCTTCAGCTCGGCGAGGCGGGCGAACTGCTCCTCGGCGTATCGCAGGTCGATCTCGGCGAGCCGATCAGGGGTGAAGCCGTGGTCGGCCACGTCTCCGTTCGCCCGGTAGTGGAAGACGAGGCCCGAGACGAGCCGTCGCAGTTCGCCGAGATCGCGCGGCACCTCGCCGATCCACTCGGCCATGCGACCAGGGTCGCTGCAGAGGCTCTGTGCGCGGTACGGATCGAGGAGCGTGTCGGTCATCCCTCTGGTCTAGCGTGATTTGGCCCGCTTCTGCGAGACCGGCAGCACGCCCCGGGCATCCATCTCGGCGCCCGACGGCCGGCGCCGCCGTTTCTCATCGGCCTTGCGCTGCTGCTCTTCGGTCGGGGTGACGACGGATGCCACGATCGCGTGCAGCGCGACGAACTTCGCCATCTTCTGCACTTGCTTCGCTTGCTCACGATGCCGCTTGATCGTCTTGGCGCGTCGCTTCGCGTCGGCCGCGGCATCGGCGGCGTACGGGGTCATCCGCATCGACGCGCCCTCGAGGCGAGCCGACACCTTCTTGGCCATGCGCTCGGCGCGACGGGGTCGATCGCCGACTTCACGCTTCGCCTCGCGGATCTCGGCGCGCGCCGATGCCTCGATTGCGGCGAGGCTCGCACCGGCATCACGCGAGAGCGCCTTCGCGAGCTTGCGCGTCTCTTTGGCGGAATGCTTCGCCTCGGCCACGGCCTTGCCCGCGGCGCGGCGGTCGGCGCGCTCAGTGTCGGTCTTCGGTCTCGTCATGTCCCCTCCGTTCCGATGCCCCCGCCAGTCTTCCACCGGCCCATGCGAGTGCACAGCGCTTGACGACCGGCGCCCGGTCGACTACACCCCGATCGGGGTGCGAACTTAGCCGAGCATTCCTCAATATGGCATGGACGCCGGATATGGATCGGCGCAATACTGGGCCTATCAGCGGACGGAGCGCTGCGGCGTCGGCGAGTGCAGACATCGGGCCGAATCCGACGCCATCAACCAGTCGCCTCGCTGCTACCGGTCAAAGGAGACGGAGCGATGACAAGACGAAGCGCAACGCATGGTGTCGGTTGGCTCAAGGGAACCGCAGGCGCACTCGGCGTCTCCGCCCTCATGGTGATGATGCTGGCTTCCCCGGCAGCGGCCGACCCTCCGACGATCGATGACTTCTCGGAGACGTTCCCCGACGTCAACCCGTGCACCGGTCTGATCCACACGGTCACCATCGATCACACCTTCTTCCAGCATCATCACGGTGATCGCTTCATCGAGCACGGCGTATCGTCGGTCACCACCAGCTCTGGGTTCGAGGGTGGCGGTACGAGCACGTTCGTGGAGACCGACGGAGCCTTCGTGTTCAGGCTCCTCGACGTCCTGTCCGACGAAGCCGGCAGCCGCATCATGGCGCGGGCGATTTTCATCGCCGACCCGGTGACCGGCGCGGTGCGTGTCGATCGCTTCGACCTCAAGTGCGTCCACGACGCAAGTTGACCTGATACAGCAGTGACCGGCCGGGCGGCATCCGCTCAGTCCTCGTCGATGAGTTCCAGCAGCTTCTTCGACTCGTCGCGGATGTCGTCGTGGTCGAACTGGCCGGCGCGGCTCTCGAGCGAGATCACCCCGCAGCGGTGCACCTTGCGGAAGTCGCCGTACGGGAAGCTGTAGTGGCCCTTCGTCTCGCGGTCCTCGTCGTCGTCGACGCCGAGGTGCCATTTGCCGTACTCGGTCCAGCCGTGCTTGTCGATGAAGTCGTTCTCGTCGTCGGCGCTCGGGGCGTGCTCGCTCCAGTCGTCGCGTTCGTCGCGCACGACCTTGCCGTCGCGAACGAGCGACCTCGCGTGCCGGAGTCCGGTCTGGTTGAGCTTCACGGTCATCTCGGTTCTTCCCCTTCCCGGCGGGGCGCTGTGCGCTTCGGCGGCGCACTGGATCCCACGCACCTCTTCGGGTTTACCCGCGCCGCAACCGAGCGTCAACGGGGTTGCCAATCGTCGGAACACATCCATCACGTTCGGAGAAGCGGCCGCGAAGCCCGCTGCCTAGAGTCACGATCATGACCCTCCTGCTCAGGACCTCCATTCGATCCGTCACCCTCGACGTGCCCGGACCCACCGCCGCGGGTGCCTTCACCTCCGCGGCCTTCGGAGTGCACGATCACGTGCGCTTTCGAGCTGCGGATGCCCAATCGACCAACTCATGCTGCTGCTCGGGGCCGAGAACGTGGACGCGAGCATGCAGTTCTACCTCAGGCGCGGCTTCGGCAGTGCCGGCGCATTCACCGACCCCGACGGATTCGCCTGGGAGCCGGCAGCCGCCTGAATCAGGCGGAGAAGTTCGCGGCGCGCGAGGCGCGGCGCCTCTGGAGTCAGGCCGACGGGAACGGCGTTGCGTGAGCTTCCGCGGCCCAGGACGCCAGCAGGCGCAGCCGATCCGCCGACGCCGAGCCGGGTTCCGCGGTGTAGATCAGGAGGACCTGCCCCGGTTCGGCGGTGATCGCGAGCTCCTCGTACACGAGCGTCAGCTCGCCGACGACCGGGTGCTGGAACCGCTTCGTGCCGGCGCCGTGGGTTCGGACGTTGTGCGCGGCCCAGAGGGTCCGGAACCGTTCGCTGCGGGTGCACAGTTCGCCGACGAGGTCTTGGATGCCTTTGTCGTGGGGGTCGCGTCCGGCTTCGGCGCGGATGACGGCGACGCACATGTCGGCGAACAGGTCCCAGTCGGGGTAGAAGTCGTGTGAAGCCGGGTCGAGGAACTGGAAGCGCGCGAAGTTCGGGGTCCGCCCGCCATCTCCGATCAACGGCGAGTAGAACGCTCGTCCGAGCTCGTTCGTCGCCAAGAGGTTCTGGCGCTGGTCCCGGACCACGGCGACCCCGTCCGTGATGGACTCCAGCGCCCACTCGAGGCTGCGCCGCGGCGGACCGGACTTGGTGGCGCGCCGGCGGGAACGACCGGAGGAGGGGATGCCGTCGGCTGCGCGAGCCAGATCGAGCAGGTGCGCGTGTTCGGCGTCGCTCAGCTGCAGCGCCCGAGACACGGCGTCGAGGACGGCGGCGGACGCGCCGGCGATGGCGCCGCGCTCCAGCTTGGCGTAGTACTCCACGCTCACGCCCGCGAGAGCCGCGACCTCGCTGCGCCGCAACCCCAAGACGCGCCGGTTCGATCCCGACGGGATCCCGGCCGCCTCGGGCGAGACACGCGCACGGCGAGTCATGAGGAACTCGCGTACATCCGCTCGATTGTCCATACCGTCAGGGTAAGTCCGACACCCCCTGAAAAGGGATCCCCTCTCAGAGCACCCCTCCCGAACGAGCGAGTTGCGCGGTGAAGCCGTCGGGCAAGCGACGCAGCACGTCGAGATCGAAGTCGAACCGGCCGATACGCACGAGCCCCGGCCAGGTGCCGACGTCGCCGTAGTACAGGACCACGCCCTGGGTGGGGGCGTAGTAGCCGATCTCCGCCGGTGCAGGACCGTCACGGTCTGGAACGCCGCGCACACGAAGCGGGCTGTCGAGACGGGCGACCTTCTCGACCCCGTTGAAGTCCGTGAAGCTCAGATCGAGTGGGAGCCGTGCGGCGAGGTCGGCGGCGACCGGGTTCGAGTACAACGTCGCGTCGAACTCGTCGCCAGAGCTCAGGGTGACGTGAATGCGCACAGGTGGGCCTCCGTTCCGACGTGGACGGGACCAGCGTCGCGCCCTCCGGCCTACCGTAGGCCTCCCGCCGGTCAGGAAGGGTTCCCTCCCAGTACATCCCTCGTCAGTGACTCCCGCCGTTCCGAACGGGCACGAAGACTTGGATCATGCCAAATACCTCCGCGCCCCGGCGGGCCATTGTGCAGCGATCGCTGCCGACCCTGTTGCTGTTGCTCACGGTGTTCGGCCCGATCTCGATGGACCTGTACCTGCCGGCGTTGCCCGCGCTGACCATCGAGCTCGGTGCGGCTGCATCCGTCGCGCAGCTCACGGTCACGGCGTGCCTGATCGGCCTCGCCGCTGGACAGCTGATCGCAGGGCCGCTCTCTGACCGGTTCGGTCGACGCGGGATCCTCCTGGTCGGCATCATCGCCTACATCGTGATCTCCGCGCTGTGCGCCCTCAGCCCCACCGTCGAGGTCCTGATCTTCGCCCGGCTGGTGCAGGGCCTGGCCGGCGGGGTCGGGATCGTGATCGCGCAGGCCGCGGGCCGCGACATCTATTCCGGCGGCGCACTGATCCGGTTCTACGGCCGGCTCACCGTGGTCGGCGGGTTCGCCGCGATCGTCGGACCGCTTCTCGGCGGACTGCTGAACACCTTCACCGACTGGCGTGGCCTGTTCGTGTTCCTCGCCGTCATCGGCGCCGCCATCCTCCTGACCGCCCTGCTGATCTTCCCGGAGACTCTCCCGGTCGAACACCGCAGCCGCGGCGGGTTTGCACAGACGCTGAGCGACTTCCGTACCCTGCTCGCCGACCGCGTACTCCTGGGGGCGGTGCTCAACCAGGGCTTCCTCTACGCCGCACTGTTCGCCTACCTCGCCGGCGCCACCTACGTGCTGCAGGACATCTACGGTCTGACGCCGCTCGCGTACGCGGCGGCGTTCGGGCTCAACTCCGCCGGATTCATGGTCTTCGGATACCTCGCCGGGCGCAGCTCCGAACGGTGGAGCATCTCCGGCACCCTCACCGTCGGTGTCCTCGTCACCGGGCTGGGCGCGGCCGGCCTGCTGCTCGCGGGGATCGCACCGATGCCGCTGCCGGTCGTCATCGTGTCCCTGTTCACCCTCGCCAGCGGCGTCGCCATCTCGTCCCCACCGGCCACCACCCTCGCCCTTGCGGAGTACCCGCAGATGGCCGGCACCGCATCCTCCTTGCTCGGCATGGTGCGGTTCGGGTTCGGCGGATTCGCGGCCCCGCTCGTCGGCGTCGCCGGCACCACCAGCATCCTGCCGCTGGGCCTGGTCACCGTGACCTCGGTCACCCTGGCCGGTGCCGCGTTCCTCGTCCTGGGCAGGCGGAGGGCGACCACCATCGAGCCCGTCGGCGAACCCGCGACCGAGCCGGCGCTCCGATAGACCTCCGAGAGACCTCGACAGAAAGAGAGCAACCATGCGCGGAGTCATCATGCACGCACCCGGCGATGTCCGGGTCGAGGAGCGTGAGAACCCGACCATCGTCGAACCCACCGATGCGATCGTCCGTCTCGCCGCTTCGTCCATCTGCGGATCGGACCTGTGGCCCTACCGCGGCGCCGAGCCCGTCGACCACACGCCCATGGGACACGAGTACGCCGGCGTGGTCACCGAGATCGGAGCCGAGGTGAAGAAGATCAAGGTCGGCGACTTCATCGTCGGATCGTTCTTCGCCTCCGACAACACGTGCGAGATCTGCCACGCCGGGTACCAGACCTTCTGCATCCACCGGCAGCCCGGTGCCGCCACCGGCGCCCAGTCGGAGTTCCTCCGGGTTCCGCTCGCGGACGGCACCCTGGTCGCCACCCCCGGCCAGCCCGACCCCGAGCTCATCCCGTCGTTGCTGGCCGCATCCGACGTGCTCGGCACCGGATGGTTCGGCGCCGTCGCGGCCGAGGTCGGGCCGGGCAAGACGGTCGCGGTCGTGGGTGACGGCGCGGTGGGCCTGCTCGGCATCCTCGCCGCCAGGCAGCTCGGCGCTGAGCGGATCATCGCGATGAGCCGCCACACCGACCGGCAGGCACTCGCCCGCGAGTACGGCGCGACCGACATCGTCGAGGAACGCGGCGACGAGGGCGTCGCGAAGATCAAGGAACTCACCGACGGGCTCGGTGCACACAGCGTCATCGAGGCGGTCGGTACCCAGGAGTCGATGATGCAGGCGATCCGCGCCACCCGGGCCGGCGGGCACGTCGGGTACGTCGGCGTCTCCCACGACGTCTCCCTCGACGGGCTCGGGCTGTTCTTCTCCGGCGTCCACCTGCACGGCGGCCCCGCCCCGGTGCGCCGGTTCCTGCCCGACCTGATCCAGCTGATCTGGGACCGCAAGATCGACCCCGGCAAGGTCTTCGACCTCACCCTCCCGCTGGTGCAGGCAGCCGAGGGGTACCAGGCCATGGACGAGCGACGCGCCATCAAGGTGCTCCTCACCATCGACTGACCGGACGCGGCAAGGAACGACTCCGATGAACTTCGCCCAAAGCCGCCCACTGCTCCGCGTCATGCCACGTGGAGCCCGCCGCCCCGCGCTCTCGACACTCATCCGGCGGCCGAGGTTCCTCCGCGGCCCCTCCATGGAGAAGCCATTCGACGCCCCCGTACTGCGAACTCGGCACCACGTCGTTCATGACCCTGACGAAGAGCCGTTTCCTCGAGGCTCTCGCGCACGACGACAGACTTCGCGAAGCCACCGAGCATCCGACGTGAGTCCCGTGCTGCCCTACTCCACGCGCCGCGCCCGCACCGCCATGAACTGCCGCGCCGGCAACGCGACACGTACGGTGCCGCGGTGCACTCCCGGCATCCGCTCGACCGTCATGTTCCAGGTGTCGATCACGTCGAGCTCGAAGTCGCCCTCGGGCAGCACGACGTTGCGGAAGCTGGGCCGGTTGAAGCCGAAGTACGCGATGAGGTAGTCGCCCGCGACGCCGCCCCACGGCACATCCCAATCGGAGGGCAGCGGATCGAGCGCACCCCCGGGCGCCTCGCCGACGATGCCGTCGAGGAATCCCAGCCGCGCCGGGCTCGCCCCTACGAGCTCGCCGCCCTTCGACCACCACAGCTCCTCACGCTCGTTGAGGTAGGTCTCGCCGTGGCCGACGTAGCCGCCGCGCACCGCGCCCTCCCACGCGCGCCGCACGAGCTCCTCGCCGGTGAGGTTGCCCCAGCCCTGGTCGATGTCGCCCTCGTAGCCGATCTCGTCGATGACAACGGGCTTGCCCCACGTGTCGCGCCACTCGTTCGTGTTCTCGGCCGTGCGATAGACGTCTACGCGCTGGGCGCTCACGTGCGTGATCCACGGCCGCGATTGGTCGTAGAACGCGTGGCAGTTGTGGATCGAGCGGAGGTGGTCGTGCGGGTCCTCGGCCTCGATGGTCGCGGCGATCCGCTCCCAGTCGTCGGTGCTCTTCGCCCAGAGGAGGTCGTACTCGTTGGCGAGGGCCCACCATACGTTCGCGGATGCCGCGAGCCGGCGCACGACGTACCGCATGAGCCGCTCGTCGACGGCGGGCCCGAGGTCGGCGAATCCCCACCGGTCGTACGCGTGGAAGAGGATGAGGTCGGCCTCGATGCCGAGCGCCGCGAGGTCGGCGATGCGCCGTTCGAGCGCCCGGAAGTACTCGACGTCGAACCGCTCGAGGTCGAATCCGTCGGCGAGCGATCCGGGGAACGGGAACCGCTCGGGCTCGTTCGCGTTGTAGAGATACGACTTCGGGAAGAGGCACATGCGCATCTTGTTGAACGGGGCGTCCGCGAGCGCCGAGAGGGTGCGCTCCTGCAGCTCGTCGGACTGGTGCGTCCACGCATACGCCGTCGTGCCGACAGGCCGGTGCCGCGTGCCGTCGGCGTAGACGAAGTGCAGGCCGTCGACCCGCACCGGGCCGTGGGTTCCGGATGCCGCGGGCCCCACCTGCACGGCGCCCGAGATGCCGTCGAGCGATCTTGCCGTCGAGGCGGTCTCGAACCGCCACTCCCCCTCAGCCTCGGCGAGGAACCGGATCAGGTACACGCCGTCGCCGTCGTAGAACCCGCCGATCTCGAACGAGCGCTCGCCGTTCGTCACGATCGCGCCGAGCTCGACGTCGACGAACGGGTTGCCGTGCGACGGCCCGTCGAAGCGCAGCTCGACGACACCCCAGCGCGGCACCGCGTCGGCCGGCACCGTGACGGCCGCGGAGGCGCGCGGAACCTCATCGCCCTCGTAGGCCGGGTCGGGCTCGATCGCGGGAGCGTACTCCCGCTGCGCGGTGTCGCCCCCGGCGACGTCGGCGAGCGACGCCCAGAACCGCTCCTGCTCCGCGGCATCCTCGCGAAGCGCGGGCGAGATCGCGACGAGCTGGCCGAGGCGGGCGTCGCGGAACTGGCTCGCCATGGGCGAGGCGGCCACGCCGGGCAGGAACGTCTCGAGCACGGCGCGGGCGCCCGCGTCGTCGATTGCGTCGCCGAAGGTGGAGGAACGGTCGAACATCGGATGCCTCTCAGTCGAGTTCTCAGTCGAGTTCCGCGAGGGCGCGCTCGATGTCATCGAGCACGACGGGCGGGGTGAACATGAGCGCTTGCCGCAGCGTGCGCCCCTCGGACCACACGGTATCGATGCGAACCGCGTCGGCGCGGGCCTCGTCGTGCGTGGCGAGGGTGTCGAGCAGGGTGCGGTAAGCCTCGTGGTCGTCGATGATCGCCGCGGTCGGCGAGTCGAGCGAGAGCGGGCGGCTGCTCGCGGCATCCGGGGCCTCGGTGAACCGCCACTCGTGGCGACCCGAGCCGACGACGACCGGCTCGAGCCCGGGCAGGTCGACGACCGCGTCGGAGTTCGGCGGCACCTCAGCGACGACCACGACGGCGTCGCCTTCGCGGCGCCAGGCCACCGATGCGGCGCCATAGGGCGTGCGATGCGAGGCCCGGGCGTGCTCGAGCGCGGCGAGCGGCCGCGGCGCGATGCGGAGGCGGCGGTAACCGGGCGCTTCGGGAGCGAGGCCCGCGACCGTGCGGTGCAGCCAGTCGGCGACGGCGCCGAGCGCGTAGTGGTTGAACGAGGTCATCTCGCCCGGGTTCACCGAACCGTCGGGCAGGAGGCTGTCCCAGCGCTCCCACACCGTCGTGGCCCCCATCGTCACGGAGTAGAGCCACGAGGGGCACTCGGTCTGCAGCAGCAGGCGCTCGGCCGTCGCGCGGTGGCCGGCGTCGACGAGGGCGTCGGCGACGAGCGGCGTGCCCACGAAGCCGGTGGCGATGCGGTAGCCGCGTTCGCGCACGAGATCGGCGAGGCGCGCTGCGAGCGCGGTGCGCTGTGCGGCATCCGTCACGAGGTCGAAGCCGAGGGCGAGTGCGTAGGCCGTCGGGGCGTCGTTCATCATGCGGCCGGCCGGCGTGACGTACTCGTCGACGAACGCGGCGCGGGTGTGTTCGGCGAGCGCCGCGTACCGCGACTGATCGCCGGGCTCGCCGAGCAGCTGGGCGGCGTCGGCCACGATGCGCAGCGATCGCGCGAGGTACGCGGAGGCGACAAGGTCTCCGTCGACCTTCGCCTTGCCGGGCTTGTCGGGCGGGGCGTCGGGATCGAGCCAATCGCCGAGCTGCATCGCGCCGGTCCAGAGCCCCTTGGCATCGGTCACAGCGAGCACCGTGTCGACCCAGTCGCGCATGCTCGGGTAGGCGTCGCGCAGCACGCCGAGATCGCCGAACCGCTCGTAGAGCACCCACGGCACGATCGTCGCGGCGTCGCCCCACGCGGCCACGCCATCCCCGATGCCGAGCGACGGCAGCGCGGCGGGAACGACGAGCGGGACGACGCCGCCGGCGCGGCGCTGCTCGAGCGCGAGGTCGCGAAGCCACGACGTGAGGAACGCGTCGCAATCGGCGAGGAACGACGCGGTCGGCGCGAAGACCTGGATGTCGCCGGTCCACCCGAATCGCTCGTCGCGTTGCGGGCAATCGGTCGGGATCGCGAGGAAGTTGCCACGCATGCCCCAGACGACGTTCTCGTGCAACCGGTCGAGCAGCTCGTGCGACGAGTCGAACCAGCCCGTGCGCGGCAGGTCGCTCGCGATCACGACTGCGGTCACGTCGGCGGGGTCGAATGCGCCCGGCCAGCCCTCGATCGAGGCGTATCGGAAGCCGTGGAAGGTGAACCGCGGCTCCCACACCTCGACGCCGTCGCCGGCGAGCTCGAGCTCGTCGGTCGCCGCGGCGTTGCGCAACGGTCGGAGCGAGAGCTCGCCGTGCTCGAGCACCTCGGCGTGCCGCAGGGTGAGGCGGGTGCCCGCCGGCCCGCTCACGCGGAGGCGCAGCCGGCCGACGAGATTCTGGCCGAAGTCGAGGATGGTCGCGCCCGAGGGCGACTCGAGCACCTCGGCGACCGGAAGCTCGGCGATGCGGCGCACCGGCGGCGCGATCCTCGCCTCGGGCACCGGCACGTGCTCATACCCCGCGCGAGCGGATGCCCCGCGGCGGGCCTCAGGCCACGCGGAGGCGTCGAAGCCCGGGGCCGACCAGCCCTCGACGGCGACCGCCCGGCGGAGCTCGGCGTGCTCGCCCGCGTAGATGCCGCTGTCGACGACCGTGCCGTCGCCCAAGGCGCGCCAGCCTTCGCCGTCGCCGTCGCCCGTCGCCACGACCTGCGATCGACCGTCGGCGTACTCGACCTGCAGCTGCGCGAGCAGGCTCGGCTGGTCGCCGTAGACGCGATCGGCGAACTGGAAGAAGCCGTACTGCTCGGTATACCAGCCGCCCGCGAGGGTCGCGCCGAGCACGTTCTCGCCGTCGCGCACGAGCGCGGTGACGTCGACGGTCTCGTGCACGAGGCGGTCGCGATAGCTCGTCCAGCCGGGAGCGAGCACGTCGTCGTCGACCCGGATGCCGTTGAGCTCGGGCTCGGCCACGCCGAGCACCGTGTAGTACAGGGTGGCGCGCCGCACGGCGCCGTCGACGGTGAACGACGTGCGCACGAGCGCCGGCTGCGCGGGTCGCGACGGGTCGGCGAGGCCGATGGGCTCGGCCACCCAGGCGCCGTCGTCGAGGAAGCCCGCGACGATCGTGATCGGTGCGCTCCAGTCGGTCTCGGTTCCGGATGCCGCGGCCACCCGCACTCGAACCTCGCGGGTCTCCCCGGCGGTGAGCGGTGCGAACGGCCAGTCGACGAGCACCGACTCGTCGGCCTCGAGGTGCACGGACTCGTCGCCGCTGCGGAGCTCGGCCGAGGCCTGCCGCCAGCCGGGCTCGTCGGTCTCGACGGTCCAGCTCAGGCGCGGGGTGGGCGTCGCGACGAACGTGCTGTCGTCGCGCAATTCGGCGCGGAGGGTCGCGATGCGCGCGATCACACCCTCAGCTGCGGCATCCGTCATTCGTCATCGCCCTCGTATGCGAACCAGTCGACGGCCACGGTACCCCGCCGTGCCGAGAGGCCGGTAACGCGACCGGTGAATGACTCGGTGACCTCGGAGGAGAGGAAGCGGCCGTCGATCTCGGCGAGCACGCGCTCCTCGCCGCCGACCACGGCGCCGAGCTCGATCACGTCGGACGTGCGCGGGAGCCCTCCGTTGCCGTTCGGCCGCCGGGTGCGGAGCACGAGCTCCACCTCGGTGCCGTCGAAGGGCTCCGACCACTCCTGCCAGAGCCCGCCGAGCTGCGCGTGGGCGCGAAGCCGACCGTCGCCGGCCTCGATGCCGACATGGAACCGCTCGTCGTAGCGCACGGCGAGGCCGCCGACCCCGGCGGAGACATCGACGAGTGCTCGCGAGGTGGAGCGAAGATGCTCCTGCCTGCGCCCGACGAACACGGGTCGTGCGTCGTCGAGCGTCGAGCCGTCGGCGTGCAGCACGAGCGAGCCCGGGCGCTCCGTCAGCGAGCCGGCCTCGTGCGGCAGGCGGCGCACGGCGACCCAGTCCGACGCGAACTCGGCGTCGTCGAAGTCATCGTGTGCGGCGCTGCCGGGCCGCGGCGCGAGCTCGACGGGGTCGATCTCGGGCCAGCCGTCGTCGCGCCACCGCACGCGGGTGACGAAGGTCTCGCGGCCGAGCGCCGAGAACGCCCGCGTCATGCTGCGCGGCCGCACGCCGAGGAGCACGACGAGCCACTCGCCGTCGGGACCCACGACGAGGTCACCGTGGCCGGTGTTCTGGATCGGCCGGTCGGTCGAGCGGGCCGACACGAGCGGGTTCGACGGTGCGCCCTCGAAGGGGCCCTCGGGCGAGTCGCCGCGCGCGATGCTGATGCCGTGGCCGCGCTCGGTGCCGCCCTCGGCGATCAGGAGGTACCAGCGTCCGTCGTGCCGGTAGAGGTGCGGGGCCTCGGGGAACATGAGGCCCGAGCCCGACCACAGCGATCGCGGCTCCTCGAGCGCACGGTGGCCTTTGAGGTCGACGCGAACCTGCTGGATGCCATGATGCGAGCCGATGTCGTCGCCGCCGAGGATGAGGGCCGAGTACGTGATGTAGGCCGTGCCGTCGTCGTCCCACGCGAGGTCGGGGTCGATGCCGTCGACGCTCGCGGAGCCGTCGGCCTTGAGGATGAGGTCGCCGTCGCTCCACGGGCCTGCGGCATCCGTCGCCGTGAAATGCAGCATGCCGCGGCCCATCGCGTCGGTGATGACGAGGTGGAAGACGCCGTCGCGGTGCCGGATCGTGGGCGCCCACGCGCCGCCCGCCGTGGGCACGTCGTCGACGCCGAGCTGGCCAGGGCGCGTGGCGACGTGGCCGATGCGCTCCCAGTTCACGAAGTCGCGCGAGCGGTAGATCGGGATGCCCGGCAGGTACTCGAACGTCGACGTCGCGATGTAGTAGTCGTCGCCGACGCGCACGACGCTCGGATCGGGGTTGAACCCCGAGATGAGCGGGTTCGGGTAGGTGGTCATGCCACGAACACCTCGGCCGTCGAGTACGTCGCGGTGAGCGGCAGGTCATCGACTGAGGCCCCGGCGCTGAGCATGTAGGCGCCCGGTTCGACCTTCCAGCCGCCGTCCCAGTGCGCGAGCCGGCGCGCGGCCACCGGCACGGACGCGACGACGGTCTCTCCCGCCTCAGCGCGCACGACTGCGAACCCGACGAGCCAGCGCACGGGCCGGTCGACGGCGGAGTCCTCGCGCTCGGCGTAGACCTGCACGACGTGCTTGCCGGCGCGGTCGCCCGTGTTCGTGAGGGTCACGTGCACGAGGGCGTCGGATGCCTCGGCGTCGCCGCCTGCGGCATCCGTCACCTCGATCGCCTCGAACGACCACGTCGTGTAGCCGAGCCCGAACCCGAAGGGGTAGGCGGGCGTGTGGCCGGCGCGCAGCCACGCACGGTAGCCGATGTGGATGCCCTCGGAGTACTCGAGGCGGTCGTTCTTCGGCGTCACGTCGAGCACGGGCACGTCGTCGAGCGTGGCGGGCCACGAGGTCGTGAGACGCCCGCCCGGCTCGGCCGCACCGAGCAGCACGTCGGCGATGGCCTGCCCGAACTCCTGTCCGCCGAACCAGCCGAGCAGCACCGCCGCGACGTCGTCGCGCCACGGGAGCAGCACCGGCGAACCCGCGTTCACGACGACGACCGTGCGCGGGTTGACCGCGGCGACGGCACGCACGAGCTCGTCCTGGCGGCCGGGGAGGTCGAGGTTCGTGCGGTCGTAGCCCTCTGACTCGACCTTCGAGTTCGTGCCGACCACGACAACCGCCACCTCGGCGTTGCGAGCCGCCTCGACAGCCTCGGCGATCAGGCTTTCGGGGTCGGTGTCGTCGGGCGCGATGCCGAACGTGACGCTGAGCGCGCCGGCGAGCGGGCCGTCGGCCGAGCCGAGGTCGAACTCGGCGCGCACGTCGAGCGACACACCCGCCTCGACGCGGATCGCACCGGTCGCCGAGGGCGGAGAGAGGAATGCGGCACCGAGGTCGGTTCCGACGATCTCGGGCTGCTCGTCGACGAGGAGCACGCCGTCGACGTAGACGCGGCCGTGCTTCGCGGTCGCGAAGCCGAGGAGGATCTCGCCCGACTCCGCGGGGGTGAACGTCGTGTGCAGCTCGACCGTCGACGACGCCGCGATGGGCGCGCCGCCGCCGAACCACACGAGCGCCGTCGAGCGTCGGTGCTCGCTGAAGAGCTCGGTGCCGTCGGCGTCGCGGAACGAGACGACGAGTCCGGGCTCGCCGGTGCGGGGGTTCGTGATGCGGTCGAGCGGGATCTCGGCGACCCCATCCTGCACGACTGCGCCGAGCGTGTACGTCACGTCGGCGTGCGGGAGGGCAGCCCGGATGCCGTCGATCGGGGTGACGATGTGCTCGGGCAGCACCGTCGCGCTGCCGCCGCCCTGGGTGCGCGCCTCGCGGGCGTTGTGCCCGATCACGGCGACCTTCGTCAGCGACGACGGATGCCACGGCAGCTCGCCCTCGTTCTTCACGAGCACCGCGCCCTCGACGGCGGCCTCGCGCGCGAACGCCCGGCCGTCGACCTCCGGCGGCGTGACCGCGGACGCGCCCTCGAGTGCGCCGACGCGCTCGGCGAGGAGGAGGAGTCGCAGCACCTTGCGGTCGAGGTCGGACTCGTCGATGCGCCCGTCGCGCACTGCATCGGCGAGGTCGGCCCACGCCGGCGCCGGGCCGGGCATCGCGAGGTCCTGCGCCGCGGGCACCGCGTCGAGGCTGCGCACGGCGGTCCAGTCCGAGACGACGACGCCGTCGAAGCCCCACTCCGAGTTGAGCGGCGTCTCGAGCAGGTCGTTCTCGGTCATCGTGACGCCGTCGACCGAGTTGTAGGCGCTCATGACCGCCCACGCGCCGGCCTCGACCGCGCGCTCGAACGGCAGGAGGTAGACCTCGCGCAAGGCGCGCTCGTCGACGCGCACGTCGGCCGTGAAGCGCTCCGTCTCGGAGTCGTTTGCGACGTAGTGCTTCGGCGTCGCGGCGACGCCGTTCTCCTGCAGGCCCTCGACGTACGAGGCGCCGAGCTCGCCCGAGAGCCACGGGTCCTCGCTGAAGCACTCGAAGTGGCGGCCGCCGAGCGGCGAGCGGTGCAGGTTGATGGTCGGGCCGAGCACGACGTCGACGCCCTTGCGACGGGCCTCGGATGCCGCGGCGGCGCCGTAGCGGTGCGCGAGCGCCGTGTCCCACGAGGCCGCGAGCGCGGTGCCCGACGGGAGGTTGAGCGACGGGTCGCGCTCGTCCCACGCGGGTCCGCGCACTCCCGCGGGACCGTCGGAGAGCGTCATCGCGCGCAAGCCGATCTGCGGCAGCGGCACGGTCGTCCAGAAGTCCGCGCCCTGCACGAGCGCGACCTTGTCCTCGAGCGAGAGGCGCTCGAGCAGTGGTCGCAGGTGGTCGGTTGACGCGGTCATACGGTGGTTCCTTCGTTCAGTGCGGTGGTGGCGTTCAATGCGGTGATGATCGATGATCGGATGCGGCTCATGCGACGGCGGCCGCGGCATCCGTGACCCTGGCTTTGTCAGCTTCGGCCGTCTGGGCCGCGATGAAGTCGCGGTACCAGTAGGCGCTGTCCTTCGGTATGCGGGCCAGGCTGGGGTAGTCGACGTAGACGAGGCCGAACCGCATCGAGTAGCCCCACGACCACTCGAAGTTGTCGAGGAACGACCACGCGAAGTAGCCGCGCACGTCGGCACCCGCCGCGACGGCATCGGCGCACGCGCGCGTGTAGCCGGCGAGGTAGTGCACCCGCTCGGGGTCGTGCACGCGGCCGTCGTGCGTCGGGTAGTCGGCGAACGTCGCCCCGTTCTCGGTCACGTAGAGCGGGAGCGGCGTGAACTCGCGGCTCACGCGCAGCAGCACGTCGCGGAGCGCGTCGGGGGTGTCCGACCAGTCGAACGTCGTCGGGGTCGGCTCGACTTGCGTCATGCGTGTGCCGGTGGGTGACTCGGGGTCGGCCGCGATGAGCGTGTTCGTGTAGTGGTTGACGCCCGCGAAGTCGGTCGGCGCCGAGATGACCGCGAGGTCGCCGCGACGAACGAGGCCGTCGTCGGTCTCATCGACCGTGATGCCGTGCATGCCGAACACCCTTGCGACGTCCTCGCCGTACGAGCCGTGGTACACCGGCTCGAGGAAGATGCGGTTGAACCGGATGTCGGCGATGCGCGTCGCCGCGGCATCCGCTTCGCTGTCGCTCGCCGGGTTGAGGTTCGAGATCAGGTTCGTGATCCCGAGCTTCACGGCTGGCCGGCGCTCGCGGAACGCCGCGAGCGCAAGCCCATGTGCGAGCAGCAGGTGGTGCGCGGCGCGGGTCGCCTCGGTGTCATCCGTGTGGCCCGGCGCCTGCATGCCCCACGAGTAGCTGAGGAACGACGCGCACACCGGTTCGTTGATCGTGATCCAGTGCTCGGCGAGGTCGCCGAGGGCGTCGGCGACGAGCGCGGCGTACTCGCCGAAGCGGTACGCCGTCTCGCGAGCGGGCCAGCCGCCCTCGTCCTGCAGTGCCTGCGGCAGGTCCCAGTGGTAGAGCGTCACGTACGGCTGGATGCCGCGGGCGTGACATCCCTCGAGCAGCGCACGGTAGAACGCCACGCCCTCGGGGTTGAGCGCGCCACGGCCCGTCGGCTGCAGTCGCGCCCACGACAGCGAGAGCCGATAGGCGGGAATGCCGAGCTCGGCCATCAGGTCGAGGTCGTCGGCCCAGCGGTGGTAGTGATCGACGGTCACATCGGCGGTCTCGCCGTGGAAGATCCGGCCCGGCTCGCGCACGAACGTGTCCCAGATACTCGGGCCGCGGCCCCCCTCGGCGACGGCTCCCTCGATCTGGTACGCGGCCGTTGCGACGCCCCACGCGAAGTCGGCGGGGAGATCGAGGCGGTCCGGGGTGAGGTCACGGGTGGTCTCGGTCATCGTCATCCTTCTGCTGCGATCGCCATGAGGCGCCGGCGCGCGACGCGCCGCTCCTCCTGCTGGTCGGGGTCGGGCACGGGTGCGGCCATGAAGAGCTTCTGTGTGTACGGATGCTCCGGCCGGGCCGTCACCTGGTCGCCGTCGCCCGACTCGACGATCTCGCCGCGGTACATCACCGCGACGCGGTGGCTGACGTGCCGAACGACTGCGAGGTCGTGCGAGATGAAGAGGTAGGCGACGCCCGTGCGCTCCTGGATCTCGATGAAGAGGTCGAGCACTCGCGCCTGTGTCGACAGGTCGAGCGCCGACACGGGCTCGTCGCACACGATGAGCTTCGGGTCGAGGGCGAGCGCACGGGCGATCGCGACGCGCTGCCGCTGCCCGCCCGAGAACTCGCGCGGCAGGCGCGAGCGCGCGTCGACCGGGAGGCCGACCTGCTCGAGCAGCGTCGCGACGCGCTGCTTCGCGGCGGCGGTGGAGACGCCGCGCACGGTGAGCGGCTCGATGAGGATCTGCTCGATCGTGAGCGCCGGGTTGAGCGAGGAGTAGGGGTCTTGGAAGACGACCTGGATCTCGGAGCTCAGCTCACGCCGTTCGCGGCGGTGCAGTTGGCCGATCTCACGACCGGCGTAGCGGATCGACCCGCCCGTGACCGGTGCGAGGCCGAGCACGGCGCGGCCGAGCGTGGTCTTGCCCGAGCCCGATTCGCCGACGAGTCCCACGGTCTCGCCCGGAAGGATGTCGAGCGAGACGCCCTTCAGCGCCCGGAAAGGCTTGGCACGGAACCCCTTGCCGGGGTACTCGACTTCGAGGTTCTCGACCTCGAGCAGCGGCGCGCTCATCGCGCACCTCCCTTCACGGCGTCGGCCTTGGCGACGTCGGCGTCTTGGATCTCGGCCTTCTCGATGGCGGCGCCGCCGAGCGGAGCACGCGCCGGGCCCTCGTCGAGGATCGCGCCGAGGAGCGAGCGGGTGTACGGATGCTCCGCCCGCCCGAAGATGGCGCGAACCGGACCGTGCTCGACGATGAGGCCGTGCTGCATCACCGACACCCGGTCGCAGAGGTCGGCGACGACGCCGAAGTTGTGCGTGACGAGGAGCAGCGCCATCTGGCGCTCCGCCTGCAGGTCGCGCAGCAGGTCGAGCACCTCGGCCTGCACGGTCACGTCGAGCGCCGTGGTGGGCTCGTCGGCGATGATGAGGTCGGGATCGGTCGAGACGGCGCCGGCGATCAGCACGCGCTGCGCCATGCCGCCCGAGACCTCGTGCGGGTAGGCGGCGAACGTGCGCTTGGGATCGGGGATTCCGACCCGCTCGAGCAGTGCGAGCGTCTTCTCGGTCGCGTCCTTCTTACTGAGGCCGAGTCCCACGCGCAGGGGCTCGACGAGCTGGCTGCCGATCGTGAACGACGGATCGAGGTTCGACATCGGCTCCTGCGGGATGTACCCGATGCGCCGCCCGCGGATCGCGGTGTACTCCCGCTCCCCCAAGGTGTCGAGACGCACGCCCTCATAGTCGATCGAACCGCCCGTGATCCGGCCGCCGCGTGGCAGCAGGCCGAGCACCGCGAATGCGGTCTGGGTCTTGCCCGAGCCCGATTCGCCGATGAGGCCGTGCACCTCGCCGCGACGGATGTCGAGGGAGACGCCGTGCACCACTTCGAGCGTGCCGCCGTCGTCCTGCCCGTAGCCGATGCGGAGGTCGCGCACGTCGAGGATCGTCTCGCCGGCGCGGGCGGCGGCTCGTTCGTCGTCGGCGTGACGGATGGTCGGCTCTGCCTCGGCGTCGATCCCGATCCCGATCCCGCCGGTGACGGTGCCGATCGAGGTGGTCACCGCGGCGATCGACCCGGTCGCGGTGGCGACGGCGCGACGCCGGCGGCGGCGAACCTGCACGGTGCGCTCGAGCGCGTCGCGCATGACGTTCGCGAGCAGGGTGAGGGCGATGGAGGTGAGGGCGATCGCGAGCGACGGCCACATCATGAGCAGCGGCGCCTTGTAGATGTTGATGAAGCCGTCGTTCAGCATCGACCCCCATGTCGGCACCGACATGTCGCCGAGGCCCAGGAACTCGAGTCCCGACTGGATCGCGATCGCGATGCCGGCGACGATCGCCGACTGGATGATGATCGGCGCGCGGACGACCGAGAGGATGTGGCGCGAGATGATCCGCAGGTCGCTGAGGCCCGACACCCTGGCCGCATCGACATAGAGCTCGGAGCGCACCGCTGAGACGGCGGCGTAGACGAGCCGGAAGTACGCCGGCGCGAGCAGGATGCCGAAGATGAGCATCGCCGCCCACACCGACGGGCCCACGACCGCTCGCGCGGCCAGCAGCACGACGATGCCGGGCAGTGCCATGACGAGCGCGGTGAACCACGACGCGACGTTGTCGAACCAGCCACGGTAGTACCCCGCGATGAGGCCCGCGATCACGCCGATCAGGAGGGCGGTGACGAGGGCGACGAGCGCCGCGGCGATGCTGATCTGCGTCGCGGCGAGCAAGCGGGAGAGCACGTCGCGGCCGCCGCTGTCGGCGCCGAGCGGATGCTCCGCACTCGGCGGCGCGAGCACGAGCTGCAGCGAGGCCAGGTTCGGGTCGTATGGCGCGATCAGCGGGCCGATCACGGCGATGACCGCGACGACGAGGAGGAACGCGAGCGAGATCGTGCCGAGCGGGCGGCGGATCACCCGGCGCAGGAGCGACGTGCGACCCGTCGGCGTGGGGATCGTGTTGGGAGGCGTGATGGCGGTGGTCATGACAGTCTCACCTTCGGGTTGAGGGCCGCCTGCGCGAGGTCGATGAGCAGGTTCACGATGACGACGATGATCGCCGTCGCGATCACGACGCCCATGACGACGGGGATGTCGCCGGCGCCCGTGGCCTGCACGGCGAGCTGCCCGATGCCCGGGAGCGCGAAGATCTGCTCGACGATGACGGCGCCGCCGAGCAGGCCGACGAACTGCACCGCGAGCACGGCGAGCGCAGGCCCGCCGGCATTCCGCAGCACGTGCTTGTAGACGACGCGGTTGGTGCTGAGCCCGCGACTGCGGAGGGTGCGAACATAGTCGCGCGAGAGCGCGTCGAGCACCGACCCGCGCACCTGCTGGGCGACGGTCGCGGTGGCACCGAGCGAGAGCGCGATGATCGGAAGCGTCACCGATGCGATCCATCCGCTCGGCGACGAGGCGAATGGCACGTACCCGGTCGCCTTGAACAACCCGAGGTTGATCGCGAAGACGAGCACGAGCACGAGGGCGATGAGGAAGCCGGGGATCGCGAAGCCGATGATCGAGACGAACTGCACGACGTTGTCGATCCAGCCGCCGCGGCGGGCCGCGAGCACGCCGAGCACCACCGCGACGATCGCGGCGATGAGCGTCGCGCCGATCACGAGAGACAGGCTGACGGCGAGCCGGCTCGAGACGCTGACCGCCACGAGCTGGCCCGTGAACCAGGAGCGGCCGAGGTCGCCGCCGAATGCCGACGTGAGCCAGTCGAAGTACTGGGTGAACAGCGGCTGGTCGAGGCCGAGTGCTGAGGCCTTCTCGGCGACGACCTCCTCGGTGGCGTTCTGGCCGAGGATGCGGCGGGCGATGTCACCGCCGCCGAGGTAGAGGAGCGCGTAGGCGATCACCGAGATCACGAACACGAGCACGACGCCCGATGCGAGGCGGCGCAACACGAATGGCAACATTGGTTCTCCGTGGTTGTCGGAACAGGCTCGGGCCGCTGGCCCGCGGTGGGACCCGGCCCGCCCCGGTGATCCAGGACGGGCCGGGAGACTTGTCAGCCCTTGGGCTGGAAGTCGTAGACGGCCGGGTAGACGTTCGTCGGCATCATCTCGACGCTCGTGTTCGCGTCGGTCGCGATGCTGTTCTGCACGCGGTAGAACGGGGCGAACCAGGCCTGCTCGACGATGTACTCGTTGAGCTGCTTGGCCACCTCGGCTTGCGTCGCCTCGTCACCCGCCTGGATCTGTGCGAGGTACTCGTCGACCTGCGGATCCGCGTACTTGAACGGGTTGAACACGGCATTCGGCGCGATCATGAACTGGATGAGCTGCCAGTCGGGGTTCTGCTCGAGCGCCATGAACGACGCGGGGAACTTCGGCGCGAGCAGGTCGGCGATGAAGTTGTTGCCCGGGTCGGTGTACTCCGCCGTGATGCCGATGTCGGCGAGCTGCTGGGCGAGGAGCGTGTAGGTGGTCGATCCGAGCACCGTGGAACTCGGCATGGCGAGTGAGAACCCGTCGGCGTAGCCGGCCTCGGCGAGCAGGTCCTTGGCCTTCTCGGGGTCGTAGGGGTAGCGCTCGTCGAGCGCCGGGTCGAACGCGGGGCTCGACTCGGGGAACACCTGGCCGGTGACCGTGCCGTTGTCGCTCTGCAGCGCCGTGAGGAGCGCCTCGCGGTCGAAGGCGTGGTTGATGGCCTGGCGCACGCGCACGTCGGAGAGCGGCTCGCCCATTGTGCCGGCCCGGTCGAGCAGGAGGAGGCCCTGGAAGTCGAGCTCGTTGGCATTGACGGTCCAGCCGGCGCTCTCGACCTCGGTGAGGTTGTCGTTGCTCGCGAGCTTGATGCCGTTGACCTCCCCCGCCTTGATCGCATTGACGGCTGCCGTCGCGTCGGCGAGCACGTTGATCGTGAGGGTGTCGTAGTGCTGGAGGTCGGGGTTCCAGTAGTCGGGGTTCTTCGTGTACGTGTAGCTCGTGCCGGTGACGGTCGCCGCCGTGTCGAGCACGTAGGGGCCGGAGCCGACCGGGTCGGTGGCGAGCGAGTCGGGGTCGGCAAGTGCCTCGGCGCTTGCGATGAGACCCGGGTCGCGGGTGAGGTAGTTCAGCATCGCGGGGTCGGGTGCCGCGAGGGTGATGACGACGGTCGTGGCGTCGGGCGCCTCGATCGAGGTGATGCCTGAGAGGTAGCCCGCGTCGGGAGACGTGCCGGTCTGGAACCGCTCGAGGTTCTGCTTCACGACGTCGGAGGTGAGCTCCGACCCGTCGGTGAAGGTGACGTCGTCGCGGAGGGTGAGGGTGAGCACGGTGTTGTCTTCGTTGTACTCGAACGACTCGGCCAGGAAGGGCTCGATCTCGCCCTCCGACGTGGCGAGCAGGAGGGTGTCGTACACCGCTTGGTAGAAGGGGGCGCGGTTGCCCCATTCCGACCCGGCCGGGTCGAACGTGGTCGGCGCGACGATCGCACCGAGGGTGAGCGTGCCTCCTCCCCCTTCGGTCGATCCCGTATCAGCGGCGCAGCTCGACAGTGCGAGTGCGGCGGTGATGGCGACAGCTGCTGTGGCGGTTCTCCATCGGAGCATCTTCGGTCCTCTTGGTCGGCGGCGATACCACTGCGGATCGCCTCGTGAGACGAGAAGCTACCATGAAACCCGAGTGACCACTAGGTTTTTATTTCAGAATGTGCCACGATGCTCTTGACGGGCCGACGGATGCCCCGCCCTACGCGGCAGCTAGGCTCGTCAGATGAGCTGGAGGGCGTTGTGAACGAGACCACGACCGGGCGTAACAAGCCACGAGGCTCGTATGCCAAGACCGGCATGAAGCGCGCCGCGATTCTCGAGGCAGCGCTCGCGGTGTTCGCCAAGGGCGGCTACCGGGCCGGTTCACTGCGCGAGATGGCGAGCCACGTCGGTATGAGCGAGGCCGGGCTGCTGCATCACTTCCCGAACAAGAGCGCGCTCCTCGCGGCGGTGCTCGAGCTCCGCGACGACCACGCCAGGGAGATGGTCCCGTTCGATTCCGAGGATCCGCTCGAGGCGCTACGCGGCCTCATCACCCTCGCCCGCTACAACGCCTCCGTGCCGGGAGTCGTGGAGCTCTACTGCACGCTCTCGGCCGAGGCGACCTCGCCCCAACATCCGGCTCACGACTACTTCGTCCGCCGCTACGACCTCACGGTCGACAGCGTCAGGCAAACTTTCGAATGCTGCCGCGAACGCGGCATCCTGCGACCGGGCCTGCGCCCCGAGAGCGCCGCCCGCGCCACGGTCGCGCTCATGGACGGCCTGCAGGTGCAGTGGCTGCTCGACCGCGACGGCGTCGACATGGCCGACGAGCTCGAGGTCTACCTGCGCGGCATCGTCGACCTCGACGCCTGACCGGGCAGCGCAGCTACAGCCGCGCAGACGCAGGTCTTACGGAACGCGAACGATTCACCGATCCGAGGCGCCGCGCCGGCGGGGCGGTCGTAGTCTGTGAACGTGCCTCACCTTCCGCCGTCGTCGATCGGCAATGAAGACCTGGTGGGCCGTCGAGTGCTCCTCGTCGACGACGACCCCACGGTCGCCGAGGTCGCCTCGAGCTACCTGCGGGCGACCGGCTTCGTGGTCGAGGAGGCGAGCGACGGTTTCGCGGCACTCGAGGCCGCCGAGCGTGTTGCGCCCGACCTCATCGTGCTCGATCGGATGCTACCCGGCATCGACGGACTCGAGGTGTTCCGGCGGCTTCGCGAGCGCTCGTCGACCCCGGTCATCCTGCTCACCGCGCTCGGTTCGGAAGACGATCGCATCGCCGGCCTCGAGGCGGGCGCCGACGACTACCTCTCCAAGCCGTTCTCGACGCGCGAGCTCGTCTTGCGCGTGCAGTCGGTGCTCCGCCGGTCGATCGGTGAGTTCACGCCCGAGTCCGTGCTCGAGTACGGCGAGTTCCGCCTCGACCCGTCGGCTCACGTCGCGACGCGGGCCGGTGTGGAGCTGGCTCTGACGGCTCGCGAGTTCGACCTGTTCGAGTTCCTGCTGAAGCATCCGAACCAGGTCTTCAGCCGTGAGGAACTGCTGCGAACCGTGTGGGGCTGGACCTACGGCGACCTCTCGACGGTGACGGTGCACGTGCGTCGCTTGCGGGAGAAGATCGAACGCGACCCGCGCTCGCCCGTCTTGCTGACGACCGTCTGGGGCGTCGGCTATCGATTCACGATGGGCGGTGCATCCGATGCCGTGGTCTGACCTCCTCGCCGTCGCACTCGTCGCGCTCACGACGACCGCCGTCGTCGGCGGGCTTGCCCTTCTTGCGCTCCTGATGCTGCGGCGAACGTCCGTCGTCGTGCAGGTGTGCGTGCTCGTGCTCGCCGCGATCGTGTCGGTCGTCGCGAGCATGGTCGGGGCTGCGAACGCCATGTACCTCTCGGAGCACGACCTCACGGTCGCGATCGCCGTCTCGGCGATCTCGGGCGTCGTGTCGCTCGTGCTCGTCGGCGTGCTGGGGTGGCTCGTCGCCCGCAACTCGCGGTCGCTCTCGCTCGCCGCGCGTCGCATCGGCGCGGGCGAGCGCCTGGAATCGGCGGGCCGGTACTCGAACAGCGAGCTCAACGCACTCGCCGACGAGCTTGTCGCGACGAGCGCGAAGCTCGCCGAATCCCGCGAGCGCGAGCGGCGCATCGAGGCATCCCGCCGGGAGCTCGTCGCGTGGATCTCGCACGACCTGCGCACGCCGCTCTCCGGCATCCGTGCAATGGCCGAGGCCCTCGAAGACGGCATCGCGGCCGACCCCGCCCGCTATCACCGCCAGATGCGCATGCAGGTCGACCAGCTCTCGAGCATGGTCGACGACCTCTTCGAGCTCTCGAAGATCGACTCCGACGCGCTGCGCCTCTCACTCAAGGAGGTGTCGCTCTACGACATCGTGAGCGACACGGTCGCCGACCTGCGGCCCGCGTCGCAGGGGCGCGAGATCCGCGTCGAGGCGCCGCTCGCGCAAGAGCTCGTCGTGATGGCCGACCCGCGACAGCTCTCGCGGGCGATCGGCAACCTGCTCATGAACGCGATCCAGCACACCCCGCAGGGCTCGCCCATCACCGTCGCCGTCGATCTCGTCGACGACCGGGCCATGGTCTCGGTCATCGATGCGGGCGGCGGCATCGACGAGGCCGACCTCGACCGCGTGTTCGAACCCGCCTGGCGCGGGTCGAAGGCGCGCACCCCCTCACTCGACGACAATCGATCGACCGGCGGCGCCGGCCTCGGCCTCGCGATCGTCAAGGGCATCATGAGCGCGCACCGCGGCGAGGTCTCGGTGCGCAATGTGCCCGGCGGATGCCGCTTCGACCTGCTGCTCCCCCGCGACGCGTCGATCGAGGCGTGAGGCCCCGAATTCGGTTCCCACCGGCGGCCATCCAGCTCACTCGTGTTCGGGCAGCAGCGGCGGCGACCAGCCTGGATCGCGACCGAGTTGCGCAGCTCGCGTGACGGACGCCGCGCCGAAGCGATCGCGTACCGCGTCAAGCACCGTGTCGAGGCGCACCCCGTCGTCCCAGTCGATCGGCAGCTCCGGCTGGAGGCTGTCGGCGCGCGCCAGCTGCGACAGCGAGACGCCGATCAGGGTGATGCCGCGCTCAGCGATCTCGGGCTGTGCGCCGGCGAGCAGCCCTCGCGAGACGGCGAGCAGCACTGCGGTGCGGTCGGACGCGGAGCGGAGGGTGCGCGATCGGGTGGCCTTCGCGAAGTCGCCGTAGCGAAGACGCAGCACGACCGTGCGGCACACCCGGTCCCCATCGCGGAGGCGGCGGGCGAGCCGATCGACGATCTGGGTGAGGATGAGGTCCAGTTCGTCGGCCGGTCGCGGGCGGCTGCCGAGCGCGCGCTGAGAGCCGATGGCGCCGCGGCGGTGCGTGGTGTCTACCGGGCGCGGGTCCCGCAGCCGGGCCAGCGCGTGCAGATGCGCGCCGGTCGCCTTTCCCAGCAGCTTCTCCGCGGTCGCGGCTTCGAGCTCTGCCAGTTGCCCGACCGTGCGGATGCCGAGCCGATGCAGCTTCTCGGCGGTCACTGCACCGACTCCCCACAACCGCTCGACCGGCAGCGGGAGCAGGAACGCCTGCTCTCGCTCGGGCTCGACCACCAGCAGCCCGTCGGGCTTGCTGACCGCGCTCGCGACCTTCGCGAGGAACTTGGTCCGCGCGATCCCGACCGAGATCGCCAACCCGACCTCCGCACGCACCCGCTCACGCAATCGCACCGCGATCTGCTCGGGCGTGCCCGCGATGCGTCGGAGACCCCCGACTTCCAGAAACGCCTCGTCGATGGAAAGCCCCTCCACGAGCGGCGTCGTATCGCGAAAGATCGCGAACACGGCCCGACTGGCCGCCGAATATGCGTCCATCCGTGGCGCGACGACCACGGCATCCGGGCACAGATCGCGCGCCTGCCGGCCGCCCATCGCGGTCCGCACCCCACGGGCCTTCGCCTCGTAACTCGCCGCCAGCACGACACCGCCGCCGACGATGACCGGCCGGCCGCGCAACTCGGGCGCGTCGCGCTGCTCGACTGAGGCGTAGAACGCGTCGAGATCGGCGTGCAACACGGTCGACTCGCCCCGCATCCCGTCCTCCCACCGATCGTCCGTCCTGCGGATCGTCGCACGCACCGGCGACACGGATGCTCCGTTTCCCTGGCGCCTCGGACGTTGAGCGAGCTCAACCCCACCGCGTCCGCCCTGAGTTCCGGGGATGAGCACACAGCAAGCCGCGCGATCGACGTGGTTGACCCCGCTCACCCAGTCCCCCACAGTTGAACGGTGCAATGGGCCCTGGCCATCCTCACCGTCGTCGCGTACGCGACGCTGCCGCTCGGCTCCGCGAGCTTCGAGCAGCAGCCGGTGCCGACCCTGCTCGTCGGGCTCACCTATTCCGTGCTCGCGATCTTCGGATTCCGCTTCGTTCAGGGGCGCTCGGTCTGGTGGGCGGTGGCGTTCGTCGCTGTGCAGCTTCCGCTGGGGTTCGCGGTGTTCACACTGTCGGGCGCGGCCGTCGGCGCCCAGCTGCTTCTCGTTGTGCTCGTCTCGCAGAGCGTCCTGCTCCCGCCACTCCCGATCGCGGCCGTGGTGGCCGCCGCCATCCCCCTCGTGCACCTCGGCATGGAGTGGCAGGACGGGTTGCGCGAGGGCCTCGGCACCCTCGCGGTCACGACCTTCACGCTCGTCGTGACCGAGCTCCTCGTGCGGGAACGGAAGGCGAGGGCCGAGCTCGCCGAGGCCAACGAGCGGTTGCGCGGTTACGCCGCCCAGGCCGAGCAGCTGGCCACCATCCAGGAGCGCAACCGGCTCGCACGCGACATCCACGACGGCGTCGGTCACCACCTCACCGTCGTGCAGATGATGCTCGAGGCGGCCCGAGCCGTCATTCGCTCGGCCGACCCCGAGCGCCTCGACAGCATGCTCGCCAAGGCGCAGGAGCAGTCGGGCCAGGCTCTCGCTGAGGTGCGGCGATCGGTCGGCTCGCTGCGCGAGCAACGGCCCGCACTCGCGGAGGCGTTGCAGACGCTCGCCGCCGAGTCGACGGATGCCGGCGTCCCGACCGCGCTCGACGTCCACGGCCTCGCCCGCCCGCTGCGCGCCGAGGTGGAGGAATCGCTCTTCCGGGCGGCGCAGGAGGGGCTCACCAACATCCGCAAGCATGCCGGCGCGAGCACCGCGGCCGTCGTGCTCGACTACCGGGAGGCCGACCAAGTGCGGCTCGAGGTGCGCGACGACGGCCGGGGCCTTCCCGAGACGCCGGCCACGGGCTTCGGGCTCACCGGGTTGCGCGAGCGAACGGCGAGCCTGGGCGGTCGGATGTCGCTTGCCCCGGCCGGCGACACCGGACTCACGCTCACCGTGGAGGTGCCGGGATGACGGTCCGCGTGCTCGTCGCCGACGACCAGGCGCTCTTCCGCGAGGCACTCACGACCCTGCTCGAGGTGCAGCCGGGGATCGAGGTCGTCGGTGAAGCGGCCAACGGCGAAGAGGCCGTGCGCTCGAGCGCCGAATTGCGTCCCGACGTGGTGCTGATGGACCTGCGGATGCCGGTGCTCGACGGCATCGCCGCCACGGCACGCCTCCGCGCCGAGCAGCCGGCGGTCCGCGTACTCGCGCTGACGACGTTCGACGACGACGAGGACGTCTTCGCGGCCTTGCGCGCCGGAGCCGTCGGTTACCTCCTCAAAGACGTGACCTCGGCGAAGCTCGTCGAGGCACTCGTCGCGGCCGGGCACGGCGAGACCGTGCTCCAGCCGTCGGTGGCCGCGAAGCTCGTGGCTCGAGTGGCGCGATTGCCGCAGGATGCGCCGCCGGCGGAGCATCCGCTCTCCGACCGAGAGGTCGACGTCGTGCGACTGCTCGCCGAGGGGCGCAGCAACCGCGAGATCGCGGGCGCCCTCTTCCTCGCCGAGGGCACGATCAAGAACCTCGTCACGAGCGTGCTCTCGAAGCTCGACGTGCGCGACCGCACGCAGGCGGCCCTGCGAGCGCGCGACCTCGGCATCCTCTGAGCGCGGGCACCGGCGGTGCCACGGCGTCACCGTGTCACCTGCCACCCGGAACATGACCCGAGGCATGACCTTCGGCACCTGACGGCGCCCCTGCGCTCCGCCGAGGATTTCGTGTGTCCGAACGTGATCCGACGAGGAGTCGAGATGAACCACGAAGAGGCGACCGTCCGCCGGTACCCGGCGCTGCGGTTCGCGCAACACGCACTGGAGATGGTGATCGCCATGGTGGTGGGCATGGTCGTGCTCGAGCCGATCTGGTCATTCGCGTGGCCGGGGCTCAGCGAGAACGTCACCGCGCACGTGCTGGTGATGGCGACGAACATGTCGATCGGCATGGCCGCGTGGATGCGCATCCGCGGCCACGGGTTCGCCGCCATCGCTGAGATGTCCGCCGCGATGTACCTGCCGTTCCTGGTGCTGCTGCCGTTCCACTGGGTGGGGGCGATGCCTGCCATGGCGCTCATGACGGCCGGCCACGTGCTGATGGTCCCGGCGATGCTCGTCGCGATGCTGCGCCGCCGCCGCGAGTACGGGTGGTGACCGTGCGCGCCATCCTCAAGATCGTCGCGCTCGTAATCACCGCACTGGCGCTTCCCGCCGCCCTCGGGGCGCCCACCGTCATCGGTGCGCTGGCCCTCAACGTGCCCCGCACCGACGGCGCATCCGCCAGGCCCGCACCGGTGGCGCACGATCCCGCCAAGCCGACCGCGATCGTCGTGGTGGGCGACCGCGGCGCCGTCGTGTCCGATGCGCTCGCGCCCTACGAGATCCTCGCCACGACGGGCGCGTTCAACGTCTACACCGTGGCATCCGAGTCGCACCCGGTTCCGCTGACCGGCGGGCTCGATCTCGTGCCCGACCTCACTTTCGCCGAGCTCGAGCACGTGCTCGACGGGCCGGCCGACGTCGTCGTGGTACCCGCCATGCCCGACGTCGGCCAGCCGACGACGAAGCCCGTCACCGATTGGCTCGTCACCCAGGCGAGCCGCGGGGCATTGCTCCTCAGCGTCTGCAACGGGGCGGGGGTGCTCGCCTCGGCGGGCCTCCTCGACGGGCACCGGGCCACCGCGCACTGGTTGCGGATCGACGAGTTCGAAGGCCGATACGCGGCCGTCGAGTGGGTGCGCGGCACGAGATACGTCGACGACGGCGCGGTCATCAGCACGGCGGGCGTGCTCTCGGGCATCGACGGTACCCTGCACGTGGTCGAACGACTCATCGGAGCGGATGCCGCGGCCGACGCCGCCGAGGCGATCGGATGGCGGCACCACCACCCGGGCGGCCCGGCTCCGATGGAACAGGCGGGGCTCGGGGCATCCGACGCCGTCGTGGCCTTCAACACGGCGTTCGGCTGGGACCGGCCCACCGTCGGCGTGCTCCTCACCGGCGGCGTCGGCGAGATCGAGCTGGCCTCGGTGTTCGACACCTACGGCGAGTCGCTCGCGGTCGGCACCGTCGCCGTAGGCGCTGGGCCGGTGCGGTCACGCCACGGCCTCACGTTCATTCCGAGGTCCGAGACGGCGGCCGGTCTCGACCGTCTTGTCGTGCCGGGCACGACGGAGCACGACGCCGTCGCCGGCCCCGAGCCGGAGTACCTGCATCACGGACGGGGATTCCCGTACGACGGCGTCTTGCAGAACCTCGCTCGCATCACGGATGTCTCGACGGCGCACTGGGCGGCGAAGGTGCTTGAGTACCCCATCGACGACCTGGCCCTCAGCGGCCCGACCTGGCCATGGACGGAGACGCTTCGGTTCGTCGGCCTCGCCGCAGGCGGAATGCTCGCGGCGCTCGCGGTGTTCGCGCTGGTGCGGCGCACCCGCGACGGCGGTTCAGCCGCCGCTCGCCGCGAGCGCGATCAGCTGCTCGTCAGCTCACCAAACGTACGCAACGGCTGATCGCTCGTTGTGGCGGCAGGAGATGGTCGCCCTGGAGCGATTGTCAGGCAGCGCCCCAGAAGCGGTCCTCGGCAGGCCCGTCTTCAGAGAACAGGTGCACGGCGGTGATCGTGCCGTCAGTAATGGTCAGCAGGTCGATGCCGGTCATATCCATCGCGACGCTCTCACGTTGACCGGTGAAACGCACCGGGACGGCAACGAGGTTGCCGTTGACCATCGCCGGGCCTGTCACGGCGAGTTGGAAGGTTCCCTCGCTCACCTCCATCATCTGACCGAGGAGCGCACTCACCCCTTCCTGTCCGCGGTGATCACCCGAGAAGCGGTTCGCGCCGGGCTGATGCCAGACGATATCGGGGCTCAAGAGCGCCATCGCTGCGGGAACGTCACCGTTGGCAAGCGCATCGAAATAGCGGTTTGCGACGGCTGCGGGATTCGCGTCGGTCATCTGGATTCTCCTTCGAGTGGGACGATGTAGCCCAATAGTTTCAGTCGGTAACCTGTTACCTCAACGTAACTAAAGGGGAAGATGTGGCTGCACCGGTGTGGGATGTGATGTTGGCCACGTGCCCGTCGCGGACGTCGCTGGCGAGAATCGCGAACAAGTGGACCGCGATGATCGTGATCGCCCTCAGCGAGCGGCGGATGCGGTTCGGTGAGCTGCGCACCAGGGTCGCCGGCATCAGCGGGAAGGTGCTCACGGACACGCTGCGCGATCTCGAGCGGGACGGCATCGTCACCCGGATCGCATTTGCGGAGATGCCTCCACGGGTGGAGTACGAGCTGACCGCGCTCGGGCGAACCCTCTCCGAGCCATTGGGGGCGCTCGGCCTTTGGGCAGAGCAATACTTCGATCAGGTTCAGGAAGCCCGCGACGCCTTCGACGCACGGCCGACCACGTAGTTCGTCTGCTGCCTGAGAGCTGCCGTCATCTGAACACGTCGGCCGTACCGAGCGAGCCCGAGTCGCTCCTCGACCACGACGAGGTATTTGTGGAAGTCGGCTGCGGGCTCGGTCTCGACGAAGCCGAGGTGCGCGTAGAAGGGCGCGTTCCAGGGCACGTCGGCGTAGGTCCGCAGACTCAACTGTCCATAGCCGCGACGGCGGCTCTCATCCATCGCGGCTTCCACGAGACTCCGTCCGTAGCCGCGTCGGCCAGCCTGAGGAAGCACCGAAATCTGCTCCAAGTGAGCGATCCCGTCAATCTCAAGAACGTGCACGAATCCGACGATGCTGCCTGCCTCTGCCTCCTCCGCGACCAAGACGAATCCGGGCTCCGACGCTCTCGACAAGCCAGACGGAGCGGGCTCCCACCTCTCAGGGCTCAGCCGGTCGATGAGCAACTGATCGGCGGCGTTCTCAATCGATTCGACCGCCAGGTAGTCGTCACGCGCAATGAGACGGATGGAAACGGTCACCGGCAAATCCTATGGGTGCACCCCAGAGGCGTGGCTGACGACGACTCGACGAGGAGCGCAGCCGCGATCGCGATCTTCCGATCGTTCCGAGACCGCCCCGCCCGGCAGCCGCGTCAGTGCATCACGGCACGGACCTCCACTTGCGAGAACGTCGTCTCCTCGAGTTTTCCCGCGATCTCGATCGCCCGGTCGAGGTTGGCAACGTCGACGAGGTAGAACCCGCCGATCATCTCCTTCGACTCGGTGAACGGCCCGTCGGTGACGAGCAGACGATCGTCGGTGCGTCGCACGACCTTCGCGTCGGCTGGGCTGAGCTCGTTGGAGAGGACGAGCTCGCCAGCAGCGGTGAGCTCTGCGAAGACCTCGCGGTGGGCGGCATCCAGCGCGTCTTTGCCGTTCGTCTCCAGGTCGTTCCACGCTTCTTCGTTGCCGTAGATCAACAGCATGTACTGCATGAGTGCTCTCCTAAATCGATGTGGCGAATCATCCGTCACACACACGACGAACGGCAAGCATCGAATTCGACACCTGTGAGCGTGACTCCGCCCCACACTCGCAGCTCGGTGCCGGCGCAGTGTGAAGATGAGGGGTGCATCCGATCTCGACTCACCCGCTGGTCCGCCGGGCCATCCTCGGCGGCGAAGACTCAGCGGAGGTGGGGCGGCTCGTCGAGGCCTACTTGCGCCAGACGGAGCGCGAGAAGGCCGCGCACTTGCCTGGCACCCGGGTGCCCGTGGGCGCGGTGTCGGATCCGCCCTCCTCGACGCCGTGCTGCAGAAGCATCCGGAGCCACTGCGCCTCTCGGCATGGGACTGGCGAAGCGACGCGATGCGGCTATACCTCTCGCGAGGATTCATCCGCGTACCGTCGTGGGATGAACGGCCTCGCCTGATCTGCATGGAGCGAGCCGTCGCTACGGCCTAGCGAGCCGCCTCAGCGGTGAACGACCCGCGTCATCAGCCCAGAAGCATCCGCGTCAGCGGTTGACGTACCGCATGTGCGTCTCGCTGTACCGGGCGCCGTGCACGCCGATTCGCTGCGCGAGGGTGTCGAGGTCTGAGAGCTCGTCGGCCGAGAGCGGCACCTGGGTGGCGCCGGCGTTCTCCTCGATCCGTGAGGTGCGGCGCGTGCCGGGAATCGGGACGATCCAGGACTGCTGCGCGAGCAGCCACGCCAACGCGATCTGACCGGGAGTGGCGTCCTTCCGCCGGGCGAGCTCGGCGACGTGGTCGACGAGCTCGGTGTTCGCGGCCCGGTTCTCCTCGGTGAACCTGGGGAGCGTGGCACGGATGTCGCCGTCGGCGAAGTTCGTGGCCGGGTCCACCGTGCCGGTGAGGAACCCCTTGCCGAGCGGGCTGAACGGCACGAACCCGATGCCGAGCTCCGCGAGGGTGGGCAGCACTTCGGCCTCGGGGTCGCGGGTCCACAACGAGTATTCGCTCTGCAGCGCGGTCACCGGGTGTACGGCATGCGCGCGGCGAATGGTCTGGGCGGATGCCTCGGACAGCCCGAAATGGCGAACCTTGCCCTCGCGGACGAGCTCACCGACCGTTCCCGCGACATCCTCGATCGGCACGTCAGGGTCGACGCGGTGCTGGTAGAACAGGTCGATCACGTCGGTGCGAAGCGCCTTCAGCGACGCGTCGGCGACGCGGCGGATCTGCTCGGGGCGGCTGTCGAGCCCCACGCTCTTGCCGTCCTCGATGCGCCACCCGAACTTGGTGGCGAGCTGCACCTGGTTGCGGATCGGCTCGAGAGCCTCACCGACGAGTTCCTCATTGACGTACGGCCCGTACACTTCCGCGGTGTCGAAGAAGGTCACGCCGAGATCAAGAGCCGAGCGGAGCACCGCGATCATGTCGTCTCGGCTGCCGGGGTTGGGCCCGTAGCTCTGCGACATCCCCATGCAGCCCAACCCGACCGCGGATACCTCGAACCCCTGACCAAGAGTGCGCCTGTGCATGTCGAACCTCCGTTGCGTTGCCGTCGTCCACGCCGACGATACGCCGGGGAAACCGCGAGAGGGATGCCCTGCCAGAACACCCCTTCGTTCGATGAGAGGCACGGATCCGGATCAGCGGACCCGAGCGCCTGCCTCCCACACTCCGAACGTCAGGTCCATCCCGGGGCGATACGCGAAGTGCGAGACAGACGGCGCGTCGATCACGTGGAGGTCGGCGCGGTAACCGGGCATGATCGCGCCGATCGGCGACACTCCCTCATTGCGACGGAGGGCACGCGCTCCACCGGCGGTCGCCGCCCACACGGCCTCCTCGATCGTCAGCCTCATCTGCAGTACGGCGGTCGCGACGCAGAACGCCATCGACGTCGTGTTCGACGTGCCCGGATTGCCATTCGACGCGAGCGCGATCGTCGCCCCGGCTTCGATCAGCTCGCGCGCAGGCGGGAACGGCTCGCGCGTGCTGAGATCGCACGCCGGCAGCAATGTCGCGACCGTGCTCGACGATCCCAGCGCCTCGATGTCGCGCGCGGTCAGGTGGTTGCAATGGTCGACGGATGCCGCGCCCAACTCGACAGCGAGACGCACGCCGTCTCCCTCGCCGAGCTGATTGCCGTGTACCCGCAGGCCGAGCCCCGCCGCACGACCCGCTTCGAGCACAGCCCGCGAGTGTTCGGGACCGAATGCGCCGCGTTCGCAGAACACGTCGATCCACCTCGCGTAGGGTCGCACTGCATCGAGCATCTCGCCCGTCACCAGGGCGACGTAGTCGTCGGCATCCGAATCCGGCGGCACCACATGGGCACCGAGAAACGTGACGTCGGGAGTCACCTCGGCAGCGAGACGAGCGAGTCGTGCCTCCTGGGTCACGTCGAGACCGTAGCCGGTCTTGACCTCCATCCAGGTCGTGCCGTTCGAGCGGGCGACGGCACGCCGCTCGGCGAGGCTCGCGCGCAACTGCTCGTCCGATGCATCCGTCGTCGCACGCACCGTCGTGCGGATGCCGCCGGCCTGGTAGGCATGGCCCGCCATCCGGTACTCGAACTCCTCGGAACGGTCGCCGGCGAAGATGAGGTGCGTGTGCGAATCGACCCAGCCGGGCAGGACCGCCCGCCCGCCGAGATCGCTGCGTCGATCCGCGGCGGGCGCATCGACGGCGCGTCCGACCCAGGCGATGGCGTCGTCGTCGATCACGACCGCGGCATCCGCCAGCCTGCCCAGCAGTCCGCCGTGTTCGGGGTCGTTCGTGGAGAGCTCGCTGATTCCGATCAGGAGCTCGCTCGTCATGGGTTCTCCTCGAAGAGCGTGGTGATCGCCCGCTGCAGGCGCTCGGCGACCGCGGTGACATCATGCGCGACGACGTGGCCGCCCACGATCGTGCGTCGCACATCGGCGGCGGTCGCGGTGAGCGGGAGCTGCTCGAGCCGGCTGCCCGCGGTGCGAATGGAGTTCGGGTCGAGCTCGACGAGGTCGAGCGGGCCGCCGACCCGCGCGGGCTGGGCGAGACCCAGCGATGCGTATCCCCCGGCAGATCCGATGTGCCACAGCTCCGCGGGCTCGATGCGACCGCGACGAAGGGACCTCAGGCGCTCCCCTGCCTCGAGGGCGCGCAATTCCAGGAGCGGGTCGACGACGGCGTTCTGGTCGGAACCGATCGCGAGCGTCACTCCCGCCTCCATCAACTCGGTACCCGGGCCGATGCCATCACCGAGATCCGCCTCCGTCGTCGGGCAGAACACGGCATGCACGCTCGCATCGCCGAGGAGACGGATGTCGCGCTCGGTCAGATGCGTCGCATGCACGACCGACAAGCGCGGAGAGAGCACGCCCTCATCGGCGAGGAGTTCGGTCGGCGTTCGCCCGTAGGCACCGACGCAGTCCTCGTTCTCGGCGGGTTGCTCGGACAGGTGGATGTGCAGGGGAACTTCCGCGGGCAGCTCTCTCGCGACGCGACCGAGCGCATCGCGCGGTACGGCCCGCACCGAATGCAGCGCGGCGCCGAGCGTCACGAGCGGAGACCTGCCGGCGAGCGTCTCGCGCAGTGCGTGCCAACGATCGATCCACGCCCCGGCATCGGCGTCGCCGAATCGCGCCTGTTCTGCGGCCAGCGGCCGGCCGATTCCGCCCGCGAGATAGCACGTATCGAGGAGCACGAGACGGATGCCCGCTTCCGCCGCGGCGTCGGCGAGCGCCAGCTCCATCGCATGATCGTGATAGGGCGTGCCGTCGGGCTGGTGGTGTACGTAGTGGAATTCGCCGACGCTCGTCCATCCCGTCGCCACCATCTCGGCGAACACTGCCGCCGCGAGCTCGCGGTAGTGAGCAGGATCGAGGCGGCCGGCGGCGCGGTACATGAGCTCCCGCCACGACCAGAACGAGCCGGACTCGTGGGTTCGTCCACGCAGGGCACGGTGGAACGCGTGGGAGTGGGCGTTGGCGAACCCGGGAACGGCGAAGTCGAGCGCGATGGCGCTGGCCGGAAGGGCGGTGCCGGATGCCTCGGAGACGATCGAGCCCGCGGCATCCGTCTCGAAGAGGACACCACGCTCGAGCGCGCCGTCGCGCAGCAGCCGGTCGACCCAGACCGTCATGCCAGGTCCTCGATCGTGCGCACGAGCGCATCGACGCCCGCCTGTATCGCGGCGTCATCCGCACCCTCTTCCGGCGCGTGCGAGATCCCCGAGGGGTTGCGCACGAAGAGCATGGCGGTGGGCACGTGCGCGGCCAGCACTCCCGCGTCGTGGCCCGCCCCGGTCGGCAGCACGGGAACGTTGCCGAGCGTCGCTGCGATGCGGTCCCGCAACTGCGGATCGAACCGCACCTCGCCGCTGTAGGACTCCTCGATGACGGATGCCTCGCACCCTTCGGCGGCCGCGGCCTCGGAGACCGCCTGCTGCACGTCGGCGACGATGTCGCGGGTGTCCTGCTCGGAGTCCGCGCGCACGTCCATCCACGCTGAGACCCGCGACGCGATGACGTTCGTGCCTCCGGGCACCGGCTCGATCCGGCCGATCGTCGCCCGGGATCCGGCGCGGAGTGCTGCTGCGCGGCGCGTGGCGAGCACGGCCTCCGCGGCGGGAAGCATCGGATCGCGCCGGTCGGCGATCTCCGTCGTGCCGGCGTGATTGCCCTGCCCACGGACATCGATTCGCCAGCGCCCGTGCTCGAGGATCGAGGACCCGACGGCCACCGGCGCGTCGAGGTCGATCAGCCCCTTGCCCTGTTCCACGTGCAGTTCGACGAACAGTCCTATGCGCGCGAGCGATTCGGCATCGTAGCCGGGCTCGGGAAGGGATGCCTCGCGTGCGACGTCGACGAATCGCCGGCCCGAGGCATCCGTCAGCGATTCGAGGCGGGCGGGGGTGATCGCACCCGAGAGGAGCCTCGACCCGAGGCAGGCCAAGCCGAAGCGCGAGCCCTCCTCTTCGGCGAACACGACGACGGCGAACGGACGCGTCGGGACGAAGCCGCTCGCCTGCAGTCGCTCGACCGCGGCGAGCGCGCTGACGACCCCGAGCGGGCCGTCGTGCGCGCCGCCTCCGGGCACGGAGTCGAGGTGGCTGCCGGTCACGAACGCGTCAGGACCGGGCTCGCCCCACCACGCCCACAGATTGCCGTTGCGGTCGGTCGTGACCTTCAGGCCGAGCCGTCGCGCGCGCTCGACGAACCAGTCGCGCAGTTCGCGCTCGGCGTCGTCGAAGACGTGGCGCGAGTAGCCCCCGCGCCGCGGGTCACGGCCGACGTCTTCGATCTCTCGGAGAAGTCCGAGCGCGTCGAATTCGGTCATGCACCCTCCCACATCGGCACACGCAGCCCGCGCTCGCGTGCGATGTCGGCCGCGTGCTCGTAGCCGGCGTCGACGTGACGCATCACGCCCGTGCCGGGGTCGTTCGTCAGCACGCGCTCGAGCTTCTCGGCGGCGAGCGGCGTTCCGTCGGCGACGATGACCTGGCCGGCGTGGATCGAGCGGCCGATGCCGACGCCGCCGCCGTGGTGGATCGAGACCCACGTCGCACCCGACGCCGTGTTGAGCAGGGCATTCAGCAACGGCCAGTCGGCGATCGCATCGGAACCGTCCTTCATGGACTCGGTCTCGCGATACGGCGAGGCGACCGAACCGGAGTCGAGGTGATCACGACCGATGACGATCGGGGCCGAGAGCTCACCCGAGGCGACCATCTCGTTGAACTTGACGCCGGCCAGGTGTCGCTCCTTGTAGCCGAGCCAGCAGATGCGAGCGGGAAGGCCCTCGAAGTGCACCTTCTCGGATGCCTGCGTGATCCATCGCGCGAGCGCTGTGTCTTCGGGGAAGAGTTCGAGCACGGCGCGGTCGGTCGCCGCGATGTCTGCTGGGTCGCCCGACAGTGCGGCCCAGCGGAACGGGCCGCGTCCTTCCTCGAACTGACGGCGGATGTAGGCGGGCACGAAACCGGGGAACGCGAACGCGCGGTCGTAGCCCGCGAGCTCGGCCTCGGCGCGAATCGAATTGCCGTAGTCGAACACCGCGGCGCCGGCATCCTGGAATCCGACCATCGCCTCCACCTGCTTCGCCATGCTGCGGCGAGACTGCTCGGTGAAGCCGGCCGGGTCCGCCTCGGCGGCCGACTTCCAGTCAGCGAAGTCGATGCCCTCTGGCAGATACGCCAGCGGGTCGTGTGCGCTGGTCTGGTCTGTCACGATGTCGATCGCGACCTTGCGGGCGAGCAGCTCTGAGAACAGCGTAGCCGCGTTTCCGACGATGCCGACCGAGAGCGCCTCGCCCGAATCCTTCGCTGCGAGCACTCGTTCGATGGCCTGATCAAGACTGGTGGTGTACTCGTCGAGGTAGCCGTGATCGACGCGCCGGGCGAGGCGCGATTCGTCGACGTCGACGACGAGCGCTGCCCCGCCGTTCATCGTGACCGCGAGGGGCTGGGCTCCGCCCATGCCCCCCGCGCCACCGGTGAGGGTCAGGGTGCCCGCCAGTGACTCGCGGCCGAGTGAGCGGGCCACGGCAGCGAACGTCTCATACGTGCCCTGAAGGATCCCCTGGGTCCCGATGTAGATCCACGATCCTGCCGTCATCTGCCCGTACATCGTGAGTCCGAGTGCCTCGAGCCGGCGGAACTCCGGCCAGTTCGCCCAATCGCCCACGAGGTTCGAGTTGGCGATCAGCACACGCGGAGCCCACTCGTGCGTCCGGAAGACCCCGACGGGCTTTCCCGACTGCACGAGCAGCGTCTCGTCCGATTCCAATGTCTCCAGGGTGCGCACGATCGCGTCGTACGCCTCCCAAGAACGGGCCGCGCGGCCTGTGCCCCCGTAGACCACGAGGTCGTCGGGATGCTCTGCGACCTCGGGGTCGAGGTTGTTCATCAGCATGCGCATGGCGGCCTCGGTCTGCCAGCTCTTGGCGACCAGGGTGTTGCCGCGCGCGGCACGGATCTCGCGGGACATGGGTTTCCTTCGTACTACGGGGTGGATCTCGGTGGGGTGTGCTGACGGCGTCAGAGGCCGGCGGAGTCGAGCCAGTCGCGCGCGATGTCGCTGAGGCTTTCGCCCTCTGCGGCCTTCCCGTTCATCTCGATGAGCGCCTCCGTGGTGAGGGCGGCCGACACGGCGTCGAGGGTTTCCTCGACGGTGTCGCTCGACTTCGCCGACGAGATGACGGGCACGACGTTCTCGGCGGCGAAGAGCGACTTGTCGTCTTCGAGTGCGACGAGATTGTTCGCCGTGAGCGCCGGGTCGGTGCTGAAGACGTCGGCGACCTGGATCTGGCCGTTCAGCAGCGCCGTCATCGTGAGGGGACCGCCGGCGTCGAGGCTCACGAACTCCTTGAACTCGAGGCCGTAGACGTCGCGGAGGCCGACGACCCCGTTCACCCGCGTCGCCCATTCCGCGGGACCGCCGAGGATGAGCTCGGAGGCGACCGGCTCGAGGTCGGAGATGGTCGTGAGATCGTACTGTTCGGCGGTCGCCTCGGTCACGGCGAGGATGTCCTTGTCTTGAGCCTCGGAGATCTCGAACATCTCGATGCCCTCGGGGAGCGTTTCTTCGAGCTCGGCGACGACGTCCTCGCTCGTGCTGGCCTTCGACTCGGCGTCGAAGTGCTTGAGCAGCGCACCGGAGTACTCGGGGATCAGGTCGATCGAGCCATCCTGCAGCGCGGCGATGTATACCTCGCGACTGCCGATGTTGAACTGCTCCTTCACCTCGACTCCCGCGTCCTGCAGGGCGAGCGAGTAGATGGTCGCGATGAGCTGGCTTTCGGAGAAGTCGGCGGATCCGATGATGATCTGGTCACCGGCTGAGCCGCCGGCGTCGCCGCCGGAGAGTGCCTGGTCGCCGGTGGCGCAGCCGGTGAGGACGAGCGCTGCGGCGACGGATGCGGCAGTGAGGGCCGCGAGGGGGAGCTTTCGCATGGGGGTTGCCTTTCGGAAGGAAGGAAGTGCGGATCTTGGTGGTGCAGAGAGGGATTACGGGCTGGGTGTGCCCGTCATCTCGCAGCGGTCAGGGTGGTGAGCGCTGCGGTGGCTGTATCGGTGGGTGCAGTACGCCGGCGGCGCGTGGTGCGCCGAAGGCCCGGCGAGACGAGCACCTTGCCGAGGACGCTGAAGAGGAGTTCGAGGGCGAGGGCGAGCAGAGCCACAAGCAGCGCGCCGCCGGCCATCTGCGCGAAATCGGCCTGGGCGCGGCCGTCGATGATGTAGCGTCCTAGCCCCTGGAGTCCGAGGTATGCGGCGACGGTGGCGGTCGAGACGACCTGCAGCGTCGACCCGCGCAGGCCCGAGATGAGGAGCGGCAGGGCGCAGGGCATCTGGACGCGCCAGAGGATCTGGGTGCGGGTGTAGCCCATTCCGCGCGCCGCATCGACGGCGGCTTCATCGGCGGATTGGATGCCGGTGTACGTGCCGGTGAGGATCGGCGGGATGGCGAGCAGCACCAGCACGATGATGGTCGGCACGACGAAGACGAGTTGGCCCGCGATGACAGGAGCGAGCACGAGGAACAGCAGGATCAGCAGCCCCAGTGTCGGCAGCGAGCGGAGTGCGTTCGCGGAGCCGGCCACGATCGCCTCGCCCTTTCCCGTGAAGCCGATGAAGATGCCGAGTGGGATGGCGATCGCGCTCGCGATCGCGAGTGAGATGACCGTGTAGAGCAGGTGGAACCCGACTTGGACCGGGATTCCTCTCGACCCCGTCCAGTTGGCGGGATCGGTAAGCCACTCGAAGAGCGTCATGCGGGCACATCCCTTCGTCGCCACGGGCTTGCCACGTGTCCGATACGAATCAGGACCTGGTCGAAGATGACCGCGAGCACAACGCAGAGCACGATGCCGGTGATCAGGGGAACGATCAGACGGAGCTGGAAGCCCTGTGTGAACAGCGTGCCGAGCTGCGGAATGCCGATCAGCGCCGCCATCGTCACGATGCTGACATTCGAGACGATCGCCACCCGCAGCCCGGCGATGATGACGGGCACGGCGACGGGTAGTTCGACGAGGAGCAGACGCTGCCATCCCCGATAGCCCATGGCCTCGGCGGCAGCGACGGTGTCGTGCGGGACGGAGCCGAGGCCGTCTGAAACGACGCGCACCAGGAGGGCGACCGTGTAGACCGTGAGCGCGATCACGATGTTGAGCGGGTCGAGGATCCTCGTGCCGAGAATCGCCGGGAGCAGGATGAAGAGCGCGAGCGACGGGATCGTATAGAGGAGTCCCGCTGCGCCGATGATCACGACTCCACCTCGACGCGAGCGGTGCGCCCACCATCCGAGGGGAATCGCGATCACCAGTCCGATCACAGTCGGAACGACGGTCAGCCAGATGTGGTTGAGGAACAGTGCGCCGATCGGCTGCAGGTTCGCCCAGATCCAGTCGATGTTCACGCGGCGGCTCCTTGGACGGCTTCGACCACAGACGAGGCGCTCAACACACCGACGAAGACGCCGTCGGCGTCCACGATCCCGAGGGTGCCGCCGGGACCGGCGAGTGCCCCGTCGAGGAGTTCGCGGGCCGACGCGGTGAGGGGAAGGAAACGCGAGGTCGTGTGAAGCGTGGCGGCAGAGGCATCCCGTGCGTTCCCACCATCGACCCAGCCGAGCGGACGACCCTTGTCGTCGACGACGACGACCCAGCCACGATCACTCACGCGCTCGTCCAGCTTCACCGGGGTGTGCGGAGTGAGCGCGGTCTCTTCCGACAGCTGTTCGAAGCCCAGTGCACGGTAGCCCCGAGCGCCACCCACGAAGTCGGCGACGAAGGTGTCGACGGGTCGAGTGAGCAGTTCGAGCGGCGTGCCGAACTGCGCCAGGACACCTCCGGTGCGCAGAACCGCGACCTGGTCGCCGAGCTTCAGTGCTTCATCGATGTCGTGCGTGACCATCACGATGGTCTTGCCGATCTCGCCCTGAAGCCGCAGGAACTCGTCTTGCAGCTGGGCGCGCACGATCGGATCGACGGCGCTGAACGGCTCGTCCATCAGCAGGAAGGGCGGGTCGGTCGCGAGCGCGCGAGCCACGCCGACGCGCTGCTGCTGCCCGCCCGACAGCTGCCAGGGGTAGCGGTGCGCGAAGCGCTCGTCGAGGCCCACGAGCTCCAGCAGCTCCAACGCACGCGCGCGGGTCTTCTTCCGGTCGCCGCCGAGCAGCCGCGGCAGGGCGGCGACGTTGTCGACGACGGTTCGGTGCGGGAAGAGCCCTGCGTGCTGAATGACGTAGCCGATCTTGCGACGAAGACCGACTCGGTCGGTGCTCGACACGTCGACGCCGTCGAGCGTGATCGTGCCGCTCGTGGCATCGATCAGCCGGTTGATCATGCGAAGAGAGGTGGTCTTGCCGCATCCGGAGGGGCCCACGAGAGCCAGCAGACTGCCGGTCGGGACTTCCAGATTGAGGTTGTCGACGGCGGTCGTGCCGTCGTCGTAGACCTTGGAGACGCTTTCGAATCGGATCATGGCTGCTCCTAGAGGGCGGTTCCGTCGGTGAGACCGGACGAGAGACGGCGGGCGGCGGCTGCCAAGAGCACGCCGCACTGCTGGGCGGATTGCTCGTCCATGCGGTAGCTCGGCACCAGAATGCTGATCACGGCGACGATGCGCCCTGCCGCAGTCACCGGGGACGCGACCGCCGTGACGTCCCGTTCGATACCGCGCTCGACGATGACGTAGCCACTGTCGGGTGTCTCGCCCCGCAGGACGAGACCTGCGGCGGATCCGGCGAGCGGGATCGTGCGGCCGACCCAGTTCGAGTGCCGCACCGAGTGGGAACCCTCGACGATGCTGATGTAGAGGGCGGATGCCGCGTGCCCCTCGACGCTCAGGTACACCGACTCCCCGGTGGCCTGTTCGAGCCCGACCATCTCGTCGTGGCAGACGTCGATGAGCGACTCGTGTCCGAGGGCTTGTGCGCCGAGCTGCATGAGACGAGGGCCGGCGCGATACCGTCCCTCGTCTTCGCGACGGACGAAGCCGCTCGCCTCGAGTGTGCGGAGCAGCCGCAGAGCGGTGCTCGGTGCGAGATCGACGGCCCGGGAAGCATCCGAGAGCGACGTGCTGCCCTTCTCGCACACGGTGGCGAGCAGGGACAGCGCTCGCTCCACAGTGCGTGTGGACTGTTCGCTCATGAGAGCCTCCCTGAATCGACAACTCTGACGATAGGGACCGGGTGTTTCTTCGCCAGTCACCGAATGTTTCCGCTTAGTAAAATACACTTGCCACCCAGTGAAAAGCTAGCCGTGGCGCGATTCGTGAGGAAGAGTGACGATGTGAGCCGTTCCGCACCCACCCGACGAGACACCATCACCTTCGATGTCGATGTCCCGATCTCACTGTCAGATGTCGTCACCATCGCCGACGGCGCGCGCGTGCAGGTCACCGACGCCGTCCTTCACGCGGTCGCCGATGCGGCCTCCGCCGCTGACGCGATCGCAAGCGCCACACCGGCGTACGGCAGATCGACGGGCGTCGGCGCGAACAGGGAGACGTCGGTCACCGACGCGTCCGATCACGGAATACGGCTCATTCGAAGCCACGCCACCGACGCCGGCGACGACCTTCCCGCCCGCACGGTGCGCGCACTCATCGCCACCCGGCTCGCCCAACTCGCTCGCGCGGGGTCGGGGATCGACCCGGCCATCCTGCCGGCGCTCGTCGACGCCCTCGATCGTGATGACGTCGCCGAGATCGGCGCCGTCGGCTCGATCGGCACCGCTGATCTGGCCGCACTCGCCGCGCTCGGCCTCACCCTCGCCGGCGAGCGCAGCGCCGGGTCGCCGGTTGAACCGGTGCGCTGGGGAGTCGAGAGCGCGCTGCCCTTCCTCAGCAGCAGTGCCTTGACCATCGGGAGGGCGATCCTCGCTTCCGCGGAGCTGCGACGACTCGATCGCGGGGGCCGGATCGTCTTCGCCCTGACTTCGGCAGCTCTCCGAGCCAATCCCTCTGCGCTCTCGGATGCCGCAGCCGCCGCCGCTGCGGCACCGCATGTCGAGGAGGTCGGCGCCGAGATCCGGGGACTGCTCGACGGTGCATCGTGGTCACCCGCACGCATCCAGGATCCGTTCGGATTCCGCGTCTATCCGATCACGCAGGGAGCACTCCTCACCTCACTCGAGCGGCTCGATGCCCAACTCCTCAGGCTGCTGAATGCGGCCCAGGAGAACCCCGTGTTCGACGTGGAAGCGGGCATCGTCACCCACCACGGTGCGTTCTTCCAGGCCCAGCTGGCACTCGACCTCGACGCGACGAACCTCGCGATCGCGCAGTCGGCGACCAACGCCCACGCGTTGCTCCGGCTCACGAACGAGCCGGCGTTCACCGGCCTCGCCCCCTTCCTCGCGACAGGCCCGGCCGGAGCGTCCGGGCTCATGATGCTCGAGTACACGGCAGCTGCGGCGCTGGCCGAGATCCGAAACGCGGCAACCCCGGCATCCCTCGGCACGATCGTGCTCTCGCGCGGCACCGAAGAGGACGCCAGCTTCGCGACGCAGGGTGCTGTGCAGTTGGAGCGTGCCGTCGCGTCGTACCGAATCGTGCTCGCCTGCGAGCTGATCGCGGTGTCGCGCCTGCTCGCCCAGCTCGACGTCGAGGTGCCCGCACCGCTGACGCGCGCGGCCGCCGGCATCCGTGCGCTGCAGCCCCACCAAGAGGATCAAGACCTCCGCGGCCCGCTTCAGGCAGCCGCAGACCTGCTCGACACGCTCCACGAGACCGACCTCGTGCCGTGACGCTCGCCGCCGTTCCATGCTGATCCAGCCGGCCGAGAAGACGAGCGTCCCGTGGGCCAACGGTCGCGGCAGCACGCGGGAACTGGCGCACGACGTTCGTCGCTCGTGGCGCCTCAGCATGGCCGACATCCGTGAGGATGCTCCGTTCTCGACCTTCCCCGACATCGACCGGATCTTCATCGTCGTCGACGGCGAGGTGCGGCTCCGGATCGATGGTGTCGAGCACCAGCTCGTTGCCGGCGCAGCGGTGGAGTTCCGCGGGGAGTCCGCCGCATCGGCGGTCGCCGTCGCCGACACCGCACACGTGGTGAACCTCATGACGGTGCGGGGCGAGGCTCAGTTCGACTGTCTGCGGGCCGAACCGACCCTCGAAGTCGGGCCGCCCGTCGTCGACGACGAGCTGGTCGTATTCCTCTCTCGCGGCCGCACAATGGATGGGATCGCGGTCGAGCCCGGCACCGTACTCATGAAGAGCTCCTCGGAAGAGCCGTCAGCTGGAAGCGACGCAGCGCAGTCTTCGCTGCGCTTCACGGACCCCGTCGCCGTCTACCGCCTCACGCCGCGTTCCTGACGACTCACGGTGTGACGGGACCAGCGTTCGCCGCAGCGAGCAGCTGCTCGACCTGGTCGCGGCCGAACGGCGACCCGGGGAACGACGCGACGCGCCCGATCGGGAACGACGCCATCATCTTGAACATGCTCGGGTCGGCGAGAAGGGCACTCTCGGCGCTGTCGCCCGCGGCGAGCGCCTGCCGCACGAACTCCCCCGCGATCGGGTGCTCGATCACCTCGCCGATCGTCGAGTTCATCGTGAGCGGCGCAGCCGAGCTGTCGCCCTCCACGGCAACCGTCACCGACGAGCGGATGTCGCGGCTCGACGCCCCGACCGCGACAGTGTAGTCGCCGCCCTCCACCACCCAGCGGTCGACACGGATGTCCCAGTACGCGAGGTCCTCTCGGCGCACGTGCACCACGACCTCACGCGACTCCCCCGCGGCGAGCGTCACCTTCGCGAACCCCTTGAGCTCACGAGGAGCACGAACCACGGCCGAGCCCTGCAGCGACGTGTAGACCTGAACGACCTCGGCGCCGGCACGGTCACCGGTGTTGGTCACGGTGACCCGCACGGCGAGGCCGGAGGCATCCGTCGTCACCGAAGCATCCGAGTACTCGAAGCTCGTGTACGAGAGCCCGTGCCCGAACGGGAACGACACCTCGAGCTCGCGCGCGTCGTACCAGCGATAGCCCACGAAGAGGCCCTCGCCGTAGCGCACGTGGCCGTGCTCGCCCGGGAAGTCGAGGTACGCGGGGCTATCGGCGAGGCGCAGCGGGATCGTCTCGGCGAGGCGGCCCGACGGGTTCACGACGCCGTAGAGCACGTCGGCGATCGCGCCGCCGCCGGCCTGGCCGAGCAGCCAGCCCTCGACGATCGCCGGCACGCGGTCGGCGAGTCCCGAGAGGCGCACGACGCCGCCGTTCGAGAGCACCACGACGGTGCGCGGGTTCGCGGCGATGACCGCGTCGGCGAGCGCGAGCTGCGCGGCCGGCAGTTCGATGTCGTCGCGGTCGAAGCCCTCCGACTCGAGGGCGGCGGGCACGCCGAGAAACAGCAGCACCGTCTCGGCAGCGGATGCCGCAGCCACGGCTTCGGCGGTGAGCTCGTCGGATGCCGCACCGTCGTCGCCATACCCGGCGGCGAACGCCACCTCGGCAGCGGGCCCGGCGAGCGCGCGGATCTCGTCGAGCGCGTTGTCGAGCCGCGTCGGGTTGATGAGCGACGAGCCGGCGCCTTGGTAGCGCGGCGTGCGAGCGAGCTCGCCGATGACGGCGACGGATGCTTCGGCGGCCAGCGGCAGCACCGCACCCTCGTTCTTCAGCAGCACGATCGACGCGCCGGCGACCTCGCGAGCGAGCGCGTGGTGCGCGTCGACGTCGTACGAGGCATCCGCTTGAACGCCACCGACCGCCTTCTGCACGAGCTCAATCGCACGCCGAGCCGCGGTATCGAGCGTCCGCTCGTCGAGCACTCCCGATCGCACCGCGGCGACGAGTTCGGCATCGGTGCGACCGCCGCTCGCCGGCATCTCGAGGTCGAGGCCGGCCGCAACGCCAGTGACTCGCTCGTTCACTGCGCCCCAGTCCGAGACGACGAGTCCCTCGAAGCCCCACTCGTCGCGCAGCACGCGAGACAGCAGCCACGGATCCTCCGAGGTGTAGACGCCGTTCAAGCGGTTGTACGAGCACATCACCGTCCACGGCTGCTCGTCTTCGACGACGCGCTGGAACCCGCGCAAGTAGATCTCGCGCAGCGGCCGCGCGTCGATGTCGGCCGACACTCGCATGCGGTCGGCCTCCTGGTTGTTCGCCGCGAAGTGCTTGAGCGACGCGCCCACGCCCTGCGACTGCAGGCCCCGCACGAGCGCCGAGCCGAGCACGCCAGACACGATCGGGTCTTCCGAGAGGTACTCGAAGTTGCGCCCGCACAGCGGCGAGCGCTTGATGTTGATGCCCGGGCCGAGCAGCACGCCCACACCCTCGGCCTGCGACTCCTCGCCGAGGGCGACGCCCACTCGCTCGAGCAGCGCCGGGTCGAACGACGAGCCGAGCGCGACAGCGGGCGGGAAGCACGTCGCGGGCACGCTGTCGCCGATGCCGAGGTGGTCGGCTCCGGCGCGCTGCTTGCGCACGCCGTGCGGGCCGTCGGTGAGCAGGATCGACGGCAGCCCCACGCGATCGATCGGCTTCGTCGTCCAGAAGTCGGCTCCGCTCGTGAGCGAGGCCTTCTCCTCGAGGGTGAGATCGGCCACGATCTCACCCGCGGTGCGATCGAGGGCGGATGCCGCAGCATCCGTCGACTGGTTCAGCGTCTCGGTCATGGTGATCCTTTCGAGGCCGCAACGGCGAGGCAATGTCGAAAACCATATCCCGGTCGGTTTTCATTTGCAATGGCGAGTACGTACGATGCAGGTATGGCGCGCAGGGGCTCATACGCGAAAGGCATCGCGAAGCGCGAGGAGATCCTCACGGCGGCGCTCGAGGTCATCGCCCGCAATGGATACCGCCGCACGAGCGTGCGCGAGCTCGCCGACGCCGTCGGACTCAGCCAAGCGGGCCTCCTGCACTACTTCAGCTCGAAGGAGGAGCTCTTCCAGGAGATCCTCCGAAAGCGCGACGAGGTCGACGTCGAGAGCTACGGGTTCGACCTGGCGCGCCCGATCGACGGTCTCGTCGCCGTGATCCGCCACAACGCCGACGTGCCCGGCCTCGTGCAGCTCTACGCGCAGCTCTCCGTCGAGGCGGTCGACCCCGAGCATCCGTCGCACGACTTCTTCGTCGAGCGCTACGAGGACCTGCGCCGCGAGTTCGGTGGATACATCCGCGAGGAGCAGCGGGCCGGCGCCATCGACCCCGAGCTCGACCCCGACCTCACCGCGACGCTCTTCGTCGCGGCATCCGACGGCCTCCAGACCCAGTGGCTGCTCGACCCGTCGATCGACATGTCCGAGCACATCATGCAGCTGTGGCGCCTCGTCACGCGCCGCGCCTGAGCAGGGCCGCGCCTGACGGCACGACTCTTCGCCGATGACTGGACACGCGGGCCGGCCGAGGATAGGGTCCGTCAATACCGAGTATGCGCTCGGTATTCACGCGCACGACGACGAAGGAGTCGCCATGACCGAGCATCCCCGCACCCCGCACGCGTCCGCTCTCCGAGTCGGCAGACTCGTGGCCGTCGCCGCTGTGTCGACCGTCGCCCTCACCTCGTTGGGCGTGTCCGCAGCAGCTCAGGCGTCCGAGCGCCCAGGCGTCGGGGCCGCCGCCGAGAGCGCGTGCACGCGAGTCATCCCCGTCGGCACCTCGACATTCGACATCGCATTCGAGGGTGAGACCTACGCCGTTCGGGTACACGTTCCCGACGTTCCCGTGCGCCGCAGCCTGCCGCTCGTGCTCGACCTTCACGGATCGAACAACAACGCCACGACCCAGGCCGACATCTCCGACCTGGAGTCGCTCGCCGACGCGGAGAACTTCATCGTGGCCACACCGACGGGTGACATCGCATTCCCGCAGACCCTGCCCGACGGCAACTGGGCGTGGAACGTGCCAGGCGTGCCGCTGACCTCCGGCACCTACCCACCGGCGGGCTCGCGCGACGACGTGGCGTTCCTCACTGCCGTGGTGGACGAGCTCGACACGGCCGGATGCATCGACGACCGTCGCGTGTACGCGACCGGGTTCTCGGGTGGCGGGCGCATGGCCTCGGCGCTGGCATGCCATGCATCCGAGGTCTTCGCGGCGATCGCCCCGGTCGCGGGTCTGCGTGCCGGCCGGCCCGACGTGGCCGACCTCACGACGCCCGAGGCGGGAACGTGCGATCCGCCGCAGCCGGTTTCCGTGCTGACCTTCCACGGCACGGACGACCTCGTCAATCCGTATCCGGGCAACACCGATCCCCGCTGGGGATACACCGTGCAGACGGCCGCGGCGACGTGGGCGGGCCTGAACGAGTGCCGCGTCGGCCCGACGACCACCGCGGTGAGCGAGTCCGTCGTGGCATACTCCTGGACCGAGTGTCTCGGACACGCCGACGTCGTGCTCTACGAGGTCGCCGGCGGCGGCCACACCTGGCCCGGCACCGACGTGCCGCTCGACCAGTTCGGGCTGGGCACGGTGACGCATGAGATCAACGCGTCGTCGCTGATGTGGGACTTCTTCGAGGCGCACCCGCGCCGCGGCTGATCTCGCCGGCCGCCCGCGAAGGACCGAACATATGATGCAACTGCGGCGGATCGTCGCGTCTCGCGTGATCGGAGAGGATCGCACATGCCTTTGACCGCCACCGGCACGACTGTCGAGGTCGACACCACGGCGGGCCGCGTGCGCGGACGCTGGCGCACGGATGCCGCGGGCCACCGCTCGGCGGCCTTCCTCGGCATCCCCTTCGCCGAGCCGCCCGTCGGCGACCTGCGCTTCGCGGCTCCCGTGCCGCACCGGCCATGGCAGGGCGTTCGCGACGCGCTCGAGTACGGCGCGACCGCGCAGCGCGGCGATCCTGGGGTGACGTTCATCCCCGAGCCGTCGATTCCCGGCGAATCGACGCTCAACGTCAACGTCTTCACGCCGGCCCCGGCGACGGATGCCTCGGCGCAGGCGTTGCTGCCGGTGCTCGTCTACATCCACGGCGGCGGCTACTTCGCGGGCTCCCCCGCGAGCCCGTGGTACGACGGCGCGGCCTTCAACCGCGACGGCGTCGTGACGGTCTCGATCTCGTATCGGCTCGGCTTCGACGGCTTCGGCTGGATCGCGGATGCCCCGATGAACCGCGGCGTGCTCGACTGGCTGCTCGCCCTCGAATGGGTGCGCGACAACGTCGCGTCCTTCGGCGGCGACCCCTCGCGCGTCACCATCGTCGGACAATCGGCGGGCGGCGGAGCCGTGCTCACCCTGCTCGGCATGCCGCGCGCCCAGCCGCTCTTCGCGGGCGTCTACAGCATCTCGGGGGTGGCGGCCGACGTCACCCTCGAGCGCGCGGAGTCGTTCGGCCGTCGCCTCGCCGAGGCCGCCGGCGTTCAGCCGACGCGTGCCGGCCTCTCTGCGCTGAGCGAGGAGCGCCTCCGCGAGGTGCAGGGCGAGCTGAGCGCTCGCGAGCAGGGCGGCAGCCCCTTCGACGAGCTTCGCCGGTTCATCGTCGGTGGGCTCGAGTTCGGTCCGGTGATCGACGGCGACGTCGTGCCGATGCGCACGGTCGACGCGATCGCTGCGGGCATCGGGGCCGACAAGCCCCTCGTGCTCGGCGCCACCGACGACGAGTTCTCGACGATCCTCGACGGTGCGAAGGGCAAGCTCCGCTTCGTTCCGGCGCGGTTCCTGCTCGGCCGGGCGGGGCTCGAGCGCGCAGTCCGCTCGCCCTACCTCGCGGCGAATCGCGACGTCACGAAGCTCGGCAGTGCCGCGGTCGTCGGCCGCTACCTCACCGACCGGTTGTTCCGCACCCTCGCCCTCCGCATCGCCCGCGCCCGCGGCGCTGCACCCACCTGGTTGTACCGCTTCTCGTGGGCCTCGCCGATATCGGGACGGGCCGTGCACTGCCTCGACGTGCCGTTCTTCTTCGATTGCCTCGATGCCGAGCGGGTCGACGTCGTCGCGGGCGACGCGCCCCCGCAAGCACTCGCCGACGAAGTGCACGGCGGCGCAGTCGCGTTCGTCACGAGCGGCGACCCGGGCTGGCCGCGGTTCACGGATGCCGCGGGCACCGTGCGCGTCTACGACACGACCTCGACCGTGGTCGAACACGGCTTCGCCGCCGTGCGGCCGCTGCTCTCGAACTGAGCGGCGCCGGCACCGCGGCGGCGCCGAAGTGGACGATCCCGGGGGCTCCCCGAAGGCGCGCCACCGTGCTTACGATGTGGTCATGGCCCTCCCTGCGCTCTGGAATCTCGATGGGCGCGTCGCCATCGTGAGCGGCGCCGGCAGCCCCATCGGCATCGGATTCGCCGCCGCCCGCGCCCTCGGCGAGCTCGGTGCGGGCATCGTCCTCACCGCGACGAGCGAGCGTGTGCTCGAACGCGCCGAGGAACTCCGCGAAGCGGGGATCACCGCGGTCGGCTACGTGGCGCGACTGGACGTCGAGGAGGAGGTCGACGAGCTCTCGGCCGAGCTCGCGGCCACCGGCATCCGTCCCAACATCGTCGTCAACAATGCGGGCCTCATCGCGACCGGCGATCCCGAGATGATCGGTGGCGACGCGATGATGTCGCTCGCCGACTGGAACGCGCGTTTCGCGATGAACCTCACGACGGCGTTCCTGCTGACCCGCGCGATGCTTCCCGGAATGCGAGAGACCGGCTGGGGTCGCATCATCTGCGTCTCGAGCGTCACCGGCCCGGTCATGGCCTCCCGCGGCGACGTCGCCTATGCCGCGGCGAAGGCCGGGTTGCTCGGATACGTGCGCGCCCTCGCGGTCGACGAGGCGGCCTACGGCATCACCGCGAACGCCGTCGCACCGGGCTGGATCTCCACCGCGAGCCAGCTCCCGAGTGAGGCCGAGGAGGCGCTGCTCGTGCCGCTCGGGCGCAGCGGCCGGCCCGACGAGGTCGCATCGGCGATCGCCTGGCTCGCGACACCGGGAGCCGCGTACACGACCGGGGAGCTCATCGTCGTCGACGGCGGCAACGCCATCGCCGAGGAGCGCCGCTGAGCGGCGGGTCGTCCGCTCGCGGGAATGATCGGAGGCGCTCCGCGCTTTAAGCTCACATGAGCGCGATCGAGGCATCCGCAGTCCCCGACGTCCTCGGCGAAGCCGAGCGCACCATCGACGCCGTGCTCGAACGCCTGCACTGGAGCGTGCTCGAGTTCGGAGATCGCGAGCTGCCCGCGGGTGTCAAGGCGCGCGACGACGGCCCCGGCATCCGCTTCCATTACGTCGCGACGGGCGCCATCGAGGTGCACCGTCGCGGCGACGAGCCGCTGGACATGCAGGCCGGCGACTTCGTCATGGTCCCGCACGGCGGTCCTGTCGAGCTGCACACGATGCGCGACACGATGCTGCTGAGCGGCTCGCTCGCCCTCAACGGCAGCGACCCGATCTCGGCGCGGGCCATGCCACCGGTGCTGTTCACGTGCGGATTCCGGGTGCACGAGCCGATCTTCGCCTCGCTGCTCGACACGATGTACCGCGAGGCTTCGAGCGATCGAGCCGGCAGTCACTCCGTGATCGAGCGGCTCGCCGATGTCGTGGCGTCGGCCGCCGTGCGCATCTGGCTCGAACGCGGATGCGGCAGTGCGCTCGACCTGCTCGCCACCGGGCGCGACCCGCACCTCAGCCGCGCGCTCGAGGCGATCCACGACGACCCGGGCTCGCCCTGGACGGTCGAGTCCCTCGCCCGCCTCGCCCGCGCCTCGCGATCGCAGTTCGCCGAGCAGTTCAAGGACGCGGTCGGCGACTCCCCCGCCCGCTACCTCACGCGGGTGCGCATGGAGCGAGCCGAGCGGATGCTGCGGGCGGGGGCATCCGTCACCGATATCGCCTTCCAGCTGGGCTACGAGAGCGACGCGGGATTCAGCCGCGCGTTCCGGCGGCACACCGGCGTCTCGCCGAGCCTCTGGCGTCGCGCGGCCGTGCACGCCGTGGCGTAGCGGCCGCGCGACGCCCACCTCTATCGGGCGCGAGCCGAGCTCAGCACGCCGGCGCCGAGCACTGCCGCGATGCCGCCGCCGATGAGCGCCGCCTGCACCCCGACCGAGTCGACGAGCAGCCCGCCGACCGCCGCGCCGATCGTGATCGCGATCTGGAACGCGGCGACGATGAGGCCGCCGGCACTCTCGAGCCGTTCGGGCACGACATGGGCCATCCAGGTCTGGATCATGGTCGGGATCGCTCCGAAGCCGACGCCCCACACGAACACGGTCACGGCGGCGAGGGCGACGCTCGATCCGGCGAGCGCGAGCACGATCGTGCCCACGCCGATTGCGGCCGGCGCCACGATCACGAGCACGGGCAGCCGGCGATCGGCGAGCGGCCCGGCGACCATGTTGCCGATGAAGCTCGCGACGCCGAAGATCATGAGGAGCAGCGCGAGCAGGCTCGGAGTGATACCGTCGATCGCCTCGAAGGCGGGACGAAGGTAGGTGAAGCCCATGAAGTGGCCGCCCGCGAGCAGGATGATCGCGAGGACGCCCAGGGCGACCACCGGGATGCGAGCCGTCTGCAGCAGCGTGCGGAAGCCTGGGGCGCCGCTCGCCGGGATGGACGGCAGCGTCGCAAGCTGGGCGACGAGTGTCAGCACACCGGCCGCAGCGGCCAGCAGGAACACCGCTCGCCAGCCGACCAGTTCACCCAGGTAGGCCCCCGCCGGCACCGCGGCGATCGTCGCCAGCGAGACGCCGGTGTTGACGACGGTCATCGCGCGGCCGAGCCGGTCGGCGGGCACGAGCTGAGCCGTCACGGCGAGCGACATCGCCCAGAAACCCGAGATCGCGATGCCGAGCAGGAGGCGCGAGGCGAGCATGAGGCCGAACACGGGTGAGACCGCGACGAGCACGTTCGACACGATCGCGAGCGTGGTCAGGCCGGCCATCACCCACCGGCGGTTCACCCGCGGCAACGCCGAGACCACGAGCGGGCCACCGATGATTCCGATGATGCTCGTCGCAGTGACCAACTGGCCGGCCGTGCCCTCGGTGATACCGAGTTCGGCGGCGATCGGCGAGAGCAGGCTCGCCGGGAGGAACTCGCTCGCGACGAGCGTGAAGATTCCGAGGCCGAGCGAGACGACGGCGAGCCAGGCGGTCGGCCGGACCGCCTGGGTCGCGACTTCGGGCGGCGCGCCCGGGGACTGCGTCGGTGTCGACAGCGTGTTCGTTGACATGGTGCTCCTTCAAGTCGACTCCCAGCCTCCCGCGCGCAGCCGACATGCGCCCGACCGATCGTCCTCCCTACCCGACCGTTCCTCCGGAAGGCGCAGCGATGATCGCGATGCGGCATCCGCTCAATCGGTAATCAGACGTGCCGTGATCGGGATCACGATCGAACGCGGCATGATTCGGCCCATGAGGGCCGTCGCGGCGTTCCGTCCGCCCGAGACCACCGAGGGCGGCGTGCGCCGGGCGTCGAGCGCCCGCATCGCCGTGGCGACGACCTCTTCGGAGGTCTGGTAGTTGCCCACTCGCACTCCTTCACTGCCGACGACGTCGAAGAACTCGGTGCGGGTGGCGCCAGGCGCTAGCGCGGTGACGCGCAGTCCCGAGTCACGGGTCTCGAAGGCGACGGCCTCGGTGAAGCTCAATACGAACGCCTTCGTCGCCGCATACGTCGCCATGAACGGCACGGGTTGGAATGCCGCAGTGCTCGCGACGTTCACGAGGACGCCGCGGCCTGAGGCTGTCAACTCTGGCAGGAACGCCCGGGTGAGGGCGACGAGCGCGCCGACGTTCAGGCGCACCTGCTCGTCGATTCGCGGGGCATCCGCCTCTGCCAGGGGTCCATGCATGCCGAAGCCGGCGTTGTTCACGAGCGAGTCGACGGTGAGGCCGCGATCGTGCACGAAGGTCTCGACGGCGTCGACGGCGCCCGGTGCCGCGAGATCGAGAGCGAGCGGATGCACCGCCACGCCGTGTGCGGCGACGAGTTCGTCAGCGAGTGCGATGAGCCGGTCCTCGCGGCGGGCGACGAGCACGAGGTTCGCCCCTCGGACGGCGAGCGTGCGGGCGAATTCGGCGCCGATGCCCGAGCTCGCGCCCGTGATGACGGCGGTGGTGCCAGCGTGATTGCGGGCCATGGTGATGCTCCGATCGATTCGTGATTCATTGATGTAGACAGTGACAACATTATGAACACCGCGACCCAATGTTGTCAATGACTACATTGGGACTAGACTGCGATACGTGACCACCGGCACGTACCACCGCGAGAATCTCCGCGAGACGCTGCTCGAGTTCGCCGAGCGCACGGTGCGGCGGTCGGGCGTCGAGGGGCTCTCGCTCCGACAGCTCGCGCGCGATGCGAACGTCAGTCATGGCGCCCCCGCGCGGCACTTCCGCGACAAGCAGGCCCTGCTCGAAGCGCTCGCCCTCGATGGATTCCAGCGCCTGAACCAGGCGATGACGGATGCCGCCGCGACATCCGGTTCGTTCGACACGCGGTTCCGCGCGATCGCGACGGCCTACGTGTCATTCGTCGTCGAGAACGCCGCCCTCCTCGGCCTGATGTACACGGTGAAGCACGGCGCCGACGCGAGCGAGACCCTCGTCGAGACCGGACGCCGCAGCATGGGTGCCACCGTCGCACTCATCGCCGAGGCTCAGGCCGCGGGCGCCGTGCAGTCCGGCGATCCCGAGCGGCTCGCCTTCGTGGCGTTCGCGAGCGTGCACGGGGTGGCCGTGCTCGCCACCAGCGACATGCTTGACGGCGTCTCGGTCGAGGAGGCGACGGATGCCGTGGTGGACATGCTGCTCAGCGCGATCGCCGCACCCGGCCCCTTGGCGTGAACACGCCGGCGCAAGCCAGTTGCGGCATCGGATTTCCTTGGATCGGGGTGACAGCTAGTGACCTCACCGCTCGCGTTCATCACAGGGCTCGGCCGCCCGAACGGGATCGCGCACGCGATCGCGCTTCGCCTCGCCTCAGAGGGCTGGGACATCGCCTATACCCACTGGTCAACGTACGACGCTCGCCTTGGACTCGGGGCGTCGAGTGCTCACGAGATCTCCGAGGAGATTCGGGCAACCGGCCGACGGGTCCTCGCGCTCGAGGGCGATCTCGCCGACCCGGCCACCCCCGAGCGCTTGCTGGCAGAGGCGAACGCGACGCTCGGCCCCGTCTCCGCGCTCGTGCTCTCGCATTCGGAAAGCGTGGATTCCACCATCTTGGACACCACCATCGAGAGCTTCGATCGTCACTTCGCCGTCAACGTCCGCGCCGCATGGCTGCTACACACCGCCGCCCTCGGGCTCGGTCGCCAGACTCGCCCCTAGCTAGGCTCGGCCGTATGAGCGCGATGACGTACGCCCACCTCGGCCGATCGGGCCTGCTCGTCAGCCGGTTGGGCTTGGGCACGATGAACTTCGGCTACACGATCGATGAAGCCGCCAGTTTCGACATCATGGACGCCGCAGTTGACGCGGGCATCAACTACTTCGACACCGCCGACGTCTACGGCGGCCCGCAGACGCCCGACATGGCCAAGGGCTACGGCATCTCCGAAGAGGTTATTGGGCGCTGGATGCAGCGCAGCGGCCACCGCGACGACATCGTGCTCGCCACGAAGGTGTACCAGCCCATGGGACTGGGACCCAACGACCGGCGACTGTCGGCCTATCACATCCGCCGCGCCTGCGAGGCTAGCCTCCGACGGCTGCAGACCGATCACATCGACCTGTACCAGATGCACCACGTCGACCGTGCGACGCCATGGGAGGAGACGTGGCAGGCGATGGAGCAGCTGGTGCGCGAGGGCAAGATCAGCTACGTCGGCAGCAGCAACTTCGCCGCATGGGACGTCGCTCTCGCTCAATCCATCGCATCGGCACGTCACTTCCTCGGGCTGACCTCTGAGCAGAGCCTGTACAACCTCGCCATCCGCGCGACCGAGATGGAGTTGATCCCAGCCCTGCGTCACTTGGGTATCGGGCTGATCGCGTACAGCCCCCTCCATGCCGGACTCCTCACCGGTGCGCTCTCGCGCGGGAGCGACGATCCGCGAGTGGAGGCACACCGCGATCAGCTCGAAGCCTACGAGGCGCTTGCTCGGGAGCTCGGCGCGAAACCGTCGGACGTGGCGCTCGCGTGGCTGCTTCGCAATCCGACGCTCTCTACAGCGATTGTCGGCGCGACGAGTACCGATGAACTCCGAGCAAACCTCGGCGGCTTGTCGCTACGGCTTGACGATGAAGCGGTCGCGCGACTCGATCAGATCTGGCCCGGACCTGGAGAAGCACCGCAGGCATACGCCTGGTAGGTCAGGCGGGGAGCTTGTTGAGCTTCCGGAGCTGCTGGTCGAACATCCGCACGGGCACGAGGCGGCGCATCGTCGACACGCTCGCGGTGCGCGAGCTTCCTGCGTATCGGACCTTGGGGTTCTTGTCGGTAGCCGCGGCGACGATCGCCTTCGCCACGACGGCTGGATCATCGCCCTGCTTCACGGCGTCGGCCATGAACTCCTCGAACACCCGGCGTCGCTCGGCGTAGACCGGCAGCGGCTGGTCGGCCCGCACGCTGTTGGCCTCGAAGGCGGTGTTCGTGTAGGCCGGCTGGACCAGCGCAACGCGCACCCCGAACTCGCGGAGCTCATGGTCGAGGGACTCCGAGTAGCCCTCGATGGCGTGCTTGGTCGCGGCGTAGACCGCCATGTAGGGCTGCGGAATGATGCCGAGCACCGACGAGAGATTCACGATGCGGCCACTCCGCTGCGCGCGCATGATCGGCAGCACCGCATTCGTCAGGCGGATGACGCCGAAGACGTTGATGTCGAAGATCTGCTGCGCCTGCTCGGTCGAGCTCTCCTCGGCGGCTCCGGAGGAACCGATCCCGGCGTTGTTCACGAGCACGTCGATGCGACCGTAGACGCTCATCACGTGAGCGATCGCGTTCTGCACCGACGACTCGCTGGCCACGTCGAGGTCGATGAAGGTCACGCCGTCGATCGGCTTGGCCTTCGATGCCGAACGACTCGTGCCGACGACCGCATACCCCGCCTTGACGAGAGCGGATGCCGCCGCCGCCCCGATTCCCTTCGACGCCCCGGTCACGAGCGCCACGTTCTGCGATGAAGCCATTGCTGTTCCTCCGATGGATTTAGTTGGATGGTTTGCTAACCGTTACTGCACTGTAGCAGTTCTTGCATGAGTCGCAACTCTGAAGCAGCAGATACCTCGACAAATGACAAAGACATGTAGGATTTCCTCGTTGCCATCGACGAGACAGTAGGAGGTGCCGGCACATGGAGAGACCGCTCCGCGCAGACGCCGAGCGCAGCGTACGCGCCATCATCGAAGCCGCCGAGCGGGTGCTCGCCACTGATCAGGGCGCGTCTGTCGAGCAGATCGCCGAGGCTGCGGGCCTCACTCGAACCACGGTCCATCGGCGATTCTCGAGCCGTCAGGCGATCATCGACGCACTGGCCGTGTCGGCGAAGCAGGAGCTCGCCGAAGCGATCGCAGCCGCACGCACCGAGCAGTCCCCCGCTCTGGTGGCACTGCACCGGGTCACCGAATACGTGCTGCGCACCAAGGGCCGCTGGAAGTTCACGCTCGGCAATCCCCTGGCCGACACCAGCGCAGCTCACGAGATCTGGGCCGAGATCAACGCCGCCACCCTTGGGCTGCTCGCCCGCGCGAAGTCCGAGGGCCTGATCGCCCAAGAGGCCGACCTCGAATGGGTGCGCCAGGTCTACTACGCGCTGCTCCACGAGGCCATCGCCAAACCCGCCGATTCACCGGAGGTCGGTCCCGACTATGTCGCATTGGCCACGCTCGTGACCGACACCCTTCTGCACGGCGCCGGGCCACAGTGAACAGCACCGTCCCCTCACTCGCGCGCCAAGTGTCGGGACGACGGATGTCTCTCCATTGGCCGGACTGACCAACCTCACGATGCTCGGGCTGGATGACTCATCGGTGCAGGACATCAGCCCCCTCGCCGGCGGTGGGAGCGGCAGTACTCGGTCTGACGGATGTCGCGGCGAGCATGCCGCCCAGACCCGTGAGCATGATCGCGAAACTGACGAGTGTGATGCCGTCGACGCGGGTGGCCGCGCCGACCCCGTTCAGCACGGCGCCGACGATGACCAGCCCGGCCGCCCATGGGCTCAGGCGCACCCATTCGACCGCGATGAGCAGCAGGCCGATGAAGAACAACGCGGGTCCGACCCACAGGAAGGGCACGGCGACCTGTGGTGAATCGAGCGCGGCGCTGAGGGCGTCGTCGAGCATCGAGTCGGCGGGCAGCGTCCACAGCATGAGGTCGATCGCGACCATTCCACCGAAGCCGATGGCGCCGATCACGACGAAGGCACGTGCCATCCGGCCGAGTTGGCCGAGCACGAATCCTGAGGTGCTGACCGCACCGCCTGCTGCGCCGACGAGGATGAGCCAGTGCGCCCAGTCGATGGGCTGTTGGGCATCGATGAAGTCACGCCCGAATGAGAGGAGAAGCTGCCCGACGCCCATCGCCGCGAGCGAAACTGCCAAGAGGAGGGCCGCGCTCCTGGCGCGCATGATCTGTTCCATGGCCCGAAGCTATCGCCGGTATCGCAACGCGACTGTGGAGCTCGCCCCCGAGCTCACAGGGGGTTTGCCCCCCGCGGTCGCGGCGTCAGGCGTGGGAGCTCGTCGAGGAGCCGTCGCTGCGTGCAGCCCGCCTCGGCCGGCGCTTGAACAGGCTGCGGATGCCCCACGCGGTGACGCGTACCATCGCCTCGACCACGATCGCCGGGGTCATCTTCGATCGGCCGTGCGCTCGCTCGACGAACGTGACGGGCACCTCGGCGACCGTGAGGCCGGCCTCGCGCGCGTGCCAGAGCATGTCGACCTGGAAGCCGTAGCCGCGGGTGTGCACGTCTTCGAGCCGGATGCGGCGCAGCGCGTCGGCCCGGAACGCGCGATAGCCGGCGGTCGCGTCGCGGGTGTCGAGGCGCAGCACGGCGCGGGCGTAGGCGCTCCCCCAGCGGGAGAGCAGCTCGCGGTGACGCGGCCAGTTCTCGATGGAGCCGCCCGGGATCCACCTCGACCCGATGACGAGATCGGCGCGGCCCGCGGCATCCGTCGCCTCGAGCCGTTCGAGCAGCCGCGGCAACTGCTCGGGCAGGTGCGAGCCGTCGGCGTCGAGCTGCACGATCGGATCGAATCCGCGCTCGAGCGCCCACGCGAAGGCCTCGAGGTATGCGGCGCCGAGGCCGTCTTTCGCGGTGCGGTGCAGCACCTGCACGGCCGGATCGCCCGCTGCGAGCTGGTCGGCGAGGTCGCCCGTTCCGTCTGGTGACGAGTCGTCGACCACGAGCACGGATGCCGCAGGCACCGCAGCGCGAACCCGGGCCACGGTGTCGGCGAGGTTCTCGCGCTCGTTGTACGTCGGGATGACCACGAGGGGCCGCGACATCCGTTCTCCCCTCGATGCGTGCTCGGACCATCGTATGGGGCGAGGCAGGAGTGCGGCTGCGCGCAGTCGACGGCGAGGGCGCCTCCCCGTTGCCGAGGCCCTGCCTCAGCTTCGCTGGAGTGACGCCATCGCAGCCGCCGTCATGAGCTCCGCTGCTGCGTCGTCGTCGAGCCCCTCGCGCGCCAGGCGGCGCCAGGTCCAGAAGTCGAGTCCCAGTCGGACGAGTGCTCGGCGTTCCGCACTCTCGCCCAACCCGATCGCGAGCGTGTCGGCGAGCTGATCGAGCCGCGCATCCGCAGTGCGTCGCATCAAGGAATCGAGCGACGGCACGGAGCCGCGGTCGCGCTGGACCTTCTCGGCCATCGGCTCGGTCTCGCGGTACCAGCCGTACTGAGCGCGGAAGACGGAGCGAACCCGTTCGGCCGGATCGTCGGCTGCAAGGGCGGTGGCGACATCGGGGAGGGGATGCAGCTGCATCCAGTGCGCCTGGCATGCACCGAAGAGGCCGGTGTCGTCGGGGAAGTGGTTGTAGACCGTGAGCCGCTGCACGCCCGCCCGACGGGCGACTTCGGCAACCGTGGTGAGCGCCGGCCCCACCTCGGTGTGCAGTTCTACCGTGGCGGCCACGATGCGCTCTCGCGTCTGCTGCTGGGCTGCGGCTCGAGACTTGAGCTCGTATTTCCGCTTTTCGATTGACATGGTGTTCACCGATGTTAGCATGAAGAATCGATTAACGCTCTGTTCATTGAAAGAGGGCAATCATGCTGACCACACAGGCACGGGTTCTTCGAGCCGACGAGGGCAAGCTCGCCCAGCTCGGCTCGATCGGAGTTCGCTTCATCGTCGATTCGGTCGACTCGGGCGGGGCGTTCTCGCTGGTCGAGCATCCGATCCCGCCGCGCAAGCTCGCGGCGCCGCTGCATCGGCATCACCGTGAAGACGAGTACACCGTCGTTCTGTCCGGCGAGATCGGCGTGCTGCTGGGTGACGACGTGGTGTTCGGCGCACCCGGTGATGTGATCTTCAAGCCGCGTGGGCAATGGCACACGTTCTGGAACGCGGGCTCCGAGCCGGCTCTGGTGCTGGAGATCATCTCGCCGGCTGGTTTCGAGGCCTACTTCCAGCAGTTCAGCGACCTGCTCGCCGCAGAGGGTTCACCGCCTGACCCCGTGAAGGCGGGAGAGATCGCGGGCCGTTTCGGGCTCGAGCTCGACTTGGCGAGCATCCCTCGTTTGACCGCCGAGCACGGGCTGACCTTCGGCAGGGATTGACGCGTGTCGCGTGCCGGGTCGCCCTCACCGGTTCCCCTCAGCTCGGGCGGCCCGAATTTCCCCGGAGCACGTTCTGCGACGCTGCTCGTGAGGTCACCATACTCCCGACTGCGAGAGCGAGGGGCTGAATATGAGCCGTTCTCGCTATCGAATCCGGTCGATGCCCACTCCAGAGGTGGGCACACGCCGAGACAATCGCGCGATCGCGCACCCCTCGTCAGGTCGCCGCCATCGCCTCGACCTCGAGTTTCCATCCCGGCTCGAGCAAGCGGGCGCAGAGCACGGTTCGAGGCACCTGCAGCTCACCGAGGTGGCGACGCAGGATGCGCACGTTCGCCTCGTCGTACTCGGGCTCAGCCAGGTAGAAGCGCAGCGAGATGAGATTGCTGAAGTCCATCTCGGCGGCGGCCAGGGCTGTGCGCAGATGGCTCCAGATCAGCTCTGCCTGCTCATCGAAGCTCTCGGGCATCGTGACGCCGTCGGCTTCGTAGCCGTTCAGGCCGGCGATCACGAGAAGTCGCGAGTCGCCGCGCACCTCGGTGGCGTGGCTGTACGAGTGATAGGGCGGATACATGGCGGACGGGTTGTGCCTGACGATGCTCACGTGACGAGGCTAGGCCCAACCGCCGACGGCCACTCGTCGAGTGGCTCAGGACGCCTCGGCCATCCACGACAGCACCAGCTCACGGGTTGCTTCGGGGGTGTCGTAGTGCGGGGAGTGTCCTGCGCCCGGCACCACGCGATAGTCGATGTGCGGCGCTCGCTCGGCGATCGCCTTGGCATCGGCCGGGTCGAGCATCGTGTACACCTGCGGATCGCCGCTGACCACGAGAGTCGGGACGCCAAGACTGCCGGCGGCCTCCGTCAGGTCCCAGCGGCCGGTGTCAGTGAACGTGCGGGTGACCGCCTCGGGATCGACCTGGGCGATCGATCCCAGCTTCGCGTCGATGTCGCGCGGATCCCAGTGCGGCTTCTCCGCCTCGAGCTGCGGACGGGTGAGCGCGAGCTCCGCGCGCTGGTCGGCGATGATCGCCGGCTCCTCCTCGGCCGGGATCCGCCACACCGGCTCGAGCAGCACGAGCCGAGCCGCCCAGCGTGAATCCGCCGCCGCGACGATGGTCGCGGCACTGGCCCCGAGAGAGTGCGCGACTACCGCATCCCACGGCCCGGTCGCCGCGAGGTCGGATGCATACGATGGCAGCGCGTAGTCGTCTGCCGGGCGTTGCCCGCCATGCCCTCGCAGCGCGAACGCCTCGGTCGTCCATCCGGCCTCCTCGAGCCAGTGCCTGACTCGCCACAACCCTGCTGGGCTCGAACTCAGACCGTGGATGAGGAGTACGCGGCGCATGTCGCCAAGCTAATCGAGCAGAAGGGTCATCCGACCGTCAGTGCCAGTGCTTTGGCGGGATATTGCCGTGGCTCGGCGCGAAATCGGCGAAGCCCCAGCGCAAGAGGTCGAGGTGACCGAGCGTCGCCGCTCGGATCAGGCGATGATGCCCTCGGCGAGCAGCTCGTGCAGCCCGCGAGCGAACTTCTCGCGGCCGCCGTGGGCAGGGTGCCGCACACGTGGCACCGTGAGTCCGCTTCGCACGATGCTGCGATGGGCCACGTTCCCGACCGCAACGACCGTGCGGATCGAGAAGAGGTCCTGCAACGCCAGCCAGGACCACGACCATTCCGCCGCCTCCGCCGGCGAGGGTGTTCGGTTCGACAGAGGGTTGCCTGCGCGATGCGGATGCAGCGGGTAGGCGCTCCACAACACCGGGAGGAAGTCGAGCTCCACGAGCGTGCGCCACATCACCGTCGCCGTCGGCTCGGCGGCGACCAGCGGGAGCTCGTTGGGCACCTCGTACCCGTTGGCGGCCCCGAGCAGACCGAAATGCCCGATTCCCTGCTGCAGGATCGCGGTGTTCGTGAACGGCACGCCCGTGATGCGCATCCCGCGATATCCGGGCGCCTCCCCCACGAGCAGCACCGTCGGCCGACGCTCGGCGAGCTGGTGGAGGTACAACCCCAGGTTCCGACGCCGGATCGCATTGTTCGGGTTCGAGAAGGCGAATTGGTTCACGCTGTTCGGGCCGGCGGGGCTCGTTGCCAGCCGCTCGATGAAGGCGTCGATCGTCACGGTTGGCACGGTCACGTGGTCGCTTGCGGCCGTCCCTTACGAGCGGCATAGGCCTTCTGCATCTTGACGATGTTGCCGCAACCGGCCATGGTGCACCATCGGCTTGATCGGTTGCGCGAATGGTCGTAGTACGCCCAGCGGCAGGAGTCGCGCGCGCACGCCTTCAGCCGAGCCCACGTGCCGTCTTCGGTCGACTGGCGAACGGCATCGAGCATGCCGGCGAGCGCGCCTCGAACCGGCTCGGTGCTCGCCGGCACGAGCCCGAAGCTCTCCGACTCGCCGAACGACACCCGCACCGGCAGTTCCTCGAGTGCTTCGTTGAGTCGCCGAATGGATGACTCGTCGGCATCATGGCCGGCGTGCAGCTCGAGCACGCCGCGCAATCCCTCGCGCAACTGCTTCGCGAACGCGAGGTCTTCCGGCGTCGCCGTGACGGCCGATTTCAGGAGCCCGCGAACGGCCAGCCAGTTGCTGAGATCGCTCGGCTCCTTCAGGCGTTCGTCGTCGAGTTGGTACTCGATCGTGTTCACGAAGTCCCGAACGAGCCGGAGGGCCGGCGGGATGACTTCGTCTTCCTTCTGAAACGCAAGATCCGTTTGCCCGCCCATAACACCAGCGTAACCCCTTGACAGGTGTTACGACCAGCGGCAGTGTTAATAACACCAGTAACTGTAGTTCAGTGGTGTTATGAGACGGAGGCTGGAAGATGTCAGGATTCGACGAAGCCAGCGAATACGACGCGCCATTCCCCAAGGCGAGTGCACGTGCGAACGAGCACGGGGCGCAGAATCCCGCGAGATCCCACCTGCTGCGGTTCGCCGAGTGGCGTTCCAGGCGACGCGCAACCAGGGCCGAGCGACGCGCCGCCAGGCAAGAGGAGTGGACCGACCAGATTCCACCGTGGTCGTTCGGCATCCTGCACAGGTGAGCGGATGGCGCACCCGCGCCGTGCGCCCGATCAGCCGTCGGCGACGGCCCCCGCGCGCGCGACCTCGCCGAGCCAGCCGAGGCTCGGCTTGGGCAGGCGCTCGAAGGTGCGCGGGTCCCAGCCGATGAGCCCGAACGTCGGCGTGAAGCTCCCCCACTCGTAGTTGTCGAGCGCGCTCCAGTGCAGGTACCCCTGCACGTCGATGCCGTCGGAGATCGCGGATGCCACCGCGCCGAGCGCGCCCCGCGTGTAGTCGATGCGGCGAGCGTCGTCGGCCGTGGCGATGCCGTTCTCGGTGACGTACACCGGCAGCCCGTTGCGGGCCCAGGAGTTGCGGATGCCGTCGCCGATGGCGGGCGGGTAGTACTCCCAGCCGGTGAGCGTGCGCTCCGCGTCATCCGGAATCGGCAACGGCCCGTCTGCCCCGATCTTCGTGCGCGTGTAGGCCTGCACGCCGACCCAGTCGTCACCGGATGCCGCGTCGAGGAACACGTCTTCACGCGACCGGCCGTACTCCGCCGCGACCTGCTCGGCCCCGGGCTCGGCCTGGTAGGCCTGCGTCGCGATCGACCAGCCCGCGCGGCTGCCAGCGCCGCGCACGAGCTCGACGGCGCGTTTGTGCGCGTCGACGAGCCGATCGGTCACGTGCGGCACGCCCGGCGGCAGCCCGATCGACGGGAACCCCACGGCCGGATCGGCGAGCACCGAGACCATGTTCGGCTCGTTGATCGTGCACACGAGGTCGACGTCGTCGAGGATCGGCAGCGCGGCCTCGACGAACCGCGCGAAGCGGTCGACCGAGGCATCCGTCAGCCAACCGCCCTCACGTGCGAACCACGCCGGATTCGTGAAGTGATGCAGCGTCACGATCGGCTCGAGGCCGAGCCCGCGAGCGGTGTCGACCATGCGCCGGTAGTGGTCGATCATCGCCCGTGAGACGAACCCCTGCTCGGGCTCGATGCGCGCCCACTCGATGCTGAAGCGGTAGGCGTTCAGCCCGGCCCCTGCGAGCAGCGCCATGTCCTCGGGATAGCGGTGGAAGCTGTCGGCGGCGTCGCCCGACGGCGTCTCGACCGGCGCGCCGGGCAAGTGACCGTGCTCGCGTTGCCACCAGTCGGAGTTGACGTTGTTGCCCTCGATCTGATGGGCGGCGGTCGAGGCGCCCCAGAGGAAGCCGTCGGGGAAGCGGATGTCTGCCATCCAGCCCTCCTTCACTTGGATCGAAACGTGGATCGGAACGTGGATCGGATCGAAATCACTTGATTCCCGTAAGCGCGATGCCCTGCACGAAGTAACGCTGCAGCACCACGAAGATGAGCAGCACGGGCACGACCACGACGACCGCACCGGCCATCATGAGCCCGTACTGCGCCGCGTTCTGGCCCACCGAATACAGCGCGAGCGCCACCGGCAGGGTGTACTTGTCTTCGCTCGTGGCCACGACGAGCGGCCAGAGGAAGTTGTTCCAGCTCCCGAGGAACGTCAGGATCGTGAGCGTCGCGACCGCCGGGCCGCACAGCGGCATGATCACGCTGAGGAAGGTGCGCCACTCCCCCGCACCGTCGATGCGCGCCGCCTCGATGATGTCGTCGGGCAGGCTCAGCATGAACTGGCGCATCAGGAACACCCCGAGCGGGGTGATCAGGAACGGCAGGATCATCCCCGGGTAGGAGTTCACGAGCCCGAGGTTCGCGGTCAGCACGAACAGCGGAACGAACGTCACGACGCCCGGCACCATGAGCGTGCCGAGCACGAGCACGAAGAGCAGTTTCTTGCCACGGAACTCGAGCTTCGCGAGGGCGTAGCCCACCATCGACGAGAACACGATGTTGCCGAGCGTCACGAACACGGCGACGATGATGCTGTTCGTGAAGAACGTCGCGAAGTCGAGCCGGCCGAACAGCTGCGTGTAGTTGTCGAGGGTCGGCTCGATCGGCCAGAAGTTCGTCGGGTACTGGCGGATCTCGGCGGTGGTCTTGAACGAGCCGAGGAGCATCCACACGAACGGCATGACCATCGCGATGAGACCGAGCGTGAGCACGACGTAGAGCCACCAGCGCGGTCGCGGCCGCCGTCGACGACTGGGCGAACCGGTCGAGGTCGAGCGAGCGGATGCCGCATCGCGGGCGGCATCCGACACCTCAGTGTCTTTCGTGGTCGCCGACATGTCAGTCCTTCTTTCCGAGCAGCCGGAACTGGATCAGCGACAGCGCGACGATCGCGAGGAAGAGCACGTAGCTCGCCGCGGAGGCGTACGAGTAGTTGCCGAACCCGAACTGGTTGAAGGTGTACATCGCCGCCGACAGGGTGGCGTCGAGCGGTCCGCCGCGCGTCATCACGAACGGCTCCTCGAAGAACTGCAGGAAGCCGATTCCGGTGATGACGGCCGCGAAGAGCAGTGTGGGGCGCATCGCCGGAATCGTGATGTTACCGAAGCGCTGGAACGCGTTCGCGCCGTCGACCATCGCCGCTTCGTGGTGCTCCTTCGGCACCCCCTGCAGGCCGGCGAGGAAGATCACCATGAGCGTGCCGATGTTGCGCCAGACAGCCATGAGGATGAGCGAGGGCAGCGCCCACGTCGTGCTCTGCAGCCAGTCAGGGCCGGCGATGCCGAACCAGCCGAGGAAGCCGTTCAGCAGCCCGTCGGGCTGGAGGATGAACCGCCAGACGATCGCGATCGCGACGATGCTCGTGACGACGGGCGCGTAGTAGCCCACCCGGAACACGGTGCGGAACTTCGCGATGCCCGTGTTGAGCGCGAGCGCGACGGCGAGCGCGACCGCCATCGTGAGCGGCACGCCGACGATCACGAACACCGCGGTGTTCAGCAGCGATCGCACGAACCTGGGGTCGCCGAAGAGCTGCGCGTAGTTCTCGAACCCCACGAAGTTCACGTTGAAGGGCGTCTGCAGGTCTCGCGTCGTGAGGTCGGTGAAGCTCATCATGAGCGACGCCACGATCGGCCCGGCCATGAACACGAGGAACAGGATCAGGAACGGTGCAGCGAAGCCCCACGCGACGAACGTGGCGTGCCGGCTCCGACGCGACGCGCGAGCGCGCGCCGGAGCCTGCGGGACGAGGGTGGCCATGATGCCTACTGGCCCGTGCCGATCGACTCGGCCTGCTGCTGCACCGCGGCGAGCGCGTCTTCAACGCTCGTCTCGCCGCGCGTGACCTTCTCGAGCTCCTGGTCGATGACCGCCGACACCTGCGCCCACGTGGGGATCGCCGGCGGGGCCTTCGAGTCGGTGAGCTGCTCGCCGAAGACGCTGAGGTACGGGTCGTCGGCGAACACCGCGTCGTCCCATGCGGCCTCGACGCTCGGCAGGTCGGTCGAGATGTCGTACCACGCCACCTGCGTCTCGGGCTGGCTCAGCCAGCGCACGAACTTCCACGCGGCGTCGCGGTTCTCGCTGTCGTCGAAGACGGCGAGGTTGCCGCCGCCCGTGAAGCTCGTCTGGGTGTCGGCGCCCGGCACCATCGCGACGGCGAACTTGTCGGCGAACTCGGGTCCGCCCTGTTCGCGCAGCAGGCCCACGTGGAACGGCCCGCTGAAGAACGATCCGACCTCGCCCGAGATGAACTTCTGCTCGATCTCGCCGCCCTCGAGACGCACGGGCTCGGAGATGCCCTCCTCGAAGAAACTCGCGTAGAACTCGAACGCCTCCTGCCACTCGGGGCTGTCGAGCGTGAACGTCTCGCCGTCGGAGTCGAGGATGTCTCCACCCTGCTGCCAGGCGAGCGGTGCGACGTACTGCCACGAGTCGAATCCGCCGGGCGGCAGCGAGACACCGGAGGTCGCGCCCTGGCTCTTCAGTGCCGCGGCGAAGGTCTTGTACTCCTCCCACGTCGTGGGCGCTTCGACGCCGGCCGCCTCGGCCAGGTCGGTGCGGTAGTAGAGCACGCGGGTGTCGACGTACCACGGCACGCCGTAGGCCACGTCGTCGACGACGGTGGTGTTCCACGAGCCCTCGAAGAAGTCGCCCTCGTCGACGAGTCCGTCGGGCGTCGGCTCGAAGGCACCGGTGGCGGCGAACTCGCCGACCCACGTGGTGCCGAGCATCGAGATGTCGGGGGTCTCGCCGCCGGCGATGGCAGTGGCGATGCGGTCGTGGGCGCTCTCCCACGGCACTGCGGTGACGTCGATCGTGACGTCGGGGTTCTCCTCCTCGAACTTGGCGGCGAGCTCACCGAGCACTTCGCCCTCGTTGCCCATCGCCCAGATCTCGACCGTGCCCGTGGCGGGCTCGTCGTTGATCGCGCCCTTGCTCTCGGGGCCGCCGGCCGCTCCGTCGCCACGCCCGCACGCGGTCAGCATGATCGCGCCGGCAGCCACGATCGCGCCGGCCGCCACCATGCGCCCGGTTGCTCGCTGTGATCTCCATCGATTCATCGTCTCGGCCTCCATTGGTCGGTGCCCGCTCGGGGCTCGTGCGACGGCTACCCGACGCAACGCGTCCAACATAGCGCAGAAACCTTTCATGCGGTAGGTTTTAGGCAATGGAAGGCCGGTAGGTTTCAGGTATGAACAGCAATGAGGCGACGGATGCCGCGAGCGGCACGAGCGCGTCGACGCCGACGCCCGAGGCATCGGGGCACGAGGCATCCGGTGCCTCGTCATCGCGAGCGCCGCGCGGCAGTTACGCGAAGGGGCAGGCCAAGCGCCAGGAGATCGTCGACGCCGCACTCGTGGTGTTCGGGCGCAGCGGGTACCACAGCGGATCGCTGCGCGAGATCGCGAAACGGGTCGACCTCACCCTCGCGGGACTCATGCATCACTTCGCCGGCAAGGAGGAGCTCTTCACCGAGGTGCTCCGCCAGCGCGACGCCCGCGTGCAGGAGGCCGCCGGCGACGTGTCGGAGTTCACCCTGCTCGAGCAGATGCGCAAGGTCGTCGCCTACAACCAGACCACTCGCGGCCTCACCTCGCTCTACACGGTGATCTCAGCCGAGGCGACCGACAGCGAGCACCCCGCGCACGAGCAGTTCGCTCGGCGGTACGCCGACACGGCGAACTCGACTCGCGCCGTGCTCGACGATGCCCAACGCGACGGCATCATCCGTGCCGACATCGACACCGCCCACGCCTCCCGGCTCATCGCCGCCGTGATGGACGGCCTGCAGCAGCAATGGCTGCTCGACGAGTCGGTCGACATGACGGCGGCGTTCGACGAGTTCGTGCGCGGCTACCTGCTGGCACCGCGGGGCGACAACGAGGGAACCTCCCCGAAGCGCTGAGGCCTCAGCGCCGCCCCGACGACATCGCGCGGCGGTCAGGCGGCGTGGTGTCGCCGCTCGAGCGCCGCTCCCTCGACGTCGACGTTCGGCAGGATGCGGTCGAGCCAGCGCGGGATCCACCACGCCGACCTGCCGAGCAGGTGCATGAGCGCCGGCATGAGGAGCATCCGCACGACGAAGGCGTCGAGGAGCACCCCGAGCGCCAGGCCGAATCCGATCGAACGGATCATCGTCGACTCGGCGAACACGAACCCGCCGAACACCGAGACCATGATGAGGCCGGCCGCGGTGACGACGGTTCGACCGGCGCGGAATCCTCGCGCCACGGCGATCCTGGCCGATGCGCCGTGCACGTACGCCTCCCGCATGCCCGACGCGAGGAACAGCTGGTAGTCCATGGCGAGCCCGAACAGGATGCCCACGAGGATCACCGGCAGGAAGCTCAGGATCGGGCCGGGCTGGATCCCGAGCGGTTCGGCGAACCATCCCCATTGGAAGACCGCGACGATCGCTCCATAGGTGGCGAACAGGGAGAGGATGAACCCGCCGGTCGCGATGAGGGGCACGAGGATCGAGCGGAACACCAGGATCATGATGAGCAGCGACAGGCCCACGACGACCACGAGGTAGAGCGGCAGCACGTTCGCGAGGTTCTCGGAGATGTCGATGTTGATCGCGGCCTGGCCGGCGACGCCGAGCGGCATGTCGCCGTCGACCGGCGGCAGCTCGCGCAGGGCCTGCACGAGTTCTCCGGTCGAGACGCTGTTCGGGCCCTCCTCGGGCACGACCTGGAAGGCGGCGAGCCGGTCGTCGTCGGAGACCGCGATCGGGGCGACGGCGGCCACGTCGTGCTGCTCGGCGATGGTGCGTGCGACGTCGAGCTGGGCTTCGACGACGGCGTCGTCATCGAGCCCGGCGGGCAGCTCCGCGGTGACGAGGAGCGGGCCGTTGGCGCCGGCACCGAAGGCGTCTTCGGTCGTGGTGAACGCCTCGTACTCCGCCGAGTGCTCGGGTGCAGTCGAACCGTCGGGCAGTCCGACCCGCATCGAGAGCGCAGGGATCGCGATGGTGAGCAGCGCCGCGGCGGTCATGGCGACGGTCAGCACCGCGCGCCACGTCGGCATGGGCCGAGACGTGGTGTCCTCGTGATGCTCCTCTCCGATCCGCGCGCGAGCGCGACGGCCGAGCACCCTCGGGCCGAGCAGGCCGAGCAGTGCCGGGGTGAGGGTCACGGCGATGAGCACGGCGATCGCCACAGCGATCGCGCCGACGGTGCCCATGAGGCCGAGGAACGGCACGCCGGTGACGTTGAGGGCGAGCAGCGCGACGATCACGGTCGCGCCGGCGAAGACGACGGCGTTCCCGGCGGTGCCGTTCGCAAGCCCGATCGACTCGCGCACCTCGGCGCCCTCCAGGAGCTGCTTGCGGTGGCGATTGATGATGAACAAGGAGTAGTCGATGCCGACCGCCAGGCCGAGCATGATGGCGAGCACCGGGGTGACCGAGGCCATCTGCACGACGCCGGAGAACGCGAGCGAGCCCGTTGCGGCGACCGCGATGCCGAGGATCGCGGTCACGAGGGGAAGCGCGGCCGCGAGGATCGAGCCGAGCATGACGAGGAGCACGACGGCGGCGAACACCACGCCGACGATCTCGCCGACCCCGAACAGCGGAGGCGGGCCTTGCGCGATGTCGCTCGAGAACGACGCCTCGGTGCCGTCGATCGGTTCGGACTCGAAGTGCTCGATGACGGCGTTCTTCGTCTCCTCCGAGAGCTCGAGGCGGGGCTGCGTGAAGGCGACGTTGACGAGGGCGGTCGAGCCGTCTTCCGAGACGACGCGGATGCCGCTCGAGAGCTCGAGCAGCTCTGCACCGGTCTCGAGCTGCTCGCTCTTCTCGTCGAGCTCGTCGCGCGCGTCGTCGAGTTGGGCCTGCTGCTCGGGAAGCTGGGCGCCTTGCGCGTCGAGTTGCGCCTGCTGCGCGTCGAGCTGCGTCCGGCCGTCTTCGATCTGCTTTCGGCCGTCGACGACCTCCTGCTGTCGCTCGGCCCGCTGCTGCTCGACGTCGAAGGGATCGACGACATCGGCGACCTCCGGAAGGTCGCGGCCGTCGGCGACGAGCGCGCTGATCTGCTCGTGCTGCTCAGCCGTGAACGCCGTGCCGTCGGTCGTCTCGAAGACCACTGATCCTGCTGCGCCACTGAAATCGGGAAGGTGCTCCTGAAGTTCATCGGTCACCGCGCCAGATGCGGTGCCCGGGATGTCGAAGCTCGTCGTAAGCCCCTTGAACCCGATTGCGAAGCCGCCGGCGGCGATCGCCGCCACGACGACCCACGCCGCGATGACCACCCAGGTTCGCCGGGCGGCCAGCTTGCCGAGCCGGTGGAGCAATTCCGCCATTTTCATTCTCCAGTCAGGTTCCCCGGATAAACAATACGCAACGCACCGTTGCGTAAACTGAGGATAGGGTGTGAAGATGGCCAACGGACGGCGCGGTGCCCCACGCAACGAGGAGGCCCGGCTTGCGATCCTGCAGGCCACGGCGAACCAATTCATCACTCGTCACTACGAGCACCTCACCGTCGAGGGCATCGCCGCCGACGCCGGCGTGAGCAAGCAGACGATCTACCGCTGGTGGCCGACCAAGGGCGCGCTCATCGCGGAAGCGATGATCGAGGGGCTCCTGTTCGCCGAACCGCTCACGCCGCTCGACACCGGCGATCTGCGGCACGACCTGGTGACGTGGCTCGACACGTTGTTCGAGTTCGCCCGAGATGAGCGCAACGAGGCACTCGTGCGCTCACTCGTGGCGGCGGCCGCCGAGAACGCCGATGTCGGACTCCGGCTCAGCGAGTCCGTCGGCGCGGCGTCAACCCTCATCGCACGGCTCGAATCGGGCATCGAGACCTCCGAGCTCCGCCCCGACGCTCCGGTCACGGATATCGTCAACGCGCTCCTCGGGGCGTTCATCGTGCGAATACTGACCCGAATACCGACCGATGTGGGCGCTGCCACGCGACTCGTCGATGCCGTGCTCGGCCCCGCACCGGCCAGCCGGTAGCCGGGAACGCCAGCCGCGAACCCTCAGGTCACGCCGCGCCGAGCTTCGCCCTGGCGTAGTGGCGGCGCGCCTTCTCGCGGTTGCCGCACGTCTCCATCGAGTGCCACTTGCGCGCGTTCGCGCGACTCTCGTCGATGAGGAAGTGCTGGCAGTCGGCAGCGGCGCACGGCCGGATGCGCGAGCCCTGCTCCCCCTGCAGCGCGCTCCACTCCTCGATCGCCTTCGCGCCGATCGCGAGTGCGGGGTCGACCTCGTCGACCCACTCGATGCCGCCGTCGTGCAGTTCGGCGCGCTTGCGCATGGCGCCGGCCCACGGCGCGAGCGCAATGGCATCCGTCTCCCCTCGCAGGAACGGCACGAGCACCTCGCGCGCCGCCCGCGCATCGGCGATCTCCTCGCGGGTGCCGGCGTGGCCGTGGGCCTTGAGCCACGCGGATGCCGCGGTGTCGTCGCCGAGCTCGTCGCTGACCTCGTCGCCGAGCACGAGGCGCGAGTTCACGAGGTCGAGCAGCAGAGAGGCAGACATGAGGGGTCTCGATTCGGACGGTGATGTTCTAACCATGTTAACGCACTGGACAGGTTGGAATAATCCCGCTATCGTAAAGTTATAACCAGCAAGGCCGGGTAATCCGGTTAGAACATCTCACCTCAAGGAGCAGAACGAATGTCGACCATCACCGTCGGAACCGAGAACAGCACGCCCATCGAGCTGTACTACGAAGACCACGGCTCCGGCCAGCCCATCGTGCTCATCCACGGCTACCCGCTCAACGGCCGCTCGTGGGAGAAGCAGACCGCCGCGCTCCTCGCCGCCGGCTACCGCGTCATCAGCTACGACCGCCGCGGGTTCGGCCTGTCGAGCCAGCCCACCGTCGGCTACGACTACGACACCTTCGCCGCCGACCTCAACACCGTGATGGAGACCCTCGACCTGCGTGACACCGTGCTCGTCGGGTTCTCGATGGGCACCGGCGAGGTCGGCCGCTACCTCAGCACCTACGGCAGCGAGCGCGTCGCCAAGGCCGCGTTCCTCGCCTCGCTCGAGCCGTTCCTGCTCCAGACCGACGACAACCCGGCGGGCGTGCCCTCCTCGGTGTTCGAGGGCATCGAGCAGGCCGCGAAGGCCGACCGGTACGCCTGGTTCGACGACTTCTACCAGAACTTCTACAACCTCGACGAGAACCTCGGCAGCCGCATCAGCGAGGCCGCCGTGCGCGCGAGCTGGAACGTCGCCGCGGGCGCATCCTGGTTCGCCTCGTCGGCCGTGGTCGACTCGTGGATCACCGACTTCCGCGCCGACATCGAGAAGGTCGACGTGCCCTCGCTCATCCTGCACGGCACGGCCGACCGCATCCTCCCGATCGACGCGACGGCTCGCGAGTTCACCAAGCGCCTGCCCGACGCCGACTACGTCGAGATCGAGGGCGCCCCGCACGGGCTGCTCTGGACCCACGCCGAAGAGGTCAACGAGGCGCTGCTCGCGTTCCTCGCAAAGGAGTCGACGCAGGGCGGCGCCGCTGAGTCGCTCGCCGAGTCGTTCGTGAACTGAGCCACAGCGCAGTCAGCACGAAGACGAGAGGAGCGGATGCCGCAGCATCCGCTCCTCTCTCACGTCACTCGCCGTGCAGCTCCTCGAGCACGGCCTCGAGCTGGTCGACCGCCCAGTCGAGGTCGCCCTGCTCCACGACGATCGGCGGCGCGAGCCGGATCGTCGAACCGTGCGTGTCCTTCACGAGCACGCCCCGGCGCATGAGCGCCTCGCACACCACGCGACCCGTCGCGAGCTCGGGGTCGATGTCGATGCCGGCCCAGAGGCCCGCGCCGCGCACCGCGACGACGCCGCGCCCGACGAGCGCCTCGAGTCGGTCGTGCAGGTGCGCGCCGAGGGCTCGGGCACGCTCCTGCGGCTCGCCCGTCGCGAGCATGCGCACGACCTCGAGGCCGATCGCTGCGGCGAGCGGGTTGCCGCCGAACGTCGAGCCGTGCTGGCCCGGCTGGAGCACTCCCAGCACGTCGCGGTCGCCGACCACCGCGGAGACGGGCACGATGCCGCCGCCGAGGGCCTTGCCGAGCAGGTAGAGGTCGGGCACGACGCCCACGAGGTCGCACGCGAACGTCGAACCCGTGCGGCCGAGGCCCGACTGGATCTCGTCGGCGATGAGCAGCACGTTGTGGCGACGGGTGATCTCGCGCAGCGCCGGCAGGAAGTCCGCCGATGGCACGAGGATGCCCGACTCGCCCTGGATCGGCTCGACGAGCACCGCGACGGTGTCGTCGTCGATGGCCGCCTCGACCGCCGCGGCATCGCCGTAGGGCACCGTGCGGAACCCAGGGGTGTACGGCCCGAAGTCGTCGTGCGCGTCGGCGTCGTCGCTGAACGAGATGATCGTCGTCGTGCGGCCGTGGAAGTTGCCCGCCATCACGATGATGTTCGCGGCATCCGCTGCCACGCCCTTCACCCGGTAGCCCCACGCGCGAGCGACCTTGATGCCCGACTCCACGGCCTCGGCGCCGGTGTTCATCGGAAGCACCATGTCCTTGCCGGCGAGCGCGGCGAGCTCGGTCACGAACGGGCCGAGCTGGTCGTTGTGGAACGCGCGGCTCGTGAGCGTGATGCGGCCGAGCTGCGCGCGCGCCACATCGAGGAGGCGTTCGTTGCCGTGGCCGAAGTTCACGGCCGAGTAGGCGGCGAGGCAATCGAGATAGCGGCGGCCGTCGACATCCGTCACCCAGGCGCCGTCGCCGCGCTCCACTACGACGGGCAGCGGGTGGTAATTGTGGGCCGCGTGCTCGTCTTCCGCACGGATGAGCTCTGCGGTGCGCTCGCTCACGCCCGTGGCCTCGGTCACGTCGCGGCTCATCGGCGCAGCTCCAGCGTGCAGCACTTCACGCCGCCGCCGCCGCGCAGCAGCTCGGAGAGATCGACGCCGATCGGGTTGTAGCCGTGCTCACGCAACTGCCGCTCGAAGTCGGCCGCCCGCGAGGCGATGACCACGTTGTGGCCGTCGCTGAACGAATTGAGACCGAGCACCGCGGCATCCGTCTCATTGACGATGATCGCGTCGGGGTACCGCTCACGCAGCACGGCGACGGATGCCTCGTCGAACGCGCTCGGCAGATAGGCGATGTGCTCCTGGCCGGGCGTCGGGTCGAGCACTGCGACGGCGGTGTCGAGGTGGTAGAAGCTCGGATCCACGAGCCGGAGGGTCACGATCTCGCGACCGGAGATGCGGCCGAGCTCCTCGTGCGAGAGCGAGTCGCTGCGGAAGCCCGTGCCGGCGAGGATCGTGTCGCCGACGAGCAGGAAGTCGCCTTCGCCCTCGTTGATCTCCTCGGGAACGCGCACGTCGAAACCGGCCTCGCGGAACCAGTCCATGTATGCGGGGCCCTCGGGCTGGCGCTCGGGATGCGTGAACTTCGCGCCGTAGGCGATGCCGTCGATGACGAACCCGCCATTCGCGGCGTAGACCATGTCGGGCAGGCCCTCGATGGGGTCGATGAGCTGCACCTCGAAGCCGAGGCCGACGTACGTGTCGTAGAGCGCCTGCCACTGCGTGAGGGCGAGGCTCGTGTCGGTGGGCTCGGCCGGGTTCATCCACGGGTTGATGCGGTACACGACCGTGAAGTGCTCAGGGCGGCACATCAGGACGCTGCGGCCGGTGGGTCTGCGTTCGGGCCGGATCTCCGGCTGGTCTTCGGTCTGGATCACGGTCGACATCTCACTCCTCGAGAGCACTTGCGGAGGTTGCGACGCACCATTTCGTGGTGAATGGGGTCGCCTCGGTCCGCGGTGTGGGCAAAGACGGCGGACCAGGTCACTCTCGCGAGCCTCGACGACGACGTTCGAGTTGTCGCCGTCGAGACGCCACTTCCAGTGTGAACGGAATCGAGCTGCGGTTCCCGGATTGGTGCGCAGTTTTCGTGCCCGTTCGGCGCGAATTCGCGACATCCGTGCGTGAATCAGCGGTCGGATGCCGCGACCTGCGCGTCTCGGTACCGGTTTCCGGCACAGCCCGCCGATGCGGGATGGCTCCCGATCGGCCGCCTCAGCCGTTCTTGCCGTCGCGCCAGCGGAGCCAGTGCTGCACCCGATCGAGGTCGTAGTCGGGCCCCGAGATGCCGAGCGTGAACAGTCGCACGCCTGCGTCGTAGAGCGCGTCGGCGTGCTCGACGTCGTAGCCGCGGCCGAGCTCGTTCGAGACGGTGATGCCCGAGACATCCCGGCCGTCCTTCTCGCCCCAGCGGGCGATGACGTCGAGCTTGTGCGCGATCTCCTCAGGCCCCACGAAGGAGTGCCAGATGTCGGCGTGATGCGCGACGATGCGAAGCGTCTTCTGCTCGCCCTTGCCGCCGATCATGATCGGGATGCGGCGCGTGGGCGGCGGGTTCAGCTTCGCCCAGCGCTCCTCGATGCGGGGCAGCGCGTGGGCGAGCGCGGTGAGCCGCGTTCCGGCAGTGCCGAACTCGTAGCCGTACTCGTCGTAGTCACGATGGAACCAGCCCGAACCGGTGCCGAAGATGAAGCGCCCGACGCCCGTGCCCTTCTCGCTGATGTGGTCGATGGTGCGGGCCATGTCGGCCTGCAGGTCGGCGCCCCGGTAGGAGTTGCAGTTCACGAGCGTGCCGAACTCGATGCGCTCGGTCTGCTCGGCCCACGCACCGAGCATCGTCCACGCTTCGAAGTGCAGGCCGTCGCGATCGCCGGAGAGCGGGAAGAAATGGTCCCAGTTGAAGACGATGTCGGTGCCGAGCTCTTCGAGGCGGAGCACGGTGTCGCGGATGGCGGTGTACTGGGCGTGCTGCGGCTGTACCTGGATACCGAGACGCACGGGGGAATCGAGACGCATTCCGCCAGCCTAGGACGATCGGATGCCGCGACGGCGGCGTCTCCGGATTTTCCTAGCGTTCGACGCCGAGCAGTCGTTCGAGCACCTCGAGCGAGGGGGCGGGATCGACGCCGGGGTCGAGCAGCCACTGCACCTGCAAGCCGTCGGACGCCGCGATCACGAGCGAGGCGACGGATGCCGCGTCGACGTCGGCGCGCATCCGGCCGGCTGCCTGCTCCGCCTCGACCTGCGCCACGAGCTCGGCGCGGACCCTGGCGAAGCGCGCCGTCGCGAAGTCGCGCGCGTCATCGTGCCCGCGCTCGAGCGCCGAGGCGACGAGCGTCGTGTAGAGCTGCACGAGACCGGGAACGGCATGGTTGCGGCGCGCGGCGTTCGTCATCGAGCCGACGGCGGTCGTTCCCGGGGGGTTCGGGTCTTCGATGTGCGTGCGCTCCTCGGCGGCGCGGTACACGGCGACGAGGAGCTGTTCGCGAGAGTCGAAGTAGTGGCGCAGCGCTGCGTGCGAGACGCCGATCGCCTCACCGATCGCACGCAGCGAGGTGCCCTCGGCGCCGCGCTCGGCGAAGACCTCGATGGCGCGGTCGAGGATCTCCTGCCGTCGTTCGACGCCCTTGGCGTAGGACCCCCGGCGGCGATCGTCGGGGTCGGCGCTCGGCGACTCCATGCGGCCATCGTAAGCCGTCGAACAAAAACCTCCACGCGGAGGTTTTCGGTGCTAAGGTCGTTCGGGTGACCTCATCGACGACCTCACCCACGACCTCCATCCAGCTCTTCACCGTTCGCGAGCACCTCGAGCGCGACGCCGACGAGGCGCTCGGTCGCCTCGCCGACATCGGCTACACCACGGTGGAGCCCTACGACTTCGTACGCCGCGCGGGCGAGCTCGCCGCCGCACTCAAGCGGCACGGGCTCGCAGCCCCCACCGGCCACGCGTTCCTCTCCTCGCCGTCGTTCATCGCGCCCGACGGCAGCGGCACCGCGATTGCGGCGCCCAGCCACGACGAGGTCTTCGCCGCAGCGCGCGAACTCGGCATGTCGATCGTGATCGAGCCGTACACCGACCCCGACCGCTGGTCGACCCGAGAGCAGATCGAGGAGACCGCCGACCTGCTGAACGCGGCCGCCGCCACGGCGGCCACGCACGGCCTGCGCGTCGGCTATCACAACCACGCGCACGAACTCGACCGCGACATCGACGGCCGGCGCGGCCTCGAGATCCTCGCCGACGCTCTCGACCCCGAGGTCGCGCTCGAGGTCGACCTCTACTGGGCGGCCCGCGCAGGCGTCGACGTCGTCGCGCTCATCGGCCGGCTCGGCGACCGCGTGCGCGCCGTGCACGTGAAAGACGGGAGCCTCGATCCCGAGCTCGTCACGGCCTACCCGCCGGCCGATCAGGTGCCCGCCGGCCGGGGAGCGGTGCCGCTCGCGGCGGCCATCGACGCGGCATCCGCCCTCGAATTCGCGGTCGTCGAGTACGACGCCTACGACGGCGACCTCTACGACGGACTCGCGCAGAGCCACAAGTTCCTCGCCGCGCGGAGCGCCGCCTGATGGGCGCGGGCAACGCCGTCGGCGTCGGCGTCATCGGCGCCGGCAACATCAGCGACACCTACCTCGAGCACCTCACGAGCTTCCCCGACCTCGAGGTGCACGTCGTCGGCGACCTCGACCTCGACCGCGCGCGGGCGCAGGCCGAGAAGCACGGAGTCCGCGCGTCGGGCGATGCCGACGCCGTGCTCTCGCACCCCGACGTCGAGCTCGTCGTGAACCTCACGATCCCCGCTGTGCACGCCGAGGTCTCGTCGGCCGCGGTGTCGGCCGGCAAGCACGTGTGGAGCGAGAAGCCCATCGGCATCGACCGGGCGAGCGCCGCAGCGCTGCTCGACCAGGCTGCAGCGGCGGGCGTGCGCATCGGCGTTGCCCCCGACACCGTGCTCGGCCCCGGGCTGCAGTCGGCGCGGCGTGCCATCGCCCGCGGCGACATCGGCCGCCCACTGTTCGCCCAGACGACGTTCCAGTGGCAGGGCCCCGAGCTGTTCCACCCGAACCCCGGCTTCCTCTACGCGCGCGGTGGCGGGCCGCTCCTCGACATGGGCCCGTACTACGTGTCGGCGCTCGTGCACGTCTTCGGCCCCGTCGCCGAGGTCGCTGCGCTCGGGCAGCGCGGCACCGACATCCGCTCGGTGCAGGTCGGCCCGCTCGCCGGGCAGTCCTTCCCGGTCGAGGTGCCGTCGACCGTACAGGTGCTGACCCGCTTCGAGGAGGGCGGCCAGGCCCAGAGCCTCTACAGCACCGACTCCCCGCTCCTGCGGCAGGGCATCGTCGAGATCTCGGGCACCGAGGGCACGATCGTCATCCCCGACCCCAACACCTTCGGCGGCCGTATCGCCATCGTGCGCCCGCTCGCCTCGCTCGCCGATGCCGGCGCGCAGGAGTGGATCGACATCGAGCAGGAGGGCGTCATGGTCGGGCGGGGCCTCGGCGCGCTCGATCTCGCCCGCGCGGTGCGGGGCGGCCACACGCATCTCGCGAGCGGCGAGATCGGCTACCACGTGCTCGACACCCTGCTCGCGATCGAGGAGTCGGTGGAGCAGGGCGGGTTCGTGCCCGTCGAGAGCACCGTCGACGTGGTCGGCATGATGCCCGCCGATTTCGATCCGTTCATGCGCACGGTCTGACCGGCGCGGCCCGGGTCGTGCTCGGCCATCTCGAACGGCTCGCGCAGGAAACCCGCGTTCAACGCTATTCCAACGCAATGAATCCGCATATACTGCGAGGATGGACAACCTCGACCGCGCCATCCTCGACCTGTTGCGGCAGAACTCCCGGGCTGGGTACGGCGACATCGGGTCGTCCGTGGGCCTCTCGGCGTCGGCCGTGAAGCGGCGTGTCGACCGGCTCGTCGCCGACGGCGTCATCCGCTCGTTCACGATCCAGGTCGACCCCGCCGTCGACGGCATGAGCACCGAGGCCTATGTCGAGCTGTTCTGCCGGGGCACCGTCGCACCCGACGAACTGCAACGCATCCTCCAGGGCGTGCCCGAAGTCGTCTACGCGGGCACGGTCACGGGCAGCGCCGACGCGATCGTGCACATGCGCGCCCGCGACATCACCTCGCTCGAAGACGCCCTCGAACGCGTGCGAATCGCCCCCAATGTCGACCACACCCGAAGCGCGATCGTGCTGTCGAGACTCGTGAACCGCAACCGGGACTGACGATGACGGATGCCGCGAGCAGCACGCCGAGCGAGTCGGCGCCGAACGCCCTCGACGAAGACGGCCGCAAGCACGGCCACTGGCAGGAGCACTTCGCCGACGGCCGGGTCTCGGCCGAGGGCAGCTACGAGCACGGCGTGCAGCAGGGCCCCTGGCGGTACTGGTACCGGAACGGCCAGCTGAAGGCAGCCGGCAACCGGCTCGAAGACACGCTCGACGGCCACTGGCGGTGGTGGCGCGAAGACGGCGGCCCGCTGCAGGAGGGCGCCTTCGTGCGCAACGAGCAGCACGGCGAGTGGCGGCGGTGGCACGCGACCGGCGAATTGCTCGACGAAGGCGAGTATCACCTGGGCCGCAAGATCGGCATGTGGCGCAGCTACCACCCCGACGGCAGCCTCAAGCAGGAGAGATCGCATCAGCCGCGCCACTAGCGGGGATGCAGGAGCGCCGATGCTCGAGGTCGATCCGAACAGTGCGGTGGCGCCCTTCGAGCAGATTCGCGTGCAGGTGATCGAAGCCGTGCGCAGCGGAGACCTCGTGCCCGGCAGCCGGATGCCCACGGTGCGCCGGCTCGCTGAAGAGCTCGGCCTCGCCCCGAACACCGTCGCCCGCGCCTACCGTGAGCTCGAACACGACGGCGTCATCGAGACGCGAGGACGGAACGGCTCGTTCGTGTCAGCGACCGGTGACCCGACCCGGCAGCAGGCGCAGCTCGCGGCATCCGCCTACGCCGATCACATCGCCCGGCTCGGGGTCGACGCCGACGAGGCGCTCGCGATCGTGCGTTCAGCCCTGGGGCTCCCCGCTCAGCGAGGCTGATCGCGCCGACCTGGTCTCGGTTCTCGGTTCTCGGTTCTCAGCTCTCGGGAATGGGTTGTTTCGGCAGCTTGCGCACCTTCGCGCGCCGGCGTCGCCGCTCGGGGATCATCGAACGCATCTCCTCGAGCTTGCCGAAGCACAGCAGCCGGTCTTCGGCCTGCAGCTCGACGCTGCGGCGCGGGTTCGGGATGACGCTCGTGCCACGGTGCAGCGTGAGCACGGTGATGTCGCGCTCCGAGAGCCCCGAGTCGCCGAGGGTCGTGCCCACCAGGTCGGCGCCGCCGTGCACGACGAGCTCGGCCACGCCGTAACCCGTCGAGACGGTGAGGCGCTGCCGCACGTCGATCTCGGGGAAGGCGACCTGGTTCGCGATGTGGTCGACGATCGCGCCGGCCACATCGAGCTTCGTCGCGGTCTCGATGCCTTCGAGGCCTGGGGAGGAGTTCACCTCCATCACGAGCGGGCCCTCGTCGCCCTCGAGCATGTCGACGCCGGCGACCCTGAGTCCCATGATCTGGGCCGAGCGCACGGCTGCCTGCTCGAATTCGGGCGTCAGCTCGACGGACTCCACCGTGCCGCCGCGGTGCACGTTCGAGCGGAACTCGTCGCCGATCGCGCTCCGGCGCATCGCCGCGACCACGCGATCGCCGACGACGAGGGCACGGATGTCGCGGCCGCGGCTCTCCTTGATGAACCGCTGGATGAGCACGTTCTGCTTCGTCGAGTGCAGGGTCTCGATGATCGCCTCGGCGACCTTGACCTCGGGCGCGAGGATGACGCCGATGCCCTGTGTTCCCTCGAGCAGCTTGATGACGACCGGCGCACCGCCCACCCGCTCGATCGCGGGTCGTACATCGGCGCGGTTCCGCACGAAGGCCGTCGCCGGCATGCCGATGTTGTGACGGGACAGGATCTGGTTGGCGCGCAGCTTGTCACGCGAGTTCGTGATGCCGTTCGCCGTGTTCGGCGTGAAGACGTCCATCTGCTCGAACTGCCGCACCACCGCCGTGCCGTAGTAGGTGACCGAGTTGCCGATCCTCGGCAGCACCGCGTCGTAGTCGGAGAGCGGCCGCCCGCGGTACTGCAGGTCGGGCTCGGGCCCCGACAGGTCGATCGCGAAGCGCAGGGTGTCGAGCACTCTCACCTGGTGTCCGCGTTGTTCCGCGGCCGCCCGGAGTCGCTGCGTCGAGTACGCCTGCGGGGCGCGCGAGAGGATCGCCAGTTTCATCAGTTGTACCCCTGCGAAGATGGTCGGGTGAACGAGACTCCCCATTCAAACACCATCGTCGGATGGCGCGAGTGGGTAAGTCTGCCCGATGCAGGGGTGCCGTGGATCAAAGCCAAGCTCGACACCGGCGCACGAACCTCGTCGTTGCACGCCTTCGACGTGGAGGAGGCGCAGCATGACGGCACGTCGATGGTGCGATTCGGCATCCACCCATGGCAGGACACCGGCGACGACGCCGTCGTGGTGGAGCTGCCGATCCACGACCGCCGAAAGGTGCGCAGCTCCTCGGGCCACACTGAGGAGCGCATCGTCGTGCTCATGGAGGTCGTGCTTCGAGGACGCGCCATCACCGCCGAGGTGACACTCACGAACCGTGACGAGATGGGCTTCCGCATGCTCATCGGCCGAGAAGCCTTGCGCCGGGGATTCATCGTCGACGCAGCACGCTCGTTCCTCGGCGGACGCGCGCCCCGCCGCATCCGCCGTCGCAACCGGGGCCGCACGGTGCGCGTGGTCGATCGCTCGAAGTAGCCCCTAGATCACGCCCGCCGAGAGCGAACTCGGGTTGCCGAAGCGGTGGTTCGTGATCGAGACGGCCTGCTCGCGCAGGAACGGCAGCAGCTCCACGCGGCCCGAGGGCGTCACGGCGTGCGACCACACCGCGACATCCGGGCTTCCGCCGAGCGCTTCGGTGAGTGCCGGGGCGCCGCCGCCGACGAGCCGCACGCGTGTCGTGGTGATGCCGCCCTTCGCGGCGCGCGCGAGCCATCCGGCATCCTTCTCGCGGACGATGCGCACGTCACGCGCGGCGAGCACGTTGCGCACGCCCTTCGGCAGGTCGATCGCCGTCGACACCGTGAGCGGCGCCTTCGCGAGCACGCCGGCGGCGATGACGCGGAGCCCCTCGGCGAGGGTCGCCTGCTCGCCGATGCGGATCGTGACGGGCAGCGGGCGGTAGCGGAACAGGTTCCGCTCGACCTCGACGCCCGAGACGTCCTTCACGACGCCGTACTCCTCGGCCCACGCGAGCTCGTCGGAGAGGGCAGAGCGGCGCAGCAGGTCGAACTCCTCGTAGCCGAGCGCCGGCTGCGAGGCCTCGATGATCTCGGTGACGCGCTTCTCGAGTCCGCGCAGGTGCAGCGTGGAGCTCGCGGGGCCGTGCTCGGGCACCCACTCGCCGAGACCGAACAGGTAGTTCGGGCCGCCCGCCTTCGCGCCGGCGCCGACCGACGAGCGCTTCCAGCCGCCGAACGGCTGGCGCTGCACGATCGCACCGGTGGTGCCGCGGTTCACGTAGAGGTTGCCGGCCTCGACGCGATCGAGCCAGGTGGCGAGCTCGGCGGGATCGAGCGAGTGCAGGCCCGCGGTGAGCCCGTAGTCGACGGCGTTCTGCATGCGGATCGCCTCGTCGAGGTTCCGAGCGTGCATGACGCCGAGCACCGGGCCGAAGAACTCGGTGAGGTGGAAATAGGAGCCGGCGGCGACGCCCGAGCGGATGCCGGGAGACCAGAGCTGCCCCGTCTCGTCGAGCTGCCTCGGCTCGACGAGCCAGTCCTCGCCGATGCCGAGCTGCGTGAGCGCGTGCAGCAGCTTGCCGTTCGCGGGCTCGATGATCGGGCCCATCTGGCTCCGCGGGTCTTCGGGCCAGCCGACCTGCAACGACATGGTCGCGTCGACGAGCTGCCGGCGGAATCGCTCGGACTTCGCGACCGATCCCACGAGGATCACGAGCGAGGCGGCCGAGCACTTCTGCCCCGCGTGTCCGAAGGCGCTCTTCACGACGTCGGCAGCGGCGAGGTCGAGGTCGGCCGACGGCGTCACGATGATCGCGTTCTTGCCGCTCGTCTCGGCGAGGAGCGGGAGGTCTTTCCGGAACGAGCGGAACAGCTGCGCGGTCTCGTACGCGCCCGTGAGGATGACGCGGTCGACCTCGGGCGCCGAGACGAGTTGCTTGCCGAGGTCGTGGTTGGCGAGGTCGACGAGGGCGAGGAGGTGGCGCGGCACGCCGGCCTCCCAGAGCGCCTCGACCATGACGGCGCCGGAGCGCTGGGCGAGCTTCGCGGGCTTGATGATGACGCCCGAACCTGCGGCGAGCGCGGCGAGCACACCGCCGGCCGGTATGGCGACCGGGAAATTCCACGGCGGCGTCACGACGGTGAGCTTCGGTGGCACGAACGAAGCCCCCTGCACGTGGTCGAGCTCGCGGGCGCGCTCGGCATAGTAATGCGCGAAGTCGATCGCCTCGCTCACCTCGGGGTCGGCCTCGGCGATGGTCTTGCCCGTCTCGGCGGCCATCGCCTCGATGAGGCGGTCGCGGTTCGCGGCGAGCGCGATGCCCGCGCGATGCAGCACGGCGGCGCGTTCGGCGCCGGGCAGCCTGCCCCACGCGGCACCGCGGGCGTGCACGGAACCGATGATGGAGTCGAGGGTCTCGGGGTCGTCGACGCGGGCCGCGGCGACCGTGTCCATGCCGACACGCGATCCGGGCACGCGGGCGAGGATGCGGCGTCCCCAGTCGCGGTTCGCGGCGATCGCCGGGTCGGTGTCGGGTTCGTTGCGGAAGCCGGGAGTCGCGCCCGGGCCCATGGGCGCGCCCGGCGTGCCCGGCGCCGAGGGAGCAGCGGATGCCGCGGCATCCGCCAGCTCGATGCCGTCGATGCCGTCGGAGCCGCGCACGAGGTTGAGCACGACGCTCGTGAGCGACTCGTCTTCGTGCTCGGTGCCCGGAGCGGGAGCGTCGGGAATCGCCATCGCCGCGGCGAGCGACTCCTCGCTCCACTCGGTGCGGCGGTTCTGGGTGCGATTCGGCGTGGGCGCGGCCGGGTTCGCGGCATCCGCTTCGAGCGCTTCGACCGAGCGGAGGTAGCGTGCCTGCTCACGCTCGAAGAGCCGCTCGTCGCCGGCGAGCTCGAACACGGCCGACATGAAGTTGTCGTCGCTCGCGTTCTCTTCGAGGCGGCGGATCAGGTAGGCGATCGCCACGTCGAACTCCGCGGGGTTCACGACGGGCGTGTAGAGCAGCAGGTTGCCGACGGTGGCGCGCACCGCTTCCGCCTGGCCGGTCGCCATGCCGAGGAGCATCTCGAACTCGACGCGATCGTCGACGCCGCGATACTTCGCGGTGAGCCAGGCGTCGGCGACGTCGAAGAGATTGTGGCCGGCGACGCCGAGCTTGACCGCGTGAGTGCGTTCGGGCGTCATCGACCAGCGGAGCACCCGCTTGTAGTTCGTGTCGGAGTCCTGCTTGGTGCCGTACGTCGCGACGGGCCAGCCGTGGATCGCGGCGTCGACGTGCTCCATCGCGAGGTTCGCGCCCTTCACGACCCGCACCTTGATCGGTGCGCCGCCGGCGGCGCGGCGGGCCGTCGCCCATGCGGTGAGGTCCTGCATCGCGCCGAGCGCGTCGGGCAGGTAGGTCTGCAGCACGATGCCCGCTTCGAGGCCGCGCAACTGCGGCTTGTCGAGCAGGGTCTTGAACACCGCGATCGTGAGGTCGAGGTCGCGGTACTCCTCCATGTCGAGGTTGATGAACTTGGGCGACGGGCTCTTCGCGGCGAGCTCGTAGAGCGGGGTGAGCTTCTCGACGACCTTCTCGACGGCTTCGTCGAACGACCACATCGAGAGCTGGCTCACGACGCTCGAGACCTTGATCGACACGTAGTCCACGTCGTCTCGGGCGAGGAACTCGTAGGTGCCGCGCAAGCGGCGGGCGGCCTCGTCTTCGCCGAGCACGGCCTCGCCGAGGAGGTTGAGGTTCAAGCGGTTGCCGTTCTCGCGCAGCGAGGCGATCGCGGGGCCGAGCTTCTCGGGCGTCGCGTCGAGCACGAGGTGGCCGACCATGCTGCGCAGCACGCGACGCGCGATCGGGATGACGATCCACGGGAACGCCGGCGCGACGAATCCGCCGAGCCGGATCGCAGCGCGCAGGTACCAAGGCAGGAACCGCGGCGTGAGCCTCGCGACCTGCTCGAGGTTTCGGCCGGCCACGCCGACGTCTTCGGGCCGCATGACGCCGTCGACGAATCCGACGGTGAAGTCGAGGCCGCGCGGGTCTTTCAGCACGCCGGCGAGACGCTCGGCGGCGGGCTCTGCGGGATACTCGGCGCTCTCGGCAAGCCAGCGTCGCACGAGGGCGACGACGTGATCGGTGCTCGGTCGTGCGTCCGTGGCAGCGTTCGACATGGTCACGAGGCTAGTGTCCTTTGCTTCTGGCGCGCCGGGGGCCGCGCGCCGCTTGAGATAAGTGTGCGCCGATGCATCCGTTCGGTACAGCGAATGAATCCGAAGGATACTGTTCAGAGGAACCGATGTATCGACTGTCGCCTGGAGGCCGTCATGCTCGATGTGCGCCGCTTGCGCCTGCTCGTCGAACTCAGCCAGCGCGGCACCCTCGCGGCGGTCGCCGAGGCGCTCTCGTACAGCCCGTCCTCAGTGTCGCAGCAGCTCAGTCAGCTCGAGCGCGAGGCGGGGGTGCCGCTGCTCGTGCAGGTCGGTCGCAGGGTGCAGCTGACCCCGCAGGCCGAAGTTCTCGTCGAGCACGCCCGTGCGGTGCTCGATCGCCTCGAGGAGGCGGAGTCGGATGTCGCGCGCTCGCTCACGACCGTCGGCGGCACGGTGCGCATCGCGGTGTTCCAGTCGGCGGCCCACGCGATCGTGCCGCAGGCCCTCACGCTGCTTCGTGCGGAGCATCCCGACCTGCGCGTCGAGGTCACCGAGCGCGAGCCCGAGCTCGCCCTCTTCGACGTCGCGGCGCGCGACTTCGACCTCGTGATCGCCGAGCAATACCCCGGCCACACGCGCGCCCACCGCGACGACCTCGACCGCGTGCACCTCGCCGCCGACGTGATCCGGCTCGCGCTGCCGCCTGATGCCGCCTCCGGTGGTCGAGTAGCGCCGCCGCAGGCGACTCGTATCGAGGCCACCCCGGATTCCGGGAGTCCCCTCGCCGCGGCATCCGACCTCCCTTGGGTGCTCGAGCCCGCCGGAACAGCCTCTCGCGAGTGGGCCGAGCAACTCTGCCGTGAAGCCGGCTTCGAGCCCGACGTGCGGTTCGAGACGGCCGACCTCATGGCGCACATCCGCCTCATCCGCTCAGGCAACGCCGTCGGGCTCCTGCCCGATCTCGTCTGGGCGGGCGAGGTGCCGAACGTGGCCCTCATCGACCTGCCGGGGCATCCGCAGCGCGAGGTGTTCAGCTCCACGCGGCTCGCGGCGGCGACGCGGCCGGCCGTGGTCGCCTGTCGCGACGCCCTGGCCAGGGCTGCCCGCGCAGACGCGGCTCCCAGGCGCAGCTGAGCGATCCTCGGAATAGACTGTGGCCATGGCACGGATGTCTCGTTCCACGACACGTGTCGGCGGGATCGTCGTCGCAGCGGTCGCCGTCCTGACCCTCACCGGCTGCCCGTCGAACGGCGGCGGCACCGGCGGCGGCGGGTACGGACTCGGCCCCGACGTGTCCGTCGTCGTGGAGGCCCCGGCTGGCGCTGCAGGCACCTAACGCGCCGCCGCCGACCTGCGGCGCTCCGGGCTCGCGACGGCGAGCACCGGCCGCCGATCGCGCCGCAGCGTTACGCTGACGCCATGGCACAGATGCTGCGGTTCTCGGCTCTGACCGGTGCGTTGCTCGTCGCGGCGACGCTCACGCTCGTGGGGTGCGCGACGAACGCGGGCCCCGGAGCGGCGCCCGACCCGATCGGCACGTGGGGCGACCCGACGGCAACCACCGAGCCGTCGATCGTGCTCGCCGCCGACGGCACACTCACCGGCACCGACGGCTGCAACCGTCTCACCGGCGGCTGGAGCATGGACGGCACCACGGTCACGTTCGAGCACGTCGCGACGACCCGCATGTTCTGCGAAGGCGTCGACACCTGGCTCTCGGAACTCGCCGCGGCGACCATCGCCGACGAGACGATGACCGTGCTCGACGCATCCGGTGCGCAGATCGGCACGCTGCCGCGCACCGAGTGAGCGGCGCTCGTCTCTCGGAGTCTCAACTGCGCTACAGCGACAGATGGAACCTGATCGCGTCGTCGATCGCATCGAGAACACGTGCAGGACATCGCCCGATGGTGCCGCGAACGCGTTCGACCGAGACGGCGCGAAGCTGCGCGGCCTGCGCCTTGGACGGCGCACCAAGACCCATGGTCGCGAGTTCGTCGCGCTCGGAGACCAGGGTCTCGAAGCCGTTGAACACACGTGCGACGTTCGAGGTGAGCGGAACGATGGTCACCACCCCGCGACCGAGCCGACTCGCCATGGTGTTCGCGCCGTCATTGCTCACGAGCACGCACGGCCGGGCCTTCGAAGCCTCGGCAGGCAGTGCGGGATCGAGTGAGACGATGACGACGTCGCCGCGCCTCACTCCGAGAGCCCGTCGGCCGTCGCGGACTCCCACGCAGCAGCGTCGCCCGACGACTCCCATTCGTCGAAGGCTGCGGCGTAGTCATCGGCGGCGGCGAGCTCGCGCCCGAGACGCACGAGGTCGTGGATGGCAGCAGAACGATTGCCGTCGAACCGCACGGCGATCGAGTCGATGAAGGCCACGTCGGCGGGCGGGAGACTGACGCTCAACTTGGTCATACCCTGATCCTACCCGAGCACTACTCGGGTATGGACTCGGCCCCGACGTGTCGGTCGTCATGGACGCCCGGCCGGCGCACCCAACGTTTCCCGCTGCCCGTTCGTCTCAAAGGGTAGGGACACCCTCGGGATGGAGACGACTATGAGGAGCATGACACGGGCGTATGACCACGACACGGCTCGAACCGCGACGCGTTCGGCGCTGATCGGCGCACTGGTCCTCGCTGCCACCGCTCTGCTCGCGGGGTGCGCGGGCGCGACTGCGGGCGGCGCGCCCGTTGCCGAGGCATCCGATGCCGTCGGAGCCTGGGGCAATCCCACCGGGATGACCACCGGGTGGGTGATCGAGCCATCGCTCAACCTCGCGGCCGATGGCACCCTCACCGGATCCGACAGCTGCAACAGGCTCCACGGGTCGTGGAGCGACGACGACGGCACGATCGCGTTCCATGACGTCGTATCCCCGGGGATGGTGTGCAGCCCCGAGTCCCCCGAGTCATTCGACACCTGGCTTTCCGGTCTCGCCTCGGGCACCGTCGACGGCGACGTGCTGACGATCCTCGACGTCGACGGCACCGAGATCGGCACGCTCGACCGTGCGAGCGATGTCGATCCGGCCACAGTCCCCTCGGGCGATGCCGAAGCCTTCTTCGGCACCTGGGGCACGGCCGATACCGAGGGCGAGCCCTCGATCGTGATCTCCGCCGACGGCACGTACAACGGCAGTGACGGCTGCAACTTCTTCAACGGTCTCTGGTGGATCGAAGCCGACACGCTCGACTTCGGATTCCACTCGTTGACGGAGAGAGGATGCCTCCCCGGCATCGACGACTGGCTGAATCAGCACGCCACCGCCACCGTCGACGGCGACACGATCACCTTCTTCGACCGAGCGGGTTCCGAGATCGGCACGCTCACGCGGAGCGAGTAGCCGCTCACGCGGAGCGAGCAGCCGCCGCGAACCGCTCGGCCTGCACCGCGAGGAACTCGAGCACCTCGGGCGGCCCCTCCACGCGATAGGGCACGCCGCGGGGCATCCACATGAGCCCCATCATGAGGTTCTCGAGCGAGTCGGCCTCGAGCGGCCAGGCGCTCTGGGTCGCGCCGTGCGCCGTCACATCGCGCCCGTACCATCCGAGGTAGTCGGCGAATTCAGGGTGCGGCAGGTCGACGATGACCGTGGCCTTCAAGCTCCGCTCGCGCCAGCGCAGCGCGGCCTCGACGCGATCCCGCGCCGCTTCGTCGGTCAGCGCGCGTGGCTCGAAGTGCACGCGCGTCGGGAACACCTCGCTCACCCGGTCGAGCCGGAACGTGCGCCAGTCGTCGCGCTCGCGGTCCCAGGCGAGGAGGTACCAGCGGCGCGCCACGGGCACGAGCCGGTACGGCTCGACGACACGCGATGACACCTCGCCCGCGGCATCCGTGTACCTGAAGCGCAGCCGTTCGGAGTCGCGGCAGCCGAGCGCGAGGAGCCCGAGCAGTTCGGCGTCGATCTCGGGAACGGGGCGTCCGGATGCTCCCCGCCCGCCGGCCCCGACCGTCGCGTGCGATTGCAGGGCGTCGATGCGGCGGCGCAGCGCGGGCGGCAACACCTGCTCGATCTTGGCGAGCGCGCTGAGCGTGGTGTGCTCGGCGCCGCGGAGGCCCGCCGTCGCCTGGGAGCGCAGTCCCACCGCGATCGCCACGCCCTCGTCGTCGGTCAGGAGCAGCGGCGGCATGCCCGTGCCGGCCTCGAGCCGGTATCCCCCGGCACTGCCGCGAGCCGACTCGATGCCGTAGCCGAGCTCGCGCAGCCGCTCGACGTCGCGGCGCAGAGTGCGATCCGAGACGCCGAGCCGGTCGACGAGCTCGCGTGCCGACCAGTGCCGGTGGCTCTGGAGCAGGGAGAGGAGTTCGAGGGCTCTCGAGGTGGTTGCGGCCATGTCTTCATTCTCTTCCCAATAAGGACAGAAAGTGTCCGGATGCCTCGAAAGACTGTCGATATGACGAACCACAACCAGATGATCACCGCCCGAGGCCTCACGAAGACGTTCCGCTCCAAGGGGCAGACCGTCGAGGCCGTCCGCTCCGTCGACCTCGATGTGGCCGACGGCGAGCTCGTCGCCTTCCTCGGCCCGAACGGCGCCGGCAAGTCGACGACGCTCCGCATGCTCACGACCCTGCTGCCGCCCACCGAGGGCGAAGCGACGGTCGCGGGCTGCGACATCCGCCGCGATCCTGCCGGTGTTCGGCGCCGGATCGGCTATGTCGGCCAGGGCAATTCCGGCGGGCACACCCAGCGCGTGCGCGACGAGCTGCACGCGCAGGGCTCGTTCTACGGAATGGGCCGCCGCGAGACCCGCGCGCGGGCCGACGAGCTCATCGAGTCGCTCGAGCTCGAGCAGTCGGCGAACCGCACGGTGCAGTCGCTCTCTGGCGGCCAGAAGCGCCGGCTCGACATCGCTGTCGGACTCATCCACCGGCCCGAGTTGCTCTTCCTCGACGAGCCGTCGACGGGCCTCGACCCGCACAGCCGCGCCAACCTCTGGGAGCACATCGTCGAGCTGCGCCGGCAGACCGGCACGACGATCTTCCTCACGACGCACTACCTCGACGAGGCCGACCAGCTCGCCGAGCGCGTCATGGTGATGGACCACGGCGCGGTCATCGCCGACGACACGGCGTGGGCGCTGAAGGAGTCACTCGCAGGCGACCGGATCACCCTCGAGTTCGAAGGGGCGACGGATGCCGCAGCCGCCGCGGCCCGCATCGGCGGCGACACCTCGGGCCGGGTCGTGACCGTCACGGCTCGCGGCGGGGACCGCGCGCTGCCCCGCTTCATCCGCGACCTCGGCGACGCGGGCCTCGACGTGGTGGCGGCCACGCACCGGCAGCCCACGCTCGACGACGTGTTCCTTGCGCTCACGGGCCGCAGCCTCCGCGAGGAGGCGGCGCACGCCGAGGCATCCGACGCCGCCGAGCCCGTCGCCGTCTGACCCGACTGCACCCCTCACTCGTTCACCCGCACGACCCTGCAGGAAGAAACGCCGTCCGGCTCGCCTGACGAGGGGCAACACGCCGCAGGTGCGGCAGAAGTTCCTGCATCTCGAATCCCAAAGGAGCATTCCCATGAACACGATCACCTCGACCGCCGGTTCGGCACCCGCCGCGACCGACCGCCACGCGGCATCCGCTCGCCCGACCGGATTCGTGCGCGACACCGCGAGCGTCTTCGTGCGCGAGTCCCGTCCGCTTGCGCGCGACCCGTTCAGCGTCATGTTCAGCCTCGTGCAGCCGCTCGTCTTCCTCGGACTCTTCGGGCCGCTGCTCGTCGGTGCCGCGGGCGGCGACGTCGCGGGCACACTGCAGTGGTTCGTGCCCGGCATCCTCGTGATGGTCGCGCTGTTCGGCACGGCCTCGACCGGCGCGAACCTCCTCTTCGAGATGCAGACCGGTTCGCACGAGCGCACGCTCGTGGCGCCGCTCTCGCGCAGCGCGCTCCTCGTCGGCCGCGCCCTGAAGGAGGTCGTGCCGCTCGTGATCCAGGGCACGATCGTCGTGCTCGTCGCAGTGCCGTTCGGCTTCAGCGTCGACCCGCTCGGGCTCGTCTCCGGCCTCGCGGTGCTCGCGGTGTTCGGCATCGGCTTCGGTGCGCTGAGCTACTCGCTCGCCCTCGCGTGCCGCAACCGAGACTGGATGTTCTGGATGGTGCACCAGACGCTGCTGTTCCCGCTGATGATCCTCTCGGGCATGCTGCTGCCGCTCGAGGACGGCCCCGACTGGATGCAGGTCGCCGCGGCCGTCAACCCGCTCAGCTACCTCGTCGGCGCCGAGCGCGCACTGCTCGCGGGCGACTTCGGTGCCCCAGCGGTGCTCGGCGGCATCCTCGCCGCGGCGGCGACGTGCGCGATCGGCGTGCTCGTGGGCGTGCGGTCGATGCGCCGCGCGAGCTGACGTCCACAATTCGCACAATTCAGGAAGGCCCCGGCGTTTCGACTGCGACACGCCGGGGCCTCGGCACGCCACGCCGAGCCCGCTCCTGAATTCTGAAACAGGGCCCGGCGGATGCCGCATCCGCTCGTTACGCTCATTGGATGCCCCACCCCCACGACGTCGTGATCATCGGCGGCGGCCACAACGGTCTCACCGCCGCCGCCTACCTCGCCAGCGCCGGCAAGCGCGTGCTCCTGCTCGAGCGCGAGGACCACCTCGGCGGCGCGGCCGTCTCGGCCGAGGCGTTCGACGGGGTCGACGCGCGGCTTTCGCGCTATTCGTACCTCGTGAGCCTGTTGCCGCAGCGCATCGTCGACGATCTCGGGCTCGACGTTCAGCTCGTGCGCCGGCGCTATTCGTCGTACACGCCCGACCCGGCCGATCCGTCGCGCGGGCTGCTGATCGACCGGGAAGCCGGCGCCGAGGCATCCGCCGCCGCGTTCGCCGGCATCGAGGCAGAGAACGACGCCGACGCCTGGAACGCGTTCTACGCCGAAACCGCGCACCTCGCCGAGCGCATCTTCCCGACGCTCACCGAACCGTTGCCCACGCGCGCCGAGGCGCGCGCCCTCATCGGCGACGATCGCGTGTGGGGATCGTTCGTCGAGCGACCGCTCGGCGAGACGATCGAGGCGCGTTTCGAGAACGACCTCGTGCGCGGCGTCGTCGCGACCGACGGCCTCATCGGCACGTTCACGAGCCTCGACGACCCGGCGCTCGACGCCAACCGGTGCTTCCTCTACCACGTGATCGGCGGCGGCACCGGCGATTGGGACGTGCCCGTCGGCGGCATGGGCGCCGTCAGCGGTGAGCTCGCCCGGGCCGCTCGAGACGCCGGCGCCGAACTCGTCACGGGCGCCGAAGTGCTCGCCGTCGATCCCGGCGGTCGAGTGCGGTGTCGCCTCGAAGGCACCGAGCATGAGGCGACCGCGGGGATCGTGCTCTCGAACGTCGCGCCCGCGGTGCTCGAGCGGCTGCTCACGGCCGGAGCGGCGGATGCCGCGGCGCACGCCGCGCGCGAGGCATCCGGCTCGATCGCACCTCGTGACCGGCCGCCGTTCACGCACGACTCGAAGCTCGACGTCCCGCCCGTCGTCCGCGAACGGCTTCGGCTCGCCGCCGAGCCCGAGGGCGCGCAGGTGAAGGTCAACCTGTTGCTCAACCGCCTGCCGCGCCTGCGCGACGCGAGCGTCGCTCCTGAGGTCGCGTTCGCCGGCACGTTCCACATCAACGAACTCGAGTCACAGCTCGACGCCGCCTACGCGACGGCTGCGCGCGGTGCGATCCCATCGCCGCTGCCGTGCGAGATCTACTGCCACACGTTGAGCGACCCGTCGATCCTCTCGCCCGAGCTCGCGGCCACCGGCGCTCACACCCTCACGGTGTTCGGGCTGCACGTGCCCCATCGACTGCTCGAGCGCTTCGGCAACGACGAGCTGCGCGCGCAATTGCAGGCGGCGGTGCTCGCCTCGCTCAACTCCGTGCTCGCCGAACCCATCGAAGACGTGATCGCGACGGATGCCGCGGGCCGCCCCTGCATCGAGACGAAGACCACCCTCGACCTCGAGGAGGCCCTGCGCATGCCGGGCGGCAACATCTTCCACGGCCCGCTCTCGTGGCCCTGGGCCGAAGACGGCGCGCCCCTCGACACGCCCGCCGAGCGCTGGGGCGTGGCGACGCGGCATCCGCGGATCCTCGTCTGCGGGGCGGGCGCCGTACGCGGCGGCGCGGTGAGCGGCATCGGCGGACACAATGCGGCGATGGCCGTGCTCGAGGCATCCGTGCTCTGAGATCTCAGACAGGAGAAGGATGCGATTCGAACGCTACGAAGCGGCTGCCGACGCCGCCGAGCTGCGTGAACAGCTGCGGCACGTCTACTGGATCGGTGGCGGGAGTGGTGCAGGCAAGTCGACGATTGCCCGCCGCTTGGCGGATCAGTACGGGTGGCGTCTCTACGCGACCGACGACGTGATGTCGGAGCACGCTCGCCGGACCACACCCGAAGAAGCCCCGTTCCTTCATCAGTTCATGGCCATGGACATGGACGAGCGATGGGTGAACCGGCCTCCGGACACCATGCTTGAGACTTTCCACTGGTTTCGCGGTGAGGGCTTCGGGCTGATCATCGAAGACCTCCTTCGCCTGCCTCCGGAACCTCGTGTCATCGTCGAGGGTTTCCGGCTGTTGCCACACCTCGTGAAGCCGCTCCTCACCGTGTCCAGTCACGCGGTTTGGCTCCTCCCCACGCCCGAATTCCGCCGGGCCGCGATCGAGAGTCGTGCCACGCCCGGCGAAGGCTTCATCTGGAAGACCAGTGATCCGGAGCGAGCCGGCCGCAACATCGCCGAACGCGACCAAGCCTTCGTGAAACGACTCCACGAGGAAGCGAAACGTCTCGAACTGCACGCCATCGAGGCTGACACCACGATGACCGAAGATGATCTGGCCAAGCGAGTGACGGAAGCCTTCTTGGGCCGCGGAATGGCAGGTGGCGCAGCCGAAAGCTGAACCGCAGGAGATTCGCGGTCATAGGCCCGCATACGCGCCTCTGACGCGGGATCTCCTGCATTTCGCGAGCGGGAGCGCGAGCGGCCTCAGCCGAGCGCGACCCACCCGATGCCCACGGCGAGCGCGACAACGCCGAGCACGATGTTCACGATCGGCGACTCCTTGCGCTTCAGGTGCAGCGCAGACGCGGCACCCATCGTGAGCACGAGCGCGAACGCGGCCACGGGCGTGAGCCACGGCAGGATGCCGGTCGCGGCGGGCAGCACGAGGCCGAGCGCGCCGAGGAACTCGAGGATGCCGATGACACGCGCCTGGCCATTGCTGAGGTCCTCCATGTACGGCTGCTTCGGGATCAGCTTCTCGCGAGGCGTCAACGTCTTCATCGTGCCGGCGGCGAGGAAGGCGAGGGCGAGCAGGGCGGTGACGATCCACAGTGCGATGATCATGTGATTCTCCAGAGGGTCGGTTACGATGAGTGCGTGACGCACGATCGGTGACTATAACCGACGGGTCCCCGGCACTTCATCGTGCGTCACGCACCTCGAGGTGCGTATTGGAGAGAGCGAGACGAGCGAGACGATGACCACGACGGATGCCGCAGCACCCCGATTCGCCGATCACCCTTTGGCGTCGGCGTCGACGTGCAGCAGCGACGAGCCGGCGAGCGGCGTGATCCGCGACGTGCTCTCGCGCGTCGGAGACAAGTGGAGCCTGCTCGTGGTGGGCTTGCTCGACGACCGCTCGCTGCGCTTCACCGAACTGCAGCGCAAGGTCGACGGCATCTCGCACCGCATGCTCACGCAGACCCTCCGCAACCTCGAACGAGACGGACTCGTCTCGCGCACTGCCTACCCCGAGATCCCGCCGCGCGTCGAATACGCGGCGACCGACCTCGGCCGCTCGCTCGCGGCGCCCGTGCTCGGCCTCGTCGGATGGGCCGCCGCGAACCACGAGGCGATCACGGCCGCGCGAGACACGTACGACGACGCGGCACCCGGCGCCTGATCTTCGCGGGCGACCGAACCCCCTCGTCGAGCGCTCGCACGCCGATACGGTCGCCGAAGAGACCCGCGAACATGTTGCCGTTCACGAACGCGCCGAGGTTGCCGAACATGGGCTTCACGACGACGCGCGGGTCATCGGGCATCGACGACGTGAACCGCTCCTTGGCGGCATCCGATGGCTTCGGTATCTGCATTCGCCCCCGCCTCACTCGGGTCTGATCAGGAGCGGCGACACGCTCTCCCGCAACCCATGGCGCCACTCTAATGAGCCCGATCGCTCGCGTGAAGCTCTAGTGAAAGCAGGCCGACCGCATTAGCCTGAAGAGCACGACGAGCGGGGGTCGAAGATGATCGCGAAGCCGACCGGACACTATGCGTTGAAGCCTGACGGCCTGTACCTGCAGTTCGACCGCTTGTTCCATGCGCCGATCGTCGACGTCTGGTTCAGCCTCACGAATCCCACCGCGATGCAGTCGTGGATCGGCACCTACACCGGCAGCCCCGCCACGGGCGGCGTGCGCTTCATCATGTCGGCCGAGCCCGACGCTGAGTGGGAGAACGTGAGCATCCTCGAGTGCACGCCGCCGTATCGCTTCACCGCCGATGCCGGTTCGGGCGACAACGCGTGGCGCGTCTTCTGCCACCTCGTCGAGGGCGGCGGCCTGACGACGCTCACCCTCGGCCAGCGATTGAACAGGGCAGCGGATGCCCCGAGCATCGGCCCCGGCTGGGACTACTACCTCGACCGCCTCAGCGCGGCTCGCAGGGGCATGGCCCTGCCCGAGTGGGATCACTACTATCCGGCGTTCTCCGAGCACTACCGCAGCCTCAACGTGCCCGACGCGGCGCGGCGCTGAGCGCGATTCAGTCGGCTCGCGTAGCCACGGCTCGGTGCGGTCAGCGCCAGACCGACGGCGCCTCGGCGCGCGTCGCGGGCAGCGCGACATCCGCTCCCCAACGCTCGATCCACTCGGGCAGGCCCTCGCCCTCGACGGTGCCGAACGCCTCGATGAGCTCGGGCACGGGCACGATGCCGCCCGACTTGCGCAGGAACCGCCCACGGATGAAGCCCTGGGCGAAGACCTCGGGCACGCCATCTGGGCCCGGCCGCACGAAGCGCTGCTCGACATAGACGGCCTTCTCGTCGAAGCCGAGGATGCGCGACTCGATCGTGAACCGCTGCCAGAGGTTCAGCGACTTGCGGAACGTGATCGTCTCGCTCGCGACGACGGGGTACCAGCCCTTCTCGCGCATGATGCGCCAGACCCCGTTGCGCACGAGCATGTCGAAACGCGCGACATCCATGATCGAGAAGTACACGCCGTTGTTCATGTGGCGGTTGATGTCGAGGTCGGTCGGCAGGGTGATGAAGTTCGTGCGCGCGATGTCGTAGTGCCCGAGATCGTGCTTGCGGCGCGAGAGGAACAACACGTGGAGCAGCGTGCGGAAGAACATGTGCATAGTCCACGACTGTAGGCCCGATTCGTCGTCGATCATCCATCATTGGCGGGTCGCCACAGTCGGCGAGCGGATGCCGCCACGCCGCGTTGTGCGCAACCGATACCGTGGTCTCGTGCTCACCGTGATCGCGATGACCGGCCGATTGCTGCTGGCCCACTGGCCGGCGCTGCTCGCGTGGTTCCTCGGGGGCATCCTCGCCCGGTACCTCGTCATCGAACTGGCGGGCTTCGTCGGGGCGTACTCCGCGCTCGGCGGCACGCTGTTACTGCCGCTCGCGATCCTCGCCCGGCTCGTGAGCTTCGTCGCGATGTTCCTCGTGCTGCGTGACGGGATGAACCGGCTCGGAGCCATCGCACCACTTCCCGGCGATGCCGGGGCACGACGGCGCGCCTTCGTCGACGCCGTGCTCGGCGGCATCCTGCCGTTCTTCGCCTTCTACGCGGCTTGGGGCTACCTTCGCGACGACTGGTTCGCCTACCTCGCCCGTGCGCTCGAGGTGCAGCAGGGCATCAACACCGTGGCGATCTTCGCGGGTGAGACCGTCTCCACCGAGGGCACCATCGACAAGCTGATGTTCGAGCCGGCCACGGTCGCGCTCATCGTGCTTGCCTTCGCCGGCCGATGGGCGTGGAACCGGTTCCGCACGCGGCTGCCGAAATGGTCGGCGATCGGAGCGGCCTACCTCGAGGCGGTCTGGGTCTTCTTCACCGTGATCCTGATCTCGGAGGCGCTCGGCCAAGTGTCGGCGTGGGTGCAGTCGCGGCAGGCGATGGTCTGGCTCGCCGATGTGCGAGCCTGGGTCACCAGCCAGGTCGAACCCGTGGCGTGGCTCTGGGAGGCGGTCGAGTGGCTGCTGGGCGAGGCCGGCGGCATCATCCTGCTGCCGCTCGCCTGGCTCACCATCGCCGGGGTCATCTACGGGCAGGCGGTCGCACCACAGGCGCCGCGGCTCGGCGGCGCCCTCGTCGATGGAGCCCGCCGCCGGTTCTCGAGCCTGCCCGAAGCGGTGCGTCGACGGCTCGGCGACGTGTGGTGGGACTTCGCCGCGCGATTCCGCCCCATCGGGCGCGCGGTGGTGCTGATGTGGCGCGCCGGGCCGGTGCTGGTCGGCGGGTACGTCCTCTTGTACACGATCGTGCTCGGCCTCGAGCAGATGCTGCGCATCTGGGTCACCCGCCTCGTCGGCCCCCAGGACCTCTACTCATTCTGGGCGGTCGCCGACGCGGTGATCCTGCTCCTCGTGCCGCTCATCGTCGAGCCGCTGCGCGTGAGTCTCGTGGCGAGCGCCTACGACGCGACACTCGCACGACTCGTTCCGGCCTCCGCAGCCGGCTCGTCAGGGCTCGACGAGCAGTCGGGCGAATCTGGGAAGCGCGTTGGGCGAGATGAGCTCGACGGCGAAGGGCCCGGTGGCGTCGAGCGGAACGAGGAACGCGACGGTGATCGTGAAGGGGTCCGTCCCGGTCAGGGCGCATGAGCCGAGCTCGTCGGGCGCCGGCGACCACCCGATGTCGAAGGTGGCGTCACTCCATTCGCGTTGGGCTCCCGTCGTCTCCCGCAGGGTGGGTGTGTGGCACGTCACGGCATGCGCACCTGGATCGACCGGCACCGCGGCGGTGACGACCTGCGAACCGGCGGGAGCCTCGAACTCTGCACCTGGGTCCACGACCTCGATCTCGGCGGGTCCCCAGACGGCGCCCTCGAACTCCACAGAGCCGCCCGGCGGTGCGACGACCGGCTGCGTCGCCTGTCCTGAGAAGTACTCGTTCCATTCATTCCAGGCAATCACGCCGAACGTCGCCGGGAGCAGCACCGCGACCCCCACGAGCGGGAGCGCGTTGCGCCGCCACCACCCGCGCCGGTTCGTGAGTGCATCGACCGTCATCTCGCCCACCCGCTCGACATGAGTTCCGCCTCCTCGATTCGATCGAGGGTGCTCGGTTCGAAGTGCACTTCGATCAGAGAGTCGAGCCTCGGATCCGCCTCCAGGCCCAGACTCAGCACGGCGACGTCATCGCCGAGCGCTTCCTCGGGCAATTCGAACGCGATGCTCCCCGATCGCGGCACGCCCACTGCCAGTTCCGAGCGGAACATGGAGTCGGGCGGCCGCTCGCTCGCGCGGTAGGTGCGGCCGTCGACCGAGAGCGTGGCGTGCGAGAGTGTTGCGCGAAGGTCGCTCTGCACCGCCGCGGCCTCGAGGTCGACGATGAGCCACGGACCCTCGGCGTCCCAGCCGTCGATCGTCGCCGCATCCGCGGCTCGAATCCCCGTGACGGTCACGGCCAGGTTCCGCCCCTCGCCGCGGTCGCCGATCTCGACCGGCACGCTGAACGGCCGCTCGGCCTCCGCATCGTCGGGCGTCACGAGCGCGGTGCCCCATGCCGCGACCACGAGCGCCGTGCCGCCGAGCGCGGCGGCCCATCTCCTCATTCGCCAGCCCCGGGATCTGGCTCTGCCACATCGCGGCCCGCTCCGACGTCCTCGATGTCGAGGGCCATGATCGCGGCGGGCACCGGATTGTCCCAGTACTGCCCGCTGATCACCGCCGTACCGGTGAAGAGCGTCTCGTCGTTCAGCACGACGCGCAACTCGTCGCCGGCAGCGTGGCGATCGGCGGGAACCACCCAGGCGAGCACGATCGTCGCGAGCACCCCGGGCTGCAACCACGGGTTCTCCGTCGTGTCGTCATAGCGGGAGATCCCCTCTGGTTCCGCCTCAGGATCGTCGGCCAGCGCGACCGTCGACGACAGGCTGTAGCCGGGTGTCGTGGGCAACGGCTCGTCCCAGAGGTTCTCGGCGTCGACGATCAGGGCGAGCACCCGCTCGCCGGGTTCCACCGTGACACCCGCCTCGGGCAGCTCATCGATGAGCACCGCACGCTTCACGGTGACCGCCAGCTGGTCGTTGCGATGTTCCTCGCCGGCGGTGAGCTCGGGCAGGCTTACGGCCTCCACCGTCTCGAGCCCGCCGAACGCAGCCGTCACGGCCAAGAACACGCCGGTCCCGATTCCTGCGACCCACTTCGTCGGCACTCGGTCGGCCGCCGCCCGCACCCAGCGGAATCGTCGCTTCGGCACGGCCTGCGGCTCAGTCGGTTGCGGCTCCCCCACGGGGGCAAGCATAGAGGCGCGGGTCAGCTGTTCGGCAGCACCACGTAGCGCACGTGGGTGAATTCGCGCGTCGAGCCCTCAGGGCAACTCGCCCGCGACCACGCGACCGCGCGAGACGACCGCGACGATGCCCGACGTGTCGAGCTCACGGATGTCGCGCCACGGCCTGCCCCGCATGACCACGAAGTCCGCGGCGAACCCCTCGCGGACCCGGCCGAGGGAGTCCCCTCGTCGGATCGTCCGCGCGGCCCGTGTGGTCGCCGCCTGCATGGCTCGCTCGGCGCTCCAACCCAGCGTTGAGGCCATCGCGCGCACCTCCGCCATCTGGTCGGCGAACCCGATGTGGTGCCCGTTCGCGTCAGTGCCGAGCACGAAGTCGACGCCGGCATCGGCCGCCGAGCGCATGAGCGCATCGCGCTCGGCGACGAGCGCGCTCGCCTTCGCCGCCTGCTCGGGCGTCACACCGAACTGGCCTGCGGCGATCCGGTCGTTGATGAGCAGCGTCGGGGCGATGCTCACTCCGCGAGCGGCGATGCGCTCGGCCTGGGCGGGTGAGACGAGCGTGCCGTGCTCGATGGAGTCGACGCCCTCGTCGAGGGCGATGCCGATGCCCTGCTCGGTGTGGGCATGCGCGGCCACGAGCATGCCGAGCGCGTGCGCCTCGTCGACGATCGCGGCGATCTCAGCCCGCGTGTGATTGCGCCAGGAGCTCTTGTCGCCCACCGACAGCACGCCGCCGCTCGTGGCGATCTTCACCCCGTCAGCCCCGGCTCGCGCCCACTGGCGCACGAGCTTGCGGCACTCGTCGACGCCGTCGGCGACGGGCTTGCGCGCCGCGACGGCGGGCGGCACGAACAGGTCGCCGTGGCCCGCGGTCATGCTCACCATGCCGTGCGCGAGCACCCGAGGGCCGTCGACGATGCCGGCATCTAGGGCTCGCGCGAGCGAGAACTGGATCTCATCGGCGGAGAGGTCGCGCAGCGTCGTCACGCCGGCCTGTGCGGCTTGCCGCGCGTGCGCGAGCCCGTGCAACACCTGCTCCTCTGGGCGCGTGGTGAGCGGCCACGTGAGGAAGTCGACGCGCCCCTCGCCTGCGTGCCCGATGAGGTGCACGTGCGTGTCGATGAGACCGGGAATCACGGCAAAGCGGGGCGCTTGGGCGGATTCACTCGGCCGCACGGCGACGATCGTGCCGTCGGTGCCGCCGCCGTCGCTCCACTCGATCGTGGATGGCCCTTGCGCCGAGTCGCCATCCCACAGCTCGACGTTCTCGAGCACGTGAGACCTCATGACCGCGCGTTCTTCCGTGGGAACACGTGGCCGAGCGCAGCGGGCGGACGCATCGTGACGCCGGCGACGACGAGCACCGCGAGTGTCACGAGGTACGGCGCGGCGGTGGCGAGGCCGCTCGGCAGCGGCACGAACAGGAAGACGAGCACGAGCACGACTCCCAGCACGAGCGGGGCGATGCCGCCGCGCCGCTCGCCCTTCATGATGCGGCTCACGCCGACCACTACGAAGACGATCGCGAGGATGAACAGCAGCGCCCGGAACGTCTCGGGCCTCCCGAGTCCGACCGCATCGCTGAAGCCGAAGAGCGACGACCCGAGGAACACCCCAGAGGGCATCCAGTTGCCGAAGATGAGCGTCGCAAGTCCGATGAAGCCGCGGCCGGCCGTCTGGTGCTCGACGTAGCCCTGCGAGATCAGCACGAGGTATCCGCCGGCGAAGCCCGCCATGCCGCTGCCGATGAGCACGGCGAGCCAGCGCGTGCGGTGCACGTCACCGCCGAGCGCCTGGAGCGCCGCCGGCCGTTCGCCCGCCGCACGCCATCGCAGCCCGAACGGCGTGCGCCACAGCACGTACGCGGTGGCCGGGATCAGCAGCAGCCCGATCACTGCCGTGATCGACACGTCGCGAGTGAGTCCGCCGACGATGCCGCCGAGCTGCGCGACGACCGGTAGGCCCGACGCCTCCATCACGCGAGTGAGGTCGAACGTGCCGAAGCCGCCCGAGAGGAAGGGGATGCCGATCGTCGGCAGGGAGCCGCCGATTCGCGGCGAGTGCGCGATGGTGCCGCCGTCGACGCCGTTGAAGACGATGTCGGCCATGAATCGGGCGAGCGCCGCCGCGATGACGTTGATCGAGACGCCGACGATGAGCTGGTTGAGCCCCATCTCGATGCAGAGCAGTGCCATCAGGAGTCCGAAGATCAACCCGCCGACGATGCCGCCGCCGAGCGCGGCCCACGGCCCCCAGAGCCAGCCGAACAGGCCCGCCATCCAGGTGCCGCCGATCATCATGCCCTCGAGGCCGACGTTGATGATGCCCGCGCGCTCGGAGTAGAGGCCGCCCATCGCCACGATGGCGATCGGCACCGTGAGGCGCAGCGCGGAACCCCACGTGGAGGAGGCCGCGATCCCCGGGGCGTCGGCGACGTACTGGGCAATGACGATCAGGCCGAATCCGAGCAGCGCCCAGCGGAGTCCGGTGCGAAGCGCCGCCCGCCCGGGCGCGAGTCGCGTCGGCGAAGGTCGCGCCGCGACGTGCGTGATGGTGTCGGTCATCGTGCGGCCTCCGCCCCGTCGGTGGCGAGCGGCATCCGTCGTCTCGCCCTGATCGCCCGCCAGAGGGCGATGCGCTGGTCGGCCTTCTCGGTGAACCAGTAGCCGATCGCCGAGCTCAGGAGGATCACCGCCATGAACACCGACCCGACCTCGGTCGGCAGTTGCACGAGCCCGAGCACTTGCGAACTGCGCTCGACGAAGGCGAGCAGGAACGCGCCGAAGGCCATGCCGATCGGGTGCATCCTGCCGAGCAGCGCGGCCGCGAGTCCCGTGAACATGAGGTCGATCGGCAGGGTGCCGTCGAAACGATGGGCCGTGCCGAGCACGTGCGGCATGCCGATGAGGCCCGCGATCGCGCCCGAGCCGAGCATCGCCCAGATGATGCGATGCTTCACCTTGATGCCCGCCGACTCGGCGGCGTCGGGCGAGCGAGCGGCCACCTGCAGCGTGAAGCCGAACACCGTGCGGTACTGAATGAGGTAGAACAGCACGCCGAGCACGATCGCGACGACGAGAAAGCCCGTGATCGCGGTGCGATTGCCGATGCCGAGGTCGACGAGCACCGGCATCGCGCCGTTCTCGTCGATGATCGCCGTGCCGGTGTCCTGACCGCCGCCGGCGCGGAAGACGTTCGCGAGCAGGATGGCCACGACGGTCGTCGCGATCGCGTTCATGAGGATCGAGGTGATGACCTCGTTCACTCCGCGGTACACCTTGAGCAGCGCGGGCACGAGCGCCCAGAGTGCGCCGGCCACGCTGCCGACCAGCAGCGAGAGCGGCAGCCGCACGGCGAGATCGAACGGGAGCTGCGCGGCCGCGACCGCGCCGGCGAGCGCTGCGACACGGTACTGGCCGTCGATGCCGATGTTGAAGAGTCCCATGCGAAGAGCGAACGCGGCGGCGATCCCCGCGATATAGAGCGGCACCGCGTTGTTCAGCGCCGACACGAGTGAGGCCGGCTCGATGCCGTAGTTCCACATGACCTCGTAGGCGGATGCCGCGGAGTAGCCGCTGAGGCTGAGGAACAGGGTGGTCACGAGCAGCGCGAGCAGCACCGAGACCACCGGGCCGCTCAGGGTGAGCACGATGCGTCGGATCATTCGGCGGCCTCCTGGTCGATCGGTGCCGCAATGCGGTCGCTGCGTACACCGGTCATGTATTCGCCGAGGGTCTCGGCGTCGGTCGCGCGGGGGTCGAGCTCGCCCACGATCGTGCCGCGGTAGAACACGATCACGCGGTCGGAGAGGGCGAGCAGCTCATCGAGGTCGGCCGAGATGAGCAGCGTGCCCAGGCCGCGGTCACGCGCCTCGATGAGTTCGGCCCACACCGCCGATTGCGCGCCGATGTCGACGCCGCGGGTCGGATGCGCCGCGATGAGCACGCGCGGATCGGAGCCGAGCTCGCGCCCGACGATGAACTTCTGCTGGTTGCCGCCCGACAGGGACGACGCGAGGGTCATCGGCCCACCGCCGCGAACGTCGAATCGTGCGATGATCCGCTCGGCGACCGCCGCTGCGCCCGATCGGCTGAACCACGGCCCGCGCTTCACGGGGCGGTGGGTGTGGTGACCCAGCGCGGCGTTCTCGCGCAGCGGCATCGAGAGCACGAGACCGTCGTGGTGGCGATCTTCGGGGATGTACGCCATGCCGCCGCCGCGCCGCTGCTCGGTCGACAGCCCCGAGACATCCGCTCCACTCACCGACACCGTGCCGCGTGCCGCGACCCGGCCGAGCAGGGCGAGCATGAGCTCGGACTGGCCGTTGCCCTCGACCCCGGCGACGCCGAGGATCTCGCCGGCCCGCACCGAGAACGACACGTCGTCGAGCGCGGGCACCTCCCCCTCGTCGCCGACCGTGAGCCCTCGGCCCTCGAGCACGATCTGCTCACCTGGGGGTTCGATGCGAGGTTCGACCGATGGCATCGCCACCTTCACCATGAGCGAGGCGAGCTCGCGTGCGCTCGTCTCGGCCGGCATCCGGTGCCCGACGACCTCGCCGGCGCGGATCACGGTGATCTCGTCGGCGAAGTCGAGCACCTCGTCGAGCTTGTGCGAGATGAAGATGACGGATGCCCCGGCCTCGGTGAACGCGCGCATCGCCGCGAACAGCGACTGCGCCTCGCTCGGCACGAGCACGGCGGTCGGCTCGTCGAGGATGATGATGCGCGCGTCGCGGTAGAGCACCTTGAGGATCTCGACCCGCTGCCGCGCCCCGACGCCGAGGTCGCGCACGACGGCGTCGACGTCGACCGAGAATCCGTTGGCCGCGGCGAGCTCGCCGACGCGGCGGCGGGCGCCCGCCGTGTCGAGCCGGAGCGCCGACCCCGGCTCGTCGGCGAGCACGACGTTCTCCCATACGCGAAGCGCGTCGGCGAGCAGGAAGTGTTGGTGCACGATGCCGACCCCGGCTCGCTGCGCCTCCCGAGGGGACCGGAACGAGCGCTCGACGCCCTCGATCTCGATCGTGCCCTCGTCGGGGTTCTCCTCGCCGGCCAGGATCTTCATGAGAGTCGACTTGCCCGCGCCGTTCTCCCCGACGATCGCGTGCACCGTGCCGGCCTTCACCGACAGGTCGATGCGATCGTTGGCGACGAAGGTGCCGAACCTCTTGACGATGCCGGTGAGTCGCACCAGCTCTTTCCGCTCCACCATGTTCGCGCCCGACCGCGCCTACAGGGCGCTCGGCACCGTGATGTCGCCGTCGATGATGGCTTGCCTGGCCTCTTCGATCTGCGCCTCGAACTCGTCGAGGAACCCGCCGCTCGTCGAGTAGCCGACGCCGTCGTTCGAGAGGTCGAACAGCTGCTCGCCCGGCTCGAGAGTGCCGTCGAGGAAGGCGGCGATGCTGTCCTCCACGGCGACGTTGACGTTCTTGATCGCCGAGGTGAGGATGTACGGCTTGATCGACTCGTCGACCTGCTGGTACACATCGCCGTCGACGCCGATCGCCCACACCTTGGCGTCGGGCGTGCTCGACGCGAGGGCCTGCTCGTAGACGCCGAGGCCGGAACCACCGGCCGCCGCGTAGATGACGTCGGCACCGCCCGCGTACATCGAGGTGGCCGCCTCCTTGCCCTTGGTGGGGTCGGAGAAGCCCGTGAAATCGCCGAGCGGTGAGAGGTAGGTGCTGTCCACCACGATGTCGGGGTTCACCGATTTCGCCCCGGCCTCGAAGCCGACGAAGAAGTTCTGGATGCTCGGCTGGTCGACGCCGCCGATGAACCCGACGTGCCCCGTCGTCGAGGCGAGTGCCGCGGCGACGCCGACGAGGTACGAGGACTGCTCGGCCGCGAACGAGATCGTCGTGACGTCGGGGATCGTGGTGCCCTTGTCGATGTCGACCGCGACGAAGGCCGTGTCGGGGTGGTCGGTGGTCTCGGCCATGGGCGTGGCGTACTGGAACCCGATGCCGATCGCGAGGCCAGCGCCCTCCGACATGGCGAGATCGATGCGGTCCTGGAAGTCGTCGGTGTTCGGACTCGAGAAGTCGAGGGGCGTGAAGTCGTATTTCTCCTGGGCTTCGGTGAAGCCCTTGTAGGCGCTGTCCATGAACGAGAAGTCGCCGGTGGTGCCGTAGATCATGGCGATCTTCGGCGCATCGGGGTCGCCGCTCGGCTGGGTGGCCGCCGTCTGGCCGGAGCACGCGGAGAGCACGAGAGTGGCGGCGAGCACTGCGCCGCCGACCGAGATCACTCGGGAGGTTGCTGAACTGGACACACTGGCTCCTTCTGCTGTGGGGGTCTTCGAGAAGCTACGCCGCAAAAGGCTTTGCGCGATTTCACGGATGTTACATTTCCGATACGTCTGCGGCAACTGTCCTGATATTTCCGGGCAGATCAGACCTGTGGGCCGCGCAGTCGGCACCAGATCGCAGCCCGAGTGCACAAAACGTTCAGGAGGCGGCTAGCATGCAGGCATGAGCGACGAGAACCGCAAGCCCGCGGCCACGATCCGCGACGTGGCGCGGGTGGCGCAGGTCAGCATGACGACGGTGTCGCATGCGTTGTCGGCCAAGCGGCCGGTGAGTCCAGAGACCGCTGAGCGGATCCAGGCCGCCATCGAACACCTCGGCTATGTGCCGAGCTCGGCGGCGAGAAGCCTGCACGCGGGCAAGTCCCTCATGCTGGGGCTCGTCGTGCCCGACGTCTCCGATCCGTTCTTCGGACGCCTCGCTGCGAGCGTCGAACGTGCAGCCGACGAGGCGGACTACGGCGTCGTGCTGGGCAGCTCGAGCGGAGCCTCGACACGAGAGGCGCGATACTTCAACCTCCTGCGCTCCCGGTCGATCGACGGACTGATCTACGTGGCCGGCGCCCCGCGGTACGACGATCGGCTCAGCCGGCTCGCGCGGAGACACCCGATCGTGCTCGCCGACGAGTGGGTCGAGGGGCTCGACGGCATCCCGCTCGCGGCGGCCGACCACGAGCAGGGCGGACGCCTCGCCGCCGAACACCTCGCCGCGCTCGGGCACCGCGATGTTGCGGTGATCACGGGTCCGCGCGGACTGCGCTCGGCCGACGAGCGGGTCGCGGGATTCCGTTCGGTCTTCCCCGACGCCCGTGTCGTCGACGGCGACTTCACCGAAGAGGTCGCCTACCACCGCACCGCGAAGCTGCTCGGGCGGGGCGGCGCCCCGACCGCGATCTTCGCCTCGAACGACCTCTCGGCATTCGGCGTGCTCGACGCCGCACGCGACCACGGCCTCGTCGTGCCGCGCGACCTCTCGGTCGTCGGCTTCGACGATGTGCCGCTCGCGCAGCGCGTCTCGCCGCCGCTCACGACCGTGCGGCAGCCGATCGACGAGATAGGCCGCCTCGCGACCGCGACCCTGTTCGAGGTGATCGCCGGCCGCGATCCCGGCGAGCTCGAGCGCTGCCCCGTCGAGCTCGTCGTGCGCGAGAGCACCGCCCCATCCGCCCGAACCGACTGAAGGAGCCACGTGGCCCGCGTCCTGCTCATCGGCGAATCCTGGTTCGTCCATTCCATCCACCAGAAGGGCTTCGACTCGTTCACGACGTCGGAGTACACGCTCGGCGGAGCGGAGTTCGTCGCGGCCCTCCAGGCGCACGGGCATGAGGTCACCCATGTGCCGGCACACGAGGTGCCCACTCGCGTTCCCACCACGATCGAGCTGCTGCAGTCGATCGCCGACGTCGTCGTGATCTCGGATGTCGGTGCGAACACGTTCCAACTGCCGCCGCAGACCTTCTCGGCGTCGATCGCCGAGGTCGACCGCACCGAGGTGCTGCGCGCCTTCACCGAGCGCGGCGGGGGACTGCTCATGGTGGGCGGATACATGACGTTCTCGGGCATCGACGCCAAGGCGCGCTGGGGCCGCACGCCGCTCGCGGAGGCACTGCCGGTCACGCTCCTCGACCGCGACGACCGGGTCGAGCTTCCGTCGGGGATGCTCCCCCGGGTCGCCGCGGCACACCCGATCACGCGCGGCCTCGACGCGGAGTGGCCCGCCCTGCTCGGGCTCAACGAGGTGAAGCTGAAGGAGACGGCCGTCGGCTTGGCGACGTGCGCGGGGCATCCGCTGCTCGCCGTCGGCCTGTACCGCGCGGGCCGCGCCGCCGCGTTCACCTCAGACCTCGCGCCGCACTGGGCGCCGCCCGCCTTCCTGACCTGGAGCGGCTACGGCACGCTCTTCGATCGCACCATCCGCTGGCTCGCAGGAGAGGAACTGCCGTGACCGACGCCACCACCATCGACACCGTGATCACGGGAGCGACCGTGCTCTCGCACACGACCCGCCCCGCGCCCGACTACCCCTCGTTGCCGCGCGACGATCGCGAGGCCCGGGGCACCGCCGTCTTCCTGCCCGACCACGCGATCGGCATCGCCGATGGTGCGATCGCCTGGGTCGTGCCGACGAGCGAGGTCGACGCGGCGTCGCTCGCGGGGGCGACCGTGATCAACGCCCAGGGGCAGGTGGCGATTCCCGGCCTCATGAACTCGCACACCCACTCGCCGATGACGATGTTCCGCGGCTCGGCAGAGGATGTGCCGACGAACGAGTGGTTCAACAAGCACATCTGGCCGATGGAGGTGAACCTCACCGATCGCGACGTCGCACTCGGCGCACAGCTCGCGATCGGCGAGATGCTCCTCGCCGGCGTGACGAGCTTCGCCGACCACTACTTCGCGACCGACCGCATCGCCGAGGCCGTCGAGGCGAGCGGGGCACGGGCCCTGCTCGCCTCGACGTTCTTCTCGTCGGAGGGCGCAGAGGGAATGCGCAGGTCTGCCGAGTTCGCCGAACGCTGGAACGGCGCCGCCGACGGTCGCATCACGACCGCGATGGGTCCGCATGCCACCTACACGGTCGACGACGCCGACCTCGAGCAGACCGCCGAGCACGCGCGGCGACTCGGGGTGCGCACGCACATCCACGCCTCCGAGGCGCCGGCCCAGACGGCGTCGAGCCTCGCCCGGCGCGGCGTCACGCCGATCCAGGTGCTGCACGACACGGGCATCCTCGAGACCGGGGCGATCATCGCCCATGGCGCCGGCATCATCGAAGACGACCTGCGGTGGCTCGTGCCGTTCGCCGATCGCGTGGCCGTGGCATCCTGCAGCAAGGTCTACCTGAAGCACGCCCAATCGGGCGGCACCCCCGTGCGGATGCTGCACGACGCGGGCATCACCGTGGGCGTCGGCACCGACGGACCCGCCTCCCACAACACCCTCGACGTGCTCGAGAGCATGCGGTTCCTCTCGCTCGTGCAGAAAGACGTGCACAGCGACGCCACATGGCTCACCTCCCAGCACGCGCTCGACCTTGCCACACGGCAGAGCGCCGACGCGTTCGGCCTCGGCGGCCGGCTCGGGCAGTTGCGCCCCGGATACCGCGCCGACATCGTGCTCATCGACACCATGGGGCCTCACATGCAGCCGATGCACGACCTCGCGGCTGCGCTCGTCTTGAGCGTCAAGTCGAGCGATGTGCGCACGGTGCTCGTCGACGGCCGGGTCGTCGTCGAGAACGGGCGGCTGACGACGATCGACGTGAGCGGGGCCATCGAGGAGCTGAACCGGCGCATCCCCGAGCTCACCGACACCTCGCACGGCAGCGCGATCCAGGACTACGCGCCGTGATCGAGGCGGTGAACGCGGCGTGGACGGATGTCGCGGCGCACATCGCCGGCGGGTCCGGCGGCTCCGGCGGCTCCGGCCTCGCGATACTGCCGTTCGGCGCGCTCGAGCAGCACGGCCCGCACCTGCCGCTCGGCACCGACACGGTCACCGCAGCCGAGGTGGCGCGTCGCCTCGCCCAACGGCTCGACGCCGTGCTCCTGCCGCCGCTGCACTACGGGGAGACGTGGAACAACGCGGGCTACCCCGGCACGCTCTCGCTGTCGCCCGCCACGGTCACGGCGATCGCGGTCGACCTCGGACGCTCGCTCGCGGCATCCGGCGCCCGCGCCTTCGTCGTCGTGAACGGCGATTGGGGCAACCGGATGCCGCTGCACGCCGCGATGCGTACCCTCAACGCCGAGGGCGTGATCGCCGCCATCACCCTCGACTACCCGGGCATGGATGCCGCCATCGACGAGCTCCGCGAGAGCGCTGCCGCCGCGCCCGGCCTCAACCACGCCGACGAGATCGAGACCTCGATCATGCTCGCGATCGCGCCCGAGCACGTGCGACCCGAGCGGTACGTGGCGGAGTACCCGACGTTCCCGAGCGACTTCGGCACCCGCCCCATGCAGCTGCACCCGTTCTCACCGAGCGGCGTGTTCGGCGACCCGAGCACGGCGACCGCCGCGAAGGGAGAGGCAATCCTCGCCGCGACCGTCGAGGCGTCGCTCCGCGTGCTCGCGGACTTCATCGCGGGGGTCGCACAGACGCGCAAGCATTCGTAACCGGCACTGCTAGTTACCGGCTACCGATCGGCGTCGGCGCGCACCCGGTACCGCAAGTGCGTGGCGAGCGCACCCTGCTGGACCCCGAGCGGATCGAGCTCGATGCGGTGTGGAGAGGAGTCGGGGAACAGCCTCGCGCCGCCGCCGAGCAGCACGGGCGCCAGGTGGAGGCGCACCTCGTGCACGAGTCCGAGCGCGAGCGCCTGGCGTGCGACATCCGCTCCGCCCATGATGCAGACGGATGCCGCGGCGGCCGCGTCGTCGGCCCGGGCCACCGCCTCGGCGACCCCGCCGGTCACGAACTCGTACCGCGATCCGCCCCGCTCGAACGGCTCGCGGTCACGGGTCGTCACGACGAAGACCGGGCGACCCTCGAACACCGGGTCGTCGCCCCACGGACCCTCGCCGACGTCGAACGTGCGGCGTCCGATCACGAACGCGCCCGTCGACTCGAACATGCGAGCGGCGACGCTGCGGTCGATCTCGTCGGGTGAGGCATCCGGTGCCCCCTCGGTGCCCCCGCCGCTGAATGCGCCCACGAAGTTGCCACCGAGCCACTCCTGCACGCGCTCGCCGCCCACGCCGAGCGGATCCTCGAGGCTCACCGCGGGTGCGGCCGTGAAGCCGTCGAGCGTCATCGTCATCTCGAGGAAGATGTGCGACACCGCTCAGCCCTTCGCCGGGACGTGCCGTTCGTCGGGACCGTTGTAGACGGAGAGCGGGCGGATAAGGGCGTTCGACGCCGCCTGCTCCATGATGTGCGCCGTCCACCCCGTGATACGGCTCGCCACGAAGAGCGGCGTGAACGTCTCGGTGTCGAAGCCCATGACGTGATAGGTCGGGCCGGTCGGGTAGTCGAGGTTCGGCTTGATGTTCTTGCGCTCGGCCATGCCCTTCTCGAGCGCCTCGTAGAGCTCGAGGAGGTCGCGGCGATCGTAGTGCTCGAGCATCCGCTCCATCGCATCGCGCATGGTCGGCACCCGGGAGTCGCCGTTCTTGTAGACGCGGTGCCCGAAGCCCATGATCTTGCGCTTCTCGGCGAGCGCGGCGTCGAGCCACGCCTCGGCGCGGTCGGCGGTGCCGATCTCGCCGAACGCGTGCATGACCGCCTCATTCGCCCCGCCGTGCAGTGCACCCTTGAGGGCGCCGATCGCACCCGTGACCGCGGAGTACAGGTCGGCGAGCGTCGACGTGATGACGCGCGCGGTGAAGGTCGAGGCGTTGAAGGAGTGCTCGGCGTAGAGGATCATCGACACGTCGAACGCGTTGACGACCGCGAGCTCTGGGGCTTCGCCGAACGCCTGCCAGAGGAAGTTCGCCGAATAGCCGAGGTCGGCGCGGGGCTCCACGAACTCGAGGTCGTGACGGCGACGCTGGTCGTAGGTGATGATCGAGGGGAGCTTCGCGAGCAAGCGGATCGACTTGTCGAGGTTTGCCTCGAGGGAGTCGTCGGGCGTGTTCGGGTCGCTCGCGCCGATGACGCTCACAGCGGTGCGCACGACGTCCATCGGGTGCGCCGTGAGCGGGATCTCGTCGACGATGCGCTTCACCTCGTGGTCGAGCCCGCGGTGCGAGCGCTCGAGCTCCTCGAACGCGGCGAGCTGCGCGTCATCGGGAAGCTCGCCGTACCAGAGCAGGTAGGCGACCTCTTCGAAGGTGACGGATGCCGCGAGCTCTTGCACCGGGTACCCGCGGTAGAGCAGCGAGTTCGTGTCGGAGTTGACCTTGGAGACGGCCGTGTAGTCGACCGGCACTCCAGCCAGGCCCTTGTAGATGACGGGCTCTGCCCCCTGCTGATCGCTCATCGTGCTCCTCGCGTGACGATGCGGCCGCTGCGGCGCGACCGCTCCCCCAGCCTACGACCTGCGGAGGGTGTCCGGTGGTCGAGTAGCGCCCGCCGCAGGCGGACGCGTATCGAGGCCACTCAGCGAGCGACGCGGAAGTTGAAGATCGAGGTGTCGAAGCGGTTGTAGCCCTCGTAGTCGATGAGCTCGTACAGGTCGGCACGATGCTGCATCTCGCCGAGGAGGCCGTTCAGGCTTCCGGATGCCTCGAGCTCGTCGAGCCCGCGGACGGCCGAGCCCATCGCGAGACGCAGCAGCGACACGGGCCAGATCACGAGGTTCATGCCGACATCCGCCAGCTGCTGCACCGTGAAGAGCTCGCTCTTGCCGAACTCGGTCATGTTGGCGAGGAGCGGCACGTCGACGGCGGCGCGGATCGCCGCGAACTCCTCGAGCGAGGCCATCGCCTCGGGGAAGATCGCGTCGGCGCCCGCGTCGACGAGCTTCTTCGCGCGGTCGACCGCGGCAGGAAGACCATCGACGGCACGGATGTCGGTGCGCGCCATGACGAGGAAGTTCGGGTCGCGGCGGGCGTCGACGGCGGCACGGATGCGCTGCAGGGCCGTGGACTCGTCGACGACCTGCTTGCCGTCGAGGTGGCCGCAGCGCTTCGGGTTCACCTGGTCTTCGATGTGGAGGCCCGCGAGGCCCGCATCTTCCATCTCCTGCACGGTGCGGGCGACGTTCATCGGCTCGCCGAACCCGGTGTCGGCGTCGATGATCGCGGGCAGCTCGGTCATCCTGGCGATCTGCTTGCCGCGCCCGGCGACCTCGGTGAGCGTCGTGAGGCCGATGTCGGGCAGTCCCAGGTCGGCCGAGAGCACGGCTCCCGAGATGTAGACGCCGTCGAAGCCCTTCTGCTCGATCAGCCGCGCGGAGAGCGGGTTGAACGCGCCTGGGAAGCGGAGGATCTCGCCGCTCGCGAGCCGTTCGCGGAAGAGCCGGCGCTTCTCGGCGGGCGCCGTGGTGGCGTACAACATGGTGCGACTCTCTCTCAGCGCGATTCAGTCCAGGGGGCGTTTGCATGACATTCGCCCATTTGCATGACGTTCTCGCGCGTAAACGTCATGCAAACCACCCCATGTCATGCAAACAGGGCCACTGCAGGATCTGATGGAAGCAGGCCTCCATCAGAAGAGGCCCTGCGGGATGTCGATGCCGACGAGCGCACCGGGCGCCGCCGTGATCGTGAGGCCGCCGAGCTCGTCGGGGCCGAGTTCGGGCAGGCGCTGCGCGAGCTCGAGGAACCGCTCGATCTCGGCCTCCTCGAGCACCCACTCGGCGAGCGAGCGGAACTTCTGCACGTACTGCTCGCGGCCGAACGGACGGGCACCCAGCGGGTGCGCGTCGGCGACGGCGATCTCGTCGACGATCTCGCCGCCGTCGGCGAGCTTGATGACGACCCGGCCGCCGAACGCCTTCTCGGCCATGTCGAGCGAGTGGTAGCGGCGCGTCCACTCGGGGTCTTCGACGGTCGTGACCTTCTTCCACAGCTCGACCGTGTCGGCGCGGTGGGCCCGCTCGGGCGAGTAGGAGTCGGCGTGGTTCCACGCGCCGTCCTGCAGGGCGACCGTGAAGATGTACGGGATCGAGTGGTCGAGCGTCTCGCGCGAGGCGTCGGGGTCGTACTTCTGCGGGTCGTTCGCCCCCGAGCCGATCACGAAGTGCGTGTGGTGCGAAGTGTGCAGCACGATCGACTCGATGCGTTCGGGGTCGTCGAGGATGAGCGGGTACTCCTCGTGGAGCTTGCGCGCGAGGTCGATCCACGCTTGCGCCTGGTACTCCGCCGAGTGCTCCTTCGTGTACGAGTCGAGGATGGCGCGCTTGGGCTCGCCCTCGTCGGGAATCGACACCTCGTAGGAGGCATCCGGCCCCCCGAGGAGCCAGGCGATCACGCCGTCTTCACCCTCGTAGATCGGCACGGGGCTCGTCTGCCCGCGCATCGCGCGGTCGACCGCTTCGACGGCCATCTTCCCGGCGAACGCGGGGGCGTGCGCCTTCCACGTGGAGATCTCGCCCTTGCGGGACTGGCGGGTCGCCGTCGTGGTGTGCAGCGCCTGGCCGATGGCCTGGAAGATCGTCTCCTGGTCGAGGCCGAGGAGCGTTCCGATGCCCGCGGCGGCCGACGGACCGAGGTGCGCGACGTGGTCGATCTTGTGCTCGTGCAGCGAGATCGCCTTCGCGAGGTCGATCTGCACCTCGTAGGCGGTCGCGATGCTGCGCACGATGTCACGGCCGCTGAGCCCGCGGTTCGCAGCGAGGTGCTGGGCGACGGCGACGATCGGCGGGATGTTGTCGCCGGGGTGCGAGTACTCGGCGGCGAGGAACGTGTCGTGGAAGTCGAGCTCGCGCACGGCGACCCCGTTCGCCCACGCCGCCCACTCGGGAGACGTGCGGCGCGCGGCATCCGCGCCGAAGACGGTGGCGCCGTCGCCCCCGATCGAGACCGGGTGGGCGAGCGCCTGGCTCCGCGCCGACACCACCGGCCCGCGCCCGAGTGAGGCCGCCGCGACCGCAGCATTGTCGATGACCCGGTTGACGACCATCTCGATGACGTCGTCGTCGAGTTCGACTGGATCGACCGCGACGCCGGCCAGCTGCCAGGCGAGCTGGCCCTCGCGAGCGAGGTTCTCGTCACTCCGGTGTGTGCGCAAATGGTGGGTCTTCACCCGTCCAACGCTAGCGGGTGGGGTGCCGGATGCCGCGGCGGAACACGTTCTCCCAGCGCTTGCGCGGCTCAGCTCGGCCAGACCGGCTCGTGCACCTGCTCCTCGAGCACGCGTGCCGCGAGCCCGCGGTCGACCTCGCCGAGGGTCGCCGGACGCCACTTCGGCGAGCGGTCTTTATCGATCACCTGCGCTCGAATGCCCTCGCGCAGGTCGTGCTGCTCCATGAACCACGACACGAGCCGGAACTCCTGCTCGAGCGCGTCTTCGAGGCGCGGCAGGGTGCGGGCGCGGCGCACCGACTCGAGCGTCAGCGTGAGCGCGGTCGGCGAGAGCGTCTCGAGCTCGTCGGCGGCAGCTGCGGCGTATGCGGAGGCGGCGGGGTCGAGCGGATGCCGCAACAGCTCGGTCGCCGCCGGGTCGCCGATCCGGCCCGCGGCATCCGCTCGGCCCTCGGAGAATGCGCGCAGGCGCTCGATGATCTCGGCGACCGTGGGCGCGGAGTAGCAGGCGTCGACCCAGTCGCGTGAGAGGGCGAGTGTTGACGGGCCGGGCGTCTCGTCGAAGAGCATGACGATCTCGTAGGGACTGCCCGGGTCGGCGCGCTCGGTGAGGGCCTGCAGCAGGTGCGGAATGAGTTCGGAGGTCACGAACGCGTCGGCGAATCCCGCGTGCAGGGCGTCGGCGGCGTCCATCGTGCGGGAGTTGAGGCCGACGTGCACGCCGAGCTCGCCGGGCGCCCTGCCGAGCAGCCACGATCCGCCGACGTCGGGCGTGAATCCGATGCGGGTCTCGGGCATCGCGACGCGCGACCGCTCGGTGACGATGCGGATCGACGCGTGCCCGGCGAGGCCGATGCCGCCACCCATCGTGATGCCGTCCATGATCGCGACGACCGGCTTCGGGTAGCGGGCGATCATCGCATCGAGGCGGTACTCCGCCCGGAAGAAGGCGCGCGCCTCTTCGTGCCGGTCATCGGTCGCGTATCCGTAGAGCTCGCGGATGTCGCCGCCGGCCGAGAAGCCGCGCTCGCCTGCGCCGTCGAGCACGACGAGCTCCACCTGGGAGTCGTGTCGCCAGTCCACGAACACCTCGGTGAGCCGCCGGATCATCTCGTAGCTCAAGGCGTTGAGCGCCTGGGGCCGGTCGAGCGTGACGTGGCCGACACCGTCGGCGACGCTCGTGGAGATATGGTCGCTCACGAGTCACACCGTAGCGGCATCCCGCCCGGCGGCGTAGCCTCCCCTTCGAGGAGGGGTCATGATCGAATCCGCGTTCCCGATTCTCGAAGTGCCCGACGTTGAGGCCGCGCTCGGCTTCTACCGCGACGGGCTCGGTGCCATGGTGGTCTACCGGTTTCCACCCGAGGGTCCGCCGGCGTACATCTCGCTACAGGCCGGCTCCTCCTCGATCGGCATCGGCTTCGCCGAGACGGTGACGCCGCCGTCGAACATGCTCCTGTGGTTCTACGTCGACGACGTCGATGCCGTCACGGCCGCGCTCGCCGCCCGCGGCGCCGAGGTGATCGAGGAGCCCGTCGACCAGGAGTGGGGCGAGCGCACGTCGCTCGTCACCGATCCGTTCGGCACGCGCGTGCGGTTGGGTGCGGCGATCTCGCCGCCGCCCGACGAGGAGTAGGGCCGGCCGTTTGCTCAGGTAGCCGGCGCGCTCGACGGTGCCGGCTCGAGCGCGAGCACCTCGACGGGCGTGCGCAGCTCGAAACCGAGCCGTTCGTAGAGCCCAATGGCGGCCCGATTGGTCGCGTAGACGTGCAGGAACGGCGTCTCGCCTCGCGTCACGATGCGGTCGGCCATCGCGGCGGAGAGCATCGCCGCGTACCCGTGACCCCGGTGATCGGGATGCGTGCACACGCCACTCACCTCGGCGAAGCCCTCGGGCTTCATCCGCTCGCCCGCCATCGCCACGAGGCGTCCGTCGACGCGAACGCCGAGGAAGCCGCCGAGCTCGGGCGTGCGCGACTCGAACGGACCGGGCACGGTGAGCTTGGCCAGCGCGACCATCTCGGCGGCGTCTGCCGCGGTGAGCGGCACGAGGTCGGATGTCGCAGGCACGGCGCGCAATCGGTCGAGCACGAGTTGCAAGCCCCGGGCCGCCAGACGTGTGGTGGTGCCGGGCGGCAGCGGAATCGCGTCGCGCTGCAGCAGCACGACCGGACCGTGAGCGGCGACGAGCTCCCCGAGCCGCGCGAGGTGCTCTGGGTCGTCAGCGGCGACGGCCGCGAACGGCCCGATCTCGGGATCGAAGCGCCGGGCGAGGTCGTCGCCGACAGCGAGGTCGCGCTGGCGCGTCGTGAGGGCGCTCCACACCGGGCGATCGAGCGGATGCCGCGTCATCGCGTCGCCTCGGCAGCGTCGCGCACCGCGGCCGCCCGCCGGTCGAGCGGCACGAGGGCGAGCCGCGCCTCGATCTCGCCGAGCTGGCCGAGGAGCGGCCCCTCGAGGTCGCCGCAGAGATCGGCCACGGCGCGGTCGACGTGCGGCCACACCGACCGTCGCGCCACCTCGACGACGCGCTCGCCCTCTGCGCTGAGCTGCACCGAGCGGCGTCGCCGGTCGCTCGACCCGGGCTGCACGGTGATGAGCCCGAGGTCGGCGAGGCGCGTGACACTGCGGGTGATGCCGGGCTGGCTCACGCCCACGGCTTCGGCGAGCTCGCCGATCGTGAGCCCGCCGGGGCGGTCGAGCGCGGCGAGCAGGGGGAACTGGCTCGCCGGCAGCGAGAGCCCGCTCGCCTCGATGAAGCGCGTCGTCTCGGCCTGCAACCGTTCGCCGAGCCGTTTCAGCCGGGAACCGAGCGCGAGATGACCGAGACCCTCGACGACGTCTTCGACCACGATTCCTCCTCGTTCCATAACAGGATATATAGCGCGTTATGAATGTGCAAAGCGCCGCGGGAGTAGCATCGCTCCATGGTCCCCGTCGAGAACCTCTGGGCGTTCGCCCTGGCATCCGTCGTGCTCATCCTGATCCCCGGTCCGAGCGTGCTGTTCGTGATCGGTCGCTCGCTCGCGCTCGGGCGCCTCGGCGGCCTGCTCAGCGTGCTCGGCAATGCGATCGGCATGCTGCCGCTCATCGCCGCCGTGGCGCTCGGCGTCGGCGTGGTCGTCGCGCAGTCCGTTGTGATCTTCACGATCATCAAGTTCGTCGGAGCGCTCTACCTCGTCTACCTCGGCATCCAGGCGATCCGGCACCGAGCGGATGCCGCTGCCGGCGTGAACGGCGAACTCCCGTCGCGGTCGCACTGGCGCCAGCTCGGCGAGGGGTTCATCGTCGGCGTCACGAACCCCAAGACCATCGCGTTCTTCGTCGCCGTGCTCCCGCAGTTCGTCGACTTCAGCGGCGGACCGATCCCTCTGCAGTTGTTCGAACTCGGCGTCGTGTTCGTCGTGCTCGCACTCCTCTGCGACTCGGTCTGGGCTCTCGCCGCGAGTGGGGCCCGCACCTGGTTCGCCCGCTCACCGAGGCGCGCCTCGCACCTCGCCGCGACCGGCGGCGTCATGATGATCGGGCTCGGGGGCGTGCTCGCGTTCAGCGGCAACGGCAGCAAGCACTGACGGCGCCTGCAGGCGCGGGAGTCGGCGGGGTTCAGTCGCCTGAGGCGGTGCCCACGAGGATGCCTCGGCCGAGCCCGTGGAAGAAGAGCTGCATGCCGAGGGTGGCGAGCGCGGCATCCGTCGACACGTCGACGTGCGGCACGTCGAGCGCGTGCACGACGAAGAAGTAGCGGTGCACTCCCGTTCCGGGCGGCGGCGTGGGGCCCGAGTAGCGGCGCTCGCGGTCGTCGTTCAGCAGCATGAGGGCGCCCTCGGGGAGGTTGTCGCCGCTCGCGGCGCCGGCATCCGTCGGCAGGCTCGTCTGGGTCGCCGCGAGGTTGACGACCGCCCAGTGCCACCAGCCTGAGGCGCTCGGGGCGTCGGGGTCGAAGCACGTGACGGCGAAGCTGCGGGTCTCAGCCGGGAAGCCGGTCCAGCTGAGCTGCGGCGACCGGTCGAGGCCGCGGTGGCTCGACCCCACTTGCGCTCGGTCGAGGGCGCCGTCGCCCCGCACATCGCTGCTCACGAGACTGAACGCCTCGACGGGCTTCAATCCCTGCAGGGCCTCGTACGGGTTGTAGTCGAACATCACGATCTCCTCGAGTCGGACGCCATCACGACGGTGCACCACGCCACAGGGGCGCAGGTCTCTCGCGACCAGCGTACGTCGCACGCTCTTTGGGCGACAGGCGTTGCCCGGCGATCCAGGACGTGCTCGGCCTTAACCTGAACTGATCGCGACGGAGCCGCCTGCCGTCCCGGCCGTCGGGTCGTCGCCGGCGAGACGAATCAGACCAGGTTCCTCGATCCACTCGATCATTTGTGGCGATGGAGCCATGGGTCGGCTAGTCCGGCACTCCCGTGATCCATTCGTCAATGCTGATTCCAAAGAGTGCAAGTGGTGCATTCCCGAACCAAAGCGCAAAGAACGAGATCAACACGAAGACCGCTGCAGCCGTGACCGCGACGATAACGGCACCGCGCTTCTCGGGTGCAGCTCTCAGGCTCAATGCCACTGCCCCGGACACGACTGCGACGATGGCCGCGATCTCCAGCACCAACCAAACGCTGAGAAATGCCGGGTAGAAGAAGAGTGTGAACGACTGTCTCCAGACATAGACCGGGAGCCACCACACCAGCCACAGAATCGCAAACGAGACCCAGACGCCGACGGTTGCATAGACTGCCACGCTTGCCAGCCATCGGCGTGTGGCGTTCGGCGCCACGGTGTCCTCACTCACGGGACGACTCTATGCCTCGACCACGTGCTCCACGCACGACAGCGACCACCCAGCGAGCGCCCGTAAAATCTGCGGGTGGCCGTCGCCAAGATCCTGCTCTACTACGTCTTCACGCCGCTCGCCGACCCCGAGGCGATCCGCGTGTGGCAGCGTGACCTCGCCGACTCGCTCGGCCTGCGCGGTCGTATCCTCATCTCGAAGGACGGCCTGAACGGCACCCTCGGCGGCGAGCTCGACGCGCTCAAGCGCTACGTGCGCAAGACGCGCGACTACCCCGCGTTCAAGGACATCGACTTCAAGTGGAGCGGCGGCACCGGTCTCGATGACGAGGGCGGCAGCCTCGACTTCCCCAAGCTCAGCGTGAAGGTGCGCGACGAGATCGTGAGCTTCGGTGCACCCGGCGAGCTCGAGGTCGACGCCGGTGGCGTCGTGGGCGGCGGCACGAAGCTCTCGCCCGAGGCGCTGCACGAGCTCGTGGCCGAACGCGGCGACGAAGTGGTCTTCTTCGACGGACGCAATGCGCTCGAGGCGGCGATCGGGCGATTCCGAGGGGCCGTCGTTCCCGACGTGGCGACGACGCGCGACTTCGTGGCCGAGCTCGACTCGGGCAAGTACGACGAGCTGAAGGGCAAGCCCGTCGTCACGTACTGCACCGGCGGCGTGCGCTGCGAGGTGCTCTCGAGCCTCATGACGAGCCGCGGGTTCGGCGAGGTGTACCAACTCGACGGCGGCATTGCCCGCTACGGCGAGCGCTACGGCGACGACGGCCTCTGGGACGGCTCGCTCTACGTCTTCGACGCGCGCGGCGCGGTCGACTTCAGCGATCACGCTGCGGTCATCGGTCGCTGCGAGATCTGCGGTTCGCCGGCGAGTCGAACTTCCGATTGCACGGATGCCGCCTGCCCCACGCAGCTCGTCGCGTGCGAGGCCTGCGCCCCTGCCCCGTGCGCCGAGCACGCCCGCCTGGTGGTTGAGTAGGCAGCGAAGCAGGTGTATCGAAACCACCCCGCGTGCCCCGGTGGTTGAGTAGCCAGCGAAGCAGGTGTATCGAAACCACCCTGCGCATCCTTGTCTCCTCCTCAACACCCGGCCGCCGCAGCCGCGCACCGCGAGCCCTTCACCGGCCCCGGTTGCACCAGCACCCGCCGGCCCACACTCGACTGCATGCCGCACATCTGCATTCCTCGAATGTGCCGACGGCTCCACCTACGTCGGCAGCACCAACGACCTTGCTCGCCGACTCCTCGAGCACGAACGCGGGGAGGGGTCCGTGTACACCAAGTCCCGCAGGCCGGTGAAGCTCGTATACGCCCATGAGGTGGATCGTTTCGACACGGCGTTCGCACTCGAGAAGCAGGTGCAGGGATGGAGCCGGGCGAAGCGTCGGGCACTCATTGAAGGTCGGCTCGAGCTCCTGCCTGAGCTCGCTCGCAAGGCGCCGAGGGCGCGGGTGGTCGGCCAGATCCGCGGTGGTGGTTTCGATACGCCTGCTTCGCGGGCTACTCAACCACCGGAGTGAGTGGTTTCGATACGCCTGCTTCGCGGGCTACTCAACCACCGGAGCGGCGGGGTCGAGGGCGGCGGGCGTAGGCGCGAGCGTTGTGGCTCGAGAGTGCGAGTAGCACGAGGATGTCGAGGGAGAGGGTGATCAGCGTCGTTCGCAGCGTGATCTCGGCGTCATCGCTGAAGTAGTCGATCGCCGCGACCGTGATGCTGATCGTCGCGAAGACCATGACGGTGATGCGGGCCCAGTTGCTGCCGCGATACACAAGCAGGGCCATGGCGAGCACCGCCAGCAGGATGACGGCGCCGATGATGAGCACCACGGTGAGGATGACAGCGGATGCCGCGGTCTCATCGGTGCCCGGCTCGAGCTCGATGTCCAGGTCCTCGGTGACCACGCGGTCCCACTCCAGGGCGAGCGCGATGAGCCACACCACGCCCGCGAGCGCGCGAAGCACCACCAGCACCGCGCCGAACGACGTGGCGATCGGCCGGCGCATCTGCGGCGGCGGCGTCTCGCGCTCCAGGAGCACGGCGGGAGGCTCGAAGGCCGGACGCTTCTCGACGCTCATGACGTCTTCACCCCCGGCACCACGCGAACGCGCTCAGGAGCGGCATCCGATATATCCGACTCCTCGATCGCAGCGACCCGCTCCTCGCGCACGTCGCTCACGTCGAGCACCGGCAGGTCGCCGTCGGTGCGCACGGAGTCGCCGCCGCCGTTGCGCGAGTGGTAGCCGGTCGAGAAGTCACGCAGGATGACGACGCGCGCGTCGGGGTTCGCGGCGAGCACGGTGCTCACGATGTGGTCGCGCTCGACGTCGATGTCGGCGTCGATCTTGTGCGTGACCTGCAGCGTGAAGAGCGAGAACCCGACGGCGCGGTCGAACGTGCCGGCCGCGAGCCAGTCGACCCGGCGACCGCCCGGCAGGAGCCAGCCGTCGGGGGTGCGCCAGAAGCGCACGTGATGGCGCCTCGCGGGATTGCCGAGCACCTCCTGCTGGTAGGCGAAGTCCTGCTGGCGGCCGAAGAGGAACAGCGGGCTCACGGGCGCCTCGTCGTAGCTGCGGCGCGTGATCGTCGAGGTGACGATGCGCCAGCTCGAGGCGAGGGTCACGTCGTCGGCGCGGGTCCAGGCGGCGGCCCGCATCGCGGCGTGCACGGATGCCTCGTCGCCGTCGAGCGCGAGGTTCACCGGGTCGCCGAGCAGGCCGTCGCTCGTGCGGGCCCGCCCGATGAAGTAGTCGGGCACGTAGATCGTCGTGAGGATGCGGTGCAGACGCGGCAGCACGAGGTAGGCGAGCACGAGCCAGAACACGACGAAGAACGCGATGCCGAACCAGCCGAACGCGAACGTCTCGCTGAGCACGAGCCACGCCAGCCAGACCGCCGCGAGCCCGGCGTAGACGAAGAAGAATCCGTCGAGGGCGGCGTTGATCGAGAATCGCCGCGGTGGCGGCGGCTCGGATGTGTCGGCGCCCGGCTCGCCCATGTGTGCATGCTATCGCCCGGCTGCCTCGCTCGGCCTCGATGTCAGAGGATCAGAGGAGGCCCGTGACGAACAGGTGGTGCTCGATGGCGTACGTCGCCGCTGCGGTGCGCGAGCGCACGCCGAGCTTGTCGAAGATGTTGCTGACGTGGCGGTCCACGGTGCGTTCGCTCAGGAACAGCTCGGATGCGATCGCATGGTTCGTCTTCCCGTTCGCCACGAGGCGGAGCACTTCCATCTCGCGAGCACTCAGCCCGTGCGTCCCTGCACCTTCGCCCGGTGCAAGGAGGCGCTCGACTCGGTGCAGGTCAGGCAGCGCCCCGAGCCGGGCGAACGTCTCGGCGGCCGAGCGCAATTCGAACACGGCGGCCTCCTCGTCGGAGAGGTCGCGGCAGGCGGCCGCGATGAGCACCGACGCCTTGGCTGTCTCGTAGGGCGCATCGAGGTCGCGCCACGTCGTGGCTGCGGCCCGCAGCAGGGGCAGCGCGTCGGCGGCGCGTGCTTCGGCCAACGCAACACCCGCCCGGGCGAACGCGAGCTCCGCACGCATCGCCGCGGTGGGAAAGCCGTCGGCGACCATGACGAGTTCATCGAGTGCGCGCTTGGCCTCCTCGACCTCTCCGGCCGCCAGCAATGCCGTCACCAGGTCGGGGAGGAGCCGGCATCGGTCGAGGTCGCTCCCGGCCTCTGCGAGCGCACGCCGCATCCCCGTGACGGCCGTGCCGACCTCACCCTGGGCGAGCCGCAGCAGCGCGAGGCCCGGCTGGATCGGCTCCCCGTAGTCGCTCGCACGGCGGTAGGCGTCCTCGGCCTCAGCAACGTCTCCGAGCAGCCGATGCATCTCGGCGAGGTGGTAGTACGCGTGGCCGACCACGCGGCGGCCGTAGCCCTCCGCGAGTTCGATGCACACGTCGTCGAGCTCCTCGACGGCCGCGTGCCACGAGCCCTGCAGCCGCAGGAGCAGGGAGCGGTAGATGCGGCAGTTGCCGAAGTACGCGCCGTGAAGCGGGGGCAGTGTGTTGAGCCATCCGTCGAGGGACCGACCCCACTCCCTGACCCGGCCCAGCTCGAGCGCTTCGTGGCACGTCGCGATCGCGGAGCAGTACAGCATGCTCGTCACGCGTGGTGACGTGGCCCCCTCGGTGACCGACAGCATGCCCTCGTCCATGCGGCCCAGTCCCTCTTCGAGCCGGCCCGCCTTGAGCAGGGCGCGGCCGCAGATCGTCGTGGCGAACGCGAAGAGGTCGACCACTCCCTGCCGTGCACCGAGCTCCGCCGCGCGCCGCGCGAGCCCGACCGCATCCTCGTACTCCCCCGCAGCCACCTGGCCGTAGGCCTGCGTGATGAGCAGCCACCCCTGTTCATGACCTTCGGGATGCTCCGCCACCATCTGTCGCACCCGGGCCGCCCAGCCGCCCGCTCGCGCGAACTCGCCGTCCAGTATCAGTGCCTGCCACAGCCAGAACCCAGCGGTCACCGCGGCGTCGAGCTCGCCGGCGCTGACGCGCGCATGGTAGACCCGCTCGAGGGCGCGAACCGCGTCATCGCCGCGCCCGAGGATCTGGGCGCTCTCGGCGAGGAGTTCTAGGTCGTCGACGCCGAGAGGCTCGGCGTGGTCGGCGAGCAGGAATTCGTCGCAGGCCTCCGCCCACCGGGACTGCCGATGCAGGTCTCGGGCGTGGATCACGAGGGCTGCGACGTCCTCCATGGAGTTCCCTCCCGAATTCGATCATCCCACCGGTGCCGCCCGAGCGCCCGCCCTTGCGCCCGCACGTGCACCCGGCGCGAAGTACCCATCCGCCCGGTCAGGAACGGCGCGTTCTGCGGATGTCGCATGCAGGCGCCACGGCGCACGATGAGCGCATCGCCCCGAACACGGGGCCCATCCCGACAAGGAGGCCATCATGTCCGAGCCGTTCATCTTCATCGGAACGCACCGCGCTCGCGAAGGCAAGCTCGAGGAGTTCCAGGAGTACTTCATCGACTTCTGCAAGACCGTCGTCGAGCCCAACGAGCCCAGGCTGCTGTCGTTCCACGGCTACGCCGACGCTCCGGCCAACGAGGTCACCGTGGTGCAGATCCACCCCGACGCCGAGTCCATGGCCCACCACATGTCGGTCATCACCGAGCACGTCACCGTCGCATACCGCGATCTCCTCGAGCCGAAGAGCCGGTTCCAGGTCTACGGGGTCGCACGCGGCCCGGTGCTCGACATGGTGCGGGAGATGGGGCGCACCGACGGTGACGCCCTCACCGTGAGGCAGGCGTTCACGGGCTTCGAGCGGCTCCCGCGCGTGTGAACCCGGCACACGTGCGAGCGCCCGCAACCCGCCGCCCGTCGCTTCCGCCGAGGCCTTCGGCGGAAGCGGCGCCTGTTCTAGGCTCGTCCGCATGGCCTACGACGTGTCGCGCATCCGTTCGGAGTTCCCCTCGCTCGAGAGCGGGTGGGCGCACTTCGACGGACCGGGCGGCACGCAGACTCCGCGGGCGGTGGGCGACGCCGTGGCATCCGTGCTCACCGGTCCGCTCTCGAACCGCGGCACGATCGGCGTATCCGAGGAACGCGCCGAAGCGGCGGTGCACGGGTTCCGGCTCGCGATGGCCGACCTCGTGAACGCCCACCCGCGCGGCATCGTGCACGGGCGCAGCGCGACGCAGCTCACCTATGACTTCTCGCGGCACCTCTCGCGAGAGTGGGGGCCGGGCGACGAGGTCGTGGTCACGCGGCTCGACCACGACGCGAACATCCGCCCGTGGGTGCACGCGGCCGAGCGGGCAGGGGCGAGGGTGCGCTGGGTCGACTTCGACCCCGCCACGGGCGAGCTGTCGACGGATGCCGTGACGGCGGCGCTCACCGACCGCACTCGCCTGGTCGCGGTCACGGCGGCCTCGAACCTCATCGGCACGATGCCCGACATCCCCGCGATCGCAGCCGCGGTGCACGACGCCGAGGCGCTGCTCTTCGTCGACGGCGTGCACTACGCAGCGCATGAGCTGCCCGATGTCGTCGCGCTCGGCGCCGACTTCTTCACGTGCTCGCCCTACAAGTTCCTCGGCCCGCACTGCGGAGTGCTCGTCGCCCGGCCCGAGTTGCTCGACACGATCTCCCCCGACAAGCTGCTGCCGGCCACGAATGTCGTGCCCGAGCGATTCGAGTTCGGCACCCTCCCCTACGAACAGCTCGCGGGCGTCACGGCGGCCGTCGACATGCTCGCTTCGCTCGACCCCGAGACGACGGATGCCGCGAGCTCCCGCCGCGACCGGCTCGTCGCGTCGTTCGAGGCGCTGCGCGAGCACGAGTCCGCGCTGCTCGAACAGCTCGAGGCGGGCATCTCGGCGCTGCCCGGCGCGACGACCTGGTCGCGGGCGGCGCGCCGCACGCCCACGCTGCTCGCGACGTTCGACGGCCACGCGGCATCCACTCTCACGGCGGCGCTCGCCTCGCGGCAGGTGCTCGCACCGAGCGGCAGCTTCTACGCGCTCGAGGCCTCGCGGCACCTCGGGTTCGGCGACGCCGGCGGCTTGCGCATGGGACTCGCGCCCTACTCCGACGCCGGCGACGTCGAGCGGCTGCTGGCCGGTCTCGCCGACGCGCTCGGCTGAGAGTCGAGGCTGAAAGCCCAGAGGTCGAGCGAATCATCGGCTGAGCGGTCATAGGCTGAACGGATGACTCTCGCCGACACCGCCGCCGAACTCCGCCGCCTGCACACCGCCCCCGAGCTCCTTCAGGTGGTGAACGTGTGGGACGTCGTGAGCGCGAAAGCCGTCGCCAGCCTCCCCGAGACCCGGGCGCTCGCCACGGCGAGCCACTCGATCGCGTCGACGTTCGGCTACCCCGACGGCGAGCAGATCCCGGTCGAGATCATGCTCGACATGGCGGGCCGCATCGCGCGCGCCGTCGACGTGCCCGTGAGCGCCGACCTCGAGGCCGGCTACGGCGACCCCGGCGAGACCGTGCGCCGTGCGATCGGCGAGGGCATCGCGGGCGCCAACCTCGAAGATGAGCTCAAGCCGCTCGCCGAGTCGGTCGCGGCCGTCGAGGCAGCGGTCGCCGCCGCCGACGCCGAGGGCGTGCCCTTCGCACTGAACGCCCGCACCGACGCGTTCCTCCGCGGCAACGACCGCCCCCGAGAGGTGTGGATCGCCGACGCGATCGAGCGCGGCCGCGCCTACCTCGACGCGGGCGCGACGTGCGTCTTCGTTCCCGGCATCTTCGGCGAAGACGAAGTCGTCGAGCTCGTCGACGGCATCGGTGCGTTCCGGGTGAGCCTCATCGGGCTGCCGGGCGTGCCCACTCCCGCGAGGCTCGCCGAGCTCGGCGTCGCCCGGTTGTCGTACGGCCCCACCACGCAGCGCGTCGCGCTCGGTGCCCTGCAGGACCTCGCGGCCGAGCTCTACGCCGGGGGCGTGCTGCCCAGCGGCATCCGCGCGCTCAACTGAGCCATCATCTGGGCCGCGCATCTGGGACCATGCGCGAATCCCCCGCGCGAGGGATGCCCCGAACCGGCCGCGGTCGCTAGGGTGAGCCGTATGGCGGTTCCGGCCGTCGGGTCGTGCGGGGGTGCGACCCAGCGCGGCCCTGCTCGCCCCCGACAGGAGGAGAGCGCATGCAGAGCGGCATCCCCATCGAGATCACCGGTCTCAGCAAGCACTTCGGTCAGGTCGTCGCGGTCGACGACCTGACGTTCACGGTGCATCCCGGGCGGGTCACCGGCTTCCTCGGCCCGAACGGCGCCGGCAAGACCACGACGCTGCGCGTGCTGCTCGGGCTCGTGCATCCGAGTGCCGGCACCGCGACGTTCGGCGGCACGCCTTATGCAGCGCTGCCCCGGCCGCTCGAGACGGTGGGCGCCGCGCTCGACGCGAACTTCCATCCGGGCCGCACGGCTCGCGACCACCTCAAGGTGTACGCGACCGCGACCGGTCTTTCGAAAGCGAGAGTTCCGGTGGTGCTCGAGCAAGTGGGCATGACCGAGTTCGCCGACCGGCGGGTCGGCGGGTACTCGCTCGGCATGCGCCAGCGACTCGCGCTCGCCTACACGCTGCTCGGCGACCCCGGCGTGTTCGTGCTCGACGAGCCGATCAACGGCCTCGACCCCGAGGGCATCAAGTGGATCCGCGGCTTCCTGCAGAACCTCGCCCACGAGGGCCGCACGGTGCTCGTGAGTTCGCACCTCCTGAGCGAGGTGCAGCAGAGCGTCGACGAGGTCATCATCATCTCGAAGGGCAGGCTCGTGAAGAGCGGCACGCTCGTGAGCCTCGAGCTCGACGCGGCCCCGCGCACGATCGCCGACTCACCCGACCGCGAGGCGCTCTCCGCCGCGCTCGACGAAGCGGGCCTCGAGTACACCGAGGGTCGCAACGGCTTCATCGTCAACGAGCCCGACCCGGGCCGCGTCGGCCACGCGGCGTTCCTCGGCGGTGTCGAGCTGAACACCCTGCACCGGCTGAAATCGGGGCTCGAAGAGTCGTTCCTCTCGCTCGTCGGTGGGGGTGAGCAGTAGATGTCGTTCCTCCGCGCGATCGCCTCCGAGTTCCAGAAGGTCTTCACCACGCGCATGTGGTGGCTGCTCGCTCTCCTGCTCGCCGGCTATGTCGCCCTCATGTCGGGCGGGTTCGGCGCCTTTCTCGGCTGGGCGAGTGAGAATCCGGATGCCGCGGCCTCCGCGGGCGGTGGCACGGCCATCCCGCCGGGGCTCGACATCGCCCCGCTCGTCTACAGCTTCGCGACATCGATCGGCTACGTCTTCCCGGTGCTCCTCGGCGCGCTCGCCGTCACGGGCGAGTTCCGGCACAAGACCCTCACGCCCACGTTCCTCGCCGAGCCGCACCGCACGACCGTGCTCACCGCGAAGTTCCTCTCGCAGCTTGCGATGGGTGCAGGGCTCGGCGTGATCGCGTTCGCCGTCTCGGTCGGCACCGGAGCGGCTGCCCTCGCGGGCTTCGGCCTCGACACGGGCCTCGACGACCCCGACACCTGGGCGCTCATCGGACGCGGCGTGCTCGCGATGGCGCTCTGGGGCGCGATCGGCGTCGGGCTCGGCGCGCTCGTGCCCAACCAGGTGGCCGCGATCGTCATCGTCATCGCGTTCACCCAGTTCGTCGAGCCGATCCTTCGGTTCACGGCCTCGCTCAACGAGGTCACCGCGAACATCGGCAAGTTCCTGCCGGGTGCCGCGAGCGACGCCCTCGTCGGGGCGTCGTTCTACAACATCGCCTCGCTCGGTGCCGCAGCCGCCCTCGAGTGGTGGCAGGGCGGGGTCGTGCTGCTCGGCATCGCCGTGGTCGCGACGTTCATCGGGGCGGCGACCACCTGGCGAGGGGACGTGTCGTAGGCGTGGACCTGGCAAGGCTCCGGCAGTTGCGGCTCCACGTGCAGGGAGTGCGCGAGCCGGTCGCCGCCTCGGCGCCCGAGGTCGTCGAGCGCTTCGTCGCCGTGCAGTCGCAGGAGTTCGTGCCGGCCCAGTGGGGCCTCGCGGCGCGGGTGCGCTCCGAGCACCGCCCCGACGCGGCATCCGTCGCCGCCTCGATCGACCGCGGCGAGATCCTGCGCACGCACGTGCTGCGACCGACGTGGCATTTCGTGAGCCCCGCGGATGCCAGGTGGCTGCTCGAGCTCTCGGCAGATCGCGTGCACCGGCTGAACGCGACGTACTACCGCCGGGTCGGTCTCGAAGGTGAAGCGGCCGCTCGCGGCCTCGATGTCGTGGCCCGCGCACTCGAAGGCGGACACCGCACCCGGGCGCAACTGACGGCGGCGCTCGACGAGGCCGGGTCGCCCATGGCGGGCCTCGCCTTCGGCTACCTGCTCATGCTCGCCGAGCTCGAACGCGTCGCGATCAGCGGCGCGAACGTCGGCAAGCAGCGCACCTACGCGGCGTTCGACGAACGGGTGCCGGCTTCGGCGCCCAAGCCGCGTGACGAGGCGCTCGCCGAGCTCGCCGAGCGCTTCATCGGCTCACGTGGGCCGGCGAACGAGCGCGACTTCGCGGCCTGGTCGGGCTTCACGCTCGGCGACGCACGACAGGCGTTCGCCGACGCCGCCGACCGAAGCGACGGACGCATAACGACCGTCGACGTCGACGGCGCGGCCCAGTGGCTGGATACCTCGACGGTGCCGGATGCCGCGGCGGCAGCCTCGGCGACCGACAGCGACACCGACCGCGTCGACCTGCTGCAGGCCTACGACGAATACATCATGGGCTACGCGGCGCCCCGCGCGTACCTGCAGTCGCCGGAGCGGCCGGCCCCCGTGGGTGCAGAGTTCCCGCTGCACGCGCTCATGATCGGCGGGGTCATGTGCGGCCGGTGGGCGCCGGTCGTGAACGCGAAGCATGCGGTGGTGCGCATCGTGCCGTGGCGCACGTTCTCACCTGCCGAGGAGCGCTCGCTCGCGGCATCCGTCGCCGAGCTCGAACGGTTCCTCGGCCTGCCCGTCACCGTCGACCGGAACTCATGAGGCGCTGATCATCCGGCGGTGCTTCACCTCGGCCATGTTGGCGTCGGCCCAGTCCTTCATGTGCCACACGATCGGCATCAGGCTCTCGCCCAGCGCGCTGAGCGAGTACTCGACGTGCGCCGGGTACACCTGCTTCACCTCGCGACCGACGATGCCGTCGCGCTCGAGCAGCCGCAGCGTCTCGGTGAGCATCTTCTGGCTGGCCCCGGGTATCCGTGTGCGCAGTTCGGAGTGGCGCAGCGGATGCCCCGACAACTCGAGCAGCACAAGCGTCGTCCACTTCGTGGCGAGGATCTCGAGCACCTGGCGCGAGGGACACTCGGCCAAGTAGTCCGCGTAGGCGTTCTTCGCGACGGCGCGCCTCTGGTCGGCGGTGAGGGTCACTCGTCCTCCATGATCTCGGTCGGGGTGGGCACCTTCAGCACCCGACGGCACTTCGAAGTGCCTGCTGTTGCGGATGCCGCAGCGCTGTGAGTATCGAAACCGCCGCGCGGCCCGAACCATTCCGGGCCTGGCGGCGAGAGGTCCGCGACATCCGCTTCACCAGAGGAAACCCATGACTCACCTGCTGCACGTCAACGCATCCGCCCGGGGCGACGCCAGCCGCTCGCTCGAGCTGGCGACCCGCTTCATCACTGAGCTCGAGGCGACCGACGATGGCCTGACCGTGGACCGGCTCGATGTCTTCGACGGCTCGCTTCCGGAGTTCGGCACGGTTGCCGCGGGCGCGAAGATGGCGGTCTTCGCCGGCCAGGACCAGACGACCGAGGAGCGCCGCGCCTGGGACGACGCCCGCGCGGTGTTCGATCGGTTCGCCGCGGCCGACGTCTACGTGTTCAATGTGCCCTTCTGGAACGCCGGCGTGCCGTACGCACTGAAGCAGCTCGTCGACGTGATCACCCAGCCCGGCTGGACGTTCGCCTTCGATCCCGAGCACGGCTACCGCGGCCTCCTGGAGGGGAAGCGGGCGTTCGTGGTCTACACGAGCGGCGTGTACGCCGACGGGCGGCCGCCGTCGTTCGGCGCCGACTTCACGACCACCTTCTTCCGGGACTGGCTGGAGTTCATCGGCATCGCCGACGTGCACGAGGTGCGATACGGGCCGACCGTCGTCAATGCCGACGTCGAGGGCACGCGCCGCGCGGCGATCGACGCGACCGTGACGGCCGCGCGGCGATTCGCGGCGTGATCGTCGAATGACGTCACAACTCCGGAGACGCGTACCGACGCGCCGGCGAGCCGACCGAGTCGCGCGGCGTGTCGCACGGTATCTCCGGAGTAGTGCATCGAGCCGCTCGATACGATCGCGGCATGGCCGTCATCGCGAGCATCATCGTCGCCCTCGCCGCGCTCCTGCACGGCTACATCTTCCTGCTCGAGAGCGTGCTGTGGGCGAAGCCCGCCACGTGGAAGCGGTTCGGCGTCGCCGACCAGGCGAGCGCCGATGTGACGAAGCCCATGGCCTACAACCAGGGGTTCTACAACCTGTTCCTCGGGCTCGGCGCAGCCCTCGGGCTCATCCTGTTCTGGACGGGAGCCGACTCGGTCGGGAAGGCGCTCGTGCTCTTCACGACGGGGTGCATGGTGCTCGCCGCTGCGGTGCTCATCACGACCGGGCGCGGCTACCTGAAGCCCGCGCTCATCCAGGGCACGCTGCCGCTCATCGGCTTCGTACTGTTCCTCTTCACCTGAGCCGGGCTGCCGGCCGCGCGGGCGCTGAGACGCCGGCTCAGTCGGCTTCGGTTTCGGCGTCGCCGTCGGGTGCCGCCGGCGGCGGCGAGTTGAGCTTCAGGCGGTCGATGAGCGCACCGGCGTGATTGGTGCTCACGATGAGCCGCGTGAACTCGCCCGCGGCGAGCTCGATCACGACGGCGGGCCGCTTGCCCTTGGCGATCACGAAATCGCTGCCGCCGTGGTATTTCCAGACGCCCACCGCGACGACGAGCGGGATCGCCGAGCCGCGTACGCGGATGCCGCGGATCCAGATCCACGGGTCGTCGGTGATCGTGGCCGACTTGATGTCATCACGCTGCACCACGATGTCATCGGCGCGCAGCGCGAGCGACTTCTCGGCCGGAGTGAGGTGAACCTCGATCCGGTCGGTGTGCACGCGGAGGTGGGCCATGGTTCCATCCTGCCCGAGTCGGCGGCCCGCCGTGGTGTCGATGCCCGACAAACCCGCAAACGATTCATGCACGATTCCTTGCGGCACCACCTCAACCGGTTACGCCCGGTGAGCGGATGCCGCAAGCCCGATCAGGCAGGGCGAGCGGATGCCGCGGCGCGAGCCGCCCCCGGCAGCGCGTCGAGCACGCGGCCGATCGCGGCCTCGTCGTGCGCCGCCGTGACGAACCACGCCTCGAACACGCTCGGCGGCAGGGAGACCCCCGCCTCGAGCATCGCGTGGAAGAACGGCGAGTACCGCCACGACTCCTGGCGCAGCACGCCGGCGTAGTCGTGCACTCCCCCGGCGACCGCCTCGCCGAACACGAAGCTGAAGAGGTTGCCGGCGTGCTGCGTACGGTGCGCGACGCCTTCTGCGGTGAGCGCTGCGGAGACCGCGTCGCTGATCGTCGCGGCAGTGGCGTCGAGCTGCTCGTACACCGCGGCATCCGCTGCCCTGAGCGTTGCGATGCCCGCCGCGACCGCGACGGGGTTGCCCGAGAGGGTGCCCGCTTGGTAGACCGGCCCGAGCGGCGCGAGCTGGTCCATGATCTCGGTGCGGCCGCCGAGCGCGGCGACGGGCATTCCGCCACCGATGACCTTGCCGAAGGTCAGGAGGTCGGGGGTGTAGGCGGAATCGGTGCCGTTCTCGAGCCCCCACCAGCCGGCGGCCGAGACGCGGAAGCCCGTGAGCACCTCGTCGGAGATGACGAGCGCGCCGTGCGCATGGGCGAGGTCGACGAGCGCGCGGTTGAAGCCGGGAAGCGGCGGCACGACGCCCATGTTCGCCGCGGCAGCCTCGGTGATGACGGCGGCGATGCGGTCGCCGTGCTCGGCGAAGACGGCGCGCAGGGCGTCGAGGTCGTTGTAGGGCGCCACGAGGGTGAGCGCGGCGATCTCGCGGGGCACTCCGGCCGAGCCGGGCAGCGCGAAGGTCGCGAGGCCCGAGCCGGCCTCGGCGAGCAGTCCGTCGGAGTGGCCGTGGTAGTGACCGGAGAACTTCACGAGCAGATCGCGGCCGGTGAATCCGCGAGCGAGACGGATGGCGCTCATCGTCGCCTCAGTGCCCGTCGAGACGAGGCGCAGCTTCTCGACGGGGGCGATGCGTTCCTCGACGAGCTCGGCGAGTTCGGTCTCGGCGGGCGTGGAGGAGCCGAACGAGAGACCACGTGCCGCGGCATCCGTCACCGCCTCGACGACCCTGGGGTCGGCGTGCCCGAGGATCGCGGGGCCCCAGCCGGCGACGAGGTCGACGTACTCACGGCCCTCGGCGTCGGTGACGTACGGGCCCCGCGCCGAGACGAGGAAGCGCGGCGTGCCGCCGACCGAGCGGAACGCCCGCACGGGCGAGTTGACGCCACCGGGGATCGCTGCCTGGGCGCGGGCGAAGAGCCCGGCGTTCGTCACTTCCGCCGGTTGAGTGGCCATAGAAGCAGGCGTCTCGAAACCCTCGGCGCTCACGCGAGGTCTCCCTTCCGGATCCAGTCGGCCAGTTCGAGGGCCCAGTACGTGAGCACGGCATCGGCGCCGGCGCGACGGATGCCGCGCACGGTCTCGATCACGGCGCGCTTGCGGTCGATCCAGCCGTGCGCTGCGGCGGCCTCGATCATCGCGTACTCGCCCGACACCTGGTACGCCCAGACGGGCACGACGCTCGCGGCCGAGATGTCGGCGAGCACGTCGAGGTAGCTGCCCGCGGGCTTGACCATGACGATGTCGGCGCCCTCGTCGATATCGATGAGCGCCTCGCGCAACCCCTCACGGCGGTTACCGGGGTCGAGCTGGTAGGTGCGGCGGTCGCCCTCGAGCGTCGACTCGATCGCGTCACGGAACGGGCCGTAGAACGCCGACGCGTACTTGGCCGAGTAGGCGAGGATCGGCGTGTTCGAGAACCCGCTGCCGTCGAGCGCCTCGCGCACCGCGGCGACCTGGCCGTCCATCATGCCCGAGAGGCCGAGGAGCTGGGATCCGGATGCCGCCTGCACGATCGCCATCTCCTGGTAGCGCTCGAGCGTGGCGTCGTTGTCGACCCGCCCGAGCATGTCGAGCACGCCGCAGTGGCCGTGATCGGTGAACTCGTCGAGGCAGAGGTCGGTCTGCACGACGAGTGCCCCGTCGGCCGCATCGGCGGCGACTCGCGTGGCGACGTTGAGGATGCCCTCGGGGTCGGTCGCGCCCGAGCCGCGGGCGTCGCGCTGCTCTGGCACGCCGAAGAGCATGACGCCGCCGAGTCCGGCCGCCGCGGCATCCGTCACCGCGCCAGGCAGGCTCTCGAGGCTGTGCTGCACGACCCCCGGCATCGAGGCGATCGGCAGCGGTGCCGCGGCGCCCTCGCGCACGAAGATCGGGAGCACGAGGTCGGCGGGGTCGAGCCGGGTCTCGGAGACGAGCCGCCGCATGGCGGGGGTGTCACGAAGGCGGCGCGGACGGTCGCGGGGAGCGGGCGTGGGACTCACACGACCAAGCCTACGGTGCGGCACCGGCGACCCGAGCGTCGAGCGAGCGGTCAGGCGTTCGCCGTCGCCGCCGTCACGACGGCATCGATGAGGGACTCGGCGGTGCGCTCGCGCGCGACGACGTCGACGCGAAGGCCGAGCTCGGCAGCGTCGCGCTGCGTCTGCGGGCCGATCGCCGCGACGAGGATCGACTCGGGAATCGGCCCGAGTTGCTGCTGCACCTGCTCGGCCACGCTGCCGGACGTCACGAGCACGGCGTTCACGCGGCCGGCCCGAACGTCGGCTGCAACCTTCGACGCCACCGGCACACCCACGGTGCGGTAGGCGACGACGGCCTCGACGTGGTGCCCGGCGCGAGCCAGGCCGAGGGAGAGCACTTGCTTCGCGATCGCCGAACGGAGCGCCAGAATCCGGAGCGGGGTGACGCCGCCGGTCGCGGCCTCCCACTCCTCGAGCAGGCCCTGTGCCGAGTTGTCTTCGGCCGGCACGATGTCGACGTGGTAGCCGGCGGCGAGGAGTGCGGCGGCCGTGGTCTCACCGACGGCGGCGACCTTGGTCGCTTCGGGGATCACCGCGCCGTACGACGACAGCACGTCGACCGTCGTCGCGCTCGTGACCGTGAGCCAGTCGAAGCCGCCGGCGGCGAGCTTCGCGAGCGCCGCCTCGAGGGCGGGCTGGTCGTCGGTCGGCGCGAAGTTGATGAGCGGGGCCACGATGGGTGTTGCGCCGCGCGCACGAAGGGCCGCTGCGACTCCGTCGCCCCAAGGCCCGCCGCGCGGGACGAGCACTCGCCATCCGGCCAGGGGCTTGCCCCCGCCCGAAGGCAGATTGATCGCGCCGGTCATCGGCTCGAATTCGCTCACTGCGACTCCTCAGGTGGTGCGAGTTCGGCGGCGCCGTTGCCGAGGAGTTCTGCGACGGCCCGTTCGGCGACGTCGCGTGCCGCATCCGCCAAATCGGCGGCCGAGCGGCTGTCGGGGGTGGCCGCGTGCGAGCTCGTGAGCTGCCGCGTCCCGTCGGCACTGTACACGGTCGCCGTCAGGAACAGAAGTTCCCCATCCACAAAGGCGGTCGCGCCCACCGGGGCGGTGCAACCCGCCTCGAGGCCCGCGAGCACGAGCCGTTCGGCGAGCACCGTGGCACGGCTCGTGCCGTGGTCGATCGAGTCGAGTGCGAGTTCGAGCTGGCGGTCTCCGCGCTCACGGCGCACCTCGATCGCGAGGGCGCCCTGACCCGGCGCGGTGGGCCAGTCGCTGAGCTCGAAGAGCTCGGTCACCGCCTCCATGCGCCCGAGCCGGCCAAGCCCGGCGGCGGCGAGCACGACCGCGTCGAGCTCACCGGTCTCGACCTTGCCGAGGCGGGTGTCGATGTTGCCGCGGATGTCGACGGCGACCACGTCGGGCCGGGCCGCGGCGAGCTGGGCGATGCGCCGCGGCGAACCCGTGCCGATGCGCGCACCGGCGGGGAGGGTCTCGAGCGTCAGCCCGTCGCGCGCACAGAGGGCGTCGCGGGCGTCGGCGCGCTTCGGCACCGCACCGAGCCGGAGCTGCGGGTGGTCGGCCGTCGGGAGGTCTTTCAGGGAGTGCACGACGACGTCGCACTCGCCGGCGATGAGCGCTTCACGGAGCGCGGCGGCGAAGACGCCGGTGCCGCCGAGCGACGAGAGCGACGCCCGCGAGGTGTCGCCCTCGGTCGTGACCGGCACGAGCTCGATCTCGGCGCCCGTGGCCTTCGCAAGCCGATCGGCGATCTGGCGCGTCTGGGCCATCGCCAGGGCGCTCGCCCTGGTGCCCACCCGGATGACCGCGGTCATCGAGTCGTCGCCTCCACTGCCGGCACCGCGGCGTCGGACGGGACGACCGCCCCGCTGGTGACACGCGCATGGTCGGGCCAGGGGCCGAGGCTGGTGAGGTGCGGTCGCTCGTCGGCCGGCACGTCGTCGACGCGTTCGAGCACGAGGTCGACGAGGCCGCCCACGAATGCCGGGTGCACGCCGGGTGTGGGCACGCGGCGCACTTCGAGTCCGTGTTCGCCGGCTGTCGCGACCGCTTCGTTGTCGAGGTCCCACATGACCTCCATGTGGTCGCTCACGAACCCGAACGGCACGATCACGACGGCGTCGGCGCCCCCGCCGGCGGCGAGCTCGCCGATCGCGTCGTTGATGTCGGGCTCGAGCCACGGGGTTCGCGGGTCGCCCGATCGCGACTGGTAGACGAGCGACCACGGCGCGGCGGGCGCGGCGGCCTCGCTGATGACGGATGCCACGGCGAGGTGCTGCGCCACATACGCGCCGCCGTCGCCGAACTCGGGACCCGAGGCGAGGGCCGCGGCGGTCGGGATGGAGTGCGTGACGTAGAGCACGTGGATGCGGTCGGGCGCGACGCCCGCCGCGACGAGGGAGGCGGCGGCATCCGTCACCCCCTCGACGAACGGCTGCACGAACCCGGGGTGATCGAAGAACTCACGGATGCGATCGATCGAGACGCTCGTGCCGGCGGTGGCCTTCTCGAAGTCTTCGCGGTACTGCCCGACGCCCGAATACGAGGTGTAGGCGCTCGTGACGAGTCCGAGCAGCTCGGTGTGGCCGTTCGCCTCGGCCTCGGCGACGACGTCGCGGAAGTACGGCGCCCAGTTGCGGTTGCCCCAGTACACGGGCAGGTCGATGTGGCGCGCGGCGAGCTCGGCTTCGAGCGCCGCCTTCAGCTGGCGGTTCTGCTCGTTGATCGGGCTCACGCCGCCGAAGTGGCGGTAGTGGTGCGCGACCTCTTCGAGTCGATCGTCGGGGATTCCGCGACCGGCCGTGACGTTGCGGAGGAACGGGATCACGTCGTCTTGGCCCTCGGGCCCGCCGAAGCTCGACAGGAGGATCGCGTCGTAGTGCGTCACTACTGCAGCACCTCCACGAGCTCGGCCGTCGAGATGCGGCGGCCGGTGAAGAACGGCACCTCTTCGCGCACGTGCATGCGTGCGTCGGTGGCGCGCAGGTCGCGCATGAGGTCGACGAGGTCGGTGAGCTCGTCGGCCTCGAGCGGCAGCAGCCACTCGTAGTCGCCGAGCGCGAACGACGCGACGGTGTTCGCGACGACCCCGCGGAAAGCGGCGCCCTTGCGGCCGTGCTCGGCGAGCATGCGGCTGCGCTCATCAGGCTCGAGCAGGTACCAGTCGTAGCTGCGCACGAACGGGTAGACGGTGAGCCAGCCCTTCGGCTCGACGCCGCGCAGGAACCCGGGCACGTGCGCCTTGTTGAACTCGGCGTCGCGGTGCACGCCCATGGCGTTCCACGTGGGGAGCAGCGCGCGCAGGAGCCGGGCGCGGCGCAGCTCGCGGAGCGCCCACTGCAGCCCTTCGGCCGTCGGGCCGTGGAGCCAGAGCATCACGTCGGCGTCGGAGCGGAGGCCCGACACGTCGTAGATGCCCCGCAGGGTGATGCCCTCGTTCTCGACGAGCGTGATCACGCCGTCGAGCTCGTCGACGAAGCGCGGCACGTCGTGTCCGTCGAGGTCGTCGGGTCGCACGGGGTCTCGACGGAGCACGGCGAATACCGTGTAGCCCTCGAGAATCTGCTCGGCGTCGGAATCGGTCTGGAGCGCGTCGGCTGCCGCTTCGGCAGCGGGGGAAGACATGCTCCTATCCTCCCCCTTCCCCGCTGTACCGCCAAAAGCGCTACGCAGACGCATCGATGCAGAGACACGCCAGGGGACGGATGCCGGATGCCGCCCGCCGGCGTCAGCGCACGAGCCGCGTGAAGCGGAAGCTGGCGAAGCCCTCGATCGGCAGCTCTTCGATGCCCGAGAAGCCGGCTTCCCGCGCGTAGCCCTCGAGCGTCGACTGGCGCATCACCGTTCCCGTGCCAACCGAGCCCGGGCTCGAGAGGCTGTCGGGCAGGCACACGACGAGGCTGAAGCCGTACATGTAGCGCTCGACCTCGTCGCCGTCTGGGGCGAATCGCTCGGCGACGGCCTCGTCCATGATGACGACCTGGCCGTCATCGCGCACCGCTCGGCGGATCGCTGCGAGCACCTCGACGGGGCGGGGCATGTCGTGCACGGCCTCGAACACGAACGCGGCGTCGAAGCGGCCCTCCGCGGCCAACTCCTCGCCGCCGGCGAGGTGGAACCTGACATGTTCGCCGAGCCCCGCCTCCGCCGCGTGCCGGCGTGCCGCCTCGATCGACGGCTGGTCGACGTCGAAGCCCTCGACGCGAGCATCGGGGTAGGCACGGGCGAGTGCGAGCGTCGACCAGCCGTGACCGCAGCCGACATCGGCGATGTGCGCGCCGGGCCGTGACAGCACCTCGTGCAGTGAGCCCACCGAAGCGAGCGCGGGTGCGAGCCGCTTGTCGAACCACGGCCGGTTCATGTCGCCCTGCGACTCGTGCGCATCGGCACCGAGTTCCTGCCACGAGACGCCGCCCCCGGTGCGGTAGGCGTCGAGGAGCTGCGGGAGTTGAGCCGCGGAGGCGGCGAACATGCGGACGGAGGGCGCGAGGTAATCGAGCGAGGTGTCGTCGGTCAGCACCTCCGCGTGGGCGGCCGGCAGAGAGAAGCGGCGGTCGGATGCGGCGACGGGTGCGGCATCCGCGTCATCCGGGTCATCCGTCTCTTCGACGGTGAGGATGCCGCTCACCGCCTGCTGCTCGAGCCATTCACGCGCGTAGCGCTCCTGGGTCGCAGTGCGCCGGGCGAGCTCGGTCGAGCTGAGCTGCCCGGCCTCGGCGAGCGCCCGGTACCAGCCGAGCCGATCGCCGAGGTAGATGCTGAGAATGTCGAGGGCGCCGACGGCCGAGCCGAACACCCGGCCCGCGAAGTCCGCGACAGCGTCGCCTCGGCCTTCATTCGAATCATCGGACATGAATCGTTCCCTTCGGTGCACGCTCGGATGTCGGTCAGCCGTCGACGAGCAATCGCGTCGAGTGCTCGAGGTGTTCGCGCAGGGCCGACGGGCCGCGGGAGGGCAGCTCGTCGAGCAGGGCGCGGTGCTCGGCGATGAGGCTCCCGAGCGTGTAGTGCGGGCGCACGTGCAGCAGGAACAGCAGCAGTTCGCTGCCGAGTGCCGTGTGCGTCTCGATGATGCGGGGGCTCGCAGATGCCGCGACGAGCGCCCGGTGGAAGTCCGCATGGATGCGCTCCACCTCGAGCCAGTCGACGGGCTCGCCGAACTCCTCCCGTTCGCGTATCGCGTCGAGGCGGTCGAGCGCGTCGCGCGCGGGCGCGAGCACCGACGCGGGCCACTCCTCGCCGAGACCGAAGCGCTCCCCGGCGATGCGCACCGCCTCGACCTCGAGCGCCGCGCGCAGCTGCTGCAGGGCGATCACCTGGTCGCGGTCGAAGCTCGTCACCCGCACGCCGCGGTACGCCTCGGCGACCGCGAGCCGCTCGGCGACGAGGCGCTGGAACGCGGCTCGCACGGTGTGCCGCGACACCGCGTAGTGCTCGGCGGCGGATTCCTCGCGCAAGGGCGAGCCGGGCGCGAGCGCGCCGCTCAGGATGTCGGCGCGAACGGCGGCGGCGACCCGGTCGACGGCGGACTGGGCGACCGGGGCGTGCGCGGGGGCTGCGGCACTCGTGGGCATCGCAGCATCCGCTCGCTCGCCGCTACCGGTCGAGGTTCGCACGCACGACGAGCCAGACCGTCACCCCGACGGCCGCGACCGCCGCCACGGCGACGCCGATCGCGACGACCGGCTGCTCGTCGGCGAACCTGCGCAGGCGCACCTTGGCCTCGGCCGTCTTGATCTTGAACTGCCTCGGCACGTTGAGCTTGTCTTCGAGCGCGCTGAGCGTCGAGACGAGATCGGCTCTCGCGGCCGCGGCGTTGTCGTGCGCCTGGATGCGGGTGAGGTTGCGTTCGGTCTTCTTGTTCAGCCGGGGCCGGTCAGTAGCGGTCATAGTCGCCGGCTCCCTTCACTGCGTCGAGATCTTGGCGAACGCTCTCGATGGTTTCGAGCGGTTCGCTGCCGCGTTTGAAGCTCAGCCAGGCGATGCCGAGCAGGATCAGCACGATGAGCAGCAGCACGCCCGAGACGATGAGGGCGGCGGCCCAACCGGGCAACACGAGCGAGAGCGCGAGGATGCCGGTGGCGATGAGCGTGCCGAGCAGGAAGATGCCGACGAAGCCGGCGATCACGACGAGCGCGGCGCCGATGCCGAAGTGCTTCGCCTTGTAGCCGAGCTCGGCCTTGATCTGGTCGATCTCGGCGCGAATGAGGGTCGAGAACCGCTCGGGGAGCTCACCGATGAGGGTGAGCAGTGAGCGCTCGTCGTTCACTGGTGCAGCCATCGCGTGGTCACCTTCCGCGCGATCAGGAGTCGGATGCCGCGGTCGACCCGCGGGGCTTCGTGGCGGGTTTCACGGTCTTCGGCTGGGCTTTCTCGCCCGTGGAGCCCGGCCCGCCCGTCGGCTCGTCGCCGACTCTCGTCGGCCCTGAGGACGTCTTGCCGCTGGCCGACGACTTCGGCTTCGTGGAAGCCGAGGACTTCGCGCCGCTCTCGCCCTTCGTGACGGTGCGGACGAACGACTTCACGTTGTCGAGCACGACGTCGCTGAGGTCGCCCACCCGTGACGCGGCGAATTCCTTCGCGGTGTCGACGCCCTCCTGCACGGCGGGCGTGTTCCAGATCTTCTCCGCGCCCCTGCGGATCTGCTCATAGCGTTCTCGGCCGGCTCGCGTGCCGAGCACGTAGCCGACTCCCAACCCGACGACGAAGAGGATCTTGCCCTTCATGTGAAACCCCATTCCATGTAGGCGTCTAACCAGAGTAGACCCCGCGCCGCGGCGCGCAAGGGGGTTGCGCTGCAATATTCCCCTCGGGCTATGCGATGTCGCCGGGGTGCACTGCGTCGTGCCGGATGCGTCGTGCGGCCGCGAGCGCGTGCGGAATCACCGACGCCAGGCCCGTGCCCGAGACCCACGAACCGGTCGCCTCGATGCCCGGCTCCGCAGCGAGCGCTTCGTCGAGTGCGCGCACCCGATCGCGCTGGCCGAGCGCCGCGTGCGAGAGCGCGTCGCGCCACGCGGTGCGCGCCGAGGCCCTCAGCATGGACTCGTCGAGGGCAACGCCGAGCAGCGCCGCGGCGTCGGCGAGCGCGAGACGCGCGACCTCGTCGTCGTCCAGGCCATCAAGCGGGTTGGGTTCGCCCGCCCGCCCGTAGGAGAGGCGCACGACGTGGCGCCCGCCCGCGGCCTCGGCGAGCCACGACCACTTCGCGGTCGCGTGGGTGAGTGCCTTCGCGGTCACGCCGGGGGTTCCGGATGCCACGAGCACGCCCGTTCCGCGCGGGGCGGCGTCGAGTGCGGGTGCGTCGAGCACGAGGGTCACGAGTTCGACGGATGCCGCGGCTGGCCAGCTCGAGGCATCCGCCCATCCCTCGACGGCGTCGCCGAGCAGGCGGCGCGAGGTCTGCGCCGGTGCAGCGAGCACGACGTAGCGGGCGTCGACGATGAGCTCGGCCACGGGAGTCGTCGCGGTGACGCGCCACTCGGGTGCCTCGTTGTGCGATCGCTCGAGTCCGTTCACCTCGGCGAAGACGACCACCGTCACGCCGAACCGCTCGAGCTCGCGCCGCAGCGCGTCGACGAGGCGGTGCATGCCGCCGCGAAGGCCCAGCACGGCGCTGCCGGCCTTGCGCGCCTCGACGAGCTCGCCGACGCCGCCCGAGAGCGATCCGGCGCGGGTCATCGCCTCGTTGAGGCCGGGCGCCACCACGTCGAGATCGAGGTCGTCGGGATCGGCCGAGTACACGCCGGCCGAGATCGGGGTCACGAGCCGGTCGAGCACGGCTTGCCCCATGCGCGAGCGCACGAGTTGCCCGAGGCTGTGGGCGCGGCCGATGCGCACGATGGGCATGATCCGGTCGGCATACGCGCGGATCGCGCCGCCCCAGCCGATGATGCGCCGCACGTCGTCGCCGAGCGGGTTCGCGGGAATGCCGAGCACGCCCGTGCGCGGTAGGGGCGCTGCCGTGAGAGTGCCGCTCGAGCCGGGCATGGCGAGCCACGCGCCAGCCGGGTTCGGTCGCTCGATGTCGCCCGCAAGGCCGAGCGCGCCGAGGAGCTCCTCGACCGAGCCGCCGCGGGTCGCGAAGGACTCGGCGCCGCTGTCGAGCGTGAGGCCGTCGAGCTCGACGCGGCCGACGCATCCGCCGACCTCCTCGCGCCGTTCGAGCACCGTGACGCGCAGGCCGACCTTCGCGCACTCGAGTGCCGCCACGAGGCCCGCGACGCCGCCACCGACCACGACGACATCGGCTTCGAGGCTGATGGTCTCGAGGTCGTCGTCGGAGCCGAGCGACACGTTCGGCTCGTCGCTCATGCGCCCGCCTCGTGCACGAGCTCGACCACCCGGGTCAGCACGGCCGGATCGGTCTCGGGCGGCACGCCATGGCCGAGATTGAAGATGTGGGCGGGAGCGACCTGCCCGCGGCGCAGCACCTCGCGCACGGCGCCCTCGAGCACCGGCCACGGCGCGGCGAGGAGCGCGGGGTCGAGGTTGCCCTGCAGGGGAACGCCCGCGCCGACGCGCCGGGCGGCGACGTCGAGGGGCACCCGGTAATCGACGCCGACGGTGTCGACGCCGACGCCCTCCATCGCGCCGAGCAGTTCGCCGGTGCCGACGCCGAAGTGCACGACCGGCACGTGGCGGGTCACGGCCGTGCCCGCGGCATCCGTCGCCGCGTACTCGAGGTCGTGCACGAAGCTGAGTGCCTTCGCCGAGGCGGGCGCGACGTGCCGCTCGTAGTCCTCGAGCGAGAGGGCGCCGGCCCACGAGTCGAAGAGCTGGGCGGCGGATGCCCCGGCGAGCACCTGGGCGCGCAGGAATCGTCCGCTGAGCTCGGCCGTCCAGTCCATGAGCGCGCCCCATGCACCGGCGTCGGCGTGCATGAGCGTGCGGGCGGCGAGGTGGTCTTTCGACGGGCCGCCCTCGGCGAGGTACGCCGCGAGCGTGAACGGCGCCCCCGCGAACCCGATGAGCGGCGTCGCCGTGCCGGTGGTTGAGCCGGCCCCTCCGGTGGTTGAGCCTGTCGAAACCACTCCCCCGGGCACCGTCGTCGCAAGCTCCGCAATCACCCGCCCGACCGCCTCCGAAATCGGCCCCGATGCCTCATCGAGCCGAGCGGGGTCGACCTTCGTCAACTCCGCGACCCCCGCGGCATCCGCATACCCCCTGCCGAAGACGGGCCCGCGGCCCGGCTGGATCTCGACGTCGACGCCCACGAGCTTCAACGGCACGACGATGTCGCTGAAGAAGATGCCCGCGTCGACCTTGTGCCGGCGCACGGGCTGCAGCGTGATCTCGCTCGCCATCTCAGGGTCGAGGCACGCGTCGAGCATGCGCGTGCCGACGCGCAGGTCGCGGTACTCGGGCAGCGACCGCCCAGCCTGCCGCATGAACCACACGGGCGTCGTGTCGGAACGCTCTCCCCTATATGCGCGCACGAGGCGCGAGTCAGACGTGAGGCCGGCGGAGAGCGGATGCTGGGGGGAGAGGATCACGCGAGACATTGTCTCGTATCGGGCTGGGCGAACCGATTCACGCTTCGACGACTACCTCACTCGATAGACGTCCGCGCGGTGATCCACGCGAAGGATGACGATCCGCTGTTGGTCCTCGTGGATGTCGTAGAGAACTCGATACGATCCACGGCGGGCGCTGTATGAGCCTGCGAGCTCGCGCTCGAGCGGCTTGCCGACTCGACGTGGGGATGCCGCGAGATCTCCGTAGACGAACTCGACGATCGCCGGCACGATCCGGGGCGGGATGCTCTGCATGTCCCGCCTGGCGGTCGGCGAGAAGATCACCTCGAAGCTCACCGCTTCGGAACGCCGAACTCATTGCGGATCTGCTCTTCGGTGATCCCTTCACCGGCGGCGATCTCGGCGCGCGCCGCTTCGATGGTTGCTTTGGTGCCGGGCTGTGAGAGCCAGAAGAGCGTTTCCTGCAAGGACTCCCATTCGTCTGCGCCGATGAGGACCGCCGCCGGGGATCCGTTCTTCGTGATGGTGATTTGCTCATGCGTCACCGATGCCGCGTCGACGAGCTCGTTCAACCGGTCCTTGACCTTGGAGATCGGCAGTGTTTGCATAGAGTCAAGTGTAGCCTGAAAAGCGGCCCCGCATAGGCTCGAATAAAGGCCCATCATAGCCCTCGCGCATTTTGACCGACCGACGTCTTTCCGACGTCGTCCCGCGATCCTCTGCCAGATCGCCGACGGCGCCGCGGTGACGCCCGCACGCCCAACTAGCGTCAGTCTGTGACCACTGCGCAACGCACGAAGACCGTGACCCCGCTCGTCTACATCGCCATCGGCGTGACGATCCTCGCGTGGGCCAGCGCGTTCATCGTCGTTCGGAGCACCGCGCCGCACTTCACCGCCGGCGGGCTCGCGCTCGGACGGCTCATCGTCGGCTCCATCCTGCTGGCGCCATTACTGCTGCGGCACAAGTGGATCGCGCCCACGCGTCGCGAATGGTTGCTCCTGGTTGGTTTCGGCGCCCTGTGGTTCGGCGCCTACAGCATCCTGCTCAACCTCGCCGAGCAGACGCTCGACGCCGGCACGACCGCGATGATCGTCAACATCGGCCCGATCCTGATCGCCCTCGGCGCCGGGATCTTCCTCGGCGAGGGCCTTCCGAGGTGGCTCCTGATCGGCACGGCGGTCGCGTTCCTCGGGGTCGTGCTCATCGGCGTCGGCACGGGCGGCACAGTGCTCGGCGCGGGCATCGGAGTGTTCTGGGCGCTGCTCGCGGCCCTCACCTACGCGGCCGGCGTGCTGTTCCAGAAGCCCGTGCTCGCGAGGCTTCCCAATGCGCAAGTGGTCTGGCTCGGCTGCGTCATCGGAATGGTCGTCTGCATCCCGTTCACCGGTGAGTTCATCGCGGGCATCCAGGCCGCCCCGGTCGAGGGTCTGATCGGCATGATCTGGCTCGGCGCGATTCCCACCGCGCTCGGCTACACGACGTGGTCCTATGCGCTGTCGCGGATGCCCGCGGGCCAGCTCGGCGTCTCGACCCACATCGTCCCGCCGGTGACGATCGTGCTCAGCCTCATCCTGTTCGCCGAAGTGCCGGCCCTTCTCGCGATCGTCGGCGGCGTGATCGCGCTCGTGGGCGTCGCGCTGTCGCGGCGAAGGGTGCCGAGCCCCGAGCCGGCAGAGGTTCCGGCTGCGCGGCCTCCCGAACCGGTGGGCCGCTCCCGGGAGTGACGATCTCAAGCTGGGTTGCGACAATCGACCATGGCCCTTGAACCACGGATGCTGCACCCACCGATCGAGCTCCCATCCGACGCGGCCCTCCCACGCGGCCTCGTGGTGCGTCGCCCTCGCGTCGCCGACCACCCGGCCGTCGTCGCCGCAATCCCGGACTGGTGGGGCATGCCCGACACCTCGATCCACCTGCTGCTTCCGCCGCTGTTCTTCCAGCACTTCAGCGACACGAGCTTCCTCGCTGAAGACGCCGACGGCATGGCCGCCTTCCTCATCGGCTTCCACTCCCACGCCCAACCGGACGCCGCCTACATCCACTTCGTCGGCGTGCGCCCCGACCTCCGCCACCTCGGCCTCGCTCGCACGCTCTACGAGACGTTCTTCGCCGAGGCTCGCGCCGCCGGATGCCACCGCGTCGACGCGATCACCGGGGTACCGAATCGCCGCTCCCAGGCGTTCCACGCGGCGCTCGGCTTCGAGGCATCCGGCGACACCGATTACGACGGGGTGCGCGCGTGGCGCGACTACGACGGCCCGGGCGAGCACCGCGTCGCGTTCTCGCGGAAGCTCTGACTGGCCCCAGACGAGCATCGTCTGCGGAGTTCGTGCCTCTACCGCTCGTAAACGTCGCGTCGATGTCCCAGAGCGACCACGACGACCAGAAGGACACCGTCGTCGACGGTGTAGATGATCCGGTAGTCGCCGATGCGGACGCGTAGACCGGGGCGCCCCTGGAGGGCACGCGCGCCGGGTGGGCGTGGGTCTTCAGCAAGCAAAGCGATGGCGCCCTGAATGCGAGTCCGATCGTTCGGGTGCACCTGTCGCAGCGCCTTTGCTGCCGCCGGACGCAGTTCGATTCGATAGCGACTCATTCCCAGCCCAGGTCGGCTTTGACCTGGTCCCACGGAATGTTCGGACCCTCGTCTGCCATCGCGTCGTCGAATGCGGCGGCATCCTCCGCGTCCTCAAGCGCCTCGACCATGCGCTGGTACTGCTCGGGACTAATGACTACAGCCTCGAGCTTGCCGCGCCTCTCAAGGAACACGGCCTCGGTGCGGGCTCGCTCGATCAGCTCGGGCAGCGTGCTGCGCGCGGCAGTTACAGAGACGGTGGACATGTCTGAATTGTACATTTGCGGAGACGAGATGTACAGTCCGCCAACCCGATCCAACTGTGGCAACCGGCCGGATCGGATGCCGCAGGGCCATAGAAGCGAGGCCGCTGGGCCGGCCTCAATCGAGGCCGCTTGAGTCATCTCAATCCGACCCACAGCGACTACAGGTTGCGTTGGATGAAGAGCGCCAGGAACCCAGCGCCCATGAGAACCCAGAAGCTCCCAACAAGTGCGATCGTCGCGCTGTTGAACGCGCGGGCAGGTCGCCGGCTCGAGTTGCCGAATGTCTGTCGGTACCTGGCCGTGTACCATCGCGCGATCGTGACGCGGAAGACGATGATCATCGCTCCGGCAACTATCAAGAGCGATGCCACCACGACAGCTGCAACCAGTGTTCCCAATGCCTATCCATTCCCAGGGGCAATCGACTCCAACGTTGCAACCTTAAGCGAGCTCTGAACCGCTCTACGGTTGACCCATGCCACGGATCACCACCGCGTTCATCCCCGTCGAGAACCCGAAGAGCTCCGCCGCTTGGTATCGCGACACCTTCGCCTTGACGATCCGGGTGGCGGGCGAGGCGAGTGCCGTGCTCAGAGGCGATGATGGCACGGCCATCACCCTGCTCGGGCCGGCAAGCGGGATCGCCCAGCGCCCGGGTCTCGATTGGGCGACGTGCAACTTCCTGGTGTCCGACCTCGATGGCACACGGGAGTCGTTTGTCGCGGCCGACATGGACGTCTCCGAGATCACAGGAGACCCCGATCGGTGCCGGTTCTTTACGACACGCGACCCGGATCGCAACATGCTGCTCATCACCGATCGCTGACCGCCGGTCGGCCCACGCCGAAGCCGCCCTCCGTCGCGCCCGCGCACGCACCATGTGGGTCAAGCGCCCCAGAAAATACTGTCGCTGAGAGCGCTCTCGCGCTACAGTCGGTTCCGTCGTGTTCACCCAAACATGACGACGCGCCCGATGACGCGCCTCCGCCCCCCACGGAGAAGACATGCCCAATATCGTGCTGTGCCCCCAACCCGTTGAATCACGCCTGACCTCGCCGCCCGGCGCGCCCGTGTCAAGACGACGGGCGGTCGAGCGATGAACGTCGCCGCGCCCCACCGTCGCGGCCTCACCGCGGTGATCGCGGCCGCCGCGGCGCTCCTCGTCGGCGGCATCATCGCGGGCTCGTCGTTCCTCGATCGGCTGATGACCCTGCTGCCACCGGTGCCCGGTGCTCGTGCGGCCGCCGGCTTCGTCGCGATCGTGGCGATCGGCGCGTTCGTCTGGCTGTTCGTGCACCTCAGCGATCTTGCCCGCGCCCGTTCTCGACGAGCGGCGCTCGAGCAGACGATGCGCGGCGAGGTGAGCTGCGGCATCCGGAGCCGGATGCTCGTGCGCAGCCTCAACGAGCTTCTGCCCGAAGGGTCGCGCGAAGTGCAGCTGGCGCGACGCTATTCGATCGTCGTCGACCCCTCCGGCATCTCGTTCTGGAACGGCGGCCGCCGGCCGCGGCGCGCGATCCATTTCCCCTGGCGCGAGGTTCGCAACATCCGCAGCGACACGATCGTGGTGGGCACCTCACTGGTGCCGGTGCTCGTGATGCGGGTGCGCCGCGGCGGCACGAGCGTCGAGTTGCCGATCATGCTCGGCACCGAACGCCCGGGTTCGTTCGCGCTCAGCGAGGCCCCGTTCTACGCGGTCGTGCGCAGCTGGAAAGCCAAGCACCGCGACGCGCTGAGGGCAGAGGGCCTCGACCTGAGCCCCACGACGGCGCCGACCTCGCTGGGTCGGTCGAGGTCGCAACTGGCGCTGCGCTGAGCTGCGCGACATCCGCTCGATACACCCGATGACGCCCCACGGCAAAAGCGGATTCGACGGCGGGTAGAATCTTCTCGTGCTCATCTGCCTCACCGCGAGTCACAAGAACGCCGGGTTCGACACACTCGAGCGTCTTTCGGCGAACGCGGAACACGCCGCGCCGCGCATCCTCGCGGTCGACGATGCGGTTCAGGGCGCCGTTGTCGTGGCCACGTGCAATCGCTTCGAGGCCTACCTCGACCTCGACGCGCCTGAGGGCTCGTCGCCGGTTCCGGTCGTGCACGAAGCGATCCGCGCGGTGGGCACTGCTGCCGGCCTCGAACCCGATGAGCTGCGCACGACCTTCGGCTTCGTGCATGGCAACGCCGTGGCCGGCCACCTGTTCGCCGTGGCATCCGGGCTCGAATCCGTCGTCATCGGCGAGGGCGAGATCGCCGGCCAGGTGCGCCGTTCGCGCGAACGCGCCCGCGCCGAGGGCACGACGACCCCCGATCTCGAGCGTCTCTTCCAGCGCGCCTCGCAGACCTCGCGCCGCGTCAAGAACCAGACCGGCATCGGCGGCGCAGGCCGCTCGCTCGTGCGCCTCGCCCTCGACCTCGCCGAGAGCCGCGTTCCCGACTGGGCCGAGGCCCGGGTGCTGCTCGTCGGCACCGGCCGCTACGCCGGCGCGTCGCTCGCGGCACTGCGCGAGCGCGGGGCGACCGACGTGCGCGTGTACTCCCCTTCGGGCCGCGCGGGCAAGTTCGCGACCAGCCACGCGATCGCCGCCGTCACCAAGGCCGACTACGCGGTCGCCGCGGCGAGCGCCGACGTCATCGTCACGTGCACCACGGTCGAGCACCACGTGGTCGACAAGGCGGTGCTCACCGAGGGGCGCGCCGTGCTCGCGGCATCCGCTTCCGACGGCCTCAAGCCCGGCGCCCGCCAGCTCATCGTCGATCTGGGCCTGCCCCGCAACGTCGCCCCCGACGTGGCCGAGGTGCCCGGCGTCGACCTGCTCGACCTCGAGACCATTCGCATCCACGCTCCGCTCGAAGAGCTCGGAGCCACGGATGCCGCGCGCGAGATCGTCGGCCGCGCCGCCCGCACGTTCGGCGAGTCGCGCGAAGAGCTCGACGTCGCCCCAGCGGTGGTCGCCCTGCGCAAGCACGTGTTCGGAATCCTCGAAGACGAGATCGAGCGCGCTCGCGCCCGTGGCGACGAAGACGGCCGCACCGAGGCCGCGCTCCGCCACCTCGCCGGCGTGCTGCTGCACACCCCGATGGTGCGCTCTCGCGAGCACGCGCGCGCCGGCGAGCAGCGCGCGTGGGTCGATGGTGTCGCGGCGGTCTTCGGAGTGACCCCGGATGCTGCGGTGTCCGAGGTTTCGCGGCCGCAGTCGGCGACCGGGGCGGCCGACGCGTCCTGACGCTCGCCCCGCCGCGAGATCGTTTCGCCGCGGCATCCGCTCGTGGACTCAGTAGATTTGTAAACGTGTACGAGACAGCGGGCCCCGCCGTGGATGATGAGCGCACGAACCTCGCGGCTGCCGACGGGCCGCCCGCCCTCGCCGTGCCGTACGACGCGACGCATCTCGGCGCGAAGCCGCTTCGCACCGAGCGCATGGTGCTCCGACCGCTCCTGCCGACCGACGCCGACGATGTCTACGAGTACCAGCGACTGCCCGAGGTGCTGCGGTTCATCCCGTGGCCGGAGCGTGACCGCGAAGAGGGCCGCCAGCACACCGAGAAGCGCGCCGCCTGGCGCACGATCGCCGACGACGATGACGCGCTGATCTTCGCGATGGTGCTCGTGGGTGAGCCATCGGTTTCGTTCTCGCGCGAAGGCGTCAGGGGCGACCGCGTCATCGGCGACCTGATGGTGCGCGTGTCGAGTGCGGAGCATGCGCAGGTCGAGATCGGATGGGTGCTCCATCCCGCCTTCCAGGGCCGCGGCCTTGCGTTCGAGGGCGCGCGCGAGGTGTTGCGATTCGCGTTCGAGTCGCTCAACGCCCACCGCGTGCAGGCCCTGCTCGCATCACGCAACCTCGCTTCGGCGGCACTCTGCGAGCGCCTCGGAATGCGTCGCGAGGGAACGATGGTCGAAGAGGAGTACCACTACGGCGAGTGGGAGGACACCGCGGTCTACGGCATCCTGCGGCGCGAGTGGGCCGCCGCCGCCGACAGCGCAACCGCCGCACGACTCAGTTGAACCCGAGGAACTCCTCGAGCCGCGCGATCGGCTCGTACCAGCCGAGATCGAGGATGAGGGCCTGCAGTTGCTTGTCGAGGCCCGCGACGACCGCGACGCCGACGAGGATGAACACGACGCCGATGGTGCGCCGGAACCATCCGTTGGGGTTCGCGAGCCAGCCGAGCCGCCGCACGAAGGCGCGCCCGAGGAGCGCGATGAGCAGCAGCATCCCGGCGAGGCCGACCGCGTAGGCCACGACGTAGCCGAGCCCTTCGCCGAACGAGACGGGCAGCACCGCCGCGACGATGAGGGCGTAGGTGGGGCTGCAGCTGCTGAACACCGGCCCGAGCGCCGCGCCGGTGAGAATGTCGCCGGCCACGCTCTGCCGCCGCACCGATCGATCGAGCATCTCGCCGCTGCGCGACTGCAGGCGGAGCGCGCTCGAGAGTCGATCCCAGAGGACGGGGAAGATCAGGTCGACGCCGAGCAGGATGATGATGCCGCCGGCGATCACCTGCCAGACCTGCGGGGGAATGCCGAGCAACGCGGTCGTCGCCTTCAGCAGCAGGGTGAAGACCACGACGCTCACCGCGAGCGAGCCCGCGATGACGAAGGGACGCCATTGGGCACGCCGTTCGTCGCCGTCGCGCACGATCGAGCCGCCGATGATCACGGGCAGGAGCGGCAGCACGCACGGGGCGGCGACCGTCAGCACGCCGGCGGCGAGGGCGAGGAAGAGCGAGGCGGTCATGGGCCCGCGGCGACGAGCGAGGCGACCGACGGCTCGTCGTAGATCACGGCGCTCGAGAGCATCTCGCCGGCGTCGTCGACGTAGACGACGGTCGTCTGCAGGGTGACGCCGTAGCGCTGGCGCAACTCGGTCATGCTGTCGTAGTCGACCTTGATGACGGTGAGCCCGTCGGGCACGCCCTGGGTGCGCAGCTCCTCGTCGAGGGCGCGGCACTGCGGGCACCAGCTCGCGTGGAAGAACAGCGCCTTCTGGCCGGGGGTCGTCGCGATGACGTCGTCGGTGTAGTCGACGTAGGCGCCCGGGGCATCCGCCGCCGGTTCCTCGGTCGGCTCCTCGGTCGGCTCAGCGGTGGGCTCGTCGGTCATCGGCTCGTCGGTCATCGGCGATTCCGTCATCGGCGCCGTGGTGGCGGGCGCCTCGGTGCCGCCCGCACACCCTGCGAGCGTGAATGCGGCGAGCGCGATCGCGATCATCGCACCGGTCGTTCGTGCCTGCTGCAGCATCTCCGCCTCGATTCGCGAGTCACTGCGACTCTGCTCCTCTCACGCTAACCAAGCGTGCGTGCGCAGACCCGGCGCAGACCTTACGGAATGCGGACGGGATGGAGCACGACGGCGCAGCGAACGCTACGCGCCGACGAGTCGCGACGCGAGGTATCCCTGCAGCTCGGCGAGCGGCACGCGCTCCTGCTGCATGGAGTCGCGGTCGCGCACCGTCACCGCGTTGTCATCGAGCGAGTCGAAGTCGACGGTGATGCAGAACGGCGTGCCGATCTCGTCTTGACGACGGTAGCGGCGTCCGATGGCGCCCGCATCGTCGAAGTCGACGTTCCAGTTCTGCCGAAGGGATGCCGCGACCTCGCGAGCGAGCGGCGAGAGCCGTTCGTTGCGCGACAGCGGGAGCACCGCGGCCTTCACCGGAGCGAGGCGCGGGTCGAGGCGGAGCACCGTGCGGGTGTCGACGCCGCCCTTCGCGTTCGGCACCTCTTCGACGTCGTAGGCGTCGATGAGGAAAGCCATGAGCGCTCGAGTGAGGCCGAACGCGGGCTCGATGACGTAGGGGGTCCAACGCTCGTTCTTCGACTGGTCGAAGTAGGAGAGGTCTTTGCCCGAGTGCTTCGAGTGGGTGGAGAGGTCGAAGTCGGTGCGGTTCGCGACGCCCATGAGCTCGCCCCACTCGCCGCCGGTGAACCCGAAGCGGTACTCGATGTCGATCGTGCGCTTCGAGTAGTGCGACAGCTTGTCTTTCGGGTGTTCGAAGTAGCGGATGTTGTCGGGCTTGAGGCCGAGGCCCGTGAACCAGTCCCAGCAGTGCTGGATCCAGTAGTCGAACCACTCCTCGTCGGTGCCGGGCTCGACGAAGTACTCCATCTCCATCTGCTCGAACTCGCGCGTGCGGAAGATGAAGTTGCCGGGCGTGATCTCGTTGCGGAAGGACTTGCCGATCTGGCCGATGCCGAACGGCGGCTTCATGCGCGCCGTCTGCAGCACGTTCGCGAAGTTCACGAAGATGCCCTGCGCCGTCTCGGGGCGGAGGTAGTGCAGGCCGGCCTCGTCTTCGACCGGGCCGAGGTAGGTCTTCAAGAGGCCCGAGAATGCGCGCGGCTCGGTCCACTGGCCGCGCGTGCCGCAGTTCGCGCACGCGATCTCGGCGAGGCCGCCGACGGGCTCGCGGCCCTTCTTCTCCTCGAACTCCTCGATGAGGTGGTCTTCGCGGTAGCGCTTGTGGCATTGCAGGCACTCGACGAGCGGGTCGCTGAAGACCTCGACGTGACCGGATGCCTCCCACACCTGCCGAGGCAGGATGACGCTCGAGTCGAGCCCCACGATGTCGTCACGGCTCTGCACCATGTAGCGCCACCACTGACGCTTGATGTTCTCCTTGAGCTCCACGCCGAGGGGCCCGTAGTCCCACGCCGAGCGGGATCCGCCGTAGATCTCGCCGGCTTGGAAGACGAAGCCCCGGTGCTGGGCGAGGGTGATGACAGAATCGAGACGGCTGGGTGCGGCCACGGTGGCTCCAATGGTCCTGGGGGGAATCGGGCGAGGGCCCGGAAACGTACGGAGTCCATCTTATGGGCGGGCGCGAGCACCGCCGTGTCCCCCCGACTCGGGGCATCCGGTTCATAGGCCGCGGCCCGTGCGAGCACTACGCTGGCGTCATCGTCACTCCTTGGGGCGAGGGGGCGCACTGTGTGGGATTTCCTGCTCGACGTGAACGTGATCGACGGTCCGTTCATCGTGGTCATGTACGGGCTGAGCGCGCTCGTGGCGATCTACCTGCTCGGCCGCGAGGCATCCGTATCCTGGGGGCTCACGGCGATCGTGCTGATCATCGTCGGCGCGATGGTCGGCGCGGGCGTGCTGTGGGCCGCGGTATACGTGCTCAACTGGTTCGGCGGGCCCGTGACGGATGCCGCGTGGTTCTGGGTTCCAGCGGTGTTCGCCGGCGTCTTTCTCGCGATCTGGAACCTGTGGTTCACCCGGTGGTGGCGCAAGCTCGTCGCGATGCTCGCGATCCCGATCTTCGCGCTGACCGCCGTGTTCGGCATCAACGCGGCATACGGACTGAACACGACGCTCGGGGCGATGATCGATGCCTCCACTCTCCGCTCGATCGATCCGGAAGCCCCGGACCCGGCCGTGGCCGACCCTGTCGACCCCCTCTACCTCACGTGGCTCGCGCCGGAGGGGATGCCGGCCAAGGGCGAGATCGGGACCGTCGCGGGCGGGATCCCGAACACGAACTCGGGGTTCCCCGCCCGGGCGGCGCAGCTCTACCTGCCGCCGGCAGCCCTGGTCGACGACGCCCCCCGGCTGCCCCTCGTGATCATGATGATGGGCCAGCCGGGCGGTCCCGACGCGACCTTCATCGCCTCGGTGCTCGACGAATACGCCGCGCAGCACAACGGCCTCGCGCCGATCGCCCTCGTCGTCGACCAACTCGGCGACCCGACCGAGGACCCGCTGTGCCTCAACACGGATCGCGGCAACGCCGAGACCTACGTGATGGGCGACGTGGTGCCCTGGGCGATCCAGGAGCTGAACGTGCTGCGAGGGCGCCAGTTCTGGACGGTCGCGGGCTACTCCAACGGCGGCCAGTGCGCGGCGTACTTCGGCTCGAAGTACTTCGAGACCTTCGGCAACATCCTCGCGATCTCCCCCGAGGAATTCGCCGGCGCCGAGCACGCCGACGAGGTGCTCGACACGATCTTCGGTGGCGACCAGGCGGCCTACGACTTCGTGAAGACGACGAGCATCATGGCGGCGAAGGCACCGTATCCCGACACGACGGCGATCTTCACGGTCGGTGCGAATGACGAGGGCTTCGGCCCCGGAACACAGCGGCTGGCGGATGCCGCGGCGCTGGCCGGCATGCGCACGACCTACTTCGCCGTGCCGGATGCCGACCATGGCGTGAGCGGCTTGAACGGCGGCCTGCAGAAGGGCTTCGAGGTGCTCTACCCGCGGCTCGGACTCGCAGCACCTCCACCGGCTTAGGAGTGCACGCATGAGCGACACCGATCGCGTCGCGGAGTCGGCGGGCGGCCCGGCCGAGGCCGATGTCGAGCCCGCCGGCCGGCTCCGCTCGACCGCGTCGGCGATCGCCGGATTCGCGAAGCGGGTTCCGTTCAGCCTCACCTTCGCGGTGCTCCTCGTCGCCACGGCGGTGACCACGGGTTCGATCTTCGGCGCCGCGAGCGCGAACACCGAGTCGACCTGGGCAGCCGGTGTCGGCACGACGATCGAGCGCGGGCACTGGTGGAGCGTGCTCACAGCGCTCGCCATCCCCGAGGATCCGTTCCAGCTCGTGGCCGGCGTGGTGCTCGCGGCGACCCTGCTCGGCATCGCCGAGCTCCGGCTCGGCACCGCGCGGGCGATCCTCGCGTTCATGGTCACGGGCGTCATCGGCGTGACCATCGGCGTGCTGCTGCAGTGGATCGGCAGCCTCGCCGGCGAATGGTGGGCGACGGGCACCTCGGTCGACCTCACGCTCGATCCGCTGACGGGCATCGTCGGCGCGCTCATCACCGCCACGGCGTTCATGACGGCGCTCTGGCGCCGACGCATCCGTATCGTCGCCTTCGCCTTCGTGCTCGTGTTCGTGCTCTACGACGGTGACTCCTCGAACGTCTACCGGCTGATTGCGGGCCTCGCCGGACTCGCGCTCGGCGCGGTGCTCGCCCGCAGTCCGTCGCCGCTGGCACCTCGCCGCAGCTCGCACCGGGAGACGCGCACCCTCATCGCGACGGCGGTGGCGATCACGGCGATCGGCCCGATCGTGTCACTCATCAACGGCGAGGAGCTCACGCCGTTCGCGTTCTCGGCGAGCCTCTTCGGCGCCGACGTGCCCGACTCCGACGCCGTGCTCGCCGAGTGCGCGAGCGTCGCCTCCGCGTTCTGCGACCGGCAGCTCGCACTGCTGAGCGCGCAGGGGCCCGGCGTCATCCTGCTCTCGTTCCTGCCGCTCGTGCTCCTGCTGCTCGCGGCGTGGGGGCTGCGGAACGGCCGGCGCTTCGCGCTCATGCTCGCCGTCGCGGTGAACATCGCGCTCGCCCTGCTGGCGTGGTTCTCGTTCGACCTCGCGGCGACGATCGCCGACGGCGAGGAGTGGACCGGCTTCGACGTCGGCGAGCTCATCGTCTGGACGGTCGCCGCCGTGCTGCTGCCGGTCGTCATGGCGTTGGTGCTGCTCGTGTTCCGGCGGCAGTTCGCCATTCGTGCCCCGAACCGCGCCGTTGCGCGCTTCACGAGCGTGGTGGCCGGCTCGTTCGTGGTGCTCGCCGGCGCGTATCTCATCACCGCGCTCGTGACGATCGAGGAGTTCGTTCCGGATGCCACGCCGCTCGACGTGCTCATCGACACCGTCAAGCGGTTCGTGCCGGTGCACTTCGTGGCCGCGTTCGACCCGATCGTCGTGCCCGTGCACGACGTCACGTTCGTGCTGTACCAGCTCGTCGGGCCGCTGTTCTGGGCGATCTTCGTGATCGCCGCCGTGCCCTTCCTGTCGGCGACGGCCGATCGCTCGCATGCGCGCGACCGCGCCCGCGTGCTCGCGAACCTGCAGCGCGGCGGCGGCGGTTCGCTCGGCTTCATGGCGACCTGGCCGGGCAACGACTACTGGTTCAGCGACGACGAGCAGGCCACGGTGGCCTACCGCGTGGTGAACGGCATCGCGATCACGATGTCCGACCCGATCTGCCCCGAGGGGCGCGATGCGCAGACGATCCGCGAGTTCGCAGCGTTCTGCGACCGCAACAGCTGGGTGCCCGTGTTCTACAGCGTGCACGACCGCTACCTGCCGGTGTTCGAGGCGCTCGGCTGGCAGCACATGCCGGTCGGCGAGGAGACCGTGGTGGCGACGACCGGTCTCGAGCTCACGGGCAAGCCGTGGCAGAAGGTGCGGCAAGCGCTCAACCGCGGCATCAAGGAGGGCCTCACGACAGTGTGGACGACGTGGGACGAGCTCCCGATCGCGACGGTCGCCGAGATCAACGCGATCTCGGAGGAGTGGGTCGCCGAGAAGGAGCTGCCCGAGATGGGCTTCACGCTCGGCGGCATGGAGGAGCTGAAAGACCCCGAGGTGCGGCTCATGCTCGCGGTCGGCCCCGACGGGCGACCGCAGGCCGTGACGAGCTGGCTGCCGACGTACCGCGAGGGCGTGCCGATCGGCTGGACGATCGACTTCATGCGCCGAGCCGACGGCTCGATGAACGGCGTGATGGAGTTCCTCATCGCCTCGGCGGCGCTGCACATGAAAGAGGAGGGCGCCGAGTTCCTGAGCCTCTCGGGCGCTCCGCTCGCGACGAAGCCGCTCGCTCCCGGCGAGGAGCCGCCGCCCGCGACGGTGATGACCCGCTTGCTCGACTGGCTCGGCAAGACCCTCGAGCCCGCCTACGGCTTCACGTCCCTCTTCCGCTTCAAGGCCAAGTTCAATCCCGAGTACCACACCATCTCGATGGCCTATCCCGATCCGCTCGCCCTGCCCGCGATCGGCGTCGCGATCGGCCGCGCGTACCTCCCCGAGGTGTCGCCGAGAGAGGCAGTCGCGCTCGTGCGCACCCTCACCAGGTAGCGGCTGCGGGCCCCCCAGTCAGGGAATGGTCGTGGCGGAGAGGTCGTCGTAGCTGACGATGACGGGGCCGTTCGTCGCCGACGAGCTCAGGTACGTGCTGAAGCGCAGGCTCCCCGGACTCTGCAGGGCCGCCGTGGCATCCGTCGCCGTGAACTGCCACGCCGACGGCTCAGTCGCACTCGCCAACCACGCCCGGGCGCGGATCGTGGTGGGGTTGGTGCCCTCGACCTGCACCCGCAGCCGCACCTGCGTGCCCGCAGCCACGGTGATCCCCGACAACGTGCCGCCCGACAGGGCCGTGCTGTCACGCACGACGTGCAACACCACCGAGCCGTTCGGGTTCACCCGTACACGTGCGCCGTACAACGACGCGCCCACCGCCCGCCCGGCGACGGTCGCATTGAGCACCTGGTTCGGAAGCTTGTCCACCGCGAGGCTCGTCTGCACATCGATCGCCGACGACGAAACCTGGCCCAGCGACGCATTGAGCGTCGACCCCGCATTCGCCGAGACCCGGCCCGCGCCGCCCGAGACCGAGAACTTCGTCGTCGAGTTCACCGACCAGGGCCCACCGGTCTCGGCCGAACCCCACCCCGACGCCACCGTTCGACCGAACGCATCGGCCGCCAGCACGCCTGCCACCGGCGGCTGCGACACCGTCACCGACTGGGTGACGCTGTGCGAGGCGCCGTCGTCGTCGGTCACGGTCAGGGAGACCGGGTAGGTACCCGCGGCGGAGTAGGTGTGCGATGCGGTGATCCCAGTCCCACCGGACTGGCCGCCGAAGTCCCACGACCTCGACACGATGGTGCCGTCCGAGTCCGTCGACGACGACGAGTTCGCGTTCACGGTCAGCCCGTCGGCCGACCACGTGAAGGCGGCCGTCGGCGGCACGTTCGCCGGCGGTGGCGGTGGCGGCGGCCCGCCGATGGTAGTGGCGGTGAGGTCGTCGTAGCTGACCACGACCGGGCCATTCGTCGCCGACGAGCTCAGATACGTGCTCAAGCGCAGGCTCCCCGGACCCTGCAGGGCCGCGGTCGTGTCGGCCGCGGTGAACTGCCACGCCGACGGCTCGCTCGTGCCGACCCGCCACGCTCGGGCACGGATCGCCGTGGGGTTGGTACCCACGACCTGCACCCGCACCCGCATCTGCGTGCCCGCGGCCACCGTCACGCCCGCCAACGTACCGCCCGACAAGGCGGTGGCGTCGCGCACGATGTGCAGCTGCACCGAGCCGTTCGGGTTCACCCGCAGTCGGGCGCCGTAGAGCGACGCGCCGACCACGCGCCCCGCGACGGTCGCATTGAGCAACTGGTTCGGAACCTTGTCGACCGCGACGCTCGCGTGCGCGTCGATCGCCGACGACGACACCTGACCGAGAGACGCATTCAGCGTCGACCCCGCATTGGCCGCGACCCGCCCAACGCCGCTCGCGACCGAGAACTTGGTCGTCGAGTTCACCGACCAGGGCCCACCGGTCTCGGCCGAACCCCACCCCGACGCCACGGTGCGACCGAACGCATCCGCTGCCAGCACGCCTGCCGGCGGCGGCTCCGACACCGTCACCGACCAGGTCGGACCGCGCGTCACGCTCGTGCCATCGTTCACAGTCGCATACCAATCGAAGACGGTCCCGGGGGCGAGCTCCGGAAGTGGAACGGAGCCGGACGCGCCCGAAGCCACCGTCTGCACGCCCAGTTGCGGCAGGGCGGGCGGCGCCGCCATCTCATAGGCCACGGCGAAGGAACTGTCGGCGTCTGTCTCGTACTGGTTGAGCCACGGCGAGTAGGTCGTCGCCCGGATCTCGTTGGCGGCGGGGGTGAACGTGTAGTAGCGCAGCCAACCGTCGCCGCCGTTCGGCCTCCCCTGGAAGTCCGAGAGGGCTGCGTGCACAGGCTTGCCGCACGCGTTCGGATCGGTGCGGTTCGCCTCACCGTCGAGTCCCTGCGTGAAGTGCCCGTTGACCACGAGGAAGATGTTGCAGTTGGGATAGACGAGCTTCTGCCAGATCGCGGCACCGCTGTTGCCCGGGACATCCGTGCGCTGCACTTGTGCGCTGTGCTCCCCGGCGACGTTCACATACGCGTGCGTGGCGACGATCGCCCGCCGTGCCGGGTGGGCATCGAGCACGCGTTGCGCCCACGCCAGCACCCCGTCGGGGGCGTTGAGCTCGATGTTCACGAGAAGGAAGTCCAGTCCTCCTGCCGTGAACAGCGCGTAGTTGTTCATGTTCTGCCGGTCGGCGGCGTCGACCCCGAACTGGTTCTGCCCGTAGTACCCGCCATACGACGCGGCGGGTGAGTTCCAGGACGCATCGCGGTAGCGGCTCACGGGGAGGTACTGGTTGTACTTGCTGAAGTCGCCTGTGGTGAGGTCGAAGTCGTGGTTGCCCGGGAGCACGGAGTTCGGCACCCCGCCGGCGTCCATGATCGCGAGGTTGTCCGACGCGCGCACCCAATCCTCGTCTGACGTGTGGTTGTCGACGATGTCGCCCACGCCCGCGACGAACGCCATGTCGAGGGCGTTGCGCTGGGCGACGATCCACTGCATCTGCGCCGTCATGACATGGTTGAAGGTCGGCTCGATGACGTAGTTCTGCGTATCAGGGAGCACGACGAACGTGAAGGGGTCGCCGACACCCGGAGGCGGAGTGGCTGGACGCGGCGCTCCGTGGAACGCGACCTGCAGCGAGGCGTCGTCGGGGTCGCTCACCTGGACGGTGAGCGGTGTTCCGGACGGTGCGGTCGCCCCGTTGGCCGGCGAGACGAGCACTGGCGCCGCCGGTGGGGCACCCGCCGCGAATGCCGCGGTCGGGATCGATGCCGCACCGATGGCGAGCACGAGCGCGGCTGTGATCGCAGTGGCGCGGATGCGCATGATCGAGCGGGTTCGCATCGAGTAACCTCCAGAGGGAGATACGACGCTGGGTGACTGGAGCCTATCACCGAAGCACCCCTGTTCGTGAGGATTCGTCATGTTCGCCTGCCCCCCGTTGTGGGCGCCGGATCGTGTCTCGATGCTCACTTAGGGTGGAACGGATGCCGCACCTGCCCGACCTCCTCGTCGCCGCGATCGCCCTCGTGCGCGAGCGCCGCGTGCTCATGGTCACCGCTCGCGACCGCGACGTCTACTACATGCCCGGCGGCAAGATCGACGACGGCGAGAGCGCAGCGGATGCCGCGGCACGCGAAGCCCGCGAAGAGGTCGCCCTCGACCTCGACCCGAGCTCGCTCCACGAGCTCTTCGAGGTCGTCGTGCAGGCCCACGGCGAGCCCCATGGCCGGCTCGTGCGCATGCGGGTGTTCCGAGCCGAGACGGATGCCGCGCCAGCAGCCTCGGCCGAGGTCGGCAGCGTGCACTGGGTGACCACGGCCGACGCGCACCGCTGCCCGCCGGCGGGAGCCGAGGTACTCGCCCGGCTCGCGGCATCCGGCGTCATCGACTGACTCGGCCGAAGCGGAACCGAGCGCAGCTGCGCGCGTCAGCCCGGCAGCACACCCAGACCGTCGACGACGGGGATGGCCGCGAGCAGGCGCTGCGTGTACGGATGCTCCGGCGCCGACCAGACCCGGTCGACCGGCCCGCGCTCGACGATGCGACCCGCGCTCATCACGGCGACGTCGTCCGCGATCACCCGCACGACCGAGAGGTCGTGGCTGATGAACAACAGGGCCGCGCCCGTCTCGACGGCGAGGTTGCGCATGAGGATCGCGATGCGGGCCTGCAGCGACGCATCGAGTGACGCGATCGGCTCGTCGCCGATGAGCAGCTCGGGGCCGGCCGCGATGGCGCGAGCGATCGCGACCCGCTGGCGCTGGCCGCCCGAGAACTGGTGCGGGAACCTCGAGCGGCTCGCCGGGTCGAGCTCGACGTGCTCGAGCAGGTCGGGCACGCTCCACGCGTCGCGGTCGGGATTCACCCGCAGTCCGTCCTCGATCTGGCTGCCGATCGTTCGCCGCGGGTTGAGCGAGGCGAACGGGTTCTGGAACACCATCTGGATCCGCATGAGCGCGGGGTCGCGCTTCCGCAGGCCGAGCTTGCCGACGGGCCGGCCGTTGAACGAGATCGAGCCACTCGAAGCGGGCTCGAGGCCGCACACCGCCCGCGCGAGCGTCGACTTGCCGCATCCGGATTCGCCCACGAGCCCGAGCACCTGGCGTGGTTCGAGGTCGAAGCTCACGCTGTCGACCGCCTTGAGCGAGCCGCGACCGGGCAGTTTGTACGAGACCTCGAGGTCGTCGAGCTTCAAGAGGGTCATGATTCGGTCCCGTCGCTCGAGCGCGCGCCGGATTCAGGCAGTGCGTCGATGAGTGCCTTCGTGTACGGATGTCTCGGCGCGGTGATGACCTCGTACCGATCGCCGTGCTCGACGATCTCGCCCATGCGCATCACCGCGATCGTGTCGGCGAGCGCCGACATCACCCCGAGGTCGTGCGTCACGAGGATGATCGCGATGCCGAGCTCGTCGCACAGCTTTCGCAAGAGACGGAGGATGCCGGCCTGCACGGTGACGTCGAGCGCGGTGGTCGGTTCGTCGGCGATGAGCACCGACGGCTCGCACATGAGCGCCGACGCGATGGCGATGCGCTGCAGCTGGCCGCCCGAGAACTGGTGCGGATACTTCCGCAGTGCAGCCTCGGGGTGCGGCACGGCGACGAGTCCGAGCATCTCGAGCGCGCGTTCGCGCCCAGCCCGCTTCGACGCACCGGTGTGATGGCGGTAGTGGTCGACGAGCTGCGCCTCGATCGTGAGCATCGGGTGCAGGCTCGCCGAGGGGTCCTGGAAGATCATGGCGATCTTCGCTCCGCGGAAGCGGTTCATGCTGCGCTGCTTGAGGCCGATGAGCTCGGTGTCCTCGAAGCGGATGCTGCCGCCGAGGTCGGCGCCGGCCGGGAGCAGTCCGCACACGGCCAGGCCCGTCATGGTCTTGCCCGAGCCCGACTCGCCCGCGAGACCCGTGATCTTCCCGGCGGGCACGTCGAGGTCGATGCCTCGCAGGATCTCCTTGCGCGCCTCGCCGCGGCCGAAGCTCAGGGTGAGACCCGAGATGACGACGCCGCCGCGGGGCGCGCCGCCCGGGTCGGTCGCCTCGAGTCGGTTCGTTGTGCCCACCGTGTTGTCGCTCACAGTGCCCTCCCCTGCACGGCCTCTTGCGACCGCGGATCGAGGGCGTCGCGGAGGGCGTCGCCGAGGAAGTTGAAGGCGAGCACCACCGTGAGAATGGCGAGGCCCGGGAATGCCGCGATCCACCACGACGAGAACTGCTGCACGCCGTCGGCGACCATCGAACCCCAGTCGGGCGTGGGCGGCACCGCGCCGAGGCCGAGGAACGACAGCCCGGAGAGCAGGAGGATCGCCGTTCCGACGTCGAGCGTCGCGAGCACGACGACGGGCGAGATGACATTCGGCAGGATGTCCTTGCCGAGCGACGTGAACGGGCCGTTGCCGAGCAACCGCCCCGCGATCACGTACTCGGCGTTGCGCGCACCCAGCACGAGCGACCGGGTGACGCGGGCATAGGCCGGCCACGACACGATGAGCATCGCGATGACGGCATTCGTCAGGCTCGGGCCGAGCGCCGCCGCGATCACCATCGCGAGGATGATCGTCGGGAACGCGAACACGAGGTCGGCGATCCGCATGATCATCTCGTCGATCGCCTTGCCGAAGTAGCCCGCGATCGCCCCGAGCACCGAGCCGATGAGCATCGCGAACACGACGAGCATGAGAGCGAGCGGGATCGACACCTGCGCACCCGAGACGACGCGCGACAGCACGTCACGACCGACCTGGTCGGTGCCGAACCAGTGCTCGGCGCCCGGAGCCTGCAGCCGCTCGAAGTCTTGGGCGAGCGGATCGTATGGACTGATCGACGGCGCGAGCAGCGCGATGACCAGCCAGAACACCACGATGGCCCCACCCGTGATGGCGAGCGGCGTGCGGAGCTGCTTCGAGATGCGCAGCCGACCCTTGCGACGGGTCTGGACGGCGAGCACGTCGGTCATGCCACGTTCGGTCATGCCACCCTCACCCTCGGGTCGATGAAGCCGTAGAGCACGTCGACCAGGAAGTTCAACCCGATGTAGACGCATCCGACGACGAGGCCGACGCCCATGATGGCGGGCAGGTCGAGCTTGGTGGCAGCCGAGTAGGCGTACTCACCCAGCCCGTGCCAGGAGTAGACCTTCTCGACGAGCACCGTGCCCGAGAGCAGCGAGCCGAACGCGACGCCGAGCACCGTGATGATCGGCACGAGCGCGCCGCGCAGCACGTACCGGCTGACGACCACGCGGCCCGGGAGCCCCTTGGCGCGGGCGGCACGCACGTAGTCGAGGTCGAGCACCTCGAGGATGGCCGACCTCGCGAAGCGCGTGAGGAGGCCGATCGTGTAGAGCGCTAGCACCGCGGCCGGCAGGATCAGGTGCGCGACCGCGTCGCCGAACGTGGCCCACTGGCCCGCGAGCAGGGAGTCGACGGTGTACATGCCGGTCACCTTCGGCGGCGGGATCGCCGCGGGCGAGAGCCGTCCGGAGCCCGGGAACCAGCGCAATTGCGAGAAGAACACGAAGTAGACGACGAGGGCGAGCCAGAACGACGGCACCGAGATGCCAATGAGGCTCACGACGCGGATCACTTGGTCGGTGATCGTGCGCCGTCGCAGCGCCGCCCACATTCCGAGTCCGACCCCGAGGACGATGGAGATCAGGATGGCGGCGAGCGCGAGCTCCGCGGTCGCCGGGAACGCCTTGCCGAGGTCATCGGCGACGGGCGCACGCGTCTGCTGCGACACCCCCAGGTCGCCCTGGAGGACGTTGCCGAGGTAGGTCACGTATTGCACTGGGAGGGGCTGGTCGAGACCTGCGTTCGCGCGGAACTGCGCCACGATCTCGGGGTTCGCGGCGGCCTGCTCGCCGAGCGCCGCCTGCACCGGATCGGCGGGCACGAGGTTCGTGAGGGTGAACGTGACGAGCGTCACCCCGAAGAGCAGGAGGATCGTCAGGCCCGCCCTGACGCCGAGGTAGCGCGCGAGCGGGTGGATGCCCGCTCGCGCGCCCTGCTTCTCGGGAGCCGCGCTACTCGATTCCGGCAAGATCGACGGTCCAGGTGGGGTTGAGCGGCACCGCGGTGATGCTCGTCGCGGTCACCACGTTCTGCGCCGGCTGGAGCAGCGGGATGAACGGCCCGCTCGCGTTCTGCGCCTTCTGCAGCTCTCCATACGCGGCGGCGCGCGCGTCGGGGTCGGTCGCCGTCACGGCAGCGGTCGCCAGCTCGGTCACCATGGGGTCGGCGCCGGGTGCCCAGCCGGCCCGCAGGCCCACGAGCTCGCCCGGCGTGAAGGCCAGGTAGTTCGACGGGTCGGGGAAGTCGGGACCCCAGTACCAGAGGCCGACCGTCTCCTTGCCGTCGCGGTAGGCGTCGAGCTCGGTGGCGACGGGTGCGGGGGCGAGCGTGATGTTGATGCCCACCTCCTTGAGCTGCGCCTGAACCGACTCCGCGACGCTCTGGAGGGAGAGCCCCTGCACGGTGATGTCGTTCGGGAAGTTCAGCGTGACCTCCTCGCCGGCATAGCCGGACTCGGCGAGCGCCGCCGCTGCCGCGTCGGCGTCGAACTGGTTGCCGTCGGCCGCGTCGAGGGCCCCGTTGAAGATCGACGGGATGAAGCCGCCCGGACGAATGGAGCCCTCACCGGCCAGATCGACGATCTTGTCGTAGTCGATGCCGAGCTTGAACGCCTCGAGGAACTTCGGGTTGCTCGTGATCTCGTTGACCGCGGGGTTCTGGTTCAGGAACAGGAAGATCATGTACCGCGAGGGGTTCGCAATGATCGAGACCTTCGAGGTGTCGAGCTCGGAGACCTGGTCGGGATTGAGGTCCAGCGCCACTTGCGAGTCGCCGGCCTCGACGTTGAGCTTCTGCGTCGGACCCTGCACGTTGCGGAGCACCACTCGCTCGTACGCGGGCTTCGTGCCGGTGTACTCGGGGTTCGCGGTGAACACCACCTGGGATGCCGCGTCGAAGGACTCGAGGATGTAGGGGCCCGAGCCCGCCGACTCGGTGTTGAGGAACGTCTCGGCGTCGTCGTCGGTGGTGGCGCTGCCGCCGTTCTCCTCGACGACCTCCTGGTTGACCACGCCGAGCGCCGGATTCGGCAGGATGAACGGAAGCGCCGGGTTCGGCGACTCGGAGGTCAGCGTAAGCGTCGTCTCGGAGGTCTTCTCGATCGTCACGCCGTCGAGCAGGAACGATGGGTTGCCCTTGAGGCCCTGTACGCGCTGCAGTGAGAACACCGCGTCGTCGACCGTCACATCCGAACCGTCGGAGAACTTGTGGCCCTCGTTCATGGTGAGCGTCACGACCGTGTTGTCGTCGCTGATCTCATAGCTCGCGAGCCCGTCGACGGGCGCCGTGACGTCGTCGCCGTCGAACGTGAGGAGCGTCTCGTAGAGGGCCTTCGCGACGATCCCCCCGGTGGTCTCGTACTCCCGGTTGGGGTCGGCGGTCTTCAGGTCGAACGAGGCATCGACGACGAGCGACGTGCCGGCGGCGGAGTCGGTGGTGGCCGTGGGCGAGCAGGCGCTGAACGCGAGCGAGGCCGCAAGGGCCACGCCGAGGGCAGCCGCGCCGCGCCGGGCTGTGCGGCGGAACGATCGTGACAAGGTGGTGCTCCTTATCTGATTGGAGGGATGAGTGAGAAAGTAGTGTGCGGGCAGATCATTCGTCAATCATCGATGCGGTAACGAAGAAGATCTGTCTCGATTCTGCCGACTGCATGGCATATCCTCTCAATTGGAGTCCTTCCTCACTGCTGCGACTGGACAGATGGAGTCTCGGATGCAACTCGATGACACGCACGTTCGCATGCTCGAAGTGCTGCGCGAAGACGGCCGCACCTCCGTCGCCGCCCTGGCGGAGCACCTCGGCATCTCACGTTCCAACGCCTACACGCGCTACGAAGCCCTCGCCCGGGCGGGGGTCATCCAGGGGGTTCACGCCGAGATCGATCCGGCAGCCGTCGGGCTCGGCGTGGCGGCGATGGTGTTCATCACCCTCCGGCAGAGCCAGTGGGCCGACTTCCGCGCGCGACTGTCCTCCGTGCCCGAGCTCGAGTATTTCGCGGTGACCACCGGGGAGCACGACGCCATGCTCCTCGTGCGCGCGCCCGACGTGTCGGCCATCCACGAACTCGTCGCCACTCGGCTGGCGCAATGGCCGTCGATCAAGGCGACCACGACGGTCTTCCTCATGGACGAGGAGCGCGCTCAGGTCTCGCTCCGGATGACGCGCTCGGCCACCTCCTCCGTCGAGGACTCCGGTGAGCGCTTCGGCATGACCCGATTCGTGCGCACGAGCGATGATCGCGCGCAACGCGTCCCCGATCGACGGAGGCGCTGACCGCCGAGCCGGTCGGGCCGACCGCGCTCAGACGACCTCGCGGCAGACGCTCGTGTGGAGCACGCCGTCGGGCGTGCGGAACTTCTCGGTGAGCAGGAGGGTGCCGTCCTCGTTCCGCGAAATGGTCGACGAGGCGTTCCCGGTGGTCGTCTCGGCGTCATGGCCGCGGTGCACGAAGGAGATGTCGATCCGGGCCTGGTTCCGCACGCCGCAGAAGCGGCCGACCTCAACCGTGTCGCCGACGTACTCCCCCCACAGCACGCCGTCGGCCTCGTGGTAGACGAAGCGTGTCGGGGCATCGTGGTCGACGATGCTCGAGGTGGAAGAGACCATGTCGAACACCCGCCGATCGAGGTCGACGTCGAGCGTGGCTGGGGTGGTCTGATGGTCGGATCCGGTCATGACGACATTGTGTGGAGGCGACGAAACGAGTGTCAACCGAGTCGCGTTCCGTCTCGAATCCCGGTGCCAGATCGTGGTGACCTGAGACAAACTGCACCGGATGTCGCCTTCGGTCCGGATGTTTCGTCGAACAGCGTTGCGATGACTTGACGACCTTTTGCGCCCGCTGGCTTACTTGGGGCCATGCGTCCACAGCCCTTCGCCTCTCGCGACCCCCGCACCCAGCCGCTCCCCGATACCGAGGAGTTCCGCCGCTACCTGGCCTCCGGTTGGGGGCCCGTCGATCGACGTGCCGAGGTGATCGCCGGCGCCGGCCCCGCTGCACGTCGGCACCGCGAAACGATCGGGGAGCAGTTCCCCGGGCGCACGATCGTCGTGACCGCCGGCCGATCGCACGTGCGCTCGAATGACACCGAGTTCGGCTTCCGCCCCGACAGCGACTTCGTCTGGCTGACGTCCTGCCAGGCCGAAGGCGCAGTGCTCATCATGACGCCGGTCGGCGGCCGGCACGAGGCGACGCTCTTCATCCCGGAGCCCGTCGCGGCAGGCGATGAGGCGTTCTACGCCGACCCGTTGCGCGGCGAGCTCTGGATCGGCCCGGCTGCGGGCCTCGCGGAGTGGACGACCGCCCTCGAGGTCGACGTCAGGTCGCTCGAGGCCCTCGGCGACGCGCTCGACGCACTTCCTGCCGACGCACTCGGGGCGGGCGCCCCCGAGCCTCGAGTCATCGATCGGGTCGCCCCGGCGGCCGACCTCGCCGTCGCGCTCTCGGCGGCGAAGCTCGTGAAGGACGACTGGGAGATCGCGCAGTTGCGTTCCGCGGTGGATGCCACGGTCGCCGGGTTCCGTGCGGTCGCCGCCGAGTTCCCGGCGGCCATCGAGTTCGGCGGCGAGCGCTGGTTGCAGGCCACGTTCGAGCGCCACGCGAGGACGTTCGGAAACGGTGTCGGGTACTCGACCGTCGTCGGCAGCGGCCCGCATGCCCCCACGCTGCACTGGACGCGGTGCGACGGCCCCGTGCTTCCCGGGCACGTCGTGCTCATCGACGCCGGCGTCGAAGCGCGCTCCCTGTACACCGCAGACGTGACCCGCTCGCTGCCCGTCGACGGCACCTTCACGCCTGCGCAGCGGGAGGTGCACGACCTCGTCGAGCGCGCGCACCGCGCGGCGATGGCCGAGGTCGGCCCCGGCAAGTCGTTCCTCGACATGCGGAGCACCGCCTACGAGTCGATCGCGACCGCGCTGCACGAGCTCGGCATCCTCCGGGTCTCCGTCGACGAGGCCATGTCACCGAGGGGGCAGCAGCACCGTCGATACCTCCCGAGCGGCACCGGGCACCATCTCGGACTCGACGTGCACGATTGCGCGAAGATCGGCGAAGAACGATACCTCGCTGAGCCGCTCCGGCCCGGAGCGGTCCTCACCGTGGAACCCGGCCTCTACTTCCAGGCGAACGACCTCACGGTGCCGCCCGAGTTGCGCGGCATCGGCATCCGCATCGAAGACGACCTGCTCGTGACGGCGACGGGGCATGAGGTGCTCACCGCGGCGTTGCCGATCGACGCCAAGGGCATCGAGGCCTGGCTGCGGGAGTCCCCCGCATAGACTGCGGGCATGCCGACGACTCGCGAGTTCCGGAGCGGCGAGCACGTGATCGTCATCCGGCAGACCGGCGTCGCCTCCGGGCCCGCCTTCGTGCTCCTGCACGGCATCGGCATGGAGCACAGGTACTGGAATGGACTCGCCACCGTGCTCGAGTCGGTGGGCACGGTGTACGCCCTCGACCTGCCGGGGTTCGGCGACTCGCCCGAGCCGCGGGAACCGCTCAGCATGGCTGAGTCGGGTGAGCTCCTGGCCGAGTTGCTCGTCGCCGAGGGCATCGGCCGCGCAGTGCTCGTGGGGCATTCCACGGGCGCGCAGATCGCCGCGGAGACGGCGGCGCGGCATCCGCAGCTCGTCGACCGCCTCGTGCTCATCGGGCCGACCGTGAACCCTCGCGAGCGCACGCTCGCGAAGCAGACGCTGCGATTCCTGCAGGACATCGCGGTCTTGAACCCGAAGGTGATCGCGCTCGGGCTCACGGCCTATGCGAAGGCCGGGCCGCGCTGGTACGCCGCCAACCTGCGCCCGATGCTCGAGCACCGCATGGAGCAGACGCTGCCGCTCGTGCAGGCCGAGACCCTCGTCATCCGCGGCGAGACCGACAAGGTCGTGCCGCGCTACTGGGCCGCGGAGGTGGCGGCGCTCGTGCCGAAGGGCCGCGTGGCCGAGGTGCCGGGCCGCGGTCACGAGACGATGGTCACCGAGAACCTGCGCGTCGCCGAGCTGATCGTGCGTCATGCTCGCGGCGAGCAGGTCGGGCGCTTCGTGGCGATGCCGGCACAACCGCTGAGAGCCGAGCGGATGAATCGGCTGAGCGCCCTCGGCTGGTGGGTCCGCGACTACGCCTATGCCGCCGGCCGCCAGCTCGCCCTCGTCGGCGCACGGCGGCCACCGCCGCACTGGCGGAGAGGCGACCCGGCGAAGCCCGACGTCGTGCTGCTGCCCGGCGTGTACGAGCACTGGTCGTTCCTGCGACCGCTCGGCGATGCGCTGAACGCCGCGGGCCATCGGGTGATCGTCGTGCACGGACTCGGTCCGAACCGGCTCGGCATCGCCGAGACGGCAGCGCGGCTCGAGCGGGCCCTCGCCCGGGTGACCGTGCCTCGGGCGGGTCGCGTCATCGTCGGGCACAGCAAGGGCGGGCTCATCGGCAAGTACCTGCTCGTCGGCGGCGACGACAGCAGCGATCGCGCCGGCGCGCTCGGCATCCGCGGGGTCGTCGGCGTATGCACGCCCTTCGGCGGCGCCCGGCGGGCGCGGCTGTTCCGCGACCCGAGCATCAGGGCGCTGCTGCCGAGCGACGAGACGATCGTGATGCTCGGCAGCGCGGCATCGGTCAACGCCCGCATCGTCTCGGTGTTCGGCACGTACGATCCGCACGTGCCCGACGGCAGCGTGCTCGACGGCGCCACGAACGTGCGCGTGCCGGTGGCGGGGCACTTCCGAGTGCTCGCGGCGCGCGAGACGCACGTCGCGGTGCTCGAGGGGATCGCGATGCTCACGACGGAGGGCTGAGTCTCTCCGAGGGTGGTTTCGATACGCGGCCGGCTTCGCCGGGCGCTACTCAACCACCGCGGCCGGCTTCGCCGGGCGCTACTCAACCACCGGGGCGGTCAGTGCACGTACTCGAGCAGGTCGAGGCCCACTTGGTGCATGCCGTCGAGCACCGCGAGGCGCGACGAGAGCATCGTGTCGGCGAAGTACATCGACACGGCGTACGACACGCTCGCCCGCGGTCCGCGGAGCACCCCCACTTCGCTGCGCACGCCGCCGTCGGTGCCGGTCTTGTTCATGAGCAGCACGTTGTGGTCGGGCATGCGGTGGGCGAGCGGGTCGAGGCCGAACGCGCTCGCGACCATCGACAGGTCGGAGTTGAGGGAGAGCCATCCGACGACCCGTTGCGAGACCTCGGGGCTCACGATCTCGCCGCGCGCAAGCGAGGCGAAGAGCCACGTGAGCTCTTTCGCCGAGCCGATCGAGAGCTGCGGGGCGTCGTCGGGGCCGCGGTGGTCGCGCACGAGGTCGAGCAACGCCGTGCGGGTGAGGCCGAGCGTCTCGGTGCGGGCCCGCACCGCTTCGAGGCCGACGTAGCGGATGAGCACGTTCGTGGCGAGGTTGTCGCTCGTCGCACCGATGAGCGACGCGAGGTCGGCGAGCGGCAGCGACGGCGACTGCATGTGCTGCCAGATGCCCGAGTCGCCGACGGAGTCGCGAGGGGCACGATCGAGCACGGTGAACGCCTCGGCGCTCGTGCCCGCGAGGCGAGAGGCCACCTCGACGAGGAGCAGCACCTTGCCGATCGAGGCCGTGGGCATCACGACGTGGTCGTCGACCGAGAACAGCACCTTGCCGGTCGCGAGATCGGTGGCGCGTGCCGAGACCTGCACGCCGGCGAGCGCCAGTTCGCCGAGGGAGTGGAAGCCGCGAGAGAAGTTCTCGTTGGGCTCCTCCGTGCGATGCCGTCCGCGCCGGATGCTGGCGTGTCGCGCTCGTCGCTCGGAACCCTGCGACGACGTCACCACGGTGCTTGCACGATCTTCCTCAGACGGTCGGCGCTCCCCCACCGCGGTCTGCGGCGCGCTCGAACTTGGTGAATTTTGCGGTTGCGAGAAGTCGACTACCAGATCGTCACCCGCTCGGCTGGATCCAGCCAGAGGGCGTCATCGGAGGTCACTCCGAAGCCAGCATAGAACTCGTCGATGTTCCTGACGATCTGGTTGCAGCGGAACTCGTTCGGCGAGTGCGGATCGATCGCGAGCAGGCGCACGACCTCCTCGTCACGGCCCTTCATCTGCCAGGCCTGCGCCCACGAGAGGAAGAACCGCTGCGACCCCGTGAGGCCGTCGATGACGGGCGGCTCAGCGCCGTCGAGCGAGATGACGTAGGCCTTCCACGCGATCGCGAGCCCGCCGAGGTCGCCGATGTTCTCGCCGATCGTGAGGGCGCCGTTGACGTGGTGATCGGGCACCTGAGCCGGGGCGAGCGCGTCGAATTGCGCGATCAGGGCCTTCGTGCGCTCCTCGAACGCCGTGCGGTCGGCCGCGGTCCACCAGTCGGTGAGCCGGCCGTCGCCGTCGTACTTCGAGCCCTGGTCGTCGAAGCCGTGCCCGATCTCGTGCCCGATCACGGCGCCGATCGCGCCGTAGTTGGCTGCGGCATCCCGCTCGGGCGTGAAGAACGGGTACTGCAGGATCGCCGCAGGGAAGACGATCTCGTTGAAGCCCGGGTTGTAGTACGCGTTGATCGTCTGCGGCGTCATGAACCACTCGTCGCGATCGATGGGCTTGCCGATCTTGCCGAGCTCGCGGTTGAACTCGAATTCGGCGGTCGCTCGCACGTTGCCCACGAGGTCGTCGCCGATCTCGAGTGCCGAGTAGTCGCGCCACTTCACGGGGAACCCGATCTTCGGCGTGAACTTGTCGAGCTTGTCGAGCGCCTTCGCGCGGGTCTTCGGGCCCATCCAGTCGAGTCCGGAGATCGACTGCCGGTAGGCCTCGACGAGGTTGGCGACGAGCTCGTCCATCTCGGCCTTCGCCGCCGGCGGGAAGTGCCGCTCGACGTAGATGCGGCCGACCGCCTCGCCCATGGCGCCCTCGACGAGCGAGACGCCGCGCTTCCACCGCTCGCGCATCTGCGGCGTGCCGGTGAGGGTGCGTCCGTAGAAGTCGAAGTTCGCCTCGACGAAGTCGTTCGAGAGGTAGGCGGCGCTCGACCGGATCACCTGCCAGGCGAGCCAGTCGCGCCACGCCGACAGTCGGTCTTCGGTGAGGAGCGCGCTCAGGCCCTCCACGAACGAGGGCTGGCGCAGCACGAGCTCGTCGAAGGCGCCCGCCGGCACGCCCATCGCGTCGCGCCAGGTGGCCAGGTCGATGCCGCCGCCGGCTTCGGGGGAACCGGATGCCGCTGCTGCGGCATCCGCCCACTTGTACAGGTTGTACGTCTTCTCGCTGTCGCGCGAGGCGACGTTGTCCCAGTGCGCGGCCGCTATGGCGGTCTCGAGCGCGAAGACGCGATCAGCGCGCTCGGCCGGATTCTCGAGTCGCGCGAGCCCGAACATGCGCTCGAGGTGCGAGCGGTACGCCTCGCGGACGCTCTCGAAGCGCTCTTCACGGAAGTAGCTCTCGTCGGGCAGGCCGATGCCGCCCTGCTCGACGAACACGAGGTAGCGCTCGGGGTCGCCCGGGTCGTTGTCGACGTAGAGCTGCACGAAACCCGAGACGCCCTGGCGCTCGAGTCGGCCGAGGGTCTCGAGGAAGGTGTCGATCGAGGCGATGAGCGACACCTCGACGAGTTGTCCGGCGATAGGCGTGGCGCCGAGCATGTCGGCGCGCTGCTCGTTCATGAAGCTCGCGTAGAGGTCGCCCACCTTGCGCGCCTCGGTGCCGGGCTCGGCATCCTGAGCCTCTTCGATGATCTCGCGGACCGCGTGCTCGGCCTCTTCGTGCAGCACGAGGAAGGAGCCGTAGCGCGCCTTGTCGTCGGGGATGGCGGTGCGTTCGATCCACTTGCCGTTGACGTGCCGGAAGAGGTCGTCTTGGGGGCGAACCCCCTCGTCGAGCTCGTCGTGCGCGATTCCTGAGGAGAGCGTGACGTCAGTCATTCCACCAGCCTAGGACTCGGTGCCCTTCGAGGGGATGCCGCGGCCGCGCGTCTCACGGCGCACTCGCAGCGTGGCGGCATGCCAGCGGCATCCGGCCCTCCGACTCAGCGCAGCTGCGCGAAGCCCTCGGCCATGCGGGTCGGACCCACGATGAGGATCCTGTCTTCGGGCCCGAGCACGGTGTCTGCGTCGGCGTTGTGCCAATCGGCGCCCGGCTTCTTGAACGCGGCGACGGTGACACCGAACTCCTTTCGGAGGCCCGTCTGGCCGAGCGGCACGCCGCAGAGCCGGGCGGGCGGAGAGGCCTTGACCATCGCGTAGCCCGGCTCGACCTCGATGTAGTCGAGCGCTGCGCCGCGCACGAGGTGCGCGACCTTGCGACCCATGTCCTTCTCGGGGTAGATGACGTGGTGTACTCCGAGTTGTTCGAGGATCACGCCGTGCCGGTCATCGACGGCCTTCGCCCAGATCACCGGGATCTTCATGCCCAGAAGCACTGAGCAGGTCAGGATCGATGCCGAGATGTCGTTGCCGATGGCGACGACCACGCGGTCGAACTCATCGACGGCGAGCTGACGGAGGGCCTCCTCCTTCGTGGAATCGGCGCGCACGACCTGGGTGAGCTGTGTGTTCAGCGCCTGCACGAGCTCTTCGTCCATGTCGATGCCGAGCACTTCCGTGCCCGCAGCCATCAACTCGAGCGCAAGCGACTGGCCGAATCGCCCGAGCCCGATGACCACGACGGAGTCGGCCTCGGCGATGCGGCGCGAGTTGTCGCCGCCGAAGATCGAGAATCTAGCCAATGGCGGGCCTTTCCTTGGGGTATTCATAGAGGATGCGGCGGTCGCGGAGCGCGATGGCCGATCCGAGGGTCAACGGCCCGAGCCGGCCGAGGAACATGAGCGCGACGAGCACGAGCTTCGCGGCATCCGGCAGGTCGTACGTGATGCCCGTGGAGAGCCCGACCGTGCCGAACGCCGAGATCGCCTCGTAGAGCACGCGGTCGAGGTCGAGGCCGGTGATGAACATCAGGGCGAGTGTGCCCGCCATCACCGCGGCGACCGCGATGAGGGCGACGGTGATGGCCTGGCGGTGCACCGCGCGAGACAGTCGCTTGCCGAAGATGTTCACGGCGCCCTCGCCGCGGAGCTCCGTCATGATGATGAAGAAGAGCACGGCGAACGTCGTGACCTTGATGCCGCCCGCCGTGCCCGCGGGCCCGGCCCCGATGAACATGAGCACGTCGGTGCCGAGCCACGACTCGGAGTGCATGGCGGCGATGTCGATCGAGTTGAACCCGGCGGTGCGCGCCTGCACCGACTGGAAGAAGCCCGCGAGAATTCGTGCGCCCGGGTCGAGGGCTCCGAGGGTCTCGGGGTTGTCCCACTCGATCAGGGTGATGTAGACGGTGCCGAGCACGAGCAGCAGGACCGTGGCCCACAGCACGAGCTTCGTGTTCATCGACCAGTGCAGCGGACGGCGGAACTCCTTGCGCAACTGCATGATCACCGGGAAGCCGAGGCCGCCGAGGATCACTGCCACGGCGATGGGCAGGCAGATGAACGGATCGCTGACGAACCCCATGAGGTTGTCGCTGTAGAGCGCGAACCCCGCGTTGTTGAACGACGACACGGAATGGAAGAGTGCGTGCCACGCGGCGTCGCCCAGGCTGTAGCCGTATCCGAACACGAAGCGCAGGAACAGGAGGAGGAACGTCGCCGCCTCGACCACGAGCGAGATGAGGACGATGCCGCGCACGAGCCCCCGCACGTCGTCGTAGCCGACGGCCTTCGCCTCGGCCGCCGTGTTGAGCCGCGACCGCACCGAGAGCTTGCGCGCGAGCACGAGGCCGATGAGCGACGCGAAGATCATGATGCCGAGGCCGCCGAGCTGGATGAGCAGCAGGATCACGACCTGCCCGAACGAGCTCCAGTAGATGGGGGTGTCGACCACCACGAGGCCCGTCACGCAGACCGCCGAGGTCGCCGTGAAGAGCGCATCGACGAAGGAGGCGCCCGTGCCGGTCGTGGTCGCGAAGGGCAGGGAGAGCAACGCAGTTCCGGCGAGCACCGCCGCCGCGAAACCGAGGACCACGGTCTGCGCGGGGTGCAGTCGGAGGCCGCGGCGGGCCGGACCGCGGCGCGTCGCGTCCACCGTCGAGCGAGTGGTCACCTCGGTACTCTAGACCTCCTCGCCCCTCGCCATGGCTCGCGGTGGGAAGCGCTTCTAGACTTCGGTTCATGAAGACCGTGCTCAACATCATCTGGCTCGTGCTGTCGGGTTTCTGGCTGTTCCTCGGCTACATGCTCGCGGGCGTGATCATGTGCGTGCTCATCGTCACGATCCCGTGGGGCATCGCGTCGTTCCGCATCGCGAGGTACGCGCTCTGGCCGTTCGGGCGCGAGGTCGTGCAGAAGCCCACCGCGGGCGTGTGGTCCTTCCTCGGCAACATCATCTGGTTCGTGCTCGCTGGCATCTGGCTCGCGATCGCGCACATCGTCTCGGGCATCGCGCTCTGCATCACGATCATCGGAATCCCCCTCGGCATCGCCGACTTCAAGATGGTGCCCATCTCGCTCGCGCCGCTCGGCAAGGAGATCGTCGAGACCTGATCGGGCGAGCGGATGCCGCGAGCCGGCCGTGTCGGCCCCGCCACGTAGGCTCGAATTCATCAGCACCACCGCGTCCCGCGGCGTCGACCGCGACATCCTGCGCCTCGCCGTGCCCGCGCTCGGGGCGCTCATCGCCGAGCCGCTGTTCCTGCTCGCCGATACCGCGATGGTCGGCCACCTCGGGGCGACGCCGCTCGCGGGCCTCGGCCTCGCGAGCGCGGTGCTGCAGACGATCATCGGCCTCATGGTGTTCCTCGCCTACGCGACGACCCCGGCGGTGGCGCGGCGCATCGGCGCAGGCGACGAGCGCGGCGCCGTGGCATCCGGCATCGACGGGCTGTGGCTCGCGTTCGGCATCGGCGCGGTGCTCGCCCTCGCCGGCTGGTGGTCGGCGCCCGTGCTGGCGGGCGCGTTCGGCGCTTCGGGCGACGTGACCGCCGCGGCATCCGTCTATCTCACGATCTCGATGGCCGGGCTGCCGGCGATGCTCGTCGTCTTCGCGGCGACGGGCCTGCTGCGCGGACTTCAGGACACGCGCACGCCGCTCTTCGTCGCCGGCATCGGCTTCGCCGTGAACATCGCCTTGAACTACGTCTTCATCTACGTCGCAGGCTGGGGCATCGCGGGCTCTGCCGTGGGCACGGTCATCGCGCAATGGGGCATGGTCGCGATGTACCTCGTGGTCGTCGGCCGGCATGCCGCGAGGGTCGGCGCGAATCCGTGGCCGCACCACGCGGGCGTGCTGCGCGGGGTGGCCTCGGGAGGCTGGCTGTTCGTACGCACCCTGAGCCTGAGGGCCGCGCTCCTGCTCGCGACGTGGACCGCGACGGCGCTCGGCTCAGAGGAGCTCGCCGCGTTCCAGGTCGCGATCACGATCTACTTCACGCTCGGGTTCGCGCTCGACGCGCTCGCGATCGCCGCGCAAGCGCTCATCGGGCACGGGCTCGGCGCGGGCGACGTCGACGCCGTGCGCATGGTGCTGCGCCGATGCCTGCAGTGGGGCGTCGCGAGCGGTGCCGTGGCGGGCGCCCTCGTCGTCGCCACGGCGTGGGTGCTCCCGGCGGTGTTCACGAGCTCGAGCGAGGTCGCGGCGCTCCTGCCGCCCGCGCTCGTCGTGCTCGGCATCTCGGCGCCGCTCGGAGGACTCGTGTTCGTGCTCGACGGCGTGCTCATCGGCGCCGGCGACGTGCGCTACCTCGCCTGGACCGGCCTCGTGAACCTCGCCGTCTTCGTGCCGCTCGCCGTGGCGGTCGTGGCAGTGGCGCCGGCGGGGGCTGCCGGGCCCGCCTGGCTCGTGGCCGCGTTCGCGATCGGCTACCTCGCCGCCCGCGCCGTCACCCTGTCGCTTCGCGCTCGCGGAGCGGCCTGGATGGTCACGGGCGTGCCGAGGTGAGGTCGGCGCATGGGTCAGCTCGTGAACTCGTGAACTCGTGAACTCGTGAACGAAAGGCAAAGATGACTTCCATCCTCGTCACCGGCGGCACGGGCCGACTCGGCAGGCCCACGGTCGAACTCCTCCGATCCGCCGGACACGACGTTCGGGTGCTCAGCCGTCACGAGGCGCCGGGTCGCGTCGGCGGCGATCTGCGCTCGGGCCACGGAATCCGCGAAGCGGTCGCCGGTACCGGCACGGTCGTGCACCTCGCGACGCGGAACGGCTTCGGCGACGTCGCCCTCATGCGAACCCTCCTCGACGCGTCGCATGCCGCCGGCGTCGGCCACGTCGTGTACGTCTCCATCGTGGGCGTCGACCGGATCCCGCTCGGCTACTACCGGCAGAAGCTCGACGCCGAGCACCTGCTCGAGTCGTCCGGCCTGCCGCACACCATCCTCCGGGCGACGCAGTTCCACGAACTCGTCGCCGGGCTCTTCACGGCGCAGCGGTTCCTGCCCGTCGTGTTCGCCCCGAAGGTCTCGGTCCAGCCGATCGCAGCCGGCGATGTGGCGACCCGGGTCGCCGAGCTGGCCGCGGGCGAGCCCACGGGCAGGGTTCCCGACGTCGGCGGGCCCGAGCAGCTTCCTGCACGTGAGCTCGCGCGGCAATGGGCGGCCGCGGCATCCGTTCACCGCAGGATCGTGCCGGTGCGGGTGCCGGGCCGCACCTTCGCCGCGCTGGCCGCCGGCCACAATCTCGTGCCCGGCCCGGCCTTCGGCACGACGACGTTCGCCGACTTCCTCGCTACCCGAGCCACTCCCGGGCAGCGGTGACGAGGGTGCTGACGCCGACCGTGAGCGTCGGCTCGATCACCGGTGCGAATTTCGGCGAGTGGTTCGACGGCATGTTGTCGGGCAGCCGCCCCGTCACGTGGAAGTCGGCGAAGAGGGCCGGGTCGGCCCCGCCGAGGAGCCAGTAGCAGAGGGGTGCGCCCGCCGACGTGGCGAGCACGCTCACGTCTTCACTGCCCGAGACGACGCCGGGATCCAGCACGCGCTCATCGCCGAGCAGCCGGCGCAGGGCCGCGGCCGTGCGCGCCGTCGCGGCCTCGTCGTTGACCGTGCGCGGGTAGTGGTCGTCGAGGTGCACCTCGGGCTCGAGGATGGCGCCGGATGCCGCAGCCTCCGCCTTCACGATGCGCTCGATCGCGGCGAGCACCCTCACGCGCACGGCGTCGTCGAACGTGCGCACCGTGAGGCCGAGCCGCGCTTCGGACGGGATGATGTTGTTCTTCGTGCCGCTGTGCACCTGGCCGACCGTGACGACCGCGCCCTCGGCGGCCGCGATCTCGCGGGACGCGATGGTCTGCAGCCGCATGATCGTCGCCGCGGCCATCACGATGGGGTCGACCGTGGTCTCGGGGCGCGAGCCGTGACCGCCTGATCCGTGCAGCACGACGGTCAGCGAGTCGCTGCTCGCGAAGGCGACGCCCGGCCGCACCGCCGCGAACCCCGACGGCAGCGGGCCGACATGCTGGCCGAGCACGATGTCGGGTTTCGGCATCCGGTCGTACAGGCCGTCGTTCACCATCACGCCGGCGCCGCCGCCCCACTCCTCGGCGGGCTGGAAGACCACGGCGAGGGTGCCTGTCCACTCGGCGCGGTCGCCGGCGAGCTGCTCCGCAGCCCCGAGCAGGCACGTGACGTGCACGTCGTGGCCGCACGCGTGCATGACCGGCACGTCGTTGCCCTCGTGGTCGACACCACGCGCAGTGCTCGCATAGGGCAGGCCCGTGTCCTCTTCGACAGGAAGGGCGTCCATGTCGGCGCGGAGCAGCACGGTCGGCCCGTCGCCGTTGCGCAGTAGGCCGAGCACGCCGGTCGTGGCGATGCCGGTGGTGACGTCATACCCGAATGAACGAAGCTGCTCGGCGACGATGCCGGCGGTGCGATGTTCCTGGAACGACAGCTCGGGGTTCGCGTGCAGGTCACGGTAGATCGCTTCCAGGTCGACGCTCATCTCGTCAGCCTAGGGACGACCATGCCGCCGATCAACGACCCGATCAGGGGGTTGAACGGTGCGGCGGCGCCGTCGTGTCGCCGAGGTGGAGGGTGCTGACGAAGGCGACGGATGCCGCCGGCTCACCCGCGAGCATCCGCACGATCGCCTCCCCGGCCGCACGGCCTTTCGCGACCGACGGTTGAACGAGGGTCGTGAGGTCGTGCTGCAGACCGTCGACGCGGATGCCGTCGAAGCCGAGCACGCTGAGTTCGCGCGGCACGGCGATGCCGAGCTCCTCGGCCGCCTGGATCACGCCGGCCGCGAGCAGGTCGCTCTGCGCGATGATCGCCGTCGGGCGGTTCGCGGGGTCAGCGAGCAGCGCCCGGCCCGCCTCGAGTCCCTCTTCGATCGAGCTCGCGGCAGCCGCGAGGCCGGTGGCGTCGGGGAACACCGCGCGGGCGCCCGCGAGGCGTTCGGTTGCAACAGCGGTCGTGCTGTCTCGTTCGAGCTCGGCGGTGAGCGGGCCGCGGGTGCGCTCGGCGTCGAGCGGCAGTGTCACGAGTGAGACCTGCGTGTGACCGAGCTCCCGCAGGTACTCGGCGCCACGGCGCGTGGCGTTGCGGTTGTCGATCGAGATCTCGGGAATGTCCTCGTCGGTCTTCCCCTCGATCGCCACGGCGGGGATGCCGCGCCGGCGGAGCACCTCGACCGAGTGCGCGAGCCTTGGACTGCACCCGATGAGCACGACCGCGTCGACCGGGGCGCTCTCGATGCCCACGGCCTGGCCGCCCGCCTCGCCGGTGTCGGTGAGGAGCAGGAGGCCCGCCCCGAGCGGGGCGATGCCCTCGGTGATGCCGTCGAGGGTCTGGATCTTCACGGGGTCGAGGAAGGCGGCGCGGACGCGCTCCTCGAGCACCACGCCCACGATGCCCGAGCGGCCACGGCGGAGCGAGCGCCCTCGCGGGTCGGGCCCGGCGTAGCCGAGCTCGGTGGCGGCGGTGAGCACGCGCGCCTTCGTGGCATCCGACACCGGTCCTGAGCCGCTGAAGGCGAGCGACGCGGTCGACGCCGACACCCCGGCCTTCGCCGCGACGTCGGCGAGCGTGGGACGCGGAGCGGAATCCGTCTGCATACGCCCGATTCTAGGCCGAATCGATTCGACTGGGCCCTGCAGCCGCGGTCAGACGGCTGCGGCCACCTCGTCGCGCGCCGCGACGAACGCCTCGACGCAGCGCCGGATCTCGTCGTCGGAGTGCGCGGCCGACAGCTGCACGCGAATGCGCGCCTTCTCTCGCGGCACGACCGGGAAGCTGAACGCCGTGACGAACACGCCGCGCCGCTGCAACGCCTCGGCCATCCGGCCCGTGAGCACGGCATCGCCGAACATCACCGGCACGATCGCGTGCTCGCCGGGCAGGAGGTCGAACCCCGCCTTCGTCATGAGCGACCGGAACAGCTCGGCATTGCGGCGCAGCGTGGCCCGCAACTCGCCCGACTGCTCGACGAGATCGAGCGCCTGCAGCGTGCCCGCGACGATCGCGGGCGCGAGCGTGTTCGAGAAGAGATAGGGGCGCGCTCGCTGGCGCAGCAGGTCGACGATCTCGCGTCGCCCCGCGACATAGCCGCCGGATGCCCCGCCGAGCGCCTTGCCGAAAGTGCCCGTGTAGATGTCGATCCGGCCCTCGACCCCGCAGAACTCGGGGGTGCCTCGGCCGTGCTCCCCGACGAAGCCCACGGCGTGCGAGTCATCGACGAACACGAGCGCGTCGTAGCGCTCCGCGAGGTCGCAGATCTCGGCGAGCGGCGCGAGATAGCCGTCCATCGAGAAGACGCCGTCGGTCACGACCACCCGGCGGCGGGCATCGGATGCCGCGGCGAGCTGCGCCTCGAGGTCGGCCATGTCGCGATTCCTGTAGCGATACCGCGCGGCCTTCGAGAGCCGGATGCCGTCGATGATCGACGCGTGATTGAGCTCGTCGGAGATGATCGCGTCGTCGGGCCCGAAGAGCACCTCGAAGATGCCGCCGTTCGCGTCGAAGCACGACGAGAAGAGGATCGTCGCCTCGACGCCGAGAAACTCCGACATCCGCTCCTCGAGCCGGAGGTGCAGCTCTTGCGTGCCGCAGATGAATCGCACGCTCGCGAGCCCGTAGCCCCACTCGTCGAGCCCGCGGCGGGCGGCCTCGACGATGCGCGGGTCGTTCGCGAGGCCCAGATAGTTGTTGGCGCAGAAGTTCAGCACCTCGCGGCCCGCGACCTCGATCTCCGACGACTGCGGACCGCGGATGCCGCGTTCGCGCTTCGTGAGCCCCGCGGCCTCGATCTCGGCGAGCTCCGCTCGCAGCTGTTCCTTCACCGTTCCGTACATCACAGCTCCGTCCAGTCGAGGATGACCTTGCCGACGCCGCCGGATGCCGCGGCATCGAACGCCGCGCGCCACTCGCGTGCCGGATAGCGATCCGAGATGATCGAGGCGACGCGATCGTGCAGCGTCTCGCTCGTCTGCAGCATCGCGCTCATCGAGTTCCAGGTCTCGAACATCTCGCGCCCGTAGATGCCCTTCATCGTGAGCATGTGCGTCACGACCTTGCCCCAGTCGATCGCGAAGGGCTCTGCGGGGAGGCCGAGCAGGGCGATGCGGCCGCCGTGGTTCATGTTCTCGATCATCTGCGGCAGGGCGGATGGCGCTCCGCTCATCTCGAAGCCGACGTCGAAGCCCTCGCGCATGCCGAGCCGGTGCTGCACGTCGCGGAGGTTCTCGACCGTCACGTCGACCGCGGCATCCGCGCCCATCTCCATCGCGAGTTCGAGCCGGGAGGAGCTGACATCGGTCGCGACGATGAAGCGAGCGCCGACGTGCCGCGCGACGGCGATCGACATGAGGCCGATCGGGCCGCAGCCCGTGACGAGCACGTCTTCACCGACGACCGAGAAGGTGAGCGCGGTGTGCACCGCGTTGCCGAACGGGTCGAAGATCGCGCCCACGTTCGGCTCGATGGGCGAAGCATGCACCCACACGTTGGCCCCGGGGAGCACGACGAACTCGGCGAACGCCCCGTCGCGCTGCAGGCCCACGCCCTGCGTGCGGATGCACATCTGCCGTCGCCCCGCTCGGCAGTTGCGGCACATGCCGCACACGATGTGGCCCTCGCCCGACACGCGGTCGCCCACGATGACGTCGTGCACGAGCTCGCCGACCTCGACGACCTCGCCGTAGAACTCGTGGCCCGGAATGAGGGGGGCCGCGATCGTCGAGGCCGCCCAGTCGTCCCAGCGCTCGATGTGCAGGTCGGTGCCGCAGATGCCCGTGCGCAGCACCCGGATCTTCACGTCGGCGGCGCCGGTCTCGGGCTCTGGGCGATCGACGTACTCGAGCCCCGCGCCGGGCGCGGGCTTGAAAAGGGCCTTCATCGAAACCTCGGTGTTTCTCTGGAACGCGAGCCGGCTCGTCTCCGGCTCTGGGTCGGGGCGGGATTGTGTCCGGATGCCCCGAGTGCCAGTCAGCTCATCGTATCCACGGATGCCGCGGGCGAAGTGTTGCGGACGTCGGGGGTCATCGATATGGTTCTTCAACCGGGGTTGTCGAATCGATTCGACCTTCACGGCCGGGTCCGAGACGATGAAGTAGAGCTCATGACGGAAACACCACGCGAAATGACACGAACGAGCCGCTCCACCCGTGAACTCATCGGGTGGCGGAATGCGATCTTCACGGTCTTCTTCCTCAGCGGGCTGAGCTTCGCGAGCTGGGTGGCTCGCCTCCCGGCGATCCGCGACGACACGAGCCTCAACACCCAGGGCGTCGGCCTCGTCATCCTGAGCGGGTCGATCGCCTCCGTGCTGGGCCTCATTGCTGCGCCCGGCCTTCTGGCGCGCTTCGGCGCGCGATCCGGCATGATCGGGGTGCTCGTCGCGGTCTCGGTGGGCCTCGTGCTCGTCGGGCTCGGTGGGTCCGTTGTTCCGTCGATCACCCTCTTGGTGATCGGCCTTGCGTTCGTCGGATTCGGCAACGGCGCGGTCGACGTGATGATGAACGTCGAGGGGGCCGAGGCCGAACGGGAGATCGGCCGCACGCTCATGCCGCTCATGCACGCGTTCTTCAGCTTCGGCACGGTCGCCGGCGCCGGGCTCGCCGCTGTGGCATCCGCTCTCTCCGTCTCCGTCGCCGTACACCTCGGCGTCATCGCGGTGCTCATCGCGATCGGCGTCATCGTCGCCGTGCGCTTCGTGCCGTTGCGTGAAGAGCTCGGCGACGATACGCACACCGACACGCCCCGAACGCCATGGCGCGAGCGCTTGCGCGAGGGCCTCTCGGTCTGGGCCGACCTCCGCCTCCTCCTCATCGGCGTCGTGATGCTCGGCATGTCCTTCGCCGAGGGAAGCGCCGGCGACTGGCTCGCCCTCGCGGTGGTCGACGGGCACGGATACGACGAGACGACCGGTGCCGCGGTCTTCACCGTCTTCACCGTGGCGATGACGGCTGGCCGCGTACTGGGCGGCCCGTTCATCGACCGGTTCGGCCGGGTCCCGATGCTGCGCATCCTCGCGGCGATGGGTGTCGCCGGGCTCGCGCTCTTCATCTACGCCACCGAACCGTGGATGCTCATCGTCGGCACCGTGCTCTGGGGGCTCGGTGGCGCGCTCGGGTTCCCCGTCGGCATGTCGGCCGCGGCCGACGTGCCCGACCGCCGCGCCGCGGCCGCCCGCGTGACCGCCGTGGCGATCATCGGATACTGCGCATTCCTCGTCGGCCCACCGTTCCTCGGATTCCTCGGCCAGCAGTTCGGCCTCCTGAACGCGCTGCTCGTGATTCTCCTCCTCATGGTGATGGCGGGGCTCGCAGCCCCGGCCGCCAAAGAACGCTCGCCTCGAATCGACGCCTGAGCACCCGACGCCGCCCCGCGTCATCCGTCGGCCGTACACTCGACAGGTGCGTCTCGTCATCGCCCGCTGCTCCGTCGATTACGCGGGCCGCCTCACCGCCCATCTGCCGCTCGCCACGCGGCTGCTCATGGTCAAGGGCGACGGAAGCCTGCTCGTGCACTCCGATGGCGGCAGCTACAAGCCGCTCAACTGGATGAGCCCGCCGTGCACGCTCGCGACGCTCGAGCCCGACGAAGACCAGCGCGAGGCCGGCATCCGCGAGCTCTGGAAGGTCACGCACACGAAGACCGCCGACCAGCTCATCGTGTCGATCCACGAGGTCCTGCACGATTCGGCTCACGAGCTCGGTGCCGACCCGGGCCTGCAGAAAGACGGCGTCGAGGCGCACTTGCAGAAACTGCTCGCCGAGCAGATCGAACTCCTCGGCGAGGGTCACCGGCTCGTGCGCCGCGAGTACATGACGGCGATCGGTCCGGTCGACATCCTGGCGACGGATGCCTCGGGCGCCTCGGTCGCGGTCGAACTCAAGCGCCGCGGCGACATCGACGGCGTCGAGCAGCTCACCCGCTATCTCGAGCTCATGAATCGCGACCCGCGGCTCGCGCCGGTGCGGGGCGTGTTCGCCGCGCAGGAGATCAAGCCGCAGGCCCGCATGCTCGCCGAGGACCGCGGCATCCGCTGCCTCGTGCTCGACTACGACGCGATGCGCGGGCTCGACGACAGCGACTCCCGCCTCTTCTGAGTATTCCCTGACGGTTCCCTGAGGAAGCACCGGCCAACACTTTCCTGAGAATGGCTCACGTCTAAGTCCGCGTAAGATGTCACGGTGACTTCCCCGACCACACCCACTACGACGACCATCGCGCCGACGCGCACCTGGTCTGCCGTGCTCTTCGATCTCGACGGCACGATCGTCGACTCCGCATCGGACATCACGGCGTCGCTCGCCCACATGTTCACGGAGCTCGGACTCGACGTGCCCTCTGAAGACGTGCTGCTCGCCTACGTCGGACCGCCGCTGCTCGACAGCCTGCGGCTGAGCGCCGGGTTCGACGACGAAGAAGCGTGGGCGGCCCTCAACATCTACCGCGACCACTACGCCGACCACGTGCTCAACTCGCCGGTGTTCCCCGGCGTCGCGGGCGTGCTCGAGCGGCTGCACGCCGCGGGCATCCCGGTCGCGCTCGCGACGAGCAAGCCCGAGTCCATGGCTCGCAAGGTGCTCGATCACGCCGGGCTCAGCCAGTACTTCACCGAGATCACCGGCGCGAGCGACGACGAGGAGCTCAGCACGAAAGCCGAAGTCGTACGCGAGGCGCTGCGCCGCCTGCAGGCGAACGGCATCGACACGGGCAACGCCGTCATGGTCGGCGACCGCGGCTACGACACGCTCGGCGCTGCCGCGAACGGCGTGCCGACGATCCTCGTCGAGTGGGGTTACGGCTCCCCCGCCGAGGCCGTCGACGCGATGGCGGTCGTGCACTCCGCCGACCAGCTGCGCAACCTCCTGCTCGGCTGAGAGCGCTCCCCAGTACACGCCTCGGTCGCCGCACGCAACGGGCAGAGGCAGGCGGCGACGCCGAACTACGCTGAGGCAATGACCGATGCCGCGCTGATCGGTCCGGTGTCGCCACCTGACCTCCATGTGATGACCTTCAACATCCGCCGGCGCTTCGCTCGGGTCAGGCCCGGGAGTCCCGATCGCTGGGTCACGCGCAGGCAGCTCGTCCAGCGCATCCTCGCCGCAGAGCAGCCGACGCTCCTGGGCGTGCAGGAGGCATTGACCGACCAGGTCGACTTCATCGCGGACGCCCTCGGACCGCACTACAAGTGGATCGGGCGCGGCCGCAATCCGTCGGGTACCGGCGAGCATTGCGCGATCTTCTACGACTCGCAACGGTTGAAGCTGAAGGACTGGCAGCAGCTCGCCCTGTCGGCGACGCCGGATCTGCACGGTTCCAGGTCGTGGGGCAACGTGACACGGCGGATCGTCGTGTCGGCCACCTTCACCGATCGGGCGACCGGCGCACCGCTCGTCGCCTTGAACACCCATCTCGACCATCTCTCGTGGCGGTCGCGGCTCGAGTCGGCGCAGTTCATCCTGAATCTCGTGCAGGATACTCGTGACTCCCAGCCGGGCACTGCGATCGTGGTGACCGGCGACTTCAACGCGGGCGAGCATTCAGCCGTTTACCGCCGGCTGACGGAGGACGGGGTGCTCCGTGACGCATGGGAGGCGGCGGCCGCGCAATTGACGCCGCAGTGGGGAACCTTCTCGAACTATCGTGGCCGCCGCCCGGGCGGCAAGCGCATCGACCTCATCCTCCTGGGCGAGGGAGTCGAAGTGGTGAGCACCGGCATCAACGCCGCACGGTTCGACGGCAAGGCGGCATCCGACCACGAACCCGTGCAGGCGGTGCTGCGCTACGACAACCCCTCGTCCAAGGCGTCGGGGCGGGGTTAGTCTGCTGCCATGATCCGCACACTGCTGCGTGCCCCACAGGGAGCCGGCGAGGTGGCCGCCGACGCGCTCCGGGTGCTTGCGGCGATCAGCATCGTCGTCGCGGGCATCGGTTGGGGTCCGCTCTCCGGGCTGAGCTTCGTGCTCGTGACCGGCGCGATGTTCCTCCCTCGTCTTCTGGGCGTTCGGCCCTCCTTCGACATCGTGTTCGGTGTCGCATCGCTCGCCGCCGCCTGGAGCAGCGTGCTGGACATCTACATCACGGTGCGCTGGTGGGACCTCCCGATCCACTTCCTCACCAACGGAATCTGGGCGGCGCTCGCCTACCTCCTGCTCGTGCGATTCGGCATCGTGGCGGATGCCGCGACGCTCCCGCGCCCGGCGGTGTCAGCCGCACTCATGACCACCGCGCTCGGACTCTCGCTCGGCGTGTTGTGGGAGATGTTCGAGTGGTTCGGGCACAACTTCATCGACGGTGAGATCTACGTCGGCTACACCGACTCCATCGGAGACCTGCTCATCGGCGGTGTCGGCGCCCTGCTCGCCGGGTGCAGCATGCGCTACCTCGCGGCTCGACCCGGTGTCGCCCACGACCGAGAGCCTTCGCCGGTGGTCGAGTAGCCAGCGAGGCAGGCGTATCGAAACCACCCTCGCCACCCGCGGCCCCGCGACATCCGACACACCCGCGACACACGCCGTTGGTAGAACGGTGGGCATGCTCTCCCTCACCGGCGCCGAAGCGATCCTCGTCGACCCCCTCACCCTGCGGGGCGGCGACCTCCATGTGGCCGACGGCGTGATCGTCGACGGGGCACCGCCAGGCGCCGAGTCGATCGACGTGAGCGGCTGCGTCGTCACCGCCGGCCTCGTGAATGCGCACCACCACTTGCTGCAGAGCGCGTTCCGCACACTGCCCGGCACCCGCAGCGTGCCGATGGCGGAGTGGCTGCCGGCCATGGCGGCCGCATACTCGACAGCGGTCGTCGACCCCGAGCTCGCCTCGGTCGCCGCGCGGGTCGGACTCGCCGAGGGTCTGCTCTCCGGAGTGACCACGGTGGCCGACCACCACCTCACCTGGCCGAGCGGCGTCGACAGCGTCGGCGTCGCGCAGGCGACGGCCGATGCCGCCCGTGACCTCGGTGCGCGGCTCGTCTTCGTGCGCGGCGCCGCTCGCGACGACCCCGAGGAGGCTGCAGCCTCCGCCGAGGCGATCGCACGGGCGCTCCCGCTCGGCGCAGGCGGCGTCTCGACCGACGGCATGCTGCAACTCGCGGTCGGGCCGGCCGGCGTGCACAGCGACGGCGAGGAGACGTTTCGTCTGCTCGGCGAGGTCGCCGCGCGACACGGACTCCGGCGCCGCACTCAGGCGAACGAGCAGGTCGACGTCGCGATCGCGCTCGAGCGGTACGGCCGGCGCCCTCTCGACCTGCTCGAGGAGTGGGGTTGGCTCGCGCCCGACGTCACGCTCGCCCACCTGTGCGGCGTGACCGAAGACGAGATCGGCCGGCTCGCGGCATGCGGCATCACCGCCACTCACGCGCCGGGCTGCGACGTCATGATGGGCTGGGGCGTCGCCCCCGTCGCCGCGCTCCGCGACGCCGGCATCGTCGTGGGGCTCGGTACGAGCGGCGGAGGATCGAACGACGCGGGCCACCTGCTCGCCGACGCACGGCTCGCGATGCAGGTCTCCGGCCTCCTCGGCCCGGCGCTCGCAGCGCACGACGTGCTCGGGATGGCCACCGAGGGGTCCGCACTCGGCCTCGGGCGGGCAGAGCTCGGACACGTGAGGCCCGGCGCAGCCGCCGACCTCTGCGTGTGGGATGTCTCGGGCGTCGCCGATGCCGGCGTCGCCGACCCGGTCGCGGGGCTGCTGTGGGCGTCGCCGGGGCGCCGGCCGAAGCACGTGATCGTCGCAGGCCGGGTGGTGGTGCGCGACTCGGTGCTCGTCACCGCCGACGAGCACGACCTCGTCGCGGCGATGCGAGCCCGCGTCCGACGCTGAGCGCCCGGACTACAGCTCGAGCACGAGGCGTGGGCACGCCGCCCGTGACACGCAGATCATCATGCGATCGTTCGCGCGCTGCTCTTCAGGGCTCAGGATCGAGTCGCGGTGGTCGACGTCACCCTCGACCACGACGGTCTCGCACGTGCCGCACGTGCCCTCGCGGCACGAGGAGAGCACGAAGAGCCCCGCCTCCTCGACGACGTCGAGCACGGTGCGCTCGGGGGGCACCGTGAGGGTCTCGCCCGAGAGCAGGAGCTCGACCTCGAAGGACTCGTGCAGTACCGGTTCGGCGAGCGGCTTGGCCTCGAAGCGCTCGACGTGCAGCGTCGATGGCGGCCAGCTGTTCGAGAACGAGGCGAGCTCGTCGATCATGCGCGCGGGGCCGCACGCGTACACGAGCTCTCCCGCTCGCGGGGTCAGCGCTGCGAGGTCGAGGCGGCGGCCCTCATCGGCGACGTGCAGCCGCACCCGTTCGCCCCCGAGCGAGGCGAGTTCGGATGCGAAGGCCATCCGTGACGTCGAGCTTCCCGCATAGTCGAGGGTCCAGGAGGCACCGGATGCCTCGGCGGCGCGGATCATCGGCAGCAGCGGCGTGATGCCGATGCCCCCTGCGACGAAACGGTAGCTCGCGGCATCCGTCATCGCGAAGTGGTTCCAGGGACCGCGCACGCGAATCGACCCGCCCACTTCGAGGAGCTCGTGCACCCAATCGGAGCCACCGCGGCCGCGCTCCTCGCGGAGCACGCCGATCGTCCAGACGTCGCAATCGGCCGGGTCGCCGCAGAGCGAGTACTGGCGTTCGACGCCGATCGGGAGCAGGAGGTCGAGGTGCGCACCCGGCCGCCACTCGGGGAACGGCTCGCCATCGGCGCGCTCGAGTTCGACACGCACGACGCGCTCGGCGACCGCCGTTCGGCCGCGCACGATCACCTCGAATTCGGGGGCGATCGCGGTCATGAGCCGGTGCGCTCCGTGCCGGAAGTCGGGTCCGGAGCAGGGCCCGCCGTCGGGCCGGGCGAGGTGCCGGCATCCGGTTGGATCCGCTGCTTCACCACGAGCACCTTGTACACGCCGCCATCGGGTGAGCGCCAGCGGTGGGGCGTGCCGCCGCGATAGGAGAACGCTTGTCCGGCGTGCAGCACGCGGGTCTCGGCGCCGCCGAAATCACCTTCGACCAAGCCGTCGACCACGTAGCAGAACTCCTCCTCGTCGTGCACGAAGTACTCGCCGAAGTCGCGATTGCGGGCGACGAACTCCATGGGCGTGAAGGCGGATGCGCCGGTCACGAGCACCCGGGCCGAGCCCTCGGCGAACGGGCCGGAGACGCCGACCCCCTCGTCGATGACGACGGCACCCGAAGTCGGCATCGCGGCGGGCGCGGATTGCGCGAGCGCAGCGAAGAGCTCCACCTGCGTGGTGCCGAGTGCGCGGGCGATGCGTTCGAGGGAGGCGAAGCTCGGTCGTGCCCTGCCGTTCTCGACCTGGCTGATGAACGGGTGCGAGAGGCCCGAGAGCTCGGCGACCTGCACGAGCGTGAGGGACCTCGCCAGGCGCAGGCTGCGGATGCGGGCACCCACGAGCTGGACCTGCCGGTCGATGGCGACGCCCTCGTTGTGCGCGCCGTGTTTCACCCTCGGCATCTCATCTCCCTCCCCTGCGCCCGTGGTTCGGCGCCCAACTCCGCGGCGTCTCGGAACCGAAACATTCGGGTTACGCAGGCGAAACCCCGCGTCCGTACGCTCGATCCTGTTGAGAACATCAACATTGAGAGTATCAACATTCGCCGCCCGACGACGTGCAGCATCCACACCCCACGACCGCTTGTCAGGAGGCGAACACCGTGCGTGCCGAGCCCGTCACACTGCTCCGCCAGGCCACGCTGATCGACGGCCGCGTCGCTGACGTCGCCATCGTCGGCGACACCGTGACCGACGTGCTCCCGGCGGGCACTGCGATTGTGACGGATGCCGCGAGCTCCGTCGACCTCACCGGCTACGTGCTGCTGCCGGCTGCGGCCGAACCGCATGCGCACCTCGACAAGGCGCTCACGTGGGACATGATCAACCCGCCCTTCGGCGACCTCGAGCGCGCGATCGCGAGCTTCCACGCATTCCAGGAGCATCTCTCCGAAGACGACATCTATAACAGGGCGCACGCGGCCGCGCTGAAGTTGCTGCGCGCGGGCACCACCGCGATCCGCAGCCACGTGAACATCCTCCCTGGCGACCGCCCGTATCGCGGCGTCGACGCCCTCGTTCGGCTCCGCGACGACCTCGCCGGCCTCGTCGACCTCGAGCTCGTCGCGCTCCCCCCGGTCGGCATGGACGACGAGACCATCGAGGGCGCGCTCGACCGCGGCCTCGATCTCGCGGGCGGCGCACCGCACCTCGCAGCCGACCCGCACGCAGAGGTACGGCGACTCGTCGCCATCGCCGACCGCCGCGGCATCGGCGTCGACCTGCACACCGACGAGTCGCTCGACGGACCCATGACGATGCGCGAGTTCGCGCGCATCGTGCGCGAGTGGCCCGAGCACCTCGTGCGCACAGCGGGTCACAGCGTGCGTCTCGGCACGCTGCCCGCAGAGGAGCTCGCCGTGGTCATCGCCGAGCTCATCGAAGCCGGAATCGGCGTCGTGAGCCTGCCGATCACGAACCTCTACCTGCAGGGCCGGCGGCATCCCGTCTCCACGCCGCGCGGGCTCACGGCACTCCGCTCACTCATCGACGCGGGTGCCATCGTCGGCGCAGGCGCCGACAACGTGCGCGACCCGTTCAACCCGCTCGGCCGCAGTGATGCGCTCGAGACGGCAGCCCTCTTGGTCATCGCCGGGCACCTCGACCTCGAAGACTCCTGGCACCTCGTCTCGAACGGCGCCCGTGCGGTGATGCGGATGCCCCCCGCCGACGCCGTGCCGGGCGCGGCAGCCGAGTTCGTGGCGGTGCGCGGGGCGAGCCTCGGCGAAGTCATCGCCGAGGCATCCGCCGAACGCATCGTCATCCACGCGGGCCACGTCGTGGCCCGCAGCACCGTCGACCACCAGATCGCCGAGCCGGCACCACAGCCGGCCGGACTCCTCATCGGAAAGGGGTGAGTCACGCATGGCCATGACCGACAGCGAACTCGCGACCACGTCGACTCTGCTCGACTTCCAGAATGTGCAGCTCACGTACCCGAACGGGACCATCGCGCTCTCGGGTGTCGACCTCACCGTCAAGCGCGGCGAGTTCGTCACCGTCGTCGGCCCCTCGGGCTGCGGCAAGAGCACGCTGCTGCGCATCGCATCCGGGCTCGAGTCCTCATCGGAGGGCATCTCGACCGTCAATACGAAGCGTGTCGGCTACGTCTTCCAGGATGCCACGCTGCTGCCGTGGCGGAACGTGCGGGCGAACGTCGAGCTGCTCGCCGAACTGCAGTGGGAGACGCAAGCCGTGCGCCGCGAGAAGGCGCAGAAGGCCATCGATCTCGTGGGGCTCACGGGCTTCGAGAAGCACCTGCCGCGCCAGCTCTCGGGCGGCATGCGCATGCGCACGTCACTTGCGCGCTCGCTCACCCTCGACCCCGAACTATTCCTCTTCGACGAGCCGTTCGGGGCGCTCGACGAGATCACCCGCGAGTACCTGAACGACGAACTCCTGAAGCTCTTCGTCGAGCAGCAGTTCGCGGGCCTCTTCATCACCCACTCGGTCTCCGAGGCCGTGTACCTCTCCACGAAGGTCATGGTCATGTCGGGTCGCCCCGGACGCATCGTCGACACATTCGACGTACCGTTCCCGATGCCGCGCGACCCCGACATCCGCTATACCGGCGAGTTCGCCGCCCTCGTCGGCGAGGTCTCGCATGCACTCCGAGAGGGGCACGGCGCATGAGCACCGAACGCGTCGTCAATGACGGCATCGACACGGCCGAGGCGACCCGAGACCTCATGGGCGCCGAGCGGCAGGCTCTCGAGCATCACGACACCGAACTGGAGATCGCGCCGACCACGGCCGCCGCGGTGCCGCTGAAGCGTCGCGGCTCTCGTGGCGGCATCGCGAACTGGGGGCCCCCGGTCGCCGTCGCCGTCCTCATCGTGGGCCTCTGGTACTTCGTCGGCTCGGTGGTCCTCGAGCCCTCGAAGTCCTACCTGCTGCCGCCGCCGCATGAGGTCTTCGCGGTCTACTTCAACCCGAAAGTCGCGCCCGACATGTACGAGGCGCTCTGGAACACGGCGGTCGTGGCCCTCGGCGGGCTCTTCATCGCGATCGTGCTCGGCATCGTCTGGGCCGTCGCGATGAACCAGGCGAAGTGGATCGAGCGCTCGCTCTACCCCTACGCGGTCATCCTGCAGACGATCCCGATCCTCGCCCTCGTGCCGCTCATCGGTTTCTGGTTCGGCTTCGACTTCGCAGCGCGCGTCATCGTGGCGATCCTCATCGCGCTCTTCCCGATGGTCTCGAACACGCTCTTCGGCCTGCAGTCGGTCGACGCCGCCCAGCGCGAGCTCTTCACGCTGCAGCGGTCGAGCCGGTGGATCGTGCTGAAGAAGCTGCAGTTCCCCGCCGCGCTTCCGGCGATCTTCGCGGGCATGCGCATCTCCGCCGGCCTCGCGGTGGTCGGCGCGATCGTCGGCGACTTCTTCTTCCAGCGCGGCACGCCGGGAATCGGCGCGCTCATCTCGAAGTACCAGGCGCGCCTGAACGCCGAGCCCCTCTTCGCGGCGATCATTCTCGCCTCGCTCTTCGGCGTCGTCGTTTTCTGGTTCTTCGGCTGGTTCGGCAAGCGAGTCGTCGGCAAGTGGTACGACTTCGCCTGACCCCCTCCCCCAGCAGTACTCCACGACATCACCCCGCACCACCGGCACCCGCCACAGCACCCCCACCACAGAGGAGATCCCATGCGCACCACCACCACGCGCGCGGTCGCGGTCGCCGGCTTCATGGCCGGCGGCCTCGCCCTCGCGGCCTGCAGCAGCTCCGCGAGCGGCGATACCGCCGACGCACCCCACCTGGAGATCGGCTCCGTCGACCTCGCGGCAGCCGGCTGCCCCGCCGACATCAAGATCCAGACCGACTGGAACCCCGAGGCCGAGCACGGCCACCTGTACGAACTCGTCGGCGACGACTATACGATCGACGACTCGATCAAGTCGGTCACCGGGCCGCTCATGGCAAGCGGCGAGTACACGGGCGTCGACGTCACGATCCTGGCCGGAGGCCCCGCCACCGGGTTCACCCAGCCGAACGCGCAGATGTACGACGACGACTCCATCTTCCTGGCGTACGTCGGCACCGACGAGTCCATCGCGCACGCGAGCGACCTGCCGACCGTGGGCGTGTTCGCACCCCTTGAGAAGGACCCGCAGATGATCATGTGGGACCCCGAGACACTCCCCGACGTGACGAGCATCGCCGACCTCGGCACCGAGGGCACGACGATCCGCGTCTTCCCCGGCGGCACGTACGTCGACTACTTCGTCGGCGCCGGCATCCTGCAGGCCGACCAGGTGGACGCGACGTACGACGGCAGCCCCGCCGTCTTCGTCTCCGAGGGGGGCACCGTCGCACAGCAGGGCTTCGCCTCGGCCGAGCCGTACATCTACCAGAACGAGATCACGGAGTGGGGCAAGCCCGTCGAGTACGAGCTCATCAACGACGCCGGCTACCCGAAGTACGCCGCCGTGCTCTCGCTCAAGCCCGAGGCCGTCACCGAGTACGCCGACTGCCTCACCGAGCTCGTGCCGGTGCTGCAACAGGCGGAGATCGACTTCTTCGCGAGCCCCGACGCGACGAACGAGCTCATCCTCGAGCTCATCGACGCGTACGACACCGGATGGCTCTACTCGCAAGAGGTCGCCGACTTCTCGGTCGAGACCATGAAGAGGGAGCTCGTCGGCAACGGCCCCGACGACATCCTGGGCAACCTCGACCCCGCCCGGGTGCAGGAGCTCTTCGACATCGTCACGCCGATCTACGCCGAGCAGGGCTTCGAGGTGCCAGAAGACCTGACCGCCGAAGACCTCTACACCAATGAGTTCATCGACGAGTCGATCGGCTTCTAGCCGGCGAGCGGATGCCGCGCCGAGCTGCGACCCAGCTGCAGCGCGCGGCATCCGCACCCCCGTTTCCCACACCCGGAGGATCCCGAATGACCCCGACCACTCCCGACCTCGCCGGTCTCGTCGCCACGCTCACCGATCTGCTCGGCGAGCGCGGCGTGAGCGTCGACCTCGCGACGCGCGAGCGCGCGTCCGTCGACGGCTGCAAGCTCTCGCCGGTGATCTCGGCGAAGCTCCCCCTCGGACTCGCCGACGTCGTCGCCTACCCCACGTCTGCCGAACAGATCGCGCAGGTGGTCGCCGCCGCGGTGCGCCACGGCGTGTCGATCACCCCACGAGGCAAGGGAACCGGGAACTACGGGCAGGGCATCCCGATGTCGGGAGGCCTCGTGCTCGACATGAGCCGTGCGCGCACGATCGTCGAGGTCGGCGACGGGTTCGTCACGGCCGACGCGGGCGCCGTGCTGGCCATGATCGAGAACCAGGCGTGGTCGGCAGGCCAGCAGCTGCTGCTCTATCCGTCGACGGCGCAGAGCACGCTCGGCGGCTTCCTCTCGGGCGGCTCCGGCGGCACGGGCTCGATCGCCCACGGCGTCATCGCCGGCGGACCGTTCGTGGTCGCCCTCGACGTGGTGCACGCGACCGGCGACGCCGACCTCGTACACGTCGAGGGCGAGGCCGCGCAACCGTACCTGCACAATTACGGCACCGCCGGGATCATCGCGCGAGCGACCGTGCGACTCGAGCCCCTGCAGGAGTGGCGTGCGTTCTACGCGAGCTTCGACGACTTCTCGCAAGCGCTCTCGATCATCCGCCAGGTCGGCGATCTCGAGCCGACGCCGCGGCTGGTCTCAGCCGACCTTCCCACGCTCGCCGATGCCCTGCCGTCGAACACCGGCATCCCGAAGGGGCGGGCGAGCCTGCGGGCGATCCTCGACGCTCGGGCGGTTGCCGCGGCATCCGCGCTCGTCGAATCGGCCGGCGGCGTCGTCGAAGACGTGCGCGACGGCGCCCAGGAGGTCATGAGGCTGAGCATGATCTCGTACAACCATCCGATCGAGTGGCTGCAGAAGGCCTACCCCGGCACCTACTTCCACGTCGAGGTCGGCGGTGACGCCCTCGTCGAGCGCATCGACGAGGTGCACGCCGTCTACCCCGGCGGAATGCTGCACATCGAGGCGCAGAAGGGCCGGCCGATCGGCATGCTCGCGGGCGAGTATGAGAGTGAGGAGGCCGTCGTCGCCGGCTTTGCGACGCTCGCCGCGCTCGGCGTGAACACGCACAATCCGCACCAGTGGTATGTCGACGTCGAGATCGAGCGCACGCGCGAGCTGAAGGCCGAGACCGACCCGCGAGCGCTCCTGAACCCCGGCAAGCTCCCCGCCCCGGCTCCCACGACGGCCGTGAGCAATCCCCTCATGGTCAGCGGAACCACCGCATGAGCCGTCTACTCGAGGAGCTCTCGGGGCCGGCCGTCACCCGCACCCTCACGGCTGACTCCGTGCTCGTGCTGCCGACCGGGGCGATCGAGCATCACGGCGACCACCTCCCGCTCGCGACCGACCGCATCATGGCCGAGGCCGTCGCGACGGCCGCCGTCGAGCGCGCGGTTGCGCGTGGCGTCGACGCGTGGCTCCTGCATCCGCTCGCATATACCAAGTCCGACGAGCACAGCTGGGCGCCCGGCACGATGTGGCTCTCGGGCGAGACGCTCATGGCGACCCTCGTCGATCTCGGCCGGTCGGTCGCGATGACGCCCGCTCGGAGGCTCGTCTTCCTGAACGGCCACGGCGGCAACGTCGCCCTGCTGCAGGTCTCGCTCCGCACGCTGCGCCGGCGCTTCGGCCTGCAGACGTTCCTCATGGGCTTCCCCGTGCCCGCGGGCGACGGCGAGGTGGGCCCCGACGAGCTCGGGTACGGCATCCACGGCGGGCACGGCGAGACCTCGCTCATGCTCCACCTGCGACCCGATCTCGTCGACCTCGGCCGCGCCGAACGGCGGGTGCCCGACCACTTGGGCGCCCACCCGCGCATCGGGTTCCATTCGACGCCCGTGATCATGGGCTGGCTGAGCAACGACTTCCACCCAGACGGCGTGATCGGTGATCCGACCGGTGCGGATGCCACGCACGGGGCAGCGATCTTCGAGACCGCCGTCGAGGAGAGCGCACACTCGCTCGAGGAGATCGCGCGGTTCGACCCGGTGCCGCCGATCAGCAGAGCCGCTGGCGAACCGACCGGCGACATCCCCGGCGGGACGCGCCAAGCTTGAGGCATCCGGAGCATGGAGAGGGAACGCCCGCATGAGTGAACCTGAGCCCCGCCTTGTGACGATCACGAGCACGCAGGCGTTCGGCGAGGACCAGCCGAACCCCGACGAGACCCTGCCCGACCCGCTGGCCCTGCTCGGCGGGTGGCTGCCGGCGAACACCGATGAACTCCGGCCGCTGATGACGCTCGCGACGATCGATGCCGACGGCTACCCCGACTCGCGCAACGTGCTGCTCAGCGAGTTCGACGGCGAGGCGCTCTTCTTCCACACCGACGCCCGGAGCCGGAAGGCGAGCGAGCTCGCGGCGAACCCGCGCGTCTCGCTTACCTTCGTCTGGTCTGAACTCGGTCGGCAGCTCACCGTGGTGGGCGACGCGGAGCCCGCCTCCGCCGAGGAGGCCGCCGCCGTCTTCGCGTCCCGCTCCCGCTATCTGCAGCTCCTCGCCTGGTCGAACACCTCGGAGCTCGCCGAGCGCGGCGTCGCGGCGCGCCGGGAGGCGTGGGCCGCCTTCGCCGCGGAACACCCCGACGGCACGCTCGACGCACCCCCGACCTGGGTGGGGTTCCGAGTGACGCCGCGCCGCATCACGTTCTGGCGGGGCGACCTCGACGGCCCGAGCAACCGCGTCGAGTACACGCGATCTGGCGACGGCTGGAGCGCCGAACGCCTCCCCGGCTGACCCGGTGGTTGAGTAGCCCGCGGAGCAGGCGTATCGAAACCACCCCGACCCGTCGAACCGGAGCCAGCATGATCACTCCCGAAGCACCCGCACCTCTCGCCGGCCGACGCGCGATCGTCACCGGGGCTGCGCGAGGCATCGGCGCCGCCATCGCCTCCCGACTCGCGGCGTCGGGCGCACGGGTCGCAATCCTCGACCTCCTCGAGGAGTCGGGACGCGAGCACGCCGAGCGGATCGGAGGCGACTTCCACCACGTCGACCTCGGTGATGCCGACGACACGAAGCGTGCGGTCGGTGCGGCGATCGACGGGCTCGGCGGCATCGACGTGCTCGTGAACAACGCCGGCATCCTGCGGTTCGCGCCCCTGCTCGAGATCGACGTGTCCGAATGGGACCAGACGTTCGCCATCAACACCCGCTCGATGCTCGTCACCACGCAAACGGCGGCGCGGGCGATGATCGCGGCCGGGCACGGCGGCAAGATGATCAACCTGGCGAGCATGGCCGGCAAGGCCGGCGGGCAGGGCCATGCGCACTACGCGGCATCGAAGGCGGCGGTGATCGCGCTGACCCGCGTCACTGCGCTCGAACTTGGCCCGCACGGCATCACCGCCAACGCGCTCTGCCCCGGATACGTGCTCACTGAGATGGGAGCGGCGACCCGCACCGAAGCGGATGTCGCGGAGTGGGCGTCGTACTCGCCGCTCGGGCGCCTCGGCGTCGCCGACGACGTGGCCGGCGTCGCGCACTTCCTCGCGACCGACGACGCCGACTATCTCACCGGCCAGGCGTTCAACGTCACCGGCGGCATGATCATGCACTGAGCCGCGGGTTCGGTGGCCACCTGCGTGCCAAGCCGCGAGGCATCCTCACCATAAATGAAGCGGATGCCGCGCCATCCGCACGCCCGTGATCGCCCCCGAACGAGGGCCAGCCGAAGGATTCGTGCGCGCCCGCGCAATGGACCTGCGTCGTTCTCCACAGATCCCGCACAGCTCTTCCATAGCCGCCGAGCCGCAGGGCAGGATGCGATTTACGTCCGCCTATCGGCGGGCGCGTTTCATGCCCTGCGGTCACCTCCGCGGGGCTCTCGAGGGGAGAAGCATGACTGGAAGCACCACACGGGCGCGTCAGCGCTCGGTGGCCGTGATTCCCGTGCTCGCACTCGTCGCCGCCGGATTGGTGACGACGAGTACGACGGGAGCGGCCACGGCGCCATCGCAGGGGGCGGCGCCCGTGATCAGCGATTCCGAGCACTACATCAACTACGTGGAGCCTCGGGCCGAGCAGGCGTTCGGCACCGACCTCAAGGTCACCGAGGGCGGCCTCGGCGCGAAGCAGTTCGCGGCCGACGCGATCGAGAAGGCGACGGCGCTCGACCGCAAGTTCTCAGAGGGCAACCCGATCGCCGCACGCGGGCTCGCGAAGCTCGAGGCGAAGTCGATCGAGACGGGCGAGAGCCCGAAAGACCTGAAGAGCCGGTACAAGCAGGCGAAGTCGACTCAGGAGGCGAAGCTCCTCACGATCCTCGTCGAGTTCAGCGAAGCGGCGAACGACGACTTCTCCGGCGTGCAGGTTCCGACCGAGTTCGGAGCCACCGAGTGCAAACCAGGCGACGTGCAGAACGGCCCGCTCCACAACAACATCCCCGATCCGGCGAGCTACGACCGGCTCGACAACAATTCGATGTGGGTGCCCGACTTCTCGCCCGAGCACTTCGACAAGATGCTCTTCACCGATGAAGGCATCACCGACCGCGTGCGCACCGATCTCACCGGTCCCGACGGGCAGCCAGGCTTCGACATCTCCGGCTACACGATGAAGGCGATGTACGAAGAGATGTCGCACGGCGCCTACACCGTCTCCGGTGAGGCGACCCCGTGGGTCGAGGTTCCGCACTCCGAGGCCTACTACGGGGCGAGCGTCTGCTTCCTGAACGAAGAGGGCGTCTACGAGGCGGGCGCCGTTCAAGACATGCAGGGCCACCCCGACAACCCGCTGGGCCCGGGCCAGCTGCCGATCGACGCCGTCGAGGCGCTCGCGGCGGCGCAGCCCGACTTCCCGTGGGCCGATTACGACATCGAGGACCAGGGCGACCGCGACGGCGACCTCGACTTCAACGAGCCCGACGGCGTCATCGACCACGTCGTGCTCGTGCACGCCGGTGAAGACAAGTCGGGCGGCGGCGGCGCCGAGGGCACCAACGCCATCTGGGCCCACTCGTCGACCGTCATCGGCGGCGCGGAGATCCCCGGCACCGACCTCACGCTCTCGAACTACATCGTGCAGCCCGAGGACTCGGGCGTCGGCGTGTTCGCCCATGAGTACGGTCACGACCTCGGCCTGCCCGATCTCTATGACACAACGGGTGCCGGCGACTCCGACATCGACTTCTGGGATCTCATGTCGTCGGGTTCGCACGCCGGCCCGATCTTCCAGTCGATGCCGACGCACATGGGCCTCTGGGACAAGTGGGTGCTCGGCTGGGCCGACCCCGTGCAGCTCAACGCCGGCGACGACGCCACGACCGTGAAGGTCGGCCAGAACTCGCGCCCGCTCAAGGGCACCGCCGACGGCGTGAAGGTCAACCTGCCCGACAAGGTCGTGACGCTCGCCGAGCCGCACAGCGGCGAGAACATGTGGGCCACCGGAGCCGACCAGGACTGGGCCGACGTGCGCCTGAGCCGCAGCCTCGGCACCGTTCCCGCCGACGCGAAGTTCTGGATGTACAACGACTACGTCATCGAGGAGGAATGGGACTACGGCTTCGTCGAGGTCTCGACCGACGGCGGTGCGACGTGGACCGAGGTCAAGGTCTACGACGAGGCCGGCGCCGAGGTGACCACGCCCGACGGCTACACCGACCCGAACGGCCGCATGGTCGACTTCGGCAACAAGAAGTACGGGCTCACGGGAAGCACCGGAGGATGGCAGCACCAGTACGCCGACCTCTCGGCCTTCGCCGGCCAGTCGGTCGACGTGCGCTTGCGCTACGCGACCGATGAGGCGTTCCTCGAGCGTGGCTGGTTCGCCGACGACTTCTCGCTCACGAGCGGCGCCGCGACCGTCTGGAGCGACGACGTCGAGAGCGGCGACGCCGGGTGGACCCCCGAGGTCGCGTCGTTCACGGACACGACCGGTGAGGGCTGGCACATCGACACGGGCACCTCGACGCAGGCGCAGTACTACCTCGTCGAGTGGCGCAACTTCGATGGCTTCGACGAGGGACTGAAGTACGCCTACGACACTGTATACAGCGACGGCGCGTGGAAGGTCGACAAGATGCAGTACAACGCGCCCGGCGCGCTCGTCTGGTATCGCGATACCACCTACGGCAACGCGAACCACGTGCAGAGCAATCTCACGTCGATGCCGAGCGGCGGTGCGAAGGGCGGCCTGCTCATCGTCGACAGCCACTTCGATCCGCTGCGCCGCACCGGCGAGGCGGCGTCCGCCGACCCGAGCGTGCTGAAGAACATGCCGTCGAGGGCGCAGTCCTCGGATGCCGCGTTCGGCGTGCGTGACACGTATCCGTTCACCGAGTGCTTCACCGATGCGGCGTTCACGGAGTACTGCACCGACGTGCCGGCCCGAGCGGGAGTGAGCACCTTCACCGACAGCCAGGGCTGGGTTCCGGGGCTCGAGTACGTGCAGACCGGCGACCCCGAGGTCGACGGCTTCTACTGGCGCTACGCCGACGGTTCGACGGTCGTTCCGTCGAAGGGCAACGCTCCGTACACGACTCGGATCGTGGATTCCGCCGGCAGCCCGCTCGAGAGCCTCTTCGGGCTCGACTTCGGGTTCACGGTGACCGGCACCGGCAACCCCGGTGATGCCGGCGTCGGCTTCGGCACCGTCATCGAGGTCGCCAAGACGCTCGACGGCAACCGCTCCGCGCTCATCCGCGTCACCCCGCCGAGCGCGGAGTAGACGCACCACCGCACCACCGCACCACCGCACTACCGCAACACCGGCGAGGCGTCGGCCCCTTCTCGGGACCGGCGCCTCGCCAGTACGGAGCCGACTCGTCCAAGCAATTCGGGGAGACAGCGCCTCGCCGCAACCGGCCCGATACGACCGCTCCATGGTGAGGCTGGCCTCACCAATACACTGTGCTGGAGGACACGAGGCGAGGGGGGCGCGTGGGCGACGCAGGCACGCCGCTCACCCGTGAGCGCGAGCTCACCGGGCGGGTCGCGCTGTGCCTGCCGAACGGTCAGCTCAATCGCGAATCGGTGGGCTGGACGCGGCATCCGCTGCACGATACCTCGGGCATCGGCCGTGGCCGCGTCGGCCGTGGCCGCAACAAGCGGTGGGAATACTGGGTGTTCACCTCGCCGACCGCAATCGCATCACTCACGATCGCGATGCTCGACTACGTCGCCACGTGCGAGATGTGGGTTCTCGACCGCCGCACGCTCGAATTCGTCGACGGCGGCGCGACCATGCCGCTCTCGCGGGGCGCGTCGCTGCCGCCATCGCACGGCGCCGGCCCTGCCACCGCGAACATGCCCGGCATCGAGGCGGCGATCTTCGAGGAGCACGGCAGCACGCGAATCCGCGCGGCGAGCGCACGCGTCACGATCGACGTGCTCGCAGAGCGGCCCAAAGGCCATGAGTCGCTCGGCGTCGTGGTGCCGTGGAGCGACCGCAGATTCCAGTACAGAGTGAAGGATGTCGCACGCCCCGCCCGCGGCACCGTGACCCTCGATGGCACGAGCCATGATCTCCCGGCAGGTGAGAGCTGGGCGGTGCTCGACCACGCTCGTGGTCGCTGGCCGTATCGCATGACGGCGAACTGGGGTGCAGCGTCCGGCATCGAGCGCGGCCGCCGGCTCGGCCTGCAGCTCGCCGGCGGCGCCTCGGACGGCACCGGCTCGACCGAGAACGCGGTCTCGCTCGACGGCCGCCTGCACAAACTCGGCGAGGAGCTCGAGTGGCGCTTCGATCCCGAGGACTGGCTCGCGCCGTGGTCGATCAGGAGCCGCCATATCGACTTGCGCTTCGAGCCGTTCTACGAGCGATCGTCGCGGACCGCGCTCGGCGTGATCCATTCCGAGACTCACCAGTGCTTCGGCACGTATCGCGGCACGGTCACCACTGACGCCGGCGAGATCATCCCCGTCGAGTCGTTGTTCGGGTGGGCCGAGTTCGTGCGCAACCGCTGGTAGCCGGCGATCGCCCCCCAGGCTCGGCTCAGGTGTTCCCCACAGCCGCGGTGCCGACGAGCCCGTCGAGCAAGCGGTCGATTCCCCACGCGAACTCGTCGTCGGCTCCCGCGGCGAGCGCGAGATGCGCGGTCGCCTCGGTGAGCGGGTAGCGCGAGGCATCCGTCCAGAGGGGGCCGGATGTCGCGCGGCCGGCACCCTCGGCGGCACCCGTTTCAGCCACCCGCCCGGCGCGCTCCGCCGCTTCGAGGGCGCTCACCCCGAGCACGTGCGCCTTCACTGCCGCGGCGGCCCGCGCGGCGTCGTCGACCGGCAGGCCCGCCTCGACGAACAAGCGGATGAGCGCCTCGCCGAGGGCGAGGGCGTGCGGTCCGTCGAGCGGCCCGCTCGTGACGAGCACCATGGCGCCGGCATGCTCGGCGAGCCTCGCCCGCACGGCGAGCGCGAGGGCGTGCACGCGGTCGCGCCATCCGCTCGACGAATCGGATGCCGCAGCCACGTCGACGCCCGCGAGGAGCTCTTCGACCATGGCCCGCATGAGCGCGTTCTTCGACGGGAAGTACGTGTAGATCGCGGTGGGCGTGAGGCCGAGCGCCGCCGCCACGCCCCGCACGGAGACCCCGGCGAAGCCCTTCTGCTCGAGGATCTCGAACGCCGCGTCGACGATGTCGACCTGGCTGACGCTGCGCCTCGGTCCGGGTCTCATGGTGCTCCTCGGGGTCAGCCACCCACGCTAACGCACGCCGCGGAGGAGCCCGTTCCTCGGGAGTGACCGAATTCGGTCACTCCCACGCGATCCGGTCACTCCACCGCGCGGGAGGCGAGCGTGAGAGGAGACGCTCAGCCGAGACGCCTGAGGAACGTGAGCGCGGAGCGGTCCTCGACGATGAGCGGATGCAGCGCCGCGTTGAACACCGCCCCGTAGGGCCCCGCGAGGTGGGCGGCGAACGCCTCCCGGTCGCGATAGGCCTCCGTCACGACGAAGCGGAAGCCCACGGGTGCGGGACTCGTCGCGACCGCAGCCCCGGCAGGAGCGGGGGCGACGCGGTGCGGCGTGAACTCGAGGCATCCGGGCTCGTTGCGCACCTCGGCCGTGAGCGCGAGGAGGAGGCGCTCTACCTCCTCCTCGCGGCCGGGGAGCGCCGTGAACTCGGCGACGAGTTCGACGACGCCGTCGGGTTTCGGCGAGCTCACACGCGGGCCGCGCCGGTCATGATCGCGACCGCGTCGGTCATCGAGTGCGACTCGGGCGTGATCGTGGCTGCGCGCTTGCCGAGCCGCTGGATGTGGATGCGGTCGGCCACCTCGAACACCTGCGGCATGTTGTGCGAGATGAGGATGACGGGGATGCCGCGATCGCGCAGGTTCTTGATGAGCTCGAGCACCTGCTGCGACTCGCGCACGCCGAGCGCCGCCGTCGGCTCGTCGAGCACGACGACCTTCGACCCGAACGCCGCGGCACGTGCGACGGCGACGGCCTGGCGCTGCCCGCCCGAGAGGTTCTCGACGGCCACCGTGACATCCTGCAGCGTCGAGATGCCGAGCTCCTTGAGCTCGTCCTTCGCCCGCTGCCGCATGCCCTTCTGGTCGACCATGCGGAAGACCGAGCCGAGGATGCCCTTCTTGCGCACCTCGCGACCGAGGAAGAGGTTCGCGGCCACGTCGAGCGCGGGCGAGACGGCGAGGTTCTGGTACACCGTCTCGATGCCGGCGGCGTGCGCGTCCTGCGGACGCTTGAAGTGCACCGGCTTGCCGTCGAGGAAGATCTCGCCCTCGTCGGGGATCTCGGCGCCCGTGAGGCACTTGATGAGCGTCGACTTGCCGGCGCCGTTGTCGCCGATGATGGCGAGCACCTCGCCGGGGTAGAGCTCGAGGCTCACTCCGTCGAGGCCGACGACGCGGCCGAACGTCTTCACGAGGCGCTTGGCACGGAGGATCGGCGTGCGGCCATCGGATTCCGCGGCAGCCGCCGCTCCGGCAGCGGTGGTGTCGGTGGTGTCGGTCATTTGCGTACCTTTCGAATCCACTGGTCGACGGAGACGGCCACGACGATGAGCACACCGACGGCGAACGTCTGCCAGAGCACGTCGAGCCCTGCGAGCGAGAGCCCGTTGCGGAAGATGCCGACGATGAGGGCGCCGAGGAGGGTGCCCCACACGGTGCCACGACCGCCGAAGAGGCTCGTGCCGCCGATCACGACGGCGGTGATCGAGTCGAGGTTGAGGTCGGCGCCGGCGTTCGGCGACGCGGCGTTCGTGCGCCCGATCTGGATCCAGGCGCCGATCACGAGGATCGCGCCGGCCGCGAGGTAGACGCTCATGAGCACCCGGTTGACGCTGATGCCCGCGAGTCGCGCCGCCTCGGGGTCGTCGCCGACGGCGTAGACGTGCCGGCCCCAAGCGGTCTTCTGCAGGATGAACGCGAGCACGACGTAGAGGATCAGCATCATGAGCACGCCGATCGTGATGTTCACGCCGCCGAGGTTGAACGTCGCCCCCATCGCGGTGAGGAGGTCGGGCATCTCGCCGCCACGAACGGTCGCGCCGCTGGAGTAGAGCAGCGTGAGCGCGACGAAGATGTTGAGCGTGCCGAGGGTCACGATGAACGGCGGCAGCTTGAGGCGCGTGACGAGGAAGCCGTTGAGGGCGCCCGCGCCGAGCCCGACGACGAGGCCGAGGAAGAGGCCGAGGATGGCCGGCACGCCCATGTGCACCGTGGTCTGGGCGACCACCATCGAGCTGAGCACCATGACGGCTCCGACCGACAGGTCGATGCCCGCGGTGAGGATGATGAGGGTCTGCGCGAGCGCGAGCGTGCCGACCACGGCGACCTGCTGCGTGATCAGCGAGAGGTTGGCCGGGTTCAGGAAGCGGTCGTTGAGCAACCCGAACACGATCACGGCGAGCACGAGCACGATGGCCGGGCTGAGAGCGGGGTAGCGATGCAGGGTATTGCGGATGCGGCTGAGCGGCGTGCTGCGGTCGAGGAACTCCTCGGCCAGATCGAGCGCCGAGGTCGGCGGCTCTGTGGTTTGCTGACTCACGTTGATTCTCCGATTTCTCAGGGTGAGGCGGTGCGGATCGGGCGGATGACGGATACCTCGGCCCGGGACGGCTCACGCGACATCCGTCGCCCGAACCGCACCGCCTCACGTTGCGGTGCTGGGACTAGCCCCAGCAGATCTCGCTGCCCTCGGCGGTGTCGATCGACTCGACGCCCTCCTGGGGGTCGTCGGTCACGAGCGCGACACCCGTGTTGAAGAAGTCGAGGCCCTCGGTGTTCTCGGGCACTTCGCCGGTCTTCACGAGGTCGTGGATCGCCTGCACGCCGAGCTCGGCCATCTTGACCGGGTACTGCTGGCTCGTCGCGCCGATGATGCCATCCTTGACGGCGTCGATTCCAGCACAGCCGCCGTCGACCGAGACGACGATGAGACCGTCGGTGGTGCCGCCTGCCTTGAAGGCCTCGTAGGCGCCGTAGGCTGCGGGCTCGTTGATCGTGTAGACCACGTTGATGTCGGAGTTCTTCGAGAGCAGGGTCTCGGCTGCGGTGCGGCCGCCGTCTTCAGCGCCCTGGGATGCCTCGTTGCCGACGATCTCGTACTCGCCTCCCGAGTACGTGCCCGTCTTCGCCTCGTCGCCGTTCTTCGTCTCGTCGCCGACGTCGATGCCCATGCCGTCGAGGAAGCCCTGGTCGCGAGCGACGTCGACCGAGACGACCTTGTCGTCGAAGAGGTCGATGAGCGCGATCGTGGCCTTCTCGCCGCCGAGCTTCGCGGCGGTCCACTTGCCGATCTCCTGGCCGGCGAGGAAGTTGTCGGTGGCGAAGGTGATGTCCACGGACTCGGGGTCACCGGGCGGGGTGTCGAGCGCGATGACGTAGAGGCCGGCGTCGCGGGCCTTCACGAGCGCGTCTTCGACGGCGGGTCCGTTCGGCGTGATCAGGATGCCGGCGTCGCCCTTCGAGATGGCGTTCTCGATGGCCTGGATCTGGGTGTCCTCGTCGCCGTCCTCCTTGCCTGCGGCGAACGTGAGGTCGACGCCGAGGTCTTCGGCGGCGACCTCTGCGCCGTCCTGCATGGCGACGAAGAAGGGGTTGGTGCTCGTCTTCACGATGAGCGAGACGCTGATGTTCTCGTCATCGCCGCCCGCGGTGCCGCCGCCGGTGTCCGAGGACGCGCATCCGGTGAAGGCGAGAGCTGCGGCGGCGGTGAGCGAACCGGCCGTGATGAGTCGGCGACGGAGTGCGCCGGGTGCTGCGTGATTCATCGGTGAATCTCCTCTTGTGTGGGTGACCGTTGCCGCCCTGACAACGATGTCATATCTAGGTCTAGCCTCTTTCGTCATGTACAGTCAAGTCCAGATTGCACATTGGGGAGCTAATTGTGACACCGTTGTCAGACCAGAATTCCGCGGCTCACGGTTCCCGCCGCCCGACCATGCGCCAAGTGGCGGCACTCGCCGGCGTCGGCGTGAAAACCGTCTCACGCGTCATCAACAACGAGCCGAATGTCTCGGCAGCGACGATCGCGAAGGTCATCGCCGCGGCCCGCACCCTCGACTACCAGCCCGACCTGCACGCCGGGAACCTGCGGCGTGCCGACGGACGCACCCGCACGCTCGGCCTCCTCGTCAGCAGTGTCGACAACCCGTTCGCCGGCGCCGTGCATCGCGCCGTCGAAGACGTCGCCCTCGAACGCGGCGTCTCGGTCTTCGCCTCGAGCCTCGACGACGACCCCGACCGCGAACAGGCCGCGGTGTCGGCCTTCCTCCGGCGCCGCGTCGACGGCCTCATCCTCACGACCGTCTCCGAGAGCCAGGCGTACCTCGCGCCCGAGCTCCGGCGCGGCACGCCCGTGGTCTTCGTCGACCGCGAGCCCGCCGGCATCACCTCCGACGCCGTCGTGAGCGACAACTACGACGGCGCCGCCCTCGCCACTCGGCACCTGCTCGAGCGAGAGCACCGGCGCGTCGCCTACCTCGGCGACAAGGCGAACATCCGCACCGCTCGCGAACGCCGTCAGGGTTTCCTCGACGAACTCGGCCGTTTCGGCGTCGCCACGCGCGACGTGCCCGTCATCGAGGGCCTCCACGACGCGGAGACCGCGCGGCTCGCGACGATTGCGCTCTTCGACTCGCCCACTCCGCCGACCGCGATCTTCAGCAGCCAGAACCTCGTGACCATCGGCGTGATCCACGCGCTTCGCGAGCTCGACCGTCATCGTGACACCGCCCTCGTCGGCTTCGACGACGTGCCGCTCGCCGATATGCTCGAGCCCGGCATCACCGTCGTCGCACAGAACCCGCAGCAGATCGGCCGTGTCGCCGCCGAGCGCGTGTTCGCCCGGCTCGACGGCGACGCCTCCCCCGCAGCTCGCACCATCATCCCGACGCGCCTGATCGAGCGCGGCTCGGGCGAGATCCCACCACGCCAGGAAGGCTGACGGATGTCCCACCCCGCCCCCGCTCCATCGACGCAACGGATCACCGTCGTCGGTGACGCCCTCATCGACGAGCTCCGCGATCCCCAGGGCTCCCGCGAATTCGTGGGCGGCGCCGCGCTCAACGTCGCCGTCGGACTCGCGCTCCTCGGCCAAGACGTGACCCTCGTCGCGATGCTCGGCGACGACGAGGCGGCGCAGCACATCCGCTCGTACCTCGACGACTTCGGCGTGCGGCTCGTCGAGAGCCCGTCGGCGCTCGGCACCTCGCGCGCGATCTCGGATCGCACCGACGGCGAGCCGCGATACGAGTTCAACGAAGCGGCACAGCACCGGAGCATCCGCTTCGACGACGCGACTCGAGCGGCGCTCGACGAGGCCGACCTCGTGGTCGTGAGCTGCTTCCCCTTCGACAACGCCGCGCAGTACGCCGAGCTCGTCGACGCGATCGCGCGGCCCGAGGAGCGGGTCATCGTCGACGGGAATCCCCGTGCCGGCATGCTCGCCGATCGCGCCGCGTTCCTCGAGAACTTCGAGGACTTCGCCTCTCGGTCGCTGCTCGCGAAAGTCGGCGACGAAGACGCCGAGCTGCTGCTCGGCGACTCGCTCGACGCGTTCGTCGCCCGGCTCGGCCGGGATCCCGTGGCCGACGACGCGCCGGGCTTCGGTCCGGCGATCCTCGCGACCGCCGGTCGCGAGGGCGCGACCATCCACGACGGCCGGCTCGTGGTGCACGCCGACATCGTCGAGCTCTCCGGCCCGGTCGTCGACACGATGGGCGCCGGTGATGCCACCCTCTCGGCGATCGTGCAGCACATCGCGGAGCGCGGCCTCCCGCAGACGACGATCGCCTGGGAGACGGCACTCCGCGAAGCGATGACCATCGCCGCCGCGACGGTGCGCCACGAGGGCGCGCTGCTTCGCAAGCCCGCGCACGATCCCGTCTACCCGAGCTGACGCCGGGCGATCGAGTCACCACCGTGCGACGCTGCACTCGAGCGCGCACAACTCCGGATGCCGCACGATCGCTCCGCGTGTCCGGATACGTCGAACGGCGTGTCGCCTGGCGAATCCGGAGTTGCGAACACGCTCGGGGCATGTCGAAGTGCGGCGCGTGACGAAGTGCCTCGGCGCGCGGCATCCGTGACCCTTGCAATGGCCACGGACGGACGAAACATCCGACCTTCGACGACCCTCTTGCATTGTCCGCCGGACAGTGCGTAGCGTCACGCCGAACGGATTGACAACGATGTCAACATGACATCGAACTCGCGCGATGGAGGGCGAAACAACACGATGACGAGCAAAACACGTTGGCGGAACGCCGCCGCGGCGATCGCCGTTGCGGCACTCTCGCTGGGCACACTGGCGGCGGCGCCCGCGATGGCCGAGGAGCCGGTGTCAGACCCGGCTGCGGAGCAGTACCGGCCGTACCTGCACTTCTCACCGGAACGCAACTGGATGAACGATCCGAACGGCCTCGTCTACGACGACGGCACCTGGCACCTGTTCTTCCAGCACAACCCGTATGGCACCCGCTGGGGCAACATGAGCTGGGGCCACGCGACGAGCACCGACCTCGCGCACTGGGAGGAGCAGCCGGTCGCGATCCCGCAGACCTTCGACGAGCAGGGCGCCGCGATCGAGGACATCTTCTCGGGATCGGTCGTGGTCGACGAGGGCAACACGAGCGGGTTCGGCACGTCCGAGGACCCGCCGATGGTCGCGATCTACACGAGCGCGTACACCCCGGCGCATCCGACGCACGCCGGCAAGCAGGCGCAATCGCTCGCCTACAGCACCGACGACGGCCAGACCTGGACGAAGTACCAGGGCAACCCCGTGGTCGACCGCGACTCGGCGAACTTCCGCGACCCGAAGGTGATCCGGTACACGGATGCCGCGACCGGCGAGTCGTACTGGGTGATGGTCGCGGTCGAGGCGCTGCAGTACAAGGTCGTGCTGTATCGCAGCGACGACCTGAAGACGTGGACGCACCTCAGCGACTTCGGCCCGGCCAACGCGAAGGGCGGCATCTGGGAGTGCCCCGACCTGTTCCCCCTCGCAGTCGATGGCGACCCGGCGAACACGAAGTGGGTCATGGTCGTGAACCTCAACCCCGGCTCGGTCGCGGGCGGTTCGGGCGGCCAGTACTTCGTCGGGGAGTTCGACGGCACAACCTTCACCTCGGAGAGCACCGTCGCCGACGAGACGCTGCCGGCGGGCGAGGTGTTCGCGGGCTTCAACGGCGGTGACTACGAAGGCTGGACCGTCGCCAACGAGCCCGGCAACTGGGCGAACGGCCCCTGGACGGACGCTCCGGCAACGGGCACGCTGCCAGGGCAGAACCCCGTCTCGGGCTTCGTGGGCGCCGGCCTCGTCAACGGCTTCGCCGACCACGACTGGCCCGTGGGCACGATGGAATCGCCGGCGTTCACGATCGAAGAGCCCCACGTGAACCTGCTCGTCGGCGGCGGCAACCACCCGCACGTCGACGGCACGCAGCTCGGCAACGAGCCGCCCGCGGGGCGCCTGCTGTTCGACGGGTTCGAGTTCGCCGACGGCACGACCCTGGCCGACACCGGCTGGGCGGCGTCGGGCGACTTCACGACCGAGCCGTGGCGCAACCCGTCGACGGCGGGCGGCGACTACTACCTCGGCCAGAAGCGCATCAACACCTGGGAGGGCGGCCCGAAGGGCGACGACAGCCTCGGCGACCTCACGTCGCCGGCGTTCACGATCGCCGATGGTGAAGACCACCTCTCGTTCCTCGTCGGCGGCGGCAAGCGGTTCAACGGCACCCTCGAGGTGCGCCTCCTCGTCGACGGCGAGGTCGTCCGCACGGCCACGGGTCCCGAGGCCGGCCAGCTCAACTGGCAGTCGTGGGATGTCTCGGAGTTCGCCGGTCGCGACGCGAGCTTCCAGGTGCACGACGACGCGACGGGCGGCTGGGGCCACCTCACCGTCGACCACCTCGTGCTCGGCGCAGCGCCCGCGCAGGCTCGCTCCGAGGAGACCTCGGTGAACCTCGTCGTCGACGGCGAGATCGTTCGCAGCGCGACCGGCCGGAACAGCGAGAGCCTCGACTGGACGTCGTGGGACGTGTCGGAGTTCGCCGGCCGCGAGGCATCCGTTCGCATCATCGACAACAACCGCTTCGGTTGGGGTCACGTGCTCGTCGACGAGGTGATGTTCTCGGATGTCCCGGCCGCACCGCGCATCGAGGGCTACGACTGGCTCGACTGGGGCCGCGACTACTACGCGACGGTCTCGTTCAGCAACGCGCCCGACGATCGCCGCGTGATGCTCGGCTGGATGAACAACTGGGACTACGCCAACGACATCCCCACGGGTTCGTGGCGGAGCGCGATGGCCCTGCCACGCGAAGTGTCGCTCGTCTCGACAGCGCGCGGTCCGCGCCTCGTGCAAGACGTCGTGCCCGAGTTCGACGAGCTCGAGCAGACGGAGCTCGCGTACACGGATGCCTCGCGCCCCATCGCGTCGGGCTCCGAGACGCTGCCCGTCGACGGTGAGGTCGTGCGCATCGACGCGGTGATCACACCCGGCGACGCCGAGTCGGTCGGGCTCAGCGTGCTCGGCGACGACGAGTCGGCGACGCGGATCGGGTACGACGCGGCATCCGCTCGCCTCTTCGTCGATCGCCGTGACTCGGGGAGCACGGGCTTCCACCCGGCGTTCGCCTCACTCGACGACGCGCCGGTCGCGCTCGACGACGGGCGCCTCGCGCTCACCGTGTACGTCGACCGCTCGTCGGTCGAGGTGTTCTCGGGCGACGGACGCACGACGATCACCGACCAGGTGTTCCCGAACGCGGGCGCTGATGCGATCAGCCTCTGGGCCGAGGGCGATGGCGCGACGCTCGAGTCGCTCACCGTCACGCCGATGCACGGCGCGATGTATGCAGAGGCGGGTGTCGACGGCGCGACGGCCGCGCCGCCGGTCGCGCAGGTCTCGGCGCTCACCGGCCCGAAGCGCGGGCCCGACGCCGACGGCGACTTCGTCGTCAAGGTGAAGGTCGGCCAGGGCGAGCCGACGACCGTGGTTCGCCTGCTCGAAGACGGCCACGTGATCGATCGGATGTATCGCAGCTCCGACTCGCAGCGCGTGGTCGAATTCCCGATCACGGATGCCGCGCCTGGCGAGCATCGCTACACGGTCGAGCTCGAGAACTCGGCCGGCACCACCGACGGGGGCAGCCTCGTCGTGCGAGTCGCCGGTTGAGCCGTGCGGGTGGGATGCGGCGCTGCTGACCGCTGCGTCCCACCCGCCGTGGAAACGACGTGACGCCGACAGAGAGCGATCGTGAGCGTGGCCTGCTCGATGGCGGCAACCCGAGTGGCCGGAATGACGCGACTCGAGGCTCTTGAACTAAACGTCCGACGAAAGCTTGACGGCGCTCCGTGAGAGCGTGTAACATCGCCGCATTCGCTGACAACGATGTCACCTCGACATCGCCAATTCCCCCAACGAAGGCGACTCCCCCAATGACGACGAAAACCGACTGGCGTACCGCCGCCGCCGCGGCCGGAGCAGTCGCTGCACTCGCCGCGCTCGGCGTGCTCGCAGTAGGCATCATGGGCGCCATGCCCGCGCTGGTCCTCTAGACCACGCCCATCCCGCGCCCGACGAGCCCCCGACCCGCGACGCACAACCCGAAACACCGCCACAGCAGGCATGCGGGTGGGATGCGGCATACTGACCGCCGCGTCCCACCCGCACTCGGATGCCCCGAGGCCCGACGGGGTCTCGGGGCATCCGTGCCCGCGGTTGCTACTGCACCTTGCCGCCAGGATTGACGTCGATGTTGGCCGGGATGTCGGCCCATCCGCCGAGGCCGTCGCTGCCGTACGAGTAGTCGACGGCGCTGGTGTCACCGTCGAGGTCGATCTTCACGGTCGGGGCGAGCGTGCCGCCGCGCACGAAGTTGTCGCTCGTGCCGATCGTGTCGATGAACGACTGAACGAGTCCGCCGGGCATGACGTAGTGCGAGTACGCCTGGAAGTGCCCGGGGTGCTGGTCGACGTTCGGTGCGAACGGCTGGCCGCCGGGGTAGTTGAGGTTGGTCGGGTTGCCGAGCGCCAGGCCGGATCCGTTGTTCAGCGGCTGGAAGTCGCTGCGGATGCCGTCGCCGACGAAGGCGTAGACGCCTTCGGGCCCGTCGATGCCGTCCGCGAATGTGCTGCGGTGGCTGATCGTGAAGAGGTAGGCCTTGCCGTCCTTGAACACGAACTGCGGACGCTCGGTCTGGTCGGTGACGCAGTTCGCCGACAGGATCGGCGGCAGGAACTCCCACTCGGTGAGCTCGTCGTTCTTCGCTTTCGCGAGGCCGATGTTGCCGATCTGGAGGGTCGCGCTCGATGCGTTTACCGCTTCGACGGTCTCGGCGTACGGGTCGCCCTCGCGGTAGCCGAGGTCCTCCGCGTCGCAGGTCGCGGACTCGCGCTGCATCGCCGAGTTGCCCTCGAAGACCATGTAGGTCTCACCCGGGTGCGCCGGGTCCTCGAAGGTGAACGGGTCGCGGAAGTTGAAGTACGGGTTCTGCTCGCCGGTCTGGTAATACGTGCCGTCCGCCTGCAGGAGGTCGGTGACCTTGTCGAAGCCTGTCAGCTTCACGCCGTTCGGGGTGGCGTGCACCTTGCCGACGCTGAGCGCGATGCGCGGGTCGTACGGCTTGACGTCAGCCCCGGCGGCGTCACGGTAGAACGCGACATCCGTGAAGAAGAGCTTGATCTCGCCGCCCTTCATGATGCGCGCCGAACCCGACCACTGGGTCTGGTGGCTGAACGACTGGTCCTCGAAGATCTGACCGGTCACGCCCTCGTCGAAGACGAGGCCGCCATAGGTCCAGCCGCCGTTCTCGGGCCGCTCGTCGGTCGGCACGCCGGCCGGGCGGAAGAAGTAGCCGATCTTCGCGTAGTGGTGGCGCTCGTCGAAGCCGAGGCTGCGGTCGGCCACGAGGGAGAAGATGATCTCCTGGCCGTTGACGCTGTACTGGTTGCCGTCCTCATCGGTCAGCGGCCAGGTGTCCCAGACCCAGACCTGCTCGTTGCTCATGTCGGGGAAGTCCTTCGGCACCTCCGGCATGGTGAGCGAGGCCGGCATCGAGTTCTCGCGCGAAGGCGCGGCCGGGTCGGAGAGCCGCGCGAGCTGGCGGGCGTCGGCGCGGGTCCACTTCGAGGTGAAGTCGTCCTCGGGTGCGTACGCCTCCTGGGTGTGCACGGTGGGCTCCGGGCCGGGCTGCACATCCGGGGCCGCGACGGCTCCCGCCGTGCCGGTGAAGAGGGTCGCGACCAGAACTCCGGTCGTGACCACTCCTCCGGTGATCAGGCGCTTGAAGCGCCGAGTGGGTGTTGACATTTACTCGCCTTTCGTGGTGAACGAACCGACTGCTGCCTGTTGTGCGGGCATGCGATGTTCCGTGGGGATGACCCTGGCCGAAGCCGCGCAGTCGGCATTCGACGGACGCGCGTCCGTCGAACGGATGGATCGGTTCCCGAACGCGGGGACCGTCCATGGGATCGCCGCAGAGTGCGGCGGCAATTGCGTGGAAGGATGCCGCGACCGTATGTGGTCGCGATTACGGCATCCTGCCCCGCATGCCCGAGCCGTTCGGCGTCAGCCGACCGATCGGGAGTCGTGGTGCGTCGTCAGTCCGCGAACTGGATCGCTGGCATGCGCACGGCGTGACCCGGGACGATGCGTGCTCAAAGCACGGTGTGATGTGTTCACGTTCTTCGCTTTCCGTCGTAGACCGATCTGAGCGGTGGACGAATCCTCGAGAACGTGGCGTTGCGCTTCCCCAACAGGAACCTATGCGCAGGCTGACAACGTTGTCAAGCTCGTGGTGGAACCGACGGAACCGTTGTGTTTGCATGCAAAATTCCTTGATCGGTGCTGTGCCGCCGATGGTCGCGCTTCCATGTCGCACCAGCACGGCGATAAAGTTGCAAAACGTTTTGGGTCCCGCTAGCGTGGCCCCGATTCCTCGAGTGGCGCTTGCGCTCCTCCCAACAGACAGCTGCGAAGGCGCACCGCCGATTCCGACGGACCGCCGCTCAAGCGGGTCCCGAGTGTCGTCGGTGCGCGAACCACGACGGAGGATCATGAACCGAACACACCCACGCGACGCGCCGCCCGGCGCGGTCGAGCGTGCGCGTGCGCGACGGTGGCCGAGACTCGCCAAGTGGATCGCGGCTGCGCGCTTACGCGCTCGACGGTGGCCGAGACCGCTCATCTGGGTGACGGTCGCGGTGGCGGCGGTCACCGGCGTGGTGCTCGCACTCGTGCTGGCGCCGGGCGGCCTTCCCGGCGCCGTGGCGCCCACGCCCGAGGCATCCGCCGGCCCGGAGCCCGAGTACCAGCGCCCTGCGGACTGGTCACCGTACCGCCCGGCGGTGCACCTCACACCTGGTGAGCGCTGGATGAACGACCCGCAGCGGCCGTTCTGGCTCGATGGGCGCTGGCATTACTACTACCTCTACAACGCCGACTACCCCGAGGGGAACGGCACGGAGTGGTACCACGCGACCTCCACCGACCTCGTGCACTGGCGCGAGGAGGGCATCGCGATCGAGAAGTACGACAACGGACTCGGCGACATCGAGACCGGCAGCGCCGTGATCGACACCGAGAACACGGCTGGCTTCGGCGCCGGCGCGGTCGTCGCCATCATGACCCAGCAGCTCGAGGGCGTGCAGCGGCAGTCGCTCTTCGTCTCGACCGACGGCGGCTACCGGTTCGAGCCGTACGACGGCAACCCCGTCATGGACAACCCCGGCGAAGCCCACTGGCGCGACCCGAAGATCATCTGGGACGACGCGAGCGGAGCGTGGCTCATGGTGCTCGCCGAGGGGAGCAAGCTCGGCTTCTACACCTCTCCTGACCTCAAGGACTGGACCTACCAGTCGGCGTTCGCACGAGACGACCTCGGCATCCTCGAGTGCCCCGACCTGTTCCAGATGTCCGTCGATGGCGACCCCTCGAACGCGAAGTGGGTGCTCGCGGCCGGCGTCAACGGCGGCGAGCACGGCATGACGACGGGTACCGCCTATTGGACTGGCGAGTGGGACGGCGCGTCGTTCGTCGCCGACGACCAGGAACCCAAGTGGCTCGATCGAGGCGCCGACTTCTACGCGACGGTCACCTGGGACGACCCCCGTCTGCCCGAGGCCGAACGGCTCGCCTCCCGATACGCGATCGGATGGCTCAACAACTGGGCGTACGCGGGCGACCTCCCGACCGAGGACTGGCATGGCGGCGCCGACTCGATCGTGCGCGAGCTCGGGCTGCGCACCGTCGACGGGCGACCCACGCTCGTCTCAACTCCTGCCGACGCGATCAAGACGCTCGAGGGGGAGCCGCAGACCGCCCGGAACCTGCGCGTGACGGATGCCGTGACGGATGCCGCAGCGACACCGCTCCCCCAGCCGAGCTCCGACGCCTACCGCCTCCGCCTCGAGGTCGCGCCCGACCCGACCGATCCCGCCTCTGAGGTGCGGTTCCGCATCAAGGAGGGCGACGGCTCGTTCGCCACCGTCGGCGTCGACTTCGAGGCAGGCGTCGCCTTCGTGTCACGCGACGCGGATGCCGCAGCCGCCGACATGCCCGACATCTACCGCGAGACCCGCACGGCTCCTGCGCCGATTCGAGACGGGGTCGTGACCCTCGACCTCGTCGTGGACGCCTCCTCGGTGGAGGTCTTCGTGAACGGTGGCGAGTCGGCGCTGTCGAGCCTCGTCTTCGGTGCACCGCGCGCGAACGGACTCTCGGTCGAGTCGGTCGGCGGGGTCACCGGGCTCCGCTCCCTTCGGCTCGCGCCTCTGGCGGTCGCGAAGGTCGAGCGGGCCACGGACGTCGCGGGCTGAGCCAGCGCGCCGCGCGCACTCATTCCGCCGATCGAGTTGCCACTTGAGGCCGTTGAGACGAGATCAATGCGGCCAGAACTGGCAACTCGGGGTGTCCTGGCTCGCGAGGTGGGCCGGCGTCAGCTCAGCGCGCCAGCCCGGTACGCGGCTTCGGTGCGGGTCGCGGCGCCGAGCTTGCGGAGGATCGCCGAGACGTGCACGCTCGCCGTCTTGCCGCTGATGAAGAGTCGCTCGCCGATCTGCCGGTTGCTGAGGCCCTCGGCGATGAGCTCGAGCACCTGCCGCTCGCGCGCGGTGAGTTCGGCCGTGGCCGCCCCATCGGCGTCGGATGCTGCAGAGCCGGCCACACCGCCGGCTGCAGCCACGAGGCCCGCGCCGCCGCCAACGCCGTCGAGGGCGATGCCCGCCGCCGCGGCGACCCGCACGACGCGATCGCGCACGGCACCGACTCCCCCGGATTCGGACATGTCGAGGGATGCCTGGAGCGATGCGCGCGCGGCGGGCCGATCGGCGCCCCCGAGCTCGGCCTCGGCCTGCCGGAGGAGCGCGTAGGGCGCAAGGAAGCCGGGAGCGGTGGATGCCGCGGACGCCTCGACCGCGGAACGCCACGCCGCGATGTCGGTGCCGGGCACGCCCGCACCGGCACCATCGGATGCCTCGGCGAGCTCGGCCTCGAAGAACGCGCCCCAAATCGGGTGGCTCGGCCAGAACGTCATCCGATCGAGCAGCGCTCGGAACGCCGGAGCGGCGGCCTCGACCTCGGACGCGGTGGCATCGGTGACGGCGCGCGGCCTGGCCCGCACTGCGGCGATGACGCGAGCGGCCGCCCACAGGTAGGGCAACGCGTAGCCGGGAAGCGGCGGATGGATCTCGTCGAGGATGCACCGCGCCTCGCGCCACGCGCCGGGCAGGTCGTCGTTGGCGAGGGCGAGTTCGATGGCCACGCGCCCGACACCCAGCCGAGTCTGCATCTCGACCTCCATCACGCCGAGGAGCGACGAGCGCACCCTGCGGTAGAGGTCGGTCGCGCCTGCCGTGTCGCCGCGCCAGAGCATCGCCCAGATGCGCGCCCGGAGCACGTAGACGTTGAACGGCGTCGGCGCGTCGAGGGCGAGCGCGCGGTCGATGAGCTCCTCGGCGCGCTCCCATTCACCGAGTGCGAAGAGCGGATCGACCGCGTTCGACGCGAGGATGACGCCCGAGCTTCGCTCGACGCCCTGCTCACGTGCTCGCGCCAGGCCCTCTTCGGCGAGGCGCACGGCCTCGCGGTGATTGCCGATGAGGTAGTGCATGTCGGACGCATTCACCCAGTAGCGCAGGAGCGCCCCGCCGTCGCCCTCGGCGAGCTCGCGGGCGCGCTCGACGAGCGCAACGCCCTGCTCGACCTCGCCGCGTGCGGCACGGCTGACACCCGCGATGTTCGTGGCGACCGAGGTGTACCGCGGCGAGCCGGCGCCGGCCGCGACGTCGATCGCCTGGTCGGCCATGTCGACGGCGTCGTCGAGCCGGCCGTCGATCATGAGCCGACCGGCGAGCGCTGTGAGCACCGTGGCCCGAAGCTCATCCGCACCCGAGTCGCCGAGGACCTCGAGCGCCTCCTCGAGGGTCTCGATCGAGCCCGGCCTGCCGAGGTTCCCGAGGTACAGCGCCTTGTCGCGAAGGAGCCGCGGATACTGCGGTTCATCGCGCGGGCACTCGGCGAGCGCGGCCTTGATGAGTGCGAGGCTGCGTTCGCCCTCGCCCGCGTTGCGGAGATGCGAGGCGGTGCGACCCATGAGCTCGAGCTTGCCCATGCCGGCAGCCGCGACCGGGTCGGGAACGACGTCCCACAGGCCGAGGGCTCGTTCGCCGAGCTGTGCTGCGGTGGCGTACGCGGCGGCGGCACGGGCCTCGCGCATGGCCTGCATCGTTGCGGGGAAGGCGCGCGCTGCGTCGTGCGCGCCGAGCCAGTGGTAGGAGATCTCGGCGGCGAGGCGCCGCGTGCCTGTGGCGGCGGCGGCCTCGTAGGCCTCGGCATAGCGCGCGTGGAACCGCGCCCGCTCGCCTGGCAGCAGGTCGGCGAGGATCGCCTCGCGCACGAGCGCATGCCGGAAGGCGTAGTCGTCGCCCTCGATCATGAGCACGCCCGCGAGCACGCTCTCGCGTGCCGCCGTGTCGAGCTCGTCGGGCGTGCCGTCGTGCACCGCTGCGAGGAGGGCGTGCGAGATGCGCACCCCGCCCGTGGCCACGAGGCGCAGCAGCTCCTGCGCCGACTCGGAGAGCCGCTCGTACCGGGCGAGCAGGAGTTCGCGCAGCGTGTCGGGCACCTCGCCCTCGTCGCGGCATCCGTCGATGCCGACGAGCTCCTCGACGAAGAACGGCACGCCGTCGCTGCGGCGGAACACCGTGTCGAAGACGCTCTCGCTCGGCGCCTCGTCGGCCATGAGCGACTTCGCGAGCTTGCGCACCTGCGCGCGAGTGAGCCGGCCGAGTTCGCGGCGCTCGACCCAGCGGTCGCGCTCGGCTTCAGAGAGGAACGTGCGCACCGGATGCCCCCGCGTCACGTCTTCGCTGCGGTAGGTCAGGACCGTCAGCACGCGGCTCGACCCGAGCGCGCGCATGAGGAAGCGGAGCAGGGTCAGGCTCGCGGCGTCGATCCAGTGCAGGTCTTCGATCATGAAGACGATCGGCCGCTCGCGCGAGAACGTCTCGAGGAGCACCGCGATCGCCTCGTGCAGCTGTCCGCTGGCGATGCCCGCGCCGGGGGCGCCGACGTCGCCGGACTCGGATGCCGCGAGCTCGGGAAGGAGTGCCACGAGTGCCGCGCGACCAGGGCCGACGGCCTCGAGCACGCGCGAGGCGCCCTCTTCGGCCACCAGGGTGCGGAGCGCCGTCTTCACCGGCGCATACGGCGCCGCGACGCTGCCAAGGTCGACGCACTGGCCGGCGAGCAGCCGGACGTCTGGCGCGAGCCCCGCCGTGAACTCGCGCACGAGCCGGGTCTTGCCGATGCCCGCCTCGCCGCCGATGATGACGGTGAACGGCGCACCGGCGCGCACCTCGTCGAGGCGTGCTTCGAGCCTCGCGAGGTCGGCGTGTCGGCCGATCATGGCCGGCGCTGACATGGTCACTGATTCATCGTCCCACGTACCGCCGACACCGAGGGAGGCCGCGTCGAGCGCGGCGACCCGCGCCGTCACCGCAGGGCGAGGCGAACCGCGAAATGGTGGCCGCGGTTGCGGCTCGGCGCTGCCTCGGGCGACGACGTCGCGTCGCCCGAGCGCCGCGCCTCGATGCTGCGCCGCACCGCGAGCTCCCGCTCGGCGCGGTGCACGTCGGCGTTGTGCATCTGCAGGGCGACGAGATCAGCCGAGAACTGCATGATTCCTCCAGGTTTTCGATCCGGCCTCTCCGACCGGATGCCTCAAGCGTGCTCGCTAAGGCCCCACCCGCTCATCGGGCGATCGCCCTATTTCTCCGCATGAGGCGGCGGGCACACCTCAGACCGTGGAGTTCCACGGCCTGAGGAGGGTGGGATCGAGCGCGACCGGTCGTTCTTCAGCTCAGCGCTGCAGCGTCGGCGTACGGTGGTAGCCGTCGCGCCGGAACTGCACGAACGCAGCGGCGATCGCCAGTGCGGCGATCAGTCCGATGACGAGCATGGTTGCGAACATCACGCACCCCCTTTCCAACAGTCGAGTCTTCGGTTCGCGGGATTCGGTGTCGCCAGTGCCGCCACCGATTTCGGCGTCAGGGTGCCGGGAGGTGTCAGCCCGGAGGGGACGGGCGCTCCCCAGGCGCGCCGCAGCGGCACCACGCCGGCCCAGGTCGTGTGGTCCTCGCCGTCGTCGGCCGCCTCAGACGGCCCGGCCGCTCGTACCTTCATGACCACGTCGTCGAGCGGGAGGCGCAGCACGCGAGTGGCGGCGACCTCCTTGCGGGTCATGGCGCGCACCTCGGCGGAGCGGCCCGGCATGAGCTTTTCCGAGAGCGCCAGGAGGGCGGCATCCGCTCGCTCGCCCTCGACCGGTTCGAACACCCCGTAGACGACCGCACTGCGGTAGTTCATCGAGCTGTCGAAGAGCGAGCGCGCGAATACGAGCCCGTCGAGCGCGGTGACGGCGAAGGCCACCGTCGCTCCCTCAGCCGCGGCGCGCAGGGCGAACCCGCCGCCGGTCGAGCCGTGCACGAGCACGTGGTCGCCGTCGCGCGCGAATCCCATCGGCACGACGACGGGCCTGCCGTCGACGGATGCCGCGAGGTGACCGACGAGTTCGGTGTCGAGCAGCTCGAACAGCGTGTCGCGGTCGTGGGTCTGGCGTTCGGCGAGGCGGCGGATGCGCCGCTGGGCACTGGTGTTCGTCATGGTCACGCTGCTAGTGTCGCGGGCATACTGGTCGCCTCGGCAGTCCACTTCACGCGGCAACGACCAGTCCAGTTGAGGAGTATGCATGGACGGCCCTCTGCTCGTCATCGACCGCGACGCCGCGCAGCCGATCGGCGTGCAGCTCGTCGCCGGACTCCGACGCGGCATCCTCACGGGTGCGCTGCGCCCCGGCGATCCGGTTCCGTCGACGCGGGCGCTCGCGTCGGAGCTCGGCGTCTCGCGCAGCGCGGTCGTCGCGGCGTTCGAGCAACTCGCCGGCGAGGGCTACCTCGAGATGCGGCAAGGAGCGGCCACGCGCGTCGCGGCGATCGAGCACGAGCGGGCGGCCGTCGCGGCGAGCCCGGCTGCGCCGACAGCACCCACGAGACCCGGCGGAGAGGCGGTCGGATCGACGGATGCCGCGGTGCCGCTGAGTCCCGGCGGCGTCCTCCGTGCGCGTCTCGACCTGATCCCCGGGCGCCCCTCGACGGCTCGCCTCGACACCCGCGCCTGGCGCGCGGCATGGCGGCACGCCGCATCGCTCGAGATCCCGTCGGAGTCGCCGCCGCCGTTCGGGGTGCCGAGCCTGCGCGCCGAGATCGCCGACCACCTGCGGCAGGCCCGCGGGGTGGCATGCTCGGCCGACGACGTGGTCGTCACGTCGGGAACGAGCGAGGCCGCGGCACTCGTGGCGTCCGCTCTCCGCATCGTCGTCGACGGCACGCCGGTGATCGCCGTCGAGCATCCCGGTTACCCCCTGGCCCGCCGTTCGCTCGAGAACCGCGGCGCCCGCACGGTGCCGATCGGTGTCGACGCCGACGGACTCGTCGTCGAATCGCTCGTACGGATGCCGCAACCGCTGCATGCCGTGATGGTCACGCCGAGTCACCAGTACCCGATCGGCGGGCGGCTTCCCGTGGCCGCGCGGCTCGAGTTGCTCGAGTGGGCACGCGCCGCCGACGCGCTCGTCATCGAAGACGACTACGACAGCGAGTTCCGCCACCTCGGCGCACCCCTGCCCGCGCTCGCCTCGCTCGATCATGGGGAGCACGTGGTGCTCGTGGGCAGCTTCTCGAAGGTGGTCACCCCGTGGCTCCGCATCGGCTACCTCGTGCTGCCGCGGAGCGCGAGCGTTCGCGAGGCGATCGGCGACATCAGGGCGAGCGAGTTGTGCCCGGTGCCCGGTGTCGCACAAGAGGCGGTCGCGGCGCTGCTCGCGAGCGGCGCCGTGCGCCGGCACATCGCCACGGCCCGGCGCGACTACGCGCATCGGCGGCAGCTCGTGCTGCATGCCCTCGACGGCATAGACCGGGCACCCCTCTCGGCGCTCGACGGCGGGCTGCACGCGGTGGTGCGGCTCGCGAGCCACGCGGTATCCGTCGCCGTCGTCGCCCGGCTCGCCGCCGAAGGGGTGGGCGTTGCGCCGCTCGCCGACTACTCGGCGGTGCCCGGTGACGAAGAGCCCGGCATCGTGATCGGGTACGCGAGCCCGAGCGACACGCACCTCGCCGAGGGCCTCGATCGCATTCGCGAGGCGCTGCTCGCGCTCGCCTGAGCACGCCGGCGATGACGGGCGAAAATGCTCAGGTCAGCTGCCAAAAACGTGGACCGAACTCCCAGCGAATGTCAAGGGTCTACGCAAATGGGGCCAGTCGTGGTGCAGTTGAACTGCAGTCGCGACGAGATCGCGACCAACCGAAGGAGGCAGACCATGAGTGAAACCAGGAGCGTCGCCGACCGCGGCTACGCAGAGACAGCAGTGCAGAAAACCGCACTGGTCGTCGGGATCGTGTTCCTCCTCGTCGGCATCGCGGGATTCATCCCCGGACTCACGACCGGCGTCGAGACCATGACCTTCGCAGGCCACGAATCAGGTGCCCTGCTCCTCGGTGTATTCCAAGTGTCGATTCTCCACAACATCGTGCACCTGCTCTTCGGTGTCGCCGGCCTGGCCTTCGCCCGAAGCGCGGCCGGATCGCGGAACTTCCTGATCTGGGGCGGTGTGGTGTATCTCGTGCTCTGGGTCTACGGCCTCATCGTGACCGGTGACCACCCCGCGAACTTCGTGCCGATGAACGCCGCAGACGGCTGGCTGCACCTCGCGCTCGGCGTCGGTATGGTCCTTCTCGGCATCTTCGTCGGGCGGAACCTGGCGACGACCAGGGCGCGCGAGCCACGCGGACGCACAGCGGTATGACGGTCGCGTGATCGAGCCAGGTGGTCGGTCGGAAGGCCGGCCACCTGCCCGCGCCGTGCGTTCCGACCGTTCTTTCCGACTGCGCTTTCCACAGGTGCGTGTCGGCGGGCGGGGCTAGCCTGCTGGCATGAGCCGATGTGGCATCGTGCTCGCCGATGGGCACCCGTGCTTGGGGGCGGTCGACGCCGATGCGCCGCTGAACCTGTGCAACGAGCACCTGCTCGTGGCCTACGACTGGGTCGCGCGCGACGCCGGCGTCGTCGACCTGCTGCCGAGTCCGTGCCTGGCGTGCGGCTCGCGCATCGGCGTGCGGTATCCGTCGGGGTGGCTCTGCGCCGAATGCGAGTGGCGGGTGGGCGACATCCCCGACGACGAGTTCGAGCGTCCGAGGGTCGAGGTCGTCTACTACATCCGGTATCGCGACCAGATCAAGATCGGCACCTCGGCGAATCCCCGGCTCCGGCTCGCGGGCATTCCGCACGACGTGGTGCTCGCGTTCGAGCGCGGCGGCCGCGCCCTCGAGCGGCGACGACACGAGCAGTTCGCGGCGCACCGCTACCCCGGCACCGAGTGGTTCGCCGTGCACGACGCGCTCCTGGCGCATCTCGCCGAGGTCGGTGTGGGCGTCGACGACCCCTGGCTGGAGTACGAGCGCTGGCGTCTGCGGCAATCGGCGCTCCGCGGGTAGCTGTACTCGGCGGCCCACCAGATGACGTCTACTTCGCGATGGTGATCGAAGTCGCTCCGGTCGCGATCGTGGTGGTGTCGAGCGTGACGGTGATCGTGATGGGCACGGTCGATCCGGCGGCAAGGGTCTTCGGTGATCTCACGGTCGCGATGAAGATTGCCTTGGCCGGGTCGTAGACGGCACAGACCGGGGCCTGATCGGCGAGCGTGACCGTCGCACCGCAATCGGAGCTCAGTTGCGCGGCGAGGTCGGCGGAGATCGGCTGGCCGCCGGCGCCGGTGAGGGTGAACTTCACCGGGATGGTGGAGCCGGCCTTGTATTTCGCCTTCGTCGGCGAGAGCTTCGTGACGCTGAACCCGACCGCATAGTCGACGGTCACCGAGGTGGGGTTGCCCGCGACATCCGTGGCAGTGCAGCTGAGCGTCTGCGCGCCGGCGGTGGAGGTGTCGACCGCTCCGCAGGAGGAGGAGGCGATTCCGGATGTCTCGTCGGAGGCGTTGGGCGTCGCGGTCACGGTCGCGCCGAACGCGACCAGGGTGCCGCCGAGGTTCGGTGACAGGGTCGGGGCGAGCGCGGGCGCGACCGTGTCGACCTTCACGGTGTAGTCGGCGTCGCCGGTGTTGCCGGCGAGGTCCAGACAGGTCGCCTGCAGGGTGAGCTCGCCTTCCCCGGTGCTCGTGGACGTCGTCGTGCAGTTGTCAGGGTCGATTCCCGAGCCGCCGGCCTCGTCGGACCAGTTCCAGTCCACGGTGACGTCGGTGGTGTTCCAGCCGGCGCCGTTCGCGACGGGCGACTGCGTTGGCGCCGCGGTGGGCGCGGCCAGATCAGTTGCGTCGGCGACGACCGCCAGCGAGTGGAAGCTGCCAGCGGCGATCGCGGTGACGTCGGTTAGGCCCACCGGGACGGTGGCCTGCCCGTAGGCGTTGTCGCCCCAGGCGGTGACGGTGCCGTCGGAGTTCAGCGCCAGCGAGTGGCGGATGCCGGCGGCGATCGCGGTGACGCCGGTCAGGCCCACCGGGACGGTGGCCTGCCCGTAGGCGTTGGCGCCCCAGGCGGTGACGGTGCCGTCGTTGTTCAGCGCCAGCGAGTGAGCGCCGCCGGCGGCGATCGCGGTGACGCCAGTCAGGCCCGCTGGGACGGTGGCCTGCCCGTCGCCGTTGGCGCCCCAGGCGGTGACGGTGCCGTCGGCTTTCAGCGCCAGCGAGTGGTAGAGACCCGCGGCGATCGCGGTGACGTCGGTTAGCCCCTCCGGGACGGTGGTCTGCCCGTAGAGGTTGTAGCCCCAGGCGGTGACGGTGCCGTCGGCTTTCAGCGCCAGGGAGTGGAAGCCGCCGGCGGCGATCGCGGTGACGTCGGTCAGGCCCGGGGGGACGGTGGTCTGCCCGTCGCCGTTCCAGCCCCAGGCGGTGACGGTGCCGTCGGATTTGAGCGCCAGCGAGTGGTAGAGGCCCGCGGCGATCGCGGTGACGTCGGTAAGGCCCGGGGGGACGGTGGTCTGCCCGTCGCTGTTCCAGCCCCAGGCGGAGACGGTGCCGTCGGATTTCAGCGCCAGCGAGTGGTGGAGGCCCGCGGCGATCGCGGTGACGTCGGTCAGGCCCGCGGGGACGGTGGTCTGCCCTTGGCTGTTGTCGCCCCAGCCGGTGACGGTACCCGAAGCGCCCGCTCCCGACCCGGCTACCGTCGCGCCGACCTGACTCGCGCCCGCCGGTCCCACGGGCCCGGCCACGAACAGGCCGACGATCATCACGAGGCCAGCCGCAACAGCACCCGTACGGAACCCCGCACCATTCGACATCTTCGACTGCGTCATCATCGACCACCCATCATCAGCGGGCGGTCGGGAAGTCCCTCATAGAGAGGCGACCACGGGCGGAACACTTCAAAAATACCACCCTGCTGCCGCGCGGGGCAGACCCAGTTCTGGCGCTCACTCCGGTGCAACCCCGTCGGCGATGTCGCCAGCGGGCGCCAGCGCCGACGCGCTGAGATATCGACCGACGGATAGAGTGGTGCGACGGGCGCCGCAACGGGGGGCGCCCTCGGCATCGGCGGGGGGCCGTGTGGGGCGCAAGATCGGTATGGCAGCGGCATCCGCGAGCCTTTCGGCATTACTCCTGAGCGGATGCACCGCAGCCCCGATACCCACACCGCCACCCGTGACGATCACGGCGACGGTCACCGCGACGCCCACGCCCGAGCCGACGGCCGCTCCGGCGCCGCCGCCTGCCGCGGAACCCGCGCCGCCGCCCGAGCCCGTG
>NZ_SDPN01000010.1 GCF_004134825.1 Agromyces albus
CGGGCGGCGGCCTCGCCGCGGGCACGGCGCTCCTCGCGCGCGATCGCGGCGGCCCCGCGCTCGCCGGGCAAGTGCTGATCTACCCGATGATCGACGACCGCGACGCATCCGTCTCCACAGTCCAGGTCGACGGCATCGGCGTCTGGGACCGCACCAGCAACCTCACGGGCTGGAACGCGCTCCTCGGCGACCGCCGCGGAACCGACGACGTGTCGATCTACGCGGCACCGGCTCGAGCCACCGACCTCTCGGGCCTGCCGCCTGCGTTCATCGACTGCGGCAGCGTCGAGGTGTTCCGGGACGAGGATGTCGCGTACGCCACGCAGCTCTGGGCCGACGGCGTGCAGGCCGAACTGCACGTGTGGCCCGGCGGCTTTCACGGCTTCGACATGATGGCGCCGCACATCGCCATCTCGCAGGCGATGACCGCCGCACGCGACAACTGGGTGGGCCGAATCCTCGGGGCCTGACTCCCTTCGGCACGTGACCTCCCCCGCCACCTGAACCTCCCGCGGCCGCGAGCCCGCCTGCCCCATCTCGCGGCCGCGGGACGACACCGCTCCGAGCGGAGCGTAGGGTGAGTGCACACGCGCAATGGAGCCCGATCATGCAAGAACTCGTCGGCCGCCTGACGGCACTCGATCCCGAGGCGAGTGAGACCCTCAAGGTGGTCTCGTACTTCGACACGCTCGTCGGCGGCAGCGTGGGGCCCGAGGCGCTCGTGCGCGGCGCGGCCGTGCTGAGCGGAGCGGTGGCCGGGTATCGGTCGGGCGGCCGGGTCATCCGGGTCTCGCACGACGGCGTGCGCATGGCGGATGCCGCAGCCGACGACCCCACGTGGCCGAGTCACGACGTCGGCCCCGACGCCGACGTCTGGATCGAGCGCGTGGGTGCCCCGCATGCGAACGACACGATGGTCGTGGAGCGCCTCGCCATCGCGATGGCGATCACCCTCGCACGGCGGGCGCCGGCCGCCGAGGGTGCCGTCGAGGTCGCGGTGAGCTCGGCCGCGACCGCCGAGGAGCGCGCGGTCGCCCTGTCGCGACTCCGGCTCGACGCCACGCCGCTCGTGCGGGCCGTCGCGCTTCCCGCCGATTCCATCGCCGCTCCCGAGGGGCCGTCGTCGATCGTCGCGACCGCGCACGGTCTCGCTCGCGCGGTGCTCGTGCGCGACGCTCCGACGCTGGCTCCCGGCATCCGCGCCGGCATCGGCCTGCCCGTCGCCCCCGAACACCTGCCCGAATCGTGGTCGTCTGCGCTCATCGCGCTGCGGCTGGGCTCCGCCGACGAGCCCGTCGTCGATGCGACCGAGCTCGGCGCCGTGCTGCTCGTCGCCGAGGCCGCCGAGGGACGGGCGCACCGGCATCCGGATGCCGCGGCCCTCGCCGAACTCGACCCGCGATCACTCGAGACGCTCGACGCGCTCGCCGACACCGGCAGCGTGCGTGCCGCCGCAGCGCGGCTCGGCATGCACCACTCGAGCGTGCAGGCCCGCGTGGCCGGGTTGGCGACGACGCTGGGATACGACCCGCGCACGCCGCGCGGTCGCACGCGGTATGCCCTCGCGCGGGCGCTCCTCTCGCTCGGCGGCCCAGAGCTCGGCTGATCGCGCCCGCGGTCAGCCATCGGGGTGGCCACCGTAGCTGCGGAGCTTGTACTCGGTGGTCACGAGGGCGAGCGTGAGTTCGCGCAGCTGCCGCCGAATGCGATCGCGCTGGGCGAGCATGATCTCGCGCCGCTCGCCTTCGGTCTCGGCGCCTCGTTCGACGAGGGCGATGTAGCGCTTGAGATCCTGCATGGTCATGCCCGACATGCGCATCCGGGTGAGGAAGACGAGGCGGCGCAGATTGAGTGCGGAGTATTCGCGGTAGCCGGCGCTGTTGCGGCCCGGCCGCACGAGGCCTTCCTGCTCGTAGTAGCGCAAGGTGTGCGGTGAGAGGCCGACGAGCGCGGCCGCTTCGGCGACGCTCTTCGGCGAGTCGTCGGGCGCGAACGTGGAGTCGTCGAGCGCCTGGAGCGCGTCGATGACACCTTCGAAGGCGTCGCTCTCGGTCGTGTCGAGCAGCCGCTCGATCAGCTCGTTCGTAGCCATCTGCACACCATAATCCGCGCAGTGTCGCCGTCAGAAGGCCCGCACTGCGGGCGCGACGCCGGGGAAGTCGGCGGACTCGCTCAGCGAAGCCCAGTGCCGCACCTCGTCGAGGGAGCGCTGGTAGGCGGACGACAGGTTGCGCACCGCCTCGGCTCCGAGCGGCAGGCGCAACGGCGCATCCGGCGCGTCGAGCACTTGGCGGATGATCGACGCCGCCCGCACCGGGTCGCCCTCCTGGATGCCGTCGGCCTCCGCCATGTTCACCCGCACGGCGCCGATCACTTGGTCATACTCGGCACTCTTGGCCGCGGTCCGCAGCACCTCGCCGGCGTTGAACTCGGTACGGAACCGGCTCGGCTCCACGATCAGCACCCGGATGCCGAACGGGGCGACCTCCCCGGCCAGCGCCTGCGACCAGCCCTCGAGGGCGAACTTGCCCGCCGAGTAGCTGCCGACCGCGGGGAACGACATCCTGCCGCCTTGGCTGCTCATCTGCACGATCGCTCCCGATCCGGCGGCGCGCAGGTGCGGGAGCACCGCGCGAACGAGCGCGGCAGGACCGAACAGGTGCTGCGCCAGCATGTCCCGCAGTTCTGCGTCGCTCACCTCCTCGGCGGCGCCGACCTGACCGGCGCCGGCGTTGTTCACCAGCACGTCGACGCGGCCGAAGTGTTGGATCGCACGGTCGACCACCTCTGACGCCGCATCCGTGTCGCGGACGTCATGAGCGAGCGGCAGCAGTCGTGCCGGGAACCGTTCGCGGAGACCGTCGAAGCGCTCGAGCCGCCGCGCCGTGGCGACGACGTGCTCACCCGCTTCGAGGGCCGCCTCGACCAGTGCCCGGCCGAGGCCGGAGCTGCCGCCGGTGATGATCCACGTCTTCTGCGACTCGTGCGACTCGTATCCGTTCATGTCCTCGACGCTACGGATTCGAGTGCACTCGAAGGCAAGCCCCTGTTTCACTGGTTTCGCTAACGTACGAGATACGCACCCCTCGTCAGGAGAGTCCCCATGTCATTGATCCGGCGACCAGTTTCGGGTTCTCGGCACCTCGCCACGCGCAAAGCCGGCCGATGAGCGCCTCCGTCGCGGCCGCCTGGCTTCTCATAATGTTGCCGATCGCGTTCAACGCTGCGTTCGCGGCCCTGGCCGTGAAGTTCGACTATCCCGACATCCTGCGCCGACCGACGGAGGAGATTCTCGAACGGTTCCGCACAGGCGGCTCCGGCCTCGTGCTGATCTGGTGGGCGTTCGCCATGACCGCGGTCCTGTTCGCGCCACTCGCTGTGCTCGTCTCCGGTGCGCTGCCCCGCGCCGACGCGACGCTCCTCGCCGTGGGAACCGCCGTCGGCGTGCTCGCGGCGGCTGTGCAGTTCCTGGGGCTGATCCGCTGGCCGTTCCTCGTGCCCTACCTTGCCCGCGCCGCTGCCGAGCCCGACGCCACTCCGACGCGCAAGGAGGCGATCGACGTCGTCTTCCAGGCCTTCAACCGGTATCTCGGGGTCGCCGTCGGCGAGCATCTCGGCTTCCTCCTCACCGGTGCGTGGAGCATCCTGGTCGGCGCCGCCGTCATCCAAGACGCTCATCTTCCCGTGTGGCTCGGCGTCGCCGGAATCGTCATAGGAGGCGTCCTCGCCGTGTGCTCGCTCGAGTTCGTCGGCCCGTTCGAACGCACGGGTTGGAAGCTCGCCGCAACGCTCACCCCCACCACGTACATCGTCTGGTCGCTCTGGCTCGTCGCGACCGGCATCACGCTGCTGGTGCTGTGACCGGGCGCTAGGGCGCGGCGACTCGGGCCCGGTCGCCGGCCACGAACAGTGCGCCGACCACGATGAACAGCCAGGCTCCCGACACCGGCAGCAGGCTCGCGCAGAAGACGCCCCAGATGGCCAGTATCCAGCCGAGCACACCCGGCACCCGGTTGCCCTGCCGGGCGGAGAACACCACGAGGATCCCGAGCGCGAGCAGCGGCACGGCGAAACTGCCCGGGGTGATCCAGAACGCCTCGGCGAACCGAAGCTGCTCAGCGCTCGGCCGCAGCGTCACCGTGCCCCACCAGCCGGCCGAGGCGATGTCTCGCCAGACATCCGCTCGCGCGATGGACGTCAGCACCAGGTGGATCACACTGCCGCCGATCGCCACCCAGCCGCCGGCCGCAGTGAGGCCGGATCTCTTCACGTCACGTTGTGCTTCGGTCGCCGTCATGGTCTGATCCTCGCAGGGCGATCGCAGCGAACGAACACCCGTTCGGAGGATGCGCCTGTCGTCGCGCGCACGCGCAGGCCCATCCAGGTCAGACGATGGATGCCGCGACGCCCGCTTGCCCGAGCCCGGCGCGATCGAGCGCCTCGATGCCGCCGTTCACGAACGCCGTCACCGCGTCGAGCGTGGCGTCGACGCCGAGGATGCGCGAGTGGCCGGCGCCCTCGGTGACGAGCAGTCGTGAGCGCTCGCCGTGGGCGGCGTGCAGCCGAGTTCCTTCGCTCGCCGCCACCTCGCGATCGCCGCGATCGTGCACGACGAGCAGCGGCACCCCGGCCGGGAGCGGCGTGGCCACGGCGTCGAACCGCGCGTAGGGATCCTGCCGGTCGGGCATGACGATGCGCGCGAACTCGCGAGCGAGCACGTCGGCGGTGGGCGCGCTGAGTCCCAGGCGGCCGGCGAACGAGTCGACGAGGAAGCGGGCATCGGCCATGCCCGAGATCGCCACGACGCCGCCGGTTGCCAGTCCCTCGCGCACCGCGGTGAGTGCTGCGAGCCCGCCGAACGAGTGGCCGATCACGGCGCGGAACCTGCCGTGGCGTGACTGCAGCGCCTCGATCGCGGCGAGGTAGTCGCGGATGTCGGTGCGCCGGCCTCTCGACTCCCCGTTCGCCGGCGCATCGAAGGCGACGAGTCGGTACCCCTCGGCCCGGAGCTCCCGCACGATGGGCGCGAACTGGGCGGCGCGGCCGCGCCATCCGTGCACCAGCAGCACGGTCTCGGGGCCGTGGCCCCATTCGTAGGCGGCGACGTCGCGGCCGCGAACGTGGAGTGAGCTGCGGGCGGCCGACTCGTGCACCGCGCGCTCGCCGGGGCGAACCGGCAGGGCGGGCCCCACCTTCTTGAAGAGTGGAAGCGCCAGTCGTGCCGCGACCTCGGGCGAGACGCGATCGGCGGCGCGGATGGCGGCGAGCGTTGCGGTCAGGGCGGGGTGCATGAGTGTCTCCGATCCGGGAAGCGAGTCGCGCCGAGGTGCGAATGCTCAATCAATACGAACGGTCGTACGTACACTATACGAACGATCGTGCGTAAACTGAAGGGCATGGACGAAATCGACGGTCGGCGATTGCGCGGCGACGCCTCACGGCGCGCCGTGCTCTCACGTGCCGCCGACCTGGCTTCCGTCGCAGGACTCGACGGGCTCTCGATCGGACGGCTCGCAACGGACGCGGCGGTGAGCAAGAGCGGGGTCGCGACGCTCTTCGGCAGCAAGGAGCGCTTGCAGCTCGCCACGGTCGAAGCTGCACGCCAGCGTTTCGTCACCTCGGTGATCGAGCCCGCACGTGCAGAGCCGCGCGGTCTCGGCCGAATCGTCGCGCTCCTCGACAACTGGATCGCCTACTCGCGCGACCGTGTCTTCCCGGGCGGCTGCTTCTTCGCCGCCGCGGCGGCCGACTTCGATTCGAAGCCGGGCGATGTGCGCGACGCCCTCGAGCGCGCGCTCGACGACTGGAGCGGCTACCTCGCCGCCTCGTTCCGCTTCGCGATCGAGCTCGGCGAGCTCCCGGCGCTCCACGATCCCGAGCAGCTCGCCTTCGAGTGCACCGCACTCCTCGACGCGGCGAACACCCGTTCGATCATGCACGGGTCGAACACGCCGTACCGATTCGCGCGCATCGGCGTCGCCGATCGCCTCGCATCACTCGGCGGGTCGCCCGACGTGATCGCGCGACTGCGCGACGTCGACGACGAGGCGGTTGCACGCCCCGGTGGTTGAGTAGCGCCGGGCGAAGCCCGCCGCGTATCGAAACCACCAGTCGTACATGGTGGTTTCGATACGGCTGCTTCGCGGCCTACTCAACCACCGGGGGTCAGTGCTCCACTGCCTGCGGGGGCAGCGCGGCCACGACGGGGTGGTCCTTGGCGATCAGGCCGACCTTCGCGGCGCCGCCGGGCGAGCCGAGGTCGTCGAAGAACTCGACGTTCGCCTTGTAGTAATCGGCCCACACGTCGGGGAGGTCGTCTTCGTAGTAGATCGCCTCGACCGGGCACACCGGCTCGCAGGCGCCGCAGTCGACGCACTCGTCGGGGTGGATGTAGAGCGAGCGCTCACCCTCGTAGATGCAGTCGACCGGGCACTCGTCGATGCACGCGCGATCCTTGACATCGACGCAGGGCAGCGCGATGACGTACGTCACGAGCCGACCAGTGCGCCGTCGCGGGAGATGCCGACCTGCTCGTCGCGGGGCACGACCTTCACGCGCTCGCGGACGAACGCGTCGGTCTCGCCGAGGGCGCGCTCGTGCGCGTCGAGCGCGAGCCAGCCCTCCCACGTCGTGTAGTGGACACCGCGGTCGTCGAGCAGCTCGAGGAGCGCATCGGGCTCGGCGACCGTCGGGGCGGGCAGCGCGTCGCGGTCCTCGATGAGGTTCGCGATCGTCTCCATCGCGTCGCCCTTCGTGTGGCCGATGAGGCCCACGGGGCCGCGCTTGATCCAGCCGGTCGCGTAGAGGCCGGGCACGGGCGAGCCGGCGGCGTCGAGCACGCGCCCGCCGTCGTTCGGGATGACGCCGTTGCGTTCGTCGAACGGCGCTCCGGGCACGGGCGAGCCGTAGTAGCCGACCGCGCGGTAGACGGCCTGCACCGGGTAGTCGACGAACGTGCCGGTGCCGACGACGGCGCCCGATCCGTCGCCGACGGGGGCGTTCCGCTCGAAGCGCATGCCCTCGACGCGTCCTTCGCCGAAGATCTCGACGGGCGTGTGGAAGAAGTGCAGGTGCAGCCGGCGCGAGGCGCTGCCCACCTCACGGGTACGCCAGCTCTGGAGCGTGCGCAGCATGACCTTGATCTGGTTGTTCGCAGCGGACGCGGCATCCACGCCGGCGAAGTCCTCGTCGGAGACGACGATGTCGACATCGGGCACCTCGCCGAGCTCGCGCAGCTCGATCGGGGTGAACTTCACCTCGGCGGGACCGCGACGGCCGAAGACGTGCACGTCGGTGACGGGCGAGCCCTCGAGGCCCGCGTAGACGTTGGCCGGGACATCCGTCGACCGCAGGTCTTCGGGGTGCTTCGCGAGCACGCGGGCCACGTCGAGTGCGACGTTGCCATTGCCGATCACGGCGATGTCGGTCGCGTCGAGCGGCCACGTGCGCGGCACGTCGGGGTGACCGTCGTACCAGGCGACGAAGTCGGCCGCGCCGTAGGAGCCGGGCAGGTCGACGCCCGGGATGTCGAGGTCGGCGTCGCGGATCGCGCCCGTCGCAAGGATCACGGCGTCGTAGTGCGCGTGCAGCTCGTCGAGCGAGATGTCGCGGCCCACGGTGACGTTGCCGATGAGGCGGATGATGCCGGCGTCGAGCATCTCGTGCAGCGAGTTCACGATGCCCTTGATGCGGGGGTGGTCGGGCGCCACGCCGTAGCGGATGAGTCCGTAGGGGGCGGGCAGCGACTCGAAGAGGTCGATCGCGACCTCGCCGCCGCGCTCTCGCACGGCATTGTTCAGGATGTTGCCGGCGTAGATCCCGGCGGGGCCGGCTCCGACGATCGCGACGCGAAGGGTCGGGAGGGTCATGGCTGTTGTGCCTTTCGATTGGAGATGGCCTCGGGGGCGTAGGGGCTGAGGGTGACGACATCGCCGACGACGATCACTGCAGGAGAGCGGATGCCGCGGTGCGCTGCCTGCACCGCGATCGTCTCGAGCGTGCCGACCGTGACCCGCTGGCCGGGTCCGTACCCATCTTCGACGATCGCGACTGGGCAATCGCCTCCGCGCTCGCCGCGGGCGAGGGTGGCTGCGGAGTTCGCAAGGGTGTTCATGCCCATGAGCAGCACGACCGTGTGGTCGCGGCCGCCACTGAGCTCGCGGAGCTGCTCGTGGCCCGTGACGACGCTGAAGGCGGTGGCGAGGCCGCGGTGGGTGAGCGGGATGCCCGCGATCGCCGGCACCGAGATCGCGCTCGTGATGCCGGGCACGACCTCGACGTCGATGCCCGCGGCGCGGCAGTGGGCGACCTCTTCGCTGCCGCGGCCGAACACGTAGGGGTCGCCGCCCTTCAGGCGCACGACGCGCTTGCCCTCGAGGGCGAGCGACACGAGCAGTTCGTTGATGCCGTCTTGCGGCACCGGGTGGTGGCCGGGGAGCTTGCCCACGTCGATGATCTCGGCGTGCAGGGCGACACCCTCGGCTGTGAGCCCGTCGAGCACGCCGCGCGCACCGAGCCGGTCGGCCACGATGACGTCGGCGGCCTCGAGGGCGCGGAGGCCGCGGATCGTGAGCAGGCCGGGGTCGCCCGGTCCGGCGCCGACGAGGGTCACGCGGCCCGGGATGACGGCGCTCACTTCGCACCCGCCACGAGGAGGCCCCGGCGGCGCAGCATCCGCCGCTCGAGGGGGGCGAAGAACGCGAGCTCGATCAGGATGCCGATCGCGAGGATCACGAGGATCGTCGCGAGCACGCCGCCGAGGTCGGCGAGTTCGCGGCTCTGATCGAGCATCGACCCGAGACCGAAGCCGATCGTGCCGCCGGTCGCGATGATCTCGGCGGCCATGAGCGAGCGCCACGAGAACGCCCAGCCCTGCTTGAGTCCGGCAACGTAGCCGGGCAGGGCGGCAGGCAGTACGACGAGCGTCGCGAGCCGGCCGGGCCCGGCCCCGAGAACGGTGCCAACGCGGCGCAGTTGCGGCGGCACCTGCTCGACGCCTGCGATGAGTCCGTTGACGATCGACGGCGTGGCGCCCATGAGCACGACGAAGTACACCGTGGCATCCGTGAGCCCGAACCAGAGGATCGCGGCCGGCACCCACGCGACCGACGGCAGCACCTGCAGACCCGAGATGATCGGCCCGATCGCGCGGCGCAGCGGCTTCACCTCGGCCAGTAGCAGCCCGAGCGGCGTGCCGACGACGACCGCGATGAGGAAGCCGAACACGCCGCGCTCGAGGCTCGTGAGGACCGCGAGCTGCAGGCGCCCGGCCTCCCACGCGTCGCCGATCGCGGCCGCGACGGCCAGCGGGCTCGGCACGATGTCGGGCCGCGGCTGCGCGATCACGACGTAGAGCTGCCACACGGCGATGAGCGCGACGACGAAGACGATCGGGGGCAGGACGCTCGTCGTGAAGCGATTCCACGCGCTCGGGGCGCGTTCTGGGTCGGTCTGCAGTCGGTCGAGGCCGGCCTCGAGGCTGCGGAAGTCCTCGTGGTCCGAGGGTCGAGTAGGCAGCGAAGCAGCCGTATCGAGGCCCGGCACGGATGCCTCGCCGGCGGAGTCGGGTCTCGATACGCGTCCGGCTTCGCCGGGCGCTACTCGACCGGCGGTCTTTGCGAGTGTCGTGTCATGCGGCATTTCGGCGGATCTCCTTTCGGAGCTGCTCGGTGATCTCGATCGAGAGCGCCGCGACCTCGGGCGACTCGATGCGGCGGCCGGCGGTCTCGGCGATGCGCCATTCTCCGGCGACACGGCCTGGCCGGCTCGAGAGCAGTACGACGCGCTGCCCGAGGCGCGCGGCCTCGCGCACGTTGTGCGTGACGAACACGATCGTGCGGCCGGTGCGGCGCCACACCCGCTCGAGCTCCTCGTGCAGGAGGTCGCGCGTGATCGCGTCGAGTGCAGCGAAGGGCTCGTCCATGAGGAGCACGGGCCGGTCCTGGGCGAGAGCGCGCGCGAGGGCGACGCGCTGGCGCATGCCGCCCGAGAGCTCGTGCGGACGCTTCTCGGCGGCATCCGCGAGGTTCACCGTGTCGAGGAGTTCGAGTGCCTCGCCCCGGCGGGCCGCGCGGGGCACCCCGCGCAGGCGCAGCGCCAGCTCGACGTTCTGCCGGGCGGTGAGCCACGGCATGAGCGCCGACTCCTGGAACATCACGGCGGCGCCCTCGGCCGGCACGTCGATGCTTCCCGTCGTGGGTCGGTCGAGACCCGCGATGAGGTTCAGCAGCGTCGACTTGCCGCAGCCCGAGGCGCCGAGCAGGCAGACGAACTCACCCGCCTCGACCGTGAGGTTCACGTCGTCGAGCACGAGCGGCCCGGCGCCGAAGCGCTTGCCGAGCTGCTCGATGCGGATGGCCGTCTGCCCGCTCATGTGGTGCTCCTACTCCTGGCCGAGGCCGCCGGCCGAGACCGGCTCCCCGCCATCGGACTCGAGGAGGCCGTTCAGCAGGCGCAGGTCGAAGAGCCCGTCGATCGAGCCGTCCTTCTGCGTGCCGGCTGCAAGGCCGTTCTTCACGAGGGTCTCGAAGGTCTCGGCGTGCGGGTCGACCGAGAAGGTCACGTGCTCGAGCGCGCGGGTGATGACCTCGTCGGCGAGCGGCTTGCCGGTCTCGGCCTCGATCGACGCGTTGATCACGGCAGGCGCCTCATCGGCGTGGTCGCCCAGCCAGGCGACGGAGGCCACGTGGCCCTCGAGCAGCGCCTCGACCGTCTCGGGGTGCTCGGCCAGGAACTCGGCACGCACGAGCAGCACCGTCGTCGGGAACGCGCCGTCCTCCCACAGGTCGGCCTCGTCGACGAGCACGTGAGCGCCCGCGTCGACGATGAGACGGGAGACCCATGGCTCGGGCAGCCAGGCGCCGTCGATTCCGCCCTGCTGGAACAGGGTGAGGGCCTGGGCGTTCTCGGTCGGCGTGATGTGCACGTCGCCGCCGCCCGTGGTGTCGGTCTCGAAGCCCTCGTCGGCGAGCCACGAGCGCAGCGCCACGTCTTGCGTGTTGCCGAGCTGCGGCGTCGCGAGCGTCGTGCCCTCGAGGTCGTCGACCGAGTCGATACCCTCGCGCACGACGAGTGCCGCACCGCCGGTGGCCGCGCCGGCGACGATGTGCGCCGACTGGCCTGCCGACTGGATGAACGTGTTGATCGACGGGTTCGGGCCGATGTACGTGGCATCGATCGCGCCGGCCGAGAGGGCCTCGATGGCCGCGGGGCCGGCGTTGAAGACCTGCGTCGTGAGCTTCGTCTCGCCGAGTGCGTCGGTGAAGAGGCCCTCCTCGAGCCCCACGAGCGCGGGCGCGTGGGTGACGTTCGAGAAGTAGCCGAGGCGCAGCTCGTCGGCGGGCCCGGTCGAGGCAGCGGCATCCGCCTCGGAGGCCTCGCCCGCGGAGGCGGAGCAGCCCGCGAGCATCATCGCAGCCACTCCAAGAGCGGTGATCGTCAGGGTGGTGCGGGTGGTTCGAATGTTCACGGTTGTCGCCTCCTTTTACTGTTCGGTGATGCCGGCGGCCAAGGTCTGGCCGTCGGCGGGGTGGATCACGAGGAACGAGCCGGCATGCCGGTTCGCTCCGTACGGTTCGAGCGGCAGCGGTGCCGCGAGGCGCAGGCGCGCCCTGCCGATGTCGTTCGCCTCGAGCGTCTCGGCGGGCTCATGGGCGAGCGTGTCGAGGTCGCGCTTCGAGTCGACGGATGCCACGAGTGCCTGCACCGTAGCCGTGCCGTGCTTCACGAGCACTCGTGCCCCGGGCAGCAGCGGCCGCGGGTCGAGCCAGAAGAGCTCGGCGTCGACGTCGCGGCGTCCCTCGGGGAGGGTGCCCGTCTCGACGATCACGGCGCCGCGCGCGGCGTCGATGTCGTCAGCGAGGCGCAGCGCCACCGACTGGGGTGCCACGGCCTCGTCGAGGGATGCGCCGGCCTGGTCGATGCCCGCGACGGTCGTCTCGATTCCCGAGGGGAACACGCTCACGCGGTCGCCGACCCGCACCCGGCCCGAGCCGATGCGGCCCGCGAAGGCACGGTAGTCGCGGAACGACTCGGCGCGCTCGGGGTCGCTCGCGACATCCGAAGCCAGGCCTCCCTGCGGGCGCAGCACGAGCTGCACCGCGAGGCGGAACGCGTCGAGCTCGGTCTCGAGCTCGTCGAGCGAGGGCAGTTGCTCGAGCAGTTCGAGGAGCGCGGGGCCGTCGTACCAGGGCGTGCGATCCGAGCGCGTGACGATGTTGTCGCCTTCGAGCGCCGATACGGGCAGCACATGCACGTCGTCGAGGCCGAGCTCGGCGGTGACACGGCGCACGTCGGCGTCGACCTCGATGAACGCCTGCTCGTCGTAGCCGAGCAGGTCGATCTTGTTCACCGCGATGATGACGTGCGGCACGCGCAGCAGCGCGACCACCGAGAGGTGGCGGCGGGTCTGCTCGAGCACGCCCTTGCGACCGTCGATGAGCACGACGACGGCGTCGGCCGTGGTCGCTCCGGTGACCATGTTGCGCGTGTACTGCACGTGGCCGGGGCAGTCGGCGAGGATGAAGCTGCGCGCCCCCGTGGTGAAGTACCGGTAGGCGACGTCGATCGTGATGCCCTGCTCGCGTTCGGCGCGGAGGCCGTCGGTGAGCAGTGCGAAGTCGAAGCCCGTGCCGTCGCCGAAGCCGCGCTCGGCCGAGGTGCGCGCAACGGCCTCGAGCTGGTCGGCGAGGATCGCCTTCGAGTCGTGCAGCAAGCGGCCGACGAGCGTGGACTTGCCGTCGTCGACCGAGCCGGCGGTCGCGAAGCGGAAGAGCGTGCCGGTCATCAGAAGTACCCGTCTTTCTTGCGGTCCTCCATGGCGGCCTCGGAGATGCGGTCGTCGGCGCGCGTGGCGCCGCGCTCGGTGAGGGTGGACTGGGCCACCTCGCGCACGACGCCGGCGACGTCAGCGGCATCCGATTCGACGGCGCCCGTGCAGCTCATGTCGCCGACGGTGCGGTAGCGCACCGTGCGGAGTTCGACGGTCTCGTTGGGACGCGGGGGCGAGACCTCGCCCACTGCGCGCCACATGCCGTCGCGGCGGTAGACCTCGCGCTCGTGGGCGAAGTAGAGCCCGGGCAGCGGGATGTTCTCGCGCTCGATGTAGCTCCACACGTCGAGCTCGGTCCAGTTGCTGATGGGGAACGCGCGCACGTGCTGGCCCGGGGTGTGACGCCCGTTGTAGAGGCTCCAGAGCTCGGGGCGCTGGTTGCGCGGGTCCCACTGGCCGAACTCGTCGCGCAGCGAGATGATGCGCTCCTTGGCGCGCGCCTTGTCTTCATCGCGGCGGGCGCCGCCGAAGACCGCGTCGTGCCGGCCGGCCGCGATCGCGTCGAGCAGCGGCTGGGTCTGCAGCGGGTTGCGGGTGCCGTCGGCGCGCTCGTGGAGGCGACCGTCGTCGATGTAGTCCTGCACGGATGCCACCTCGAGGCGCAGGCCCAGGCGCTCCACCGTGGCGTCGCGGAATGCGAGCACCTCGGGGAAGTTGTGGCCGGTGTCGACGTGCAGCACCGGGAACGGCACGCGCCCCGGCCAGAACGCCTTCGCGGCGAGGTGCAGCACGACGACGGAGTCCTTGCCGCCCGAGAACAGCAGCACGGGGCGCTCGAACTCCGCGACGACCTCGCGGATGATGTGGATGGCCTCGGACTCGAGCACGTCGAGCGCGTCGAGTTCGGACCCTCTGGTGGTCGAGTAGCGCGCGCCAGCACGCGTATCGAGGCCACCTTGCTCGATGTGGGTGGCCTCGATACGCGCCTCCGGCGCTACTCGACCACCGGTGGTGGGCGCCTCGGGCGCTACTCGACCACCGGCCGTGACGATCTCGGTCATAGGTGCAATCCGCATTCGGTCTTGGCGAGGCCGGCCCAGCGACCGGACCTCGGGTCTTCGCCCTCGGCGACGGGCTTCGTGCATGGCTCGCAACCGATCGACGGGTAGCCGTGCGACATGAGGAGGTTCACCGTCACTTGGTTGGCACCCGCGTAGTCGAGCAGTTCGTCGAAGGTCCACGCCGCGAGCGGGTTCACCTTGACGAGCCCGTTGCGCTCGTCCCACTGGAGGAGCGGCGTGTTCGCACGGGTCGGCGCCTCTTCGCGGCGCACGCCCGTGAACCACAGCTCGTAGCCGCCGAGGGCCCGCTGGAGCGGCTCGACCTTGCGGCGTGCACAGCAGAGGCCCGGGTCGCGGGCGAAGAGCTCGGCGCCGAACTCGGCGTCCTGCTCGGCCACGGTCTGCTCGGGCAGCACGTCGACGACGCGCACGTCGAGCGCACGGGCCACCTCGTCGCGGGTCACGTAGGTCTCGGTGAAGTGGTATCCGGTGTCGAGGAACAGCACGTCGACGCCGGGCAACTGCGCGGCGACCACGTGCGGCAGCACGGCGTCGGCCATCGAGCACGCGACCGCTGCGGCATCCGCCGAGAAGTTCTCGGCCACCCAGGCCACGACCTCGGCAGCGGATGCCTCGGGGCCGCCCTCTGGCGAGAGCAGCGCGTTGCCTGCCTCGACGAGCGCGCGCAGGGTGTCGGCGTCGCGACGGGTGGTGGCCTCGATACGCGTCGCCTGCGGCGTCGCTACTCGACCACCGGAGGCACCGAGGTTGCGGGCGCTCACTGGAGCGCCTCCTCGTCGGCTCGGTGCGCCCACTCGGCGAACGTCTCGTCGATCGCGGCGTCGCGGTCGGCGAGGAACCGGCGCACGAGGCGCTCGACGTAGTCGACGAGGCCGTCGGCGGTCACCTTGAGTCCGCGGACGGTGCGGCCGAGGCCGGCCTCCTCGCGATCCTTGGATGCGAGTCCGCCGCCGAGGTGCACCTGGAAGCCCGGCGTCTGGCCGCCGTCGCCGTCGGGGAGGAGCTGGCCCTTGAGCCCGATGTCGGCGGTCTGGATGCGAGCGCAGGAGTTGGGGCATCCGTTCACGTGCAGGCTGAGCGGATGCGGGAGGTCGAGCCCTCCGAGCCGCTCCTCGAGCGCGAGCACCGCGTCGGTTGCGGTCTGCTTGGTCTCGACGATCGCGAGCTTGCAGAACTCGATGCCCGTGCAGGCGATGGTGCCGCGGCGGAAGACGCTCGGCTTCGCCGAGAGGCCGAGCTCGTCGAGCTCGGCGACGACCTTCTCGAGGTCGCGCTCCTCGATGTCGAGCAGCACGAGCTTCTGGTGCGGGGTCGTGCGGAGGCGCCCCGAGCCGTGGCGCTCGAGGAGGTCGGCGAGGGCCGTGAGCTTCGAGCCCGAGACGCGTCCGACGAACGGGGTGACGCCGATGTAGTAGCGGCCGTCGTGCTGGCGGTGCACGCCGACGTGGTCGCCCTGGGTGCGGGGCTTCGGAGCCGCAGGCCCGTCGGGAAGCGGGGCGTCGAGGTACTCGGTCTCGAGCACCTCGCGGAACTTCTCGGGGCCCCAATCGGCGACGAGGTACTTGAGGCGCGCCTTGTTGCGCAGCCGCCGGTAACCGTAGTCGCGGAAGATCGCGGCGACGCCGAACCAGACATCGGGAACCAGCTCGGGGGCGACGAAGGTGCCGAGCCGCACCGCAAGGTGCGCGCTCGTCGAGAGGCCGCCGCCGACCCACAGGTCGTAGCCGACGCCGAGCTCGGGGTGGGTCACGGCGACGAAGCCGACGTCGTTGATCTCGTGCACGACGTCTTGGCTCGGGTGGCCCGTGATCGCCGTCTTGAACTTGCGCGGCAGGTTCGCGAGCTCGGGGATGCCGATGTAGCGCTCGGTGATGGCGTCGATCGAGGGTGTCGGGTCGATGAGCTCGTCGGCGGCGATGCCGGCGACCGGGGAGCCGAGCACGACGCGCGGCACGTCGCCGCACGCCTCGGTGGTGCCGAGCCCGACGGCTTCGAGACGACGCCAGATCTCGGGCACGTCTTCGACGCGAACCCAGTGCAGCTGCACGTTCTGGCGGTCGGTGAGGTCGGCGCTGTCGCGCGCGAACTCGGTGGAGATCTCGCCGATCACGCGGAGCTGCTGCGTCGTGAGCTGTCCGCCGTCGATGCGGACGCGCAGCATGAAGTACTCGTCTTCGAGCTCATGCGGTTCGAGGGTCGCGGTCTTGCCGCCGTCGATGCCGGGCTTGCGCTGGGTGTAGAGGCCCCACCAGCGGAACCGGCCGTGCAGGTCGGTCGGGTCGATCGACGCGAAGCCGCCCGCGGCGTAGGTGTTCTCGATGCGCTCGCGCACGGCGAGCCCGCCGTCTTCCTGCTTCCACACCTCGTTGGCGTTGAGCGGGGCGGTGCCGTCGATCTTCCACTGGCCGTGCGGACGCGAAGCGGGGCGCGGCGGACGGTTGCCACGTTCGGTGCCGGCCGGGCGCTGGGGAGCGGCATCCGTCGTCGTCGGGGTCGTCACGGGCTTCCTCCTTCCTCAACCGGCGCAGGGTGCGCGAACGGTGCTATTCGCTCGAAGCTAGGCGAGGTCGGCTGCTGCCGACAATGTTCGTTGTCACGCCCGGTCACGTCGTGTCTCATTACGTCACAGAGCGACGCGATTGTCCCCGTTGGGGTTGCGAAGCGCGAAAGTGTGATCGTGCGACGAGGTCAGCCGAGCTGAGCGGATGCCTCGGCGTAGCGGTCGAGCACGATGTCGACGAGTTCGGACGGCGCCGGCTCATCGGGCACGAGCAGCGGGCGCGCGGTGACGTCGGCGCCGGCGCGCACGGCGAGGCGGTCGAAGTAGCCCGGAGCGAGCAGGTAGTTCGCCACCACGACGCGCTCGCCGTCGGCCGCGGCCGAGCGCGCGGCGGCCACCGCGTCGGGAAGCGACGGCTCGGCGGCCGACAGGAAGCCGAGTGAGATGTCGCGGCCGGATGCCTCGGCGAGCCGCTCGGCCATGTCGCGGCAGTGCTCGACGGCACGAACGTCGCTCGACCCGGCGACGGCGAGCACGACATGGTCGCCGTCGCGGAGCCCTGCCTCCTCAAGGCGGCGCAGGAGCACGGTGACGAGTCGATCGTCGGGTCCGAGCGCGCCGGCGAGCACGACCGTGCGGTCGGTCTCCGCCTCGACGGCCTCGGTGAGGTCGACGTGCACGTGGTAACCCGCCGAGAGGAGGAACGGCACGACGATCGCGGGCTCGCCCGGCGCCAGGGTGGCGAGCGTCGCCGGCACGTCGGGCTGCTCGACGTCGACGTGCCCGAGCCGAACGGACGAGGCAGCCGACGGATGCCGCGCGGCCACGGCCGCCTCGACGGCCTCGTGCAGGCCGCGCACGGCCCGCCTTCCCTCATCGGAGGAGGTGCCGTGCGAGATGCCGACGAGAGCAGGGGGCCGTGCAGTCATCCGCCAATGGTGCCAAATTCGCCGAGGAGATGCATTTCGATGCGTCGTCTCGTGACCGCAGGCGCCGCGACGTCAGCCCTCGAGCACGAGCGCGAGCGACGTGTCGCCGCACGGCACGATGGTAGCGCCGCTCGGCAGCACCGCGGCATCCGTCTCCGTGACCGCATTGCGCAACGGCGTGAGCGCGTCGACGAGGCCGTCGAGCCGGAGCAGGGCACCCGTGGCACGATGCGGGTCGGTCGAGGTGACGATGCGGCCCGAGGCGTTCACGAGGGAGCACGGATGCCCCGACTCGCGGATCACCGGAAGCAGCACGCGCTCGAGGCGCGCGACGTAGAGGTCGGTTCCGACCATGCCCGCGAGCTCTCCGGCGGCCATCACGGGCGTCGTGATCGTGACGGTGTAGTCGTCGGTGCAGAGGTAGTCGACGTACGGGCCGGTGAGGTGCCGGGTGCCGGTGCGCTCGGGCACCCGCCACCACTCGAGCGTCGTGTAGTCGCGGAATTGCTCGGAGTCGGGGTCGTTCACCGCGTCGAGGCGGCGAAGCCCGGCGTCGGGCGCCGCGCGGAAGGTGTTCGCGCCGCTCAGCCACCACGCGAGGTGCCACGGTGCGTCGAGGAGGAATCCCGGCGTCGCGACGAATCCGGCTCCCGTGATGAGGCTGCCGGGTCGCTCGAGCTCGGGAGCCACGAGGGCGGCGATGATCGGGTCGAGCGTCGCCGCTCGTGGCTCGGGTTCGGTCGCGATCGCGCGCTCGACCGCGTCGCGCCAGCCATCGATCATCGCGAAGACGGGATCGATGGTCGAGGCGATGCGCTGCGCGATCAGTTGCGCGGTGACATCGACGGTGACGGTCATGCCGCGCCTCCTTCCGTTCGTTCGGCGACGGATGCCCCTGGCGGCCCGGTTGCCCCGGACGCCCCTGGCGGTTCGCTCGCCTCGAGCCGCACCTTCTCTTCGATGAGCCATTCGACGGCCGAGGCGATGTGCTCGGTCGTCACCCGGCGGGCCCGCTCGGGCTCCACCGCTCGGATCGCCTCGATCACCTCGAGTCGCGCCTGCCTGCTCCGGTCACGATAGTCCTGCTCACGCATGCAGAGCCAGAGCAGGCTTCCGGTCTCGGCCTGCAGGCGCAGCTCCTCGTGCACGAGTCGGGGCGACTGGCTGACCGCGGCGATCTCCAATTGGAAGCGCCCGACGGCCCGTCGGGCGCCACCCGGGGTCGTGAGGTCGGCGCGCTCGTCGATCTCGACGAGGCTCTGCACGTCGTCGTCGCTCGCGCGATCTGCCGCGACCTCGGCGGCCATGCCGGCGATCGCCGCGTAGTGCAGTGAGAGGTCGCGCAGCTCGATGCGGCTCTGCGCTCGCACGCGCTCGTCGACCATTCGCGTGGTCGCGTCGCGGTCGTGGGTGACGAAGCTACCGCCGTCGCGACCGCGCCGGGTGAGCACGAGACCCTTGTCGCGCAACGACTCGAGCGCCTCGCGCGCCGTGACGACGGCCACGCCGAGGCTGCGGGCGAGCTCGGATTCGCTCGGCAGGCGCTCGCCGTCGCGCAGCACGCCCGCGACGATGGCGTCGGTCAGGCGCTGCTCCACGAGCTCGGCGCGACCGGCGGCGTCGAGCGGGGAGAAGACGACCGCGCGCGTGGCGTCGGAGCGTCCGGTGGCCTGCGGCATCCCACCTCCCGGCATCCGTGCTCGCGATTCTGTGACATGACCGTAACACGGGCCTCTGGACATTTACATCTGGAGTCATATGATTTTGGAATCACGAACATCTGGTTCCAGATGTTTTGGAATGTCGAAGGAGATCCCATGACCGACGCGCAGCCGGCCATCCGCCTGACGGGGCTCACCAAGGAGTTCGGCTCGGTCACCGCCGTCGATCACGTCGACCTCGAGATCGCGGCCGGCGAGTTCTTCTCGATGCTCGGCCCCTCGGGCTCGGGCAAGACCACCGTGCTGCGCCTCATCGCGGGCTTCGAGCAACCCAGCGGCGGCACGATCGAGCTCTTCGGGCACGACGTCACGAAGCGCGCGCCGTTCGATCGCGACGTCAACACGGTGTTCCAGGACTACGCGCTCTTCCCGCACATGAACGTGCTCGACAACGTCGCCTACGGCCTCCGCGTGCGCGGCATCGGCCGCAAGGAGCGCAACGAGCGGGCGATGCGCGCGCTCGCCGCGGTTCGGCTCGAGCAGATGGCCGCTCGCAAGCCCTCGCAGCTCTCGGGCGGGCAGCGACAGCGCGTCGCACTTGCCCGCGCGACCGTGGTCGAGCCGAAGGTGCTGCTGCTCGACGAGCCGCTCGGCGCCCTCGACCTCAAGCTCCGCGAGCAGATGCAGGTCGAGCTCAAGGAGATCCAGCGCGAGCTCGGCATCACCTTCATCTTCGTGACGCACGACCAGGAGGAGGCGCTCACCCTCTCCGACCGCATCGCCGTCTTCAACGACGGCCGCATCGAACAGCTCGGCACGCCCGCCGAGCTCTACGAGCGACCCGGCTCCCGATTCGTCGCCGACTTCGTCGGCACCTCGAACCTCCTCGACGACGAGCGCTCGCTCGCACTCCTCGGCCGAGCAGGCGAGCACTCCGTGCGTCCCGAGAAGATGATCGTCGGCACGGCAGAGCAGTCGGGCGACGGGGTTCGCAACGCGTGGGGCACCGTGGTCGAGGCGATCTACCTCGGCAGCGGCATCCGTCTCGTCGTCGACCTCGACGCCGGCACCCGCGTGACCGTGCTCGAACAGAACGACCGGCACCGGGCGCACGACGACGAGCGCGGCGACCGCGTCGTCGTGAGCTGGCACGACGCCGACGTCGTCGCGCTCGCGACGGTGACGGATGCGGCGGCGTGACAGCTGCGTGAACAGACCAGCACCACACGGCACACCACACAGATACAGGAGAGAACCATGAAGCGCATTCCCCCCACGGCACGCCGTGGCGCGGCGACAGTGGGCCTCGCGATCGCCTCGATCGCGCTGCTCACCGCTTGCGGCACGACGGCGGCCAACGATGGAGGCGGCGAGGCGGCCGAAGAGCTCGGCGAATTCGAGGGCCAGGTCTCGCTCCTCGCGTGGCCCGGCTACGTCGAGGACGGCACGAACGATCCCGCCGTTGACTGGGTCACCCCCTTCGAGGAGGAGACCGGTTGCGAGGTCACCTCGAAGACCTACGGCACGTCGGATGAGGCGTTCAACCTCATGAAGACGGGCGAGTACGACGTGGTCGCGGCATCCGGTGACGCCTCCTTGCGTCTCGTCGCCGCCGGCGACGTCGCGCCCGTGAACACCGACCTCATCCCGAACTACGAGGGCATCTACGACTTCCTGAAGATGCAGTCGTGGAACTCGGTCGACGGCGAGGCCTACGGCGTGCCGCACGGCTACGGCGCGAACCTGCTCATGTACAACACCGAGGTGTTCCCCGAGGCGCCCACCTCATGGGACGTCGTCTTCGACAAGGCGAGCGAGAACTCCGGCAAGGTCACGGCCTACGACTCGCCCATCTACATCGCGGATGCCGCGGTGTACCTCATGCACCACCAGCCCGACCTCGGTATCGAGAACCCGTACGCGCTCGACGAGACGCAGTTCCAGGCGGCCGTCGACCTGCTGAAGGAGCAGCGCGCGCACATCGGCGAGTACTGGTCGGACTACCTCAAGGAGATCCAGGCGTTCGAGACCGGCGACACCGTCGTCGGCACGAGCTGGCAGGTCATCCAGAACGTGCTCGAGGGCTCGGGAGCGCCGACCGCGGTCACGCTGCCCGAGGAGGGCACGACCGGTTGGTCCGACACGTGGATGATCGCGTCGGAGGCGAAGAACCCGAACTGCGCGTACGCCTGGCTCGACTACATCGCGAGCCCCGAGGCGAACGCCCAGGCGACCGAGTACTTCGGCGAGGCGCCGTCGAACGAGGCCGCGTGCGAGTTCCGCTCCGAGGGATCGTGCGAGGCGTTCCACGCCGGTGACGAGGAGTACGCATCGCAGATCTGGTACTGGTCGACCCCGATCGCCGAGTGCCTCGACGGGCGCACGGACGTCGAGTGCGTCGACTACTCCGGCTGGACCGAGGCCTGGTCGGAGATCAAGGGCTGATGACGTCGACCCCCGCGGAGCTCCGTCCTCGTCGCACAGCGGCGAGGGCGGGCTCCGTCTTCCTCAGCACGCACCCGCGGGCTCGGCTCGCGCTGCTGCTCAGCGCACCGCTCTTCTGGCTCGGGCTCGTCTACATCGTGGCGCTCGTGCTGCTGCTCGTGACCGCGTTCTGGTCGGTCGACAGCTTCACGGGGCAGATCAGCCAGACGTGGACGCTCGACAACATCCTCACCGTCATCACGGGCTCGCTCTACCAGACGGTGACCCTGCGCACCCTCGGCGTCGCGCTGCTCGTGACCCTCATCGACGTTGCGCTCGCGCTGCCGATCGCGTTCTACATGGCGAAGGTCGCGACGCCGCGGATGCAACGCATCCTCGTCATCGCGGTGCTCACGCCGCTCTGGGCTTCGTATCTGGTCAAGGCGTACGCGTGGCGCTCGGTGCTCTCGCAAGACGGGATCCTCGAGTGGCTCGTCGCACCCTTCGGCGGACACACCCCGGGTTACGGACTGCCCGCCACGATCATCACGCTCGCCTACCTGTGGCTGCCCTACGTGATCCTCCCGATCTATGCGGGCCTCGAGCGCGTGCCCGACTCGTTGCTCGAGGCATCCGGAGACCTCGGCGGCAAGACCTGGTCGACACTGCGGCTCGTCGTCTTCCCGCTCGCGCTGCCGGCGATCATCGCCGGCACGATCTTCAGCTTCTCGCTCTCCCTCGGCGACTACATCACGGTGAACATCGTGGGCGGCGCGAACCAGATGCTCGGCAACCTCGTCTACACGAACGTCGGTGCGGCGAACAACCTGCCACTGGCATCCGCGATCGCCCTCATCCCGATCGTCATCATCTTCGGCTACCTCTTCCTCGTGCGCCGCACCGGTGCGCTCGACAACCTCTAGGGATCACGGATGCGACTCTCCCGCCTCTCCCGCACGACGCTCGGTCTCGTGACCGGGCTCATCCTCCTGGTCGTCTACGTGCCGCTGCTCGTCGTGCTCGTGAACTCGTTTTCGACGTCGACGTCGCTCACGTGGCCGCCGCCGGGCCTCACGCTCGAGTGGTGGGGGCGCGCGTTCCGGAGTGCCGGCGCCCTCGAGGCCGTCGGCACGAGCGTGCAGGTCGCGATCGTCTCGACGATCATCTCGCTCGTGCTCGGCACGCTCATCTCGCTCGCGCTCCAGCGATTCGAGTTCTTCGGCCGCGAGGCGATCAGCCTGCTCATCATCCTGCCGATCGCGCTGCCGGGCATCATCACGGGCATCGCGCTCAACAACTTCTTCCGCACGATCATGGGCGTGCCGCTCTCGATCTGGACGGTCGTCATCGCCCACGCGACGTTCTGCATCGTCACGGTCTTCAACAACGTCATCGCGCGACTGCGGCGACTCGGCACGAATCTCGAGGAGGCCTCGGCCGACCTCGGCGCCGGAGTGTGGACGACGTTCCGGCTCGTGACGTTCCCGCAGTTGCGCTCGGCGCTGTTGGCGGGTGGTCTGCTGGCGTTCGCACTCTCGTTCGATGAGATCATCGTCACGACGTTCACGGCGGGGTCGGGCGTGACGACGCTGCCGATCTTCATTCTGAACAACATGTTCCGGCCGAGCCAGGCGCCGATCGTGGCGGTCATCGCGGTCGTGCTCGTACTCGTGTCGATCCTCCCGATCTACATCGCGCAGCGGCTGTCGGGCTCTGAGCAGCGGCGCTGACTGCGAGGAGGCAGAATGTCCGGTATGGATGCCTCCCTCGCCACCGACTTCTCCGCGTCGCTGCCCTCGTGGCTCGTCGACGACCTTGCCACGCTCGCTGCGTCGCCGCTCGACACCCCCGAGGATCGGATGCGGCTCGTGAACGAGCTCGCCGATCGCAACTGGCGTGCGGGCAACGGCGGGCCGTTCGCGGCGATCGTCGTCGACGCGGCATCCGGAGCCCTCGTCTCGATGGGCGTGAACGTGGTGCTCGCGAGCGGGATCACCTCGATGCACGCCGAGGTCATGGCGCTGAGCCTCGCGCAGCGCGCGGTCGGCCGGTGGGATCTCGGCGCGGGCGGCGCCGACCTCGAGCTCATCGTCAACTGGCGGCCATGCGTGATGTGTTACGGCGCGACGATGTGGTCGGGCGTGCGGCGGCTCACGATCGCGGGCGAGGGGGCGGAGCTCGAGCGGCTGACGGGCTTCGACGAGGGGCCGATGACGGAGGACTGGGACGGCGAGTTCGAGCGGCGCGGAATCAAGGTGTCGGTCGGCGTCGGACACGACGACGCGATCGAGGTGTTCCGCGCCTATGGGGCGTCGGACGCGGTCGTCTACAACGCGCGCGGCTTGACCGAGACCGGCGGGGCGTAGCGGTTCACTCGGTCTCATCCGCGCGGTCGGTGCCGCGGTCGCGATCAGCACCGTGGGCGTGTCCGTGCGGTAGTCCGTGCCCATGCCCATGCCCGTGCTCGCTGCGGTGGGCGACGCCGTGGCCATGCTCGCCCGGTCGGCCGTGGCCGAACGAGCGGCCGTGCTTGCGCGGCATCCGCTCGTCGTCGCTCCAGCCGAGTTGGCGGGCGATGGCCTCGAGCGAGCTCATGGTGGTGGCGAAGTCCTCGGGGCTGACCGCGTCGGCGATGGTGGCGCGGAGTGAGGAGACGCGGCCATGCAGTGAGTGCAGGGCGGCGTCGCCGGCCTCGGTCAGGCTCCAGGAGCGGGGTTCGCCGGTGACCCAGCCGCGCTCGATGAGCGGTGCAATGCGCTCGGGGCGCGCCGCGAGCCGGTCGATCATGCGCGGGTCGGAGACGGTGCCGGCGATGAGGTTCAGCCGGCGCCAATCGCGGCGGCTGATGCCCTCGGCGGCGAAGAGGTCGCGCATCGTGTCGTCGAGGCGACGGTCGATGACGCGGAGCCAGTAGCCGAGGGGCCGCGGGCTCGTGGGGACGGTGGTGTCGTTGTGGTTGTCGTGGGTGGTCATGGGTGTTCCTTCCGTGACGCGGTGCGCGTCGGTGTTGCGGACGGCACTCGAGGCTCGCCCGCTGTGGGAGGTGCTCACGGGCGGCGGATCCGCTCACGCCCGTGTCGGGCACCTGATCAATTACATGCACTATTACATGTGCATGTAGACTTACATACATGAACGGATCGCGTCAAGTGCCGCCCGGCGAACGCTCAGAGTCGGATGACGCGCCCGACCACAACGATCCGGTAGCCATCATCGAAGCCGCCCTCGTCACGATGCGCCGCGATCAGGGCCGGCGTCGGCTGCAGCGCCGCGCCGAGGCGATCGAGCACGGGTCCGGGCACGCGCGCGGGCATGGCGATGGCCCCAGTTCCGGGCATGCTCACGCGCGCGATGAGCACCCGCGCGACGAGCACTTTCGTGGACACGGCCACCAACGTGGCGGCCGCCGGCCGGGCGGGCCGGACACCGACGGCGCCGAGGGCGACACGGGGCTGCGGCATCCGCATCTCCACGGCGGCCGCCGCGGGGATGGACTCGCGCAGGCCGCGCGCTTCCGCTTGCTCGACGCCCTCGAGGGCACCGAGCGCCCGCCGTCGGTCAGCGAGCTCGCCGACGCGATCGGGGTCGACCAGCCGCGCGCGAGCCGTCTCGTGCAAGCGGCGGTCGAGGCAGGCCACGCTCGGCGCGAGGTCGACCCGGTCGATGCGCGTCGCAGCGCGATCGTGCTCACCGCGGCGGGCCGAAAGCTCCTCGCCGACGCGCGGGGCACGCGCCGCGACGCCGTCGTGACCGCGCTCGCCGAGTTCACCCCCGAGGAGCGGGCCGAGCTCGCCCGCTTGCTCTCACGCTTTGTGGCGGCCTGGCCGCGCGACTGACCCGCTCGATCACGCGCGCCGAACGTTCGACGGGCCAGGTTCGGAGGACTTCGGGCACTTGGTAGGACGGACGCGCGGCTCCGCGTCCTACGAATCGGCCGAAGTCCGCCAAAACCGAAGCAGCATCTCGCAAACCCGAAGCAAGGTCATGCTGCCGACCTCAGGTGCGGTCGGTGACAGGCACCTTCACGAAGAGCATGAGCACAAGGCCCGCCGCCACGACGATCATGATGCCGAGGATGCCCCAATACGTCGCTCCGAATGCTGCGATGAGCGCCGCCCACAGCAACGGCGAGAGGAAGCTCGCCGCGCGACCGGTCGTCGCATAGAGGCCGAAGATCTCGCTTTCGCGGCCCGCGGGCGTCACGCGTGCGAGGAAGGACCGCGACGCTGCCTGGGCCGGGCCCACGAACAGCGTGAGCACGAGGCCGAAGATCCAGAACACGAGCTTGCCCGAGTCGTGGAGGAAGAAGACCGTGAGGCCGGCGACGAGCAGGCCGCTGAGCGAGAAGATGATGACGGCTCGCGGTCCGAACCGATCGTCGAAGCGTCCGGCGAGGATGGTCGAGAGACCGGCGATGAGGTTGGCGGCGATGCCGAAGGTCAAGACCTCGTTCGAGGTGAAGTGGAATGCGACCGCCGCGATCACCGCGCCGAAGGCGAACACGCCCGCGAGGCCGTCGCGGAACACGGCGCTCGCGAGCAGGAACCAGAACGTCGGCCGGGTGTCGCGCCAGAGCGCAATGACGTCCCTGACGAGCACCGCGTAGCTGCGGAAGAACGACACGCGCTCGCGATGCGGTGCGGGCGGGGCCTCGGGCACGTACACGAGCACGGGCCAGGCGAAGGCGATCGTCCACACGGCACATCCGATCGCGATCACTCGGAACGCGAGCCCGTTGTCGGTCGGCATGCCCCACCAGTCGAACGTGGTCGCGACCACCACGAGCACGAGCGCGACGATGCCGCCGATGTAGCCGAGGCCCCAGCCGAGCCCCGAGACCTTGCCGACCGTCTTCGGCGTCGACACCTGCACGAGCATGGCGTTGTAGTTGACGCCCGCGATCTCACTGAACACCGTGCCGGCGGCGATGAGCGAGACGCCGAGCACGAAGAACGCGGGCGCGCCCTGCACGAAGAACAGGGCGAACATGCACAGCACGAGCGCTGCGGTGGCGCCGCCGAGCCAGAGCTTGCGCCGCCCCGCGACATCCGCTCGCTGACCGAGCACCGGGGCGAGCACCGCGATGAGGATGCCCGCGATCGTGATCGCCCACCCGAGCCCGCTCGCCAGATCGGCCAGCCCGCGCTCGCGCAACGGGTCTCCCTCGGCGAGCTCCGCGACCGCCGGGTCGAGGAACGTGTCGCTCGTGAGGTACAGGGCCGTGAACACGAAGGTGAGGATCACCGAGTTGAACGGCTGCGTTGCCCAGTCCCACAGCGCCCACGAGAACACCTGTCGCCGCGGGATGACCCGACCCTCCTGCAACTCGAGGCCCATCACCTTCACGGCGTCGCTGTCGATGGGCGGCGGTTCGGGATGAAGGGTCATGACGTAAGCCTCGTTCGGTCGGATGAACGGAAGATGACGTGCCCCGAGGGGCCCGGCATCGCGGTGGATCGACGCTGATCCTGCTGCACTGTAACGCCCGCGGATGCCGCGGCGGAAGAGGACCTGCACGGCCGCGTCGACCGCCGTGCGTGCTTGACTGGGGCATGGCCACCGACGACGACCTCACCGAGTTCCTGCGCGTCACCGAGGTGGTGCGTATCGTCACCACGACCCGCGACGGCCGCACGATCGCCACCCCGATCTGGGCGGTCGACGTCGATGGCGTGAGTTTCATCCGCTCGGAGTACGGACACGACGGGAAGTGGTTCCGCCGGGCGACGACGAATCCCGGCGTCGGGTTCGAGACGCCCGCCGGTCGCCGGGCCGTCGAACTCGAGGCGATCGATGAGACCGACCCGCTCGAGGCCGCCGTCGACGACGCGCTGCGTGCGAAGTACGGGCGGAAGAAGGCATCGCTCGCCGCGATGCTCACCCCGCTCGCGCACGGCACGACGCAGCGCGTGGTGCCGCTCGGCCGCGCGCTGTAGCCCACCTGTGCGGTGGCGGCTCGCGCACGCGCGTTCGCCCGTGGCGATCACCTGCAAGGCGCCTGCCCGCGACTGCTTCACTGGACGCATGGCAGAGCACGACGAACTGTTCGACTACCTCCGCTCCACCGACACCGTGCACATCGTCACGACGACCCGCGATGGGCGCACGATCCCGACGCCGATCTGGGCCGTCGCGGTCGACGACGCGATCTACGTGCGCTCCGCGTACGGGCCCGACGCCAAGTGGTACCGGCGTGCAACCACCAATGGTGGTGTCGCGTTCGATACACCGGCGGGGGCACGCGCGGTCACCATCGAGGAGCCGAACGATGCGGAGCTCGAGGCGCGGGTCGACGACGCGCTGCAGGAGAAGTACGCGGCAGAACCGGCATCCGTCGCCGAGATGCTCACCCCGCTCGCCCGGGGCACGACGCAGCGGGTGACGCCCGCGCCCTAGCCCGCGTGCAGGGCAAGGGCAAGGGCGCGGGCAGGGGCACGAGCACACGCAACAGCACCGGCACCCCCACCTCACGCCTCACCGGTACACCTCGGCGATCAGCTCGCTGAAGAGCTCGTCGGCGTCGCACTCGAGGCGCTGCCGGCTGAACCAGTCGCACACGTTGACGCAGTCGCGGTGCAGCAGGTCGAAGCCCTGCGGATTCGACACCAGGTCGACGACCTGCGGCAGGTCGATCGCGACCACCCGCCCGTCGTGCACGAGCAGGTTGTACGGCGAGAGGTCGCCGTGGGCGAGCCCAGAGCGCGCGAGTGTGCGCGTGAACTCGACGATCTGCTGGAACAGCTCGCGCAGCTCGCCTGGTGTCGCGCGCACCTGGGCGAGCCGAGGTGCAGCGACGCGGCCGTCGCCGATGAACTCCATGAGCACCTCCGTGCCGCCCACCTGCACCGGGTAGGGAACGGATGCCCCGAGCTCGGTCAGCCGCTTGAGCGCCTCGAACTCGGCATAGGCCCACTGCACGCGGGCGACCTCCCGGCCGAACGTCGAGCTCTTCGCGACGGCGCGGGCGTCACGGCTGCGGCGGGTGCCGCGGCCCTCGGTGTAGATGTTGGAGCGGTGGAACTGGCTGTGCTCGCTCCCGCGGTAGCGCTTGGCCGCGAGCAGCACGCTCTGGCCCGGTGTGCCGGGCTCGGCTCCGGGCACGGCGCGTTCGATGAGGTTGACGTCGGCCTCCTTGCCGGTCTTCACGACGCCGAGCTCGGTGTCGATCGCCGCGGCATCCGTGACGAGCCAATCGGGACGCGGCATCGGGCCGCGTTCGGAGGGAGTGGTGGCCGGCCAGGTCGACCAGCGCTGGTCCTCGCCGGGTTCCGTGAGCTGGAACGCGAGGTCGCCCGCGTCGAAGCGCGGGGTCGTGAAGGGGCGGGATGCCGCGTGCGAGCGCACGACGGCGGATTCGTCGAGTGACGGGGTGATGTGCAAGGTGGTTCTCCGAGATTCACGGAGGCCACCGAGCGCCGGCGCGAATGCGCTACAGGCGGGCGGCCTCACAGGGAAGGGTGTCTGCGATGCGCACGACAAAGACGGTGTTCATCGATCTCTCCTTCCGATCTCGGGCGACGGATGCCGCGACGAGCGGCCCGCACGAGAGCATACGCCGCCGCCCAGCGCCGTGTCTACGGAATCCCGGCAGCTGTTCGCGCCGAGCCGAGTTGCCATTTGCGGCCGATTCGCGGCCTTACATGCGGCCGAACGTGGCAACTCAGCGCGCCGGCCCGCTCCAACCGCGCGCGCGAAGCGCTCGATCGAGCTGCGCGAGTGCGCGCCGAAGGGGCAGGCGACGCCCGACGCGGATGACGATCCAGCCATCGGTTGCGAGGTCGTTGAGGCGCTCCACGTCTCGGTGGAACTGTCGATCATCGGTGCGGTGTTGCTCGCCGTCGTACTCGAGCAGCACGCGGTGCTGGCGGAAGACGAGATCGCCATGCGTCATCCAGCCGGCCGAGAGCTCGATCGCGCCGTTGCATTCGGGTTCTGGGTAGCCGTGGCGCAAGACGTTGAGTCGCAACAGCGTCTCCCTTCGTGAGCATTGCCGCGGTGCGGTGGCTGAAGACCTGCCCCCGCGGCATCCGCGTGGCGTACGCCGTGCAGAGGGCGGCCAGATCGAGGTCGCCTTGGGAGGTGCGCACGCCCCGGAACGGTGTCGTCAGGTCGCGCGCACGAGTGCGCCGACGCGTGAGGCCGTAGGCGGCCGCCTGTCGCACCGTGAACGGCGCGGCTTCCAGTTCGGCCGGGAGTCGAGATGCTTTCGCCACGCGCGAGATCGTCTCCCGGACACGGCTCGCGGTTGCCGCGTCCGCTCGAAGCGTGGTCTGTCAGCGCGCCATCTGTGCCTGTCGAGGACCAGTCCAGCTGCCCGGTTGCCAGTTTGGGCCGCCTTCGGGCTGGCGGGGCGGCCGAAAGTGGCAATTGGCTCGGTGGACGGCCCGGATGTTGGGGGTGCGAGGTAGGGTCGGCGCCATGCGGGCAGGCGAGCGGCACGAGGCATCCGCCACCGTCGTGCTCGTCGAGGGCGAGAGCGACCGGCTTGCGGTCGAGACGCTCGCGGCTCGGCTCGGGTGCGACCTGGTTTCAGCGGATGCCACGGTCGTCTCGATGGGCGGCGTCACGAACTTGCGCCGACACCTCGCCGAGCTGTCGGCGGCTCCGGTCCGCCCGCGGGTGCTCGGGCTCTTCGATGCCGGTGAGCTGGCGTACGTGCATGCCGCCGTCGAGCGTGATGGGCTCGGAGGTGCGGGCGTCACCAGCGGCAGCGGCAGCGGCACCGACCCCGGCGCGACAGGCACGCTCGCCGGGCTCGCGTCGCTCGGCTACTTCGCGTGCGACCCCGATCTCGAGGGTGAGCTCATCCGCGCGCTCGGCACCGATCGGGTGGAGCAACTGCTCGCCGAGCACGGTGAGCTCGCGCGATTCCGCGGCTTCCAGCGGCAGCCCGCGCAGCGAGCGAGGCCGACGGATGCGCAGCTCAGGCGCTTCATGGGCACGCACAGCGGCCGCAAGGCGCGCTTCGCACCGATTCTCGTGGGCGCGCTCGAGGAGTCGCGCATCCCCGCGGTCCTCGCCGCTCTCGTCGCGGCGATCGGGGCGGGGGCGACGTGACCGGGGGTGGTTTCGATACGGCTGCTTCGCTGCCTACTCAACCACCGGGGGGTCGAGGAACGGCTGGAGGGCGTCGACCTCGGCCGGGTCGAGGTCGTCGGCGTAGAAGCGGTAGATGTTCGCCACCTGAATCGCCGCGGCTCCTTCGGGGTCGCGGGCGCTGATCGCCTCCACCAGGCGCGCCCCGTCGAGGGCGCTGCGCTGCACGATCGCGAGCTGGTCGGCATCTGTGCGAAGTCGACGCACCATGAGCTCGGACATGATGCCGCCGACGACATTGCCGCAGATCTCGATGAGCTGGTTGCCGGCAGCGCGCCGGATCGCGGCGTGGAACCGGGCGACGTGGTCGCTGAAGAACTCCGCGCCATCGGCCTTGATGCTCGCCTCGAGCTCGCGGTGGCGAGTCGTGATCAGGTCGAGATCGGCCTCGCTGCGATTCCTGGCCGCGAGCCGCGTGGCGCTGCCCTCGAGGAGCAGCCGGAACTGGAGCACCTCGACCCGCGAGACGCTGTCGAGGCGCGCGAGCTGCGACATCGACTTCTCGAGCAGGCGGGGAGAGTAGTGCGAGATGACCGGCCCGCGCGGGTCGCCCGGGCGGGACTCGACCACACCCGTCGCCTGCAGCACGCGCAGCGCTTCACGCACAGTTGCACGGCTCACCGAGAAGTCCGCCATGAGCTTGCGCTCGCCGGGCAGGCGGTCGCCAGCCTTCAGGTCGCCGTTCGCGATCGCGCTCTCGATCTGCAGCACGATCGACTCGTAGGCGCTGACCTTCTGCACGGGGGTGAATGGCACGAGGCTCCTTCGGTCTCAGAGGTCGAACGTAAACAGTGTGTTTCACGGCTTGACCGCGCTGGCTGGTTCATCATAGCTTTCCGTGTACTGGTCAGGCCAGTAAACCTCGTGGGTTCGATACGGCTGCTTCGCGGCCTACTCAACCACCGAACCAGTCCACCCACATTGGAGCCGTGCAGTGTCCCCCACCACTCGAACTCTCGCCGCCACGGCCGCCGTGGGCGGCCTCCTCGCCCTCACCGCCTGCACCGCCGGCGCCACCGCCGACTCCGCGAGCGGCGAAGCCCACGACGCATCCGTCACCATCGGTCTCACCGGCGAACCCGTGAACTTCGACCTGACGACGACCGCGGGATCCGCGATCCCGCAAGTACTCATGAACAACGTCTACGAGGGCCTCGTCGCGCTCGATCAGGACGGAGAGCTCCAGCCGAAGCTCGCCGAGTCCTGGACCGTGAGCGACGACGGCACGACCTACGACTTCGTGCTCGAGGAGGGCGTCACCTTCGCGAACGGCGAGGAGTTCACCGCCGACGACGTGAAGTTCTCGCTCGAGCGCATCGCGACCGACTGGGCGATCAACCAGCCCAAGATGGCCCTGCTCGACCACGTCGAGGTCGTCTCGCCCACCGAGGCGAGGGTCGTGCTGCAGAAGCCGAGCAACATCTGGCTCTACGACATGGCCGGAACCGTGGGCCTGATGTTCGACCCGAGCGGCATCGGCGATCTCGCCAACACGCCCGTCGGAACCGGGCCGTACACCGTCACCGAGCGCGTCACGGGCGACCACATCAGCCTCGCCGCTCGTGAGGACTACTGGGGCGAGGCGCCCGCGATCACCGACGTCGACCTGCGCTACTTCGCCGACGTCGTCGCGAGCACCAACGCGCTGCGCGCGGGTGACGTCGACATGCTCTACAACATGCAGGCGCCCGACCTGATCCCGCAGTTCGAGGCCGATGACGAGCTCCAGGTGATCCAGGGCTCGTCGAACGGCGAGATCCTGCTCTCGCTGAACAACGAGGTCGCGCCCTTCGACGATGTGCGCGTGCGCCAGGCGATCGCCTACGCCCTCGACCGCCAGGCGATCATGGATGCCGCGTGGGCCGGCTACGGCGAGAGCATCGGCGCCATGGTGCCGCCGACCGACCCGTACTACGAGGACCTGAACGACCTCTATCCCTACGACCCCGAGAAGGCCGAAGAACTGCTCGCAGAAGCCGGCGTCGAAGGCCTCTCGATCACCTTCGACGTGCCGACGCGCCCCTACGCGACGGCGGTCTCCGAGGTCGTCGTGTCGCAGCTCGCCGAGGTGGGCATCACCGCGACGATCGCGAGCGACGAGTTCCCGGCCGTGTGGCTCGACAAGGTGTTCACGAAGCACGATTACCAGATGTCGGTCATCCTGGCCGTCGAGGCCCGCGACCTCCTCGCGACCTTCAACAACCCCGACTACTACATCGGCTACGACAACAGCGAGATCGCGCCGATCGTGGCAGCCGCCGATGCGGGCTCGGAAGAGGAATGGGTCGAGGGCATGAAGGAGGTCGCAGAGATCACCGCAACGGATGTCGCGTCGCTGCCGTTGTTCCTGTTCCCGAACATCGTGGTCGCCGACGCACAGCTCGGCGGGATCGCGGGGAACGCCGTGACCGAGTCGCTCGTGCTCTCGGGACTCCACTGGAACTGACCGCCCGGCTGCTCCCGGCCGGCGCTCGATCGCGCCGGCCGGGGGCGGCATCCGCTGCATTCGATCCTGAAAGGGGGTGACCGTGGCCATTCGATTGCTGAAGCTGCTCGGCAGCTTCATCGCCACGGTGCTCGTCTCGACCGTCGTGGTCTTCCTGCTCCTGCGCGTGCTGCCCGGAGACCCGGCCACGGTCGCCCTCGGGATCGAGGCGACGACTGAGCAGCTCGCCGCCTGGCGCGAGCAGTACGGCATGAACACGCCGCTCGTCGTGCAGTACTTCGAGTGGCTCGGCGGGCTCCTCCGCGGCGACTTCGGGGTGTCGTACGTGACCGGGCAGAACATCAGCCCCGTGATCACCGACCGACTGCAGGTCACGCTCATCCTCGTCGGGCTCGCCATGGTGATCGCGATCGCGGTCGCCGTGCCGCTCGGCACGATCGCCGCCATCCGTCACCAGCGTCCGTCGGGAGCGATCATCTCGGGCGTCTCGCAGTTCGGTGTAGCCGTTCCCAGCTTCCTCGTCGGCATGCTCCTCATCGTGTTCTTCGCGATCGAACTGGACTGGCTCCCGTCGGGCGGCTGGGTGCCGCCGTCCGAGCCCGCCGAGTTCCTCCAGCACGTGACGCTCCCCGTCATCGCGCTGGGCACGGTGCAGGCGTCGATCCTCACGCGCTACGTGCGGTCAGCCGTGCTCGAGATCCAGCGCGAGGACTTCCTGCGCACGGCGCGCTCGAAAGGGCTCACCGCGAACGTCGCGCTCGTGCGCCATGGACTCCGGAACGCGGGCATCCCGGTGCTCACGGTCGTCGGCCTGCAGATGGCGGGACTCCTCGTCGGAGCGGTCGTCGTCGAGCGGGTGTTCACGATTCCCGGACTCGGCAGCTACCTCGTCGACTCCGTCGGAAACCGCGACCTGCTCGCCGTGCAAGCCGTCGTCGTGGTGCTGGTCATCGCGATCGTGCTGATCAACTTCCTCGTCGACCTCGCCTTCACCCTGCTCGACCCGAGACTCAGGAGGGCCGCATGAGCATCGTCACCACCACGTCAGGGGAGGCATCCGCTTCCGCCCCCGTCACCGCTGTTCCCGAGCCCGACACGACGAGGGACCAGGGCACCAATCCCGTCGGCAGCTCGGGCAGACGTCGCCGCGGCCCGAATGCGCAACTCGTCGTGGGCGGCGGTCTCATCGCCCTCATCGCGTTGGCGGCGCTCGTCTCCCTCGTCTGGACGCCGTACGACCCGACCCACGCAGTGGCGGTCGACCGCCTCCAGTCGCCGAGCCTCGCTCACCCGATGGGCACTGACCGTTACGGGCGCGACGTGCTGTCGGGCATCATGGCGGGTGCCCAGATCACGCTCCTCGTCGGCACCGTCTCGGTGCTCATCGGCGCGGCGATCGGCGTTCCGTTCGGAATCCTCGCCGGCATGCGGCCGAAGCGGCTCGGCGTGCTCATCATGAGCGGCAGCGACGTGGTGATGGCCTTCCCGGGCCTCCTGCTCGCGATCGTGTTCGGCGCCGTGTTCGGGGGCGGCACACTGAGCGCCATGATCGCGCTGGGCATCGGCTCGGCGCCCGCGTTCGCGCGCGTCGCCCGGTCGGGAACGCTGCAGGTGATGTCGATGGACTACATCTTCGCCGCGCGGGCGGCCAATCGCTCGGGCCTCGCGATCGCCCTGCGCCACGTGGTGCCGAACATCGGCGGCATGGTCATCGTGCAGTGCTCGGTGAACTTCGCGATCGCCGTGCTCGCCGAGGCGGGCCTCTCCTTCCTCGGCCTCGGCACGCTGCCGCCGACCCCGTCGTGGGGCCGGATGCTGCTCGACGCGCAGCAGTTCCTTGCGACCAGCGCGTATCTTGCGATCTTCCCGGGCGTCGCCATCGCCCTCGCGGTGCTCGGCTTCAACCTGCTCGGCGACGGGCTTCGCGACCGCTTCGACCCCAAGATGAGGAACCGATGACCTCCACCGCGCACCCCTTGGCGAACCGCATCCCCGTCGCCGACCACCCTGCACTCGACGTGTCGGGCCTCACCGTCGCCACTGACGAGCACGAGCTCGTCTCGAACCTCACCTTCCGCATCGAGCGCGGCGAGCGGGTCGGGCTCATCGGCGAATCGGGCTCGGGCAAGTCCGTCACCTCACTCGCCGTCATGGGCCTCCTGCCAGACTCGCTCACTGCGACCGGCCGGGTCACCGTCGGCGGCGACGACCGCAACGTCATCGGGCTCGGCGAGGCGCAGGCCGCGAAGCTCCGCGGCGCGAACATGGCGATGGTCTTCCAGGAGCCGATGACCGCGCTCAACCCGCTCTTGCGCGTCGGCCGGCAGATCGCCGAGTCGATGCTGATCCACGGCACGCAACCGGATCGCGCCGCCGCCGAGCGGCGAGCGGTCGAGCTGATGACGGATGTCGGTCTGCCGACGCCGGCCGAGACGGCGCGCGCCTACCCGCACCAGCTCTCGGGCGGCCAGCGCCAGCGCGTCGTGCTCGCGATCGCGCTCGCCAACGACCCCGAGCTGCTCGTCTGCGACGAGCCCACGACCGCGCTCGACGTGACCGTGCAGAAGCAAGTGCTGAAGCTCGTGCTCGAGACGGTGTCCCGCAGGTCGACCGGGCTGCTCTTCATCACGCACGACCTCGCGGTCGTCGGCGAGACGTGCGAGCGAGTGCTCGTCATGAACAAGGGCGTCGTGGTCGAGGAGGGCCCGATCGACCGGGTGTTCACGAGACCGCAGCATCCGTACACCCGAGGCCTGCTCGCGGCATCCGATCTCGATGCCACCGACACCGCCGGCCGACTCTTCACGGTCGCGACCGCCGCGGACTACGTGCTCGGCCGGTCGGTGCTGCGGACGGCTCAGCGGCCGAGCGCACCTGCGGCACCGGCTGCGCCGGCTGCACCCACGTCGGCGGCGCTCGTGCGTGCCGAGCAGCTCACGAAGCAGTACCGCCGCGACCGCACGTCGCTGCGCACGCCGGCGCCGACGGTCGACGCGCTACGCGGGGTGTCGTTCGAGATCGAGGCGGGGCAGCGGTTCGGCATCGTCGGCGAGTCCGGATCGGGCAAGTCGACCCTGCTCCGCATCCTCTCGGGCCTCGACCAGCCGACGTCGGGAACCATCGACGTCGTCGGGCGGCGCCTGAACGGCGCCCGCCATGCCGACCTCGCCGAGCTCCGCAAGAACCTGCAGATCGTCTTCCAGGACCCGATGGCGTCGCTCGACCCGCGCATGCGCATCGGCGAGATCATCGCCGAGCCGCTCATGAACGCCGCGAACCTGCAGGGCGGAATCGCCGTCTCGCGCAAGGAGCGCGCCGCCCTCGTCGCCGAGATGGTGCACGCCGTCGGGTTGCCGACCGACTCGGTCGAGCGGTTCCCCCACCAGTTCTCGGGCGGGCAGCGGCAGCGCATCTCGATCGCCCGGGCACTCGTGTGCCGGCCCCGCATCCTCGTCGCCGACGAACCGGTCAGCGCACTCGACGTGTCGGTGCGCGCCCAGGTGCTGAACCTGCTCGCCGACCTCGTCGACGAGTACGAGCTCACGCTCGTCTTCGTCTCGCACGACCTCGGCGTCGTGCGTCACCTCTGCGACCGCGTCGCGGTCATGCAGCGGGGCGAGATCGTGGAGCAGGGGGAGACCCGCGCCATCTATGACGACCCGTCCCACCCGTACACGCGCAGTCTCATCGAGGCGACGCCGACCATCCGACACACACAGGAGCAGGAATGACCGAGTCCGCCGCAGCGGCGACCTCCACCGCCGCCACGACCGCCTCGGCCCGCGCCTCGCTCTCCGGCGCGGCTCTCACCACTGCCTACGCTTCGGGCGACCTCTCGCCGGTCGAGGTCGCCGGCGCGATCCTCGACGACATCGACGAGCGCAACCCGGTCATCAACGCGTTCAGCGATCTCGACCCCGAGCAAGTGCTCGCCGACGCGCGCGCGAGCGAAGCACGCTGGGTGCGTGGCGAGCCGCTCGGCCGCCTCGACGGGATCCCCTGCACCGTCAAGGAGAACCTGTACCGTGCCGGCATCCCGGCCTTCGCGGGGTCGGGTGCCAGCGTGCCCGTCATCCCGGCGCGGAACTCTCCGGTCGTCGACCGCATCCTCGAGGCGGGCGGCGTCATCATCGGCTCGACCACGATGCCCGACTGGGGGATGCTCTCCTCCGGGGTGTCGAGCGTGCACGGCATCACGCGCAGTCCGTGGGACTCCACCCTCACGGTCGGAGGATCGAGTTCGGGAGCCGGGGCCGCCGCCGCTGCGGGATTCGGCACCGTCCACGTCGGCACCGACATCGGCGGATCGGTGCGACTGCCCGCCACGTGGCTCGGCCTTGCGACCCTGAAGCCGAGCGACGGCCGAATCCCCATCGACAATCCCTACCTCGGCCGAGTGGCGGGCCCGATCGCGCAGTCGGTCGCCGACGTCGCGCTCGGCATGTCGGTGCTCTCGCGTCCCGATGCGCGCGACTACACGTCGTTGCCACCCGAGGACCTCGACTGGGACGACCTCGACATCGACGTGCGCGGCAAGCACATCGCCGTGCACCTGGAGCCTGGCGCCGGCATGCTCGTCGACCCCGAGGTGCGAGCCGCGATCGAACGCGCCGCTGCCGCGTTCTCCGACGCGGGCGCCGAGCTCGTCGAGCTCGCGCCGTTCATCAACGACCGATTCCTCGACGAGCTCGACCTGTTCTGGCGCGTGCGCTTCTGGCGCACGTATGTCGACCTGAGCCCCGAGGCCAAGGGCCGGGTGCTCCCGTTCATCTCGACCTGGGTGCACGGCGGTGCGGATGTCTCGGGCCGCCGCGCACTCGAGGCCTACGACGCGATCGCCGAGATGCGCCGGGTCACGGTGGAGGCGACGCATCCGTTCGATGCCGTGCTCTCGCCGGTCTCTCCGGTCGCCGCGTTCCCGGCGGAGTGGCCGATGCCGTGGGGAGACGACGATCAGCGGATGTCCCACATCGCCTTCACGGCGCCGTACAACATGACGGGACAGCCCTCGTCGAGCGTCAACTGCGGCTTCACCGCCGATGGACGCACCATCGGGCTGCAGATCACGGGCCGGCGCTTCGCCGACCTCGAGACGCTGCGCTTCACGGCCTGGTACGAGCGCACGCGGCCAGAGTCGGCGGTGCCGAAGTGGGGCTAGCCCTGCCGGGCCTTCATGCGCGGGTTCAGCTTGTTGATCACGAACGTGCGGCCGCGTCGGCGCACGATCTGCGCTCCCGGGATCTTCTTCAGGGCCTTGAGCGAGTTGCGAACCTTCATGGCGTCTCCTTGTTGAGAATGATTATCAGCTAGCCTAGCTCCCAGTCGAGACGAACTGGGGCAGCATGCAGCACGATCCACCAAACCGAGGCGCAGGGCCGGTGCTCGGTGTCACCCTCGTCAGCGGCTTGCGCTCAGCCGACCGGAGCCGGTTCGCGGCATTGGCAACCGGCACGGCCGCGACGCAGCAGGTGCATCCGTCCTCTGCCGGCCACCAGGACTTTCCCCTCGAGCTCGCCGATCATCTCCTCGAACTCGCGGCACGGGGCCACGCGGGCAGGGTCGTCGTCGACCTCGACCCACGCGTGGACTGCCTCGAGGCCGGTCTCGTGCTCCGGCACCTCTTCGCGGCAGAGGCATCCGACGGGGTGCGGGTTCAATTGCGCGAACTCGTCACGACCGCCCGGGTCGCAGACATCCGCCGATGGCTCTTCCGTGAGGGGCCCGACCACACGCAGCAAGGCGACTACGACACGAGCGAGCGACTTGCGGCCCAGCTCGAATCGGCGAGCACGATCATTCTGGCCGACCTGACGGATGCCCCGTCGGTCGCCGCCCGCGAGGTCATCGCGCTCCTGAATCGCCTCAACCCCACGGCGAGGATCCTCCCTCCGAGCGAAGCCGAGCACCCCGCGGCCCGCTCGGTGCCCAGCGGCGACCGGCTCGAGGCACTCGGCCGCGACATGGGGTGGATGCTCGAGCTCGAGGGGCGCGCCGGCTTGCCCTCGACGATCGCCGGGATCGGCGCCTTCGTGTTCCGAGACCCGCGCCCGTTCCACCCGACGCGGCTCGGACAGGTCGTCGAGCACTTCCTCGATCCCGAAGACGCCGGCCTCATCGTGCGATCCCGAGGCCTCGTGCGTCTCGCCTCACGGCCGGGGAGGGTCGGATCGTGGTCGACGGCAGGGCGGGTGCTCTCACTCGACCCGACCGCGATGCTCAGCTGGGATGCGGATTCGCCGCAAGGACAGGAGCTCGTGTTCTTCGGCCGAGAGCTGCAGGCCGAGTATCTCAGCAACGTGCTCGGGGCGGCGCTGCTCGCCGACGACGAACTGCTCGCGGGGCCGATGGAGTGGGCGCGGTATCGCGATCCGTTCCCGGCTTGGGAGCTCGAGCACGATCACTGAGGTTCGGTGCGGGTCCCGGTCGTGGTGGTTTCGATACGGCTGCTTCGCGGCCTACTCAACCACCGGCTTGTCGCCGACCGACGCGCGCGCCTCCGCGATCACGAGCCCGATCTCCTCGAGGTGCACGGCCATGGCGCGCTCGGCCGCGTCGGCGTCGCCGGACTCGATCGCCGCGAGGATCCGGGCGTGACCCAGGCGGGAGACATCCCGGCCGCGCGGTTGCAGGTGTGAATACGCGCGTTCGCTGATCGTCCAGCTCGCGGTGAGGCCGCTGAGCGAGGAGAGCAGGCGGTTGCCGGCCGTCTCGGCGACGGCCAGGTGGAACTCGATGTCGAGCGACATGGATGCCTCGACGTCGAGCTCGGTCGCGGAGGCGTCGAGGATCTTCCGCATCTCGGCGACGGTGTTCGGGGTGGCGCGATTGGCGGCGAGGCGCGCGATCTGCGGCTCGACGACCGCGCGGAGCTCGGCCGACTCTGCGAAGTCGCGCTCCTCCTGCGAGAGGTGGGCCACGAGTCGCGCCGATGATGAGGGATCGTGCGTGACCCTCGTACCGCTGCCCTGCTGGCTGTGCACGAGTCCGGCGCTCTGGAGCTGTTGCAGGGCCTCACGCAGCGCCGCTCGCGAGACACCGAGCTCTGCCGCGAGCGCACGCTCGGCCGGCAGACGCCCACCGTTCGGGAATGCGCCGGTGACGATGAGCCGCTTCAGGTGCCGCGCCACGTCGTCGGCGACCGACGCACCATGCCTCGGCATGGGCCCGATCGGTTCGGCAGCTGCTGGCATCGAACTCATTCTCGACCTGAAGACGGAACTGGTGGGTGCCCCTGACGCGACACCCACCAGTTTCCCACGTGCACGTTACGCGTTCGCGTTCGCGCTCTCGAGCTGAACGGCGTCGACGTTCTGGGAGGAGAACGCCGCCCGCATCTGGTCGTAGTCGAGCTGCTTCTCCCATCGCGACACGACGAAGGCGGCGACGCAGTTGCCGAGCAGGTTCACCGAGACGCGCATCGAGTCCATGATGCGGTCGGCTCCGAGGAGCAGGGCGACCCCCGCGACGGGGAAGAGGCCGAGCGCGGTGGCAGTGGCCGAGAGCGCCAGGAACGACGACCCGGGAACGCCCGCCATGCCCTTCGAGGTGAGCAGCAGGATGCCGAGGGCGCCGAGCTGCTCGCCGAGCGAGAGGTCGACTCCGAACGCCTGCGCGAGGAAGAGCAGGGCGATCGACAGGTAGATGGCTGCGCCGTCGAGGTTGAACGAGTAGCCGGTCGGCACGACGAGGCCCGTGATCGAACGTGGGCAGCCGGCTGCGGTGAGCTTGGCCATGATGCGGGGCAGCACCGCCTCGCTGGAGGCGGTGCCGAGCGCGAGCGCGAACTCCGAGCGCGAGTACTTGATGAACTGCCAGAGCGGCACTCGAGCGAAGCCCCAGGCGACGAGGAAGAGCAGGCCGATGAAGATGATCGCGGCGCCGTAGCAGGCCGCGATCAGCACGGCATAGGTGCCGAGCGTCGCGATGCCGTACTGGCCGATGATGAACGCCATCGCACCGAACGCGCCGATCGGCGCGACCTTCATGATCCAGCCCATGATCTTGAAGATGATCGTCATTCCCGAGTCGAGCAGGTCGACGACGGGCTTCACCTTGTCCTTGCCGATGACGACGATCGCGGCGCCGACGAACACCGAGAAGAACAGCACCTGCAGGAGGATGTTGCTCGCGAACGCGCCCATCACGCTCTCGGGGATGACATTGAGCAGGAACTCCGACGCGGTCGGCAGTTCGCCGCCCGCCGTCTTCTCCTCGAGGGCGGAGGTGTCGAGCGACGCCGGGTCGATGTCGAGTCCGGCACCGGGCCTGACGATGTTCGCGACGATCATGCCGAAGACGAGCGCGAAGGTCGAGGCGATCAGGAAGTACGTGAGTGCCTTCACGCCGACCCTGCCGACCGACCTCACATCGCCGACGTGCGCGATGCCCGTGACGATGACGAGGAAGATGAGCGGCGCGATGATCATCTTGATGATCCGGATGAAGGCGTCGCCCAATGGCTTCAGCTGCGCGCCGAGGTCGGGGAAGAGCCATCCGATGCTCACACCGAGCACGATCGCCACGATGATCTGGAAGAACAGGGACTTGTAGATCGGTTGCTTCACACGGATCTCGTGCTCGGGTGTCTCTTCGAACAGCCCGTCAGAGGTATTGGCCATTGGTCGTTCCTTCGCGTCGGTCCGAGTGGACACGGAAAGTGGTCTGACCAATTAAGGCGGTGCGATGTTGCCCCGGCTTCGCCTCGGTGTTACGAAGGCGTAAAGCTTTCGGCGTGGATGAGCAGCGTCGCCACAATCGGCGCTGCCACGGAAAGGATGTTGCTGATGAAGGTCACCGTGAACCCCGTCACGTGCATTGCCTCGGGGAACTGCGGGCTCACCGCTCCGAACGTGTTTCGCAACCCGCCGGAGGATGGCGGTTTCGTGGAACTGATCGACGCGAACCCGCCGGAGTCCGAGTGGGAGGCGGTGCGCGAGGCGAAGGAGCTGTGCCCGTCGGCGACCATCTACGTCGAAGGTGACGACAGGCGCATCTAAGGCTGCAGTTCCTTGTGATGGATCACGAGGGTCTCAGCGGTCGAGCAATTCGCGCGCGGCGGCGGCGATGTGGTCGGCGTCGAGGCCGGCCCACGCGAGGAGCTCGGGACCGGATCCGGAGCCTGGCATGTCGCGAACCGCGAGGTGCGCGAGGGACAGGCTCGTGGGGCCCCCGGCGAGGAGCGCGTCGGTGACGGCCGAGGCGAGTCCGCCTTCGGGGTGGTGGTCCTCGGCGACCACGATCCGCCCCGACGTTGCGCCGACCGCGGCGATCAGGGTGTCGGCGTCGATCGGCTTCACCGAGTAGCAGTCGATGACCCGGGCGGCGACGCCCCCGTCGGCGAGGATCTCGGCGGCGCGCAGGCACGCGTGGAGTGTCACGCCGGCGCCGACCAGGGTCACCTGGTCGTGGTCACTCGAGCGCAGCAGCTTGGACCCGCCGACCGGGAACGCTTCCCCGTCCTCGTACAGTACGGGGTAGGCGCCGCGAGTGGTGCGCAGGTAGCTGATGCCCGCCGTCGACGCCATCGCCTCGACGAGCGCGGCGGTGCTGGTGGCGTCACTCGGGTAGAGCACCGTCGACCCGTGCACGGCGCGCATCATGGCGAGGTCCTCGAGTGCCATCTGCGAGGGGCCATCGGCCCCGATCTCCACGCCCGCGTGCGAGCCGACGAGTCGGAGGTCGACGCCCGAGATGGCGCCCATCCGGATGAAGTCGTGTGCACGAGTCAGGAAGGCGGCGAAGGTCGACGCGAACGCGCGATAGCCGCGAACGCTGAGGCCGGTCGCGGCAGCCACGAGCTGCTGTTCGGCGATGAACATCTCGAAGTACCGGTCGGGATAGGCGTGCGCGAACGCATTGGAGTACGTCGAGTTGCTCACCTCACCGTCGAGCGCGAGGATCCGCGGGTCGGCAGCGCCGAGCGCGACGAGCGCGTCGCCATAGGCCTTGCGCGTCGCCACTTCGTCGCTGAGGGCGTAGTGCGGGAGCGTCGCGGCCACCCCGGCCGGCTCGGTCGTCGCGTCGTCGGCGGACGCGGGCTCGGGCCGCGGGCCGCGAAGCACGAGATCGCGGATGCCGCCGAGCTCGGCGATCGCCCGGTCGGCCATGTCGTCGGGAAACGGCTTGCCGTGCCAGTCGGGCTTGTCCTCGACCTCGGAGAAGCCACTGCCCTTCACCGTCTTGGCGAGCACCACCGTCGGCCGTCCATCGTTGGGCTCGGCGGCCGTGCCCAAGGCGTCGTCGATGGCGCTCAGGTCATGGCCGTCGACGACGAGCACACGAGCGCCGAACGCCTCGGCCCGGCGGGCATACGCGTCGAGATCCCAGCCCAGCTCGGTCGGTCCGCTCTGGCCGAGGCGGTTGACGTCGACGATGGCGATGAGGTTCGACAACTCGTAGTGGGCGGCCTTGTCGAGCGCCTCCCAGATGGATCCCTCGGCCAGCTCGCTGTCGCCGCACAGCACCCAGGTTCGATAGGGCTGCCGATCCAGGTACTTGCCGGCCAGGGCGATCCCCACGCCGTCGGGCAACCCCTGGCCGAGCGATCCGGTCGCGACATCCACCCATGGCAGCACCGGAGTGGGGTGCCCCTCCAGGCGTTGCCCGAATCGCCGGTACCCGTTCATCAGCTCGTCGTCCGAGACGACGCCGACGGCCTTGTACACCGAGTACAACAGCGGGGAGGCATGCCCTTTGGAGAAGATCAGGTGGTCGTTGCCGGGCGCTGTCGGGGCGTCCCAATCGAAGCGCAAGTGCCGGGTGACGAGCACGGCGAGCAGGTCGGCCGCCGACATGCTGGAGGTCGGATGCCCCGAGCCGGCGCTTGTGCTCGAGCGGATCGAGTCGACGCGTAATTGGGCGGCGAGCTCGGCCACGGTGTCGAGGTCGATCTGGGACGTCTGGGTGATGGTCACGGTCGCTCCTTCATGACTGCGCCGCCGACGACGACGCTCCTGACGACGATGCGAGGAATTGCGTTCACCACCTCTTATTCACCCACGAGCTTGAGGCCTCCTGTGTGTCGTCGGCTTAGCGGGGGGCACCCGCTTCATCGTCGCGCTCGCGTCGTCTGGCTGGGGGGACCGGCGCTCTACGCACTCGGCCAGCGCTTCGCGCATGATGTCGCTGCGTTCACGGCGCATTTCCTCGATGGATGCGTTAAGGAGCGCTTCATCAGCGGAACCAGCATTAGGGACTCGATGCTCATCGTCGGCGTGCGCATGAACATTGGTTCAAGGATCGGCCCCATCGAGGGCATGTACCGAACCCTTAGCGCGCACTGCGACGCATCCGTGCCCCCCATCTGCACATGGTGGGCATAATCGTCTCGTGAGCAACGACGCCGAACGCAATGTGATCGATCTTGCACGCCACGGCACGTACATCGAAAGGCTGCAGGTCTCCGGCCTCCAGGCTATTGATGCTGAGGTACTCGAGGTGTTGCTCGCGGATCCGGATCCGCGAATTGTCCGTGCGACTCTTCAGAACACGAGGGTCACAACGGAGATGCTTCGGCATCTTGCGAGGACTCGTCCTGAGTTCACCGAGCCGGCCGCTCGTCATGTCAACGCGCCGCCGGAGCTGATGGGGATCGACATCATTTGGCACCTTGGTGCTGAATCTGTCGACAGGTTCTCGCGGCACAAGGCGGCTACGGAGGCTCAACGAGCTGCATTCATTCGCGAGTACCGCCAGGCCGGAGAGCGGCACCTCCACCGGTCGGTAGCAGATGTGTGGAGCATCGCCGAGCGAGAGGGCTAACAGCCGCCGTCGTCCAACGGCGGTAACGGCTCACGAGCGTGCCGGGGGTGTCGCCCAATGGCGACACCCCTTCTCGTCCGCGCGGCGGCTTGCCGTCTCCTAACGCCGCGCGCTGTCAAGCTTGACCCGGGTGCGCTGCCGACCGAGAGCCGCGGCCTTGTGCAGCGACACGTAGCCCACTTCCAGATTGGAAGGCAACGGCCCTAGGCGTGCATGCGCGCGCCTTTGATGAGCCGATCCACGAGGTTGCGGGGTCCTCGGATTCCGATGCCGACCAGGTCGAGACTCTTGGAGGCGACCGAGCGGACCGCGGCCCGGTTGGCCGCGTCGTGGGAGGTGGCGAAGAGCTCGCGGGTGTAGACCGCGACGGCGAGGCCGCGCTCCACCGACTTGCTCCTCGCCGCGCGCATCACAGCTGCATCCGCGCCGTAGACGAGGATCGGCTGGCGCAGCATGGGCAGGTACGTCGCACCGTCGGCATCCTCGTACGGCTCGCCGACCAGGTCGGGCTCGCTTGTGGCGATGCCGCTGACGAGGAAGGCGGTGACGTTCAGCTTCTGCCAGGGCAGGAGATCGTCGCCCACGAGGATGGCGACTTTGGTGTCGAAGCGGATGGGTGCACTCTCGGTCATGGTTCCAGCATCGCGTCGACTCCACGATCGGTCTTGTACGTTTCATACATGTCAGATGTGGTGCGTGCCTGGGGGCCCGACGTGCCCGGCATCCGGGAGGTGCTGCACGCGACCTTCGAGACTCACGCCTACCCGGCGCACACGCACGACGAGTGGACCGTCCTGCTCGTCGACGAGGGCGTGGTGGAGTACACCCTCCACCGGGAGGCGCATCGCACCAGCCCGTCGACCGTGTCGATCCTTCCGCCGCACGTCTCACACGACGGCAGCTCCGCGCTGCCGGGCCGGCCGTTCCGAAAACGAGTGCTGTATCTCGACGCCGGGTGGCTGCCCGTCGCCGCCGCATCGGCGGCGGTCGCACGGCCGATCCTCGACGACAGGGAGATCGTGCGGGCGGTCCGCGCGTTGCACCGAGCCGTCGTCCACCCCGCCGAGGACTTCGCCGCCGAGGTGCTGCTGCACGAGCTCCGGGACCGCATCCTCGACCAGGGCGGGGAGCGTCGCCCTACGCCGGCGGATCGACCGCTTGCACGCCGGCTACGGGACCTGCTCGACGAGCGGCTGACCGAGTCGTACACGATCGAGGAGGCCGCGCGAGTGCTCGGCGCTCATCCCAGCCACCTCGTGCGGGCCTTCTCCCGCGCCTATGGCATCGCCCCGCACCGCTATGTCATCGGCCGCCGGCTGCAACTCGCGCGCCGGCTCCTCCTCGTCGGCGAGCCGCCCAGCACCGCCGCAGTGGTGGCCGGATTCCACGACCAGGCGCACCTCACCCGTCACTTCCGCCGCGTGCTCGGCGTCACTCCGGCAGCGTTCGCGCGCGCGAGCTGAACCCGATCCGCCGCGATAATCCGCCGCCGCCAGCGCCGGAATACTGGGCATCCACTGTGAGTTGAGTCAGGTGCACTCAAGTTCCACGGCGTCAACTTGACACGTCGAAATGGCGTTGAGACACTTGAGTCGTCAGGGCTCAAGTCTTGACGCACCGACTTCGGTCGCGGGCCAGCACGGCCGGGCCGACAGCTCTGGAGCGCTGCGGCATCCGCTCGCGAGGCCTCCAGGCAGAAGGAGAGACAACATGTCACGAGCAGTAGGAATCGACCTCGGCACGACCAACTCGGTCGTCTCGGTCCTCGAGGGTGGCGAGCCCACCGTCATCGCCAACGCAGAGGGCTTCCGCACCACCCCCTCGGTCGTCGCATTCACGAAAGACGGCGAGGTGCTCGTCGGCGAGACCGCGAAGCGCCAGGCCGTCACGAACGTCGACCGCACGATCGCCTCGGTCAAGCGCCACATGGGCACCGACTGGAAGTCGTCCGAGATCGACGGCAAGAACTACACGCCGCAGGAGATCTCGGCGCGCATCCTGCAGAAGCTGAAGCGCGACGCCGAGCAGTACCTCGGCGACACCGTCACCGATGCGGTCATCACCGTGCCGGCGTACTTCAACGACGCCGAGCGCCAGGCCACGAAGGAAGCCGGCGAGATCGCGGGCCTCAACGTGCTGCGCATCATCAACGAGCCCACGGCGGCCGCGCTCGCCTACGGCCTCGACAAGGGCAAGGAAGACGAGCTCATCCTCGTCTTCGACCTCGGTGGCGGCACGTTCGACGTCTCGCTCCTCGAGGTGGGCAAAGACGACGACTTCTCGACCATCCAGGTGAAGGCGACCGCCGGCGACAACCGGCTCGGCGGCGACGACTGGGACCAGCGGGTCGTCGAGTGGCTCATCAAGCGCTTCAAGGACTCCACCGGCGTCGACGTCTCGAAGGACAAGATCGCCCTCCAGCGTCTCAAGGAGGCTGCGGAGCAGGCGAAGAAGGAGCTGTCCTCGAACATGAAGGCCAGCATCCAGCTGCCCTACCTCTCGCTCACCGAGAACGGCCCGGCCAACCTCGACGAGACGCTCAGCCGCGCCGAGTTCGAGAACATGACGAGCGACCTGCTCGACCGCACGAAGAAGCCCTTCGACGACGTCATCCGCGAGGCCGGCATCAAGCTGTCGGATGTCGCGCACGTCGTGCTCGTCGGCGGATCCACGCGTATGCCCGCCGTCTCCGAGCTCGTGAAGCAGGAGACCGGCCAGGAGCCCAACAAGGGCGTCAACCCCGATGAGGTCGTCGCCGTGGGCGCCGCCCTCCAGGCGGGCGTCCTCAAGGGTGAGCGCAAAGACGTGCTGCTCATCGACGTCACCCCCCTCAGCCTCGGCATCGAGACGAAGGGCGGCATCATGACGAAGCTCATCGAGCGCAACACCGCCATTCCCACGAAACGCAGCGAGACCTTCACGACCGCCGACGACAACCAGCCGTCGGTCGCCATCCAGGTCTTCCAGGGCGAGCGCGAGTTCACGCGCGACAACAAGCCGCTCGGCACGTTCGAGCTCACCGGCATCGCGCCCGCGCCCCGCGGCATCCCGCAGATCGAGGTCACGTTCGACATCGACGCCAACGGCATCGTGCACGTGTCCGCGAAGGACAAGGGCACCGGCAAGGAGCAGCGCATGACGATCTCCGGCGGCTCCGCGCTGCCGAAGGAAGACGTCGAGCGCATGGTGCGCGACGCCGAGGAGCACGCCGCCGAAGACAAGAAGCGCCGTGAGTCCGCCGAGACGCGCAACTCCGCCGAGCAGCTCGCCTACTCGATCGACAAGCTCATCAAGGACAACGACGACAAGCTGCCCGCCGACGTCAAGTCCGAGGTGCAGGGCGATGTCGATGCGCTGAAGTCGGCGCTCGCCGGCGACGACGACGAGGCCGTGAAGACCGCGTTCGACAAGCTCTCGCAGTCGCAGGGCAAGCTCGGCGAGGCCATCTACGCCCAGAGCCAGACGGCGGATGCCACGGCCGGCGCCGGAGAGGACTCGAACCCCACGGGCGAGCAGGCCACCTCCGATGAAGACGTCGTCGACGCCGAGGTCATCGACGACGAAGACACGTCGACGAGCTCAGAGCAGGCCAGGTAATCATGACCGACGAGAACCAGATCCCCGAAGAGCCGGTCATCCGCGACAAGCGGCGGATCGACCCCGAGACGGGCGAGGTTCGCCGTCCGGCGCACGAGGCCGAGACTGCCGAAGACGCCGAGGCGACGGAGGCAGCTGAGGCGGTCGAAGGCGCCGATGGCCCCGAAGCCGCCGCCGGCGCGGGCGAGACGATCGAGGAGACGGATGCCGCGGCATCCGAAGCCGACGACGACGTGCCGCTCACGGTCGACGACATCCTGAACGCAGCCACCGCCGAGATCCGGGAGCCGAGCGACGAGCACCTCGCCGACCTCAAGCGGGTCACCGCCGAGTACGCGAACTACCGCAAGCGCACCGAGGCGAACCGCGAGGTCGAGCGCGAGCGCGCCGTCGGCGCGGCCGTCGCCGTGCTGCTGCCCGTGCTCGACGACCTCGACCGGGCCGAGAAGCACGGCGACCTCGAGGGCGACGCCCCGTTCTCGACGATCGCGGCGAAGCTCCGCGCGGCCGTCGAGAAGCTCGGGCTCTCGTCGTTCGGCGAGATCGGCGAACCGTTCGACCCGCAGCGTCACGAGGCGATCTTCCAGCAGCCGAGCGACGAGGTCGACACCGACACCGTGGCCGACGTCGTCGAGACCGGCTACCTGCTCGGCGGCACGCTGCTTCGCGTGGCGAAGGTCGTCGTGAAGACCCCGCAGTAGCTCGATCCGGTGGTTGAGTAGGCAGCGAAGCAGCCGTATCGAAACCACACTGCACGGTCACTGGTTTCGATACGCGTCGGGCTCCGCCCGGCGCTACTCAACCACCGGTGTCGACCACCGGGCGAGTAGATTTCGAGAGAGGAGGTGCCGATGGCCAGTCAGGATTGGTTCGACAAGGACTTCTACGAGGTGCTCGGCGTCTCCAAAGACGTGAGCGACGCGGAACTCAAGAAGGCGTACCGCAAGCTCGCGCGCAAGTACCACCCCGACTCGAACCCCGGTGATGACGCGGCCGAGGCGAGGTTCAAGGAGATCAGCGAGGCGCACTCGGTGCTCTCCGACCCCGAGCAGCGCAAGGAGTACGACGCGATCCGGGCGATGGGCTCAGGTGCGCGATTCACCGCGCCCGGCGGCGGCGGCGCGGCAGGCGGCTTCGAAGACGTCTTCGGCACGATGTTCGGCGGTCAGGGCGGTCGCACGTACCAGCAGGGCGGCCAATACGACGACTTGCTCGGCGGGCTGTTCGGCGGCGGCCGATTCGGCCAGCCCACCGGTGGATTCCGAGGCTTCGGCGGCCCCTCGAAGGGCCGCGACGTCACCGCCTCGACGACACTCGACTTCCTCACCGCCACCAAGGGCCAGCAGATCACCCTGCAGGCCTCCGACGGCAGGCCGATCACCGTGAAGATCCCCGCGGGGGTCGCCGACGGGCAGAAGATCCGGCTGCGAGGCAAGGGCCAGCCCTCGCCCGACGGCGGCGAACCCGGTGACCTCGTGCTGAGCGTCTCGGTGCGCAAGCACCCCGTGTTCGAGCGCGACGGTCTCAACCTCCGGGTGACCGTGCCCATCACGTTCGCCGAGGCGGCACTCGGCGCGACCATCCAGGTGCCGACGCTCGGGGGCGACCCCGTGAAGCTGCGCGTCGCCCCGGGCACTCCGAGCGGACGCGTGCTGCGCGTGAAGGGCCGCGGCGTCGAGACCTCGAAGGGCACGGGCGACCTCCTGGCCGAGGTGCAGGTCGCGGTGCCCTCGCACCTGTCGAAAGACGCCGAGGAGAAGCTGCGCAACTTCATCGCCGAACTGCCCGACGAGAATCCCCGAGACGGGCTCATCGCGAAGGCCAGGGGCTAGGAGCGACCATGAACGAGCTGAGTCCGCTGTTCGTCATCTCCGTCGCGGCGGAGCTCGCGGGAATGCACCCGCAGACGCTGCGACAGTACGACCGGCTCGGTCTCGTCTCTCCGACGCGCACCGCCGGCAAGTCCCGCCGGTACTCGATGCGCGATGTCTCGCAGCTGCGCGAGATCGCCCAGCTCTCGAGCGAGGGCGTGAGCCTCGAGGGCATCCGGCGCGTGCTCGGCCTCGAAGACCAGGTCGCGTCGCTCGAGACACGCGTGCGCGAACTCGAGGCGGCGCTCGCCGACGAGATGCTCAATCGCCCCGGTCGTCGCGTGTTCGCGGCCGGCGCTGCTGGCGAAGTCGTCTCGATGCGCGCGGGCACGCGAGTGCGGCGCGAGAACGCCGTCGTCGTGTGGCGTCCGCTCGACCGCGAGTAACCAGCGCGCCAGAGATATCGCCGGCGTATCGAAAACCGCATACGTCGTGACAACACCGGGCTGCCTTGACTGGAGGCATGGCCTACAGCGAACACGCACGAACAGCGCCCCGCGGCATCCGATCGCTGCCGTCCACGTTCTCCTCGGCTGCCGCTGACCACCGCGGTGCGCTCGGCAGGGCGGATGCCGTCGGCACGGGAATGGGAATTCGATCTACGGGTGCGGGCCGGATGAGGCCGTCGTGTTCCGCGAGGTGGCGCCTCGCTTCGGCGTCGCACTGACGATCACCGATGCCGCGGCATCCGAGGCTACTGTTGGGCTGGCCATCGGGAATCGATACATCAGCGTCGGCCACAAGACTCCGATCACCAATTCCACACTTCGTTCGCTCAGCGAAGCCGGAGTCGCCTACATCTCCACCAGGAGCACGGGGCATGACCACATCGACGTGGACTTCGCGCGCAGCGTCGGCATCTCGGTCGAGGGTGTCGAGTACTCGCCCGACGGCGTGGCCGACTACACGCTGATGCTGATGCTGATGGCCGTGCGGAACGCGCGATCGATCGTCACCCGCGCAGAAGCCCACGACTTCAGGCTGAATCGCGTGCGCGGCAGAGAGCTCCGCGACCTGACCATCGGGGTCATCGGAACCGGCCGCATCGGTGCGGCAGTCGTGGAGAGGCTGCAGGGCTTCGGATGCCGCGTGCTGGCTCATGACCGCAATCCCAATACCCCTGCGGACCACGTCCAACTCGATGAGCTGCTTCAGCGGAGCGACCTCGTCACGCTGCATACGCCACTCAGCGCGGAGACGAGACATCTCCTGAATCGTCAGCGGATCGAGCAGATGAAAGATGGAGCGATCATCGTCAACACGGGCCGCGGTTCGCTCATCGACACCGAGGCTCTGCTCTCCGCGCTCGAGAGCGGCAAGTTGGGCGGCGCGGCGCTCGACGTGCTCGAGGGAGAGGAGGGCATCTTCTACGCCGACCGGCGAAACAGGCCGATCGAAAGCCGACTCGTCCTGCGATTGCAACGGCTGCCGAACGTGCTCATCACTCCGCACACCGCCTATTACACGGAGCACGCACTGTACGACACGGTCGAGAACACCATTCGCAATTGCCTCGAGTTCGGACGGCGGCAGCATGGCTAGGTTGAGGGTCGCGGTCATCTTCGGAGGGGCCTCGGAAGAGCACCCCGTCTCGGTCAAGTCTGCGCAAGAGGTCGCGCGAAACCTGAACCTCGCCAAGTACGAGCCGTTCTATCTCGGGATCACCACAAGCGGCGAGTGGAGGCTCTGCGAGAGCCCCGACCCGGGCTGGGAGAACGGCAACGGCCGTGCGGCAACGCTGTCGCCCGACCGAGGCGTCCACGGAGTGCTTGTTCAGACGGATGGCGGATACGACACGGTCCACCTCGACGTGGCGCTTCCCGTGCTGCACGGCAAGCTCGGCGAGGACGGCGCAATTCAAGGCCTGTTGGATCTCTCCGGCATCCCCTATGTGGGGTGCGACGTCCAGAGCTCCACCCTCTGCATGGACAAGTCCCTTGCCTATCTCGTCGTTCGAAGCGCAGGAATCGCCACCCCGAGGTTCTGGACGGTCGCGGCCGACGGGCAGGTCGACCCCGACCCGCTGCCGTATCCCGTTTTCGTGAAGCCCGCCCGATCGGGATCGTCGTTCGGCGTCAGTCGCGTGGACCGAGCGGAGGACCTGCCGGGCGCGGTGGAAGCCGCACGACGGTACGACTCGAAGGTGCTGATCGAGGAGGCGGTCCTCGGCAGCGAAGTCGGGTGCGCGGTGCTCGAGAGCGCCACGGACCTCATCGTCGGCGAGGTCGATCAGATCCGTCTGTCCCACGGCTTCTTCAGGATCCATCAGGAGGACGCGCCGGAAGTGCGCTCCGAGAACGCGGCCGTGGTCGTTCCCGCCGACATCACGGCAGAGGCGCGCCTTCTCGTGCAGCAGACGGCACGAGCCGTCTATCGCGCGTTGGGATGCAGGGGACTCGCACGGGTCGACATGTTCCTGAAGGAAGACGGAGAGGTCGTGCTCAACGAGGTCAACACGTTCCCGGGCATGACCTCGTACAGCCGATATCCGCGAATGATGGCGGCCGCCGGGCTCCCGCTCGCCGAGGTCATCGACCGGTTGGTGTCGTTCGCACTGAACGGACGACGTCGATGAGTGATGACTTCGTCTTCGTGGACGAGCTGGTTCCCGGCATCCGCTGGGATGCGAAGTACGCCACCTGGGACAACTTCACCGGCAAGCCCGTCGACGGATACCTCGCCAATCGGGTCATCGGTACGAGAGCCCTGTGCGGAGCTCTGGAGCGCGCGCGCGACCGAGCGACATCCCATGGCTTCGGGCTCCTCCTGTGGGATGGCTATCGCCCTCAGCGGGCCGTCGACGACTTCCTGCGCTGGTCACGGGCGCCGGAGGATGGCCGCACGAAACTGCGGCACTATCCGAACATCGACCGACCCGAGATGTTCGAGTTCGGCTATGTGGCCGCGAAGTCGGGCCATAGCCGGGGCAGCACCGTCGACATGACGCTCTTTCAGCTGGCGACCGGCGAACTCGTCGCCATGGGCGGCGACCATGATCTGATGGACTCCGTCTCACATCACGGAGCCGAGGGAATCCCGGAAGCCGAGGCTCGGAACCGGCAACACCTGCGTTCGATCATGGAGGCCTGCGGGTTCAGCTCCTATCCGGCCGAATGGTGGCACTACACGCTGCGGAACGAGCCGCATCCCGACACCTATTTCGACTTTCCGATCACGTAGGGCTGGTCGTCATCCGGTGTGCGCTGGCGCGGCAGGTAACTGCACCGTGACTCGGAGCCCTCCAGCGTCGAGCGGGGTGAGGGTGAGGGTTCCATCGTGCGCCTGGGTGATGCTCTTGACGATGGCCAGGCCGAGGCCGACACCTGCGTGGTGGGCGCGGATGCGTCCGGTGCCGCGCTGGAACGGTTCGGTGAGGGTCGAGACCAGCTGTGGCGTGAGCTTGTCGCCGCTGTTCTCGACCGTGAGCACGACGGACTCGGGGCGGGCGGTGGTGCTGACCTGCACGGTGCCGTGCTCGGTGACGTTGTGGACGATGGCGTTGTGCAGGAGGTTGGTGGTCAGCTGCAGCAGGAGCGCGTGCGAGCCGATGGTGGGGGTGATGTCGCCGGAGGTCTCGATGGTGAGCCCGCGTTCTTCTGCAAGGGGGAGGAGCGTCTCGGTGGCTTCTTCCGCGATGAGCGACAGGTCGAGGTGTTCTCGCGTGAAGGATCGCTGGTCGGTGCGGCTGAGCAGGAGCAAGGCCTCGGTGAGTTCGATCGCCCGGGTGTTGACGGCGTGGAGGCGATCGACGAGCTCGCGGGCGTCGCCGTTCGGATCGCTGCGGGCGACGTCGAGCAGCGTCTGCGTGATCGCCAGCGGGGTGCGCAGTTCGTGCGACGCGTTGGCTGCGAACCTCTGCTGTTCGGCGACGTGGGCTTCGAGCCGTGCGAGCATGGCGTCGAACCGGTCGGCGAGTTCGCGGAACTCGTCGTTCCGGCCGTCCAGTTCGATCCGGTGCGAGAGCGATCCCTTCGCAGCGATGCGCGTGGCCTCCGTAATCCGGGCCAGAGGCGCGAGCATGCGGCCGGCGAGGATCCACCCTCCCAGCAGACTGAACCCGAGCAGGAAGACCATCGCCCAGGCCGCGGCCGGAATGAAGGCGCGCTCGAGATCGCCGCGGTTGGGCATGCCGGGTCCGGGGGTCAGGATCGGGCCGTCTGGGACGTAACGCAGGAGGAACACCCACACGACCGCGAGCAGCAGGGCACCCGCGATCATGAGGAACCCCGCATAGCTGAGGGTGAGCTTGAGGCGAACGCTCAACCCGGGCGCCCTAGCCATCGTCGCCTTCCCCTTGACCGGCGCCGGGCGCTGCCTCGATGCGGTAGCCGACGCCGGGCACCGTGGCGATGATCGAGGGTTCGCCGAGGCGTTTGCGCAGCGCCGAGACGGTGATGCGCACGGCGTTGGTGAACGGGTCGGCGTTCTCGTCCCACGCTCGCTCCAGGAGCTCTTCGGCGCTGATGACCCCGCCTTCGGCGGCGACGAGCACCTCGAGCACGGCGAACTGCTTGCGGGTCAGCGCGATGTAGCGGCCGTCGCGGTAGACCTCACGGCGGAACGGATCCAGTCGCAGGCCGGCGATCTCTCGCACGGGCGGCCTGCTGTGCGCGCGCCTGCGGTCGAGTGCCCTGAGACGCAGCACGAGCTCTCGGAGTTCGAACGGCTTGGTGAGGTAGTCGTCGGCGCCGAGCTCGAAGCCGGAGGCCTTGTCGTCGATGCGGTCGGCCGCGGTGAGCATCAGGATCGGGATGCCGCTGCCGGAGGCGACGATGCTCTCGGCGATCTCGTCGCCGGATGGACCCGGGATGTCGCGGTCGAGGACGGCGATGTCGTAAGCGTTGATGCTCAGCAGTTCCAGGGCGGTGTCGCCGTCACCGGCGATGTCGGCCGCGATCGCCTCCAGGCGCAACCCATCGCGGATGGCCTCCGCCATGTAGGGCTCATCCTCGACGACCAACACGCGCATACTCGCAATGCTAGGAGCCGGTGCATATCGCCGGCGTATCGAAAGACCGATGGTTGAGTAGCCCGCGAAGCAGGCGTATCGAAACCACTGGGCTGCTCGGGGGGTGGTTTCGATACGCGTCGCGCTTCGCGCGGCGCTACTCAACCACCGGGGTCACCAGGCGGAGGGCGGGGCCTGGATGATCGGCACGGGCGACGTGGTCCAGTTCGCGCCGTTGCCGTAGTGGCTCGACGCCCACGGTGACGCCCAGATCGCCTGAGCCACCGCCGCGGCCGACGTGCCATCCTCGAGCGCAGCGACGATCGCGGTGTAGAACGAGCGCTTCAGCAGGTTGTCGGCCGCGTAGAACGCCGCGGTGTCGAGGCTGTCGTAGCTGCCGAGTCCGCTGCCGCCGCCCGAGCCGTGGCCGTTGTTCAGCGGGTTGTTGCGGTTCCACCAGTTGTCGGGACCGTTCTCCTCGCGCATCCACTGCAGGATCACGGTGACGTTCTGCTCGGTCACCGGCCAGTCGCCGTAGATGAGCACGAGCTTCGCCCAGTCCTCGTTGGTGCCGCTCGCGATGAGCGTCTCGGGGCCGGTCGCCGCCGTGTACGACTCGTGCGAGACCGGCGGCGCCGTGACATCCGGAGCGACGGTCACCGTCTGTGCCGTGCCCACCGATGCGCCCGCCTCGGCGACCGACATGTCGACGCCGGCGGGCGTGACCGGCGCGAGCGCGAGCGTGGCGACGATCGCGAACACGGCGATGGCAGCGCTCGGGGCGGCGAACCGGCGCTTCGATCTGCGGGCATGAGCGCCGCGCGCTGCGGCCGAGTTCCTGGCCGCGCGCGATTCCGCTGGTTGCCGTTCATTTGCGCCCCGCATGCGGACCCGAGGGTAGCAAACGTGCCCGAGAACCGCACCCAGTCGCCCGAACAGCTCGGCGCCCCGGCGCCGCCGCCCGTACCCTTGGGGCATGGCCTTCGACTTCGGCGCCCTGCGGCGTCACCCCGACGTCGAGGGTCACGGACTCGAGGCGTCGGATGCTGCAGACCGCCTCATCCTCGATGAAGCCGCCGCCCGCATTGCCGCAACCGACCCGGGCGAACTCGTGGTCGTCGACGACGCGTTCGGCGCCCTCGCGCTCGCCGCCGCAGGGGCCGGCGCCCGCGGCATCCGCTCGCATCAAGACGCGATCACGGGCGAACGCGCGCTCGCCGAGAACGCCGAACGCGCCGGCCTCGCGGATGCCGTGCAATCGATGCCGCTCGACCCCGAGCTCGTCGCGGGCGCACGACTCGTGCTCCTGCGCCTGCCGCGCTCGCTCGACCGGCTCGACGAGGTGGCGGGCCTCATCGCTATGCATGCGGCTCCCGGCGTCGCCGTGGTCGCCGGCGGGCGGATCAAGCACATGTCGCTCGCGATGAACGACGTGCTCGGCGCGTGGCTCGAACGGGTCGACGTGAGCCACGCCCGGCAGAAGTCGCGCGTGCTCACCTCGACGGGGCCGCGCGCGTCCCGGCATCCGGCGGCCGAGCCATGGCCGCGCAGCGAGCGGCACGACGACCTCGACATGACGGTCGTCGCGCACGGCGGGGTGTTCGCGGGCACGGGCGTCGACATCGGCACGCGCTTCCTGCTCGAGCAGCTCGGCGACGCGGTTCCGGATGCCGCGAGCGCCGTCGATCTCGCCTGTGGAACCGGGATCGTGGCCGCGTGGCTCGCGCGCGCCAGGCCCGCGCTGACGGTGACGGCGAGCGATCGCTCGGCGGCGGCCGCGGCATCCGCTCTCCAGACGGCCGAGGCCAACGGCGTCGCCGACCGCGTGCTCGTGCACCGGGCTGATGCGCTCGAGTCGCTCGCCGATGCGAGTGAGCCGTTCGTCGTGCTGAACCCGCCGTTCCACAGCGATGCCGCCGTGCACGCGGGCATCGCGGCCCATCTCTTCACGGATGCCGCGCGCGTGCTCGCCCCGGGCGGCGAACTGTGGTGCGTGTGGAACTCGCACCTGCGGTACCGGCCGTTGCTCGAGCGGCTCGTCGGCCCCACGCGCCAGATCGCACGCAACGCGAAGTTCACCGTGACGGCGTCGACGGTGACAGACGACGCACGCTGACGCACGCCTGACGGGAGGGGTGCCACACGACGACACGCGCGTTTGCATGATCGCAATGCAACCGGGTTCCCTCGCGGGAAAGGTCGTGTCAGGCTTGTGGGATGACCGACACACTCGAGCACCTCGACACGGAAAGCGTCGTGAACACCGCGATCGACATGCCGTGGAGCACGATCGTGTGGGACGACCCGGTCAACCTCATGACCTACGTGAGCTACGTGTTCCGCAGCTACTTCGGCTACCCGCGCGAGGAGGCCGAGCGGCTCATGCTGCGGGTGCACCAGGAGGGCCGCGCCATCGTGGCCACGGGCAACCGCGAGGCGATGGAACGGCACGCCGAGGCGATGCACGGCTACGGCCTGCAGGCGACGGTGTCGAAGGCCGCGCCATGATCGTCGCGGGCCGCGACGGCGGCGAGGGAGTGCGGCTCGTGCTCGAGACCGAAGAGGCGATGCTGCTCTCCGAGCTCGCCGACCAGGTCGACTCGGTGCTCCTGCTCGGCGAGGTCGACGACCCGGCGCTCGGCCGGCTGCTCCCGAACGCGTATCCCGACGACGTCACGGCGGCCCAAGACTTCACCCGCTACACGCGCGACAGCCTCGTCGACGGCAAGCGGCAGGCCGCCCAGCAGGTGCGCGACGCCACCGCCGTCGACGACGACACCGGCCTCGTGCAGATCGAGCTCGACCAGGCCGAGGCATGGAGCTGGCTCACCTTCCTCACCGACTTGCGGCTGATCCTCGCCGAGCGGGTCGGCATCGTCGAGGAGGGCAGCGACGAATCCGACGAGACCCGCGACGACTACCTCCGGGCCGCCTACGAGTGGGCGGGATTCGTGCAGGGCTCGATGCTCGAGGTGCTCGACCCCATCAAGGGCTGACGCGCCGCGGGCAGCTGCGGCCGCACTCTGCGCGCCGCACCGGACGCGCCGAACCCTCGTGCCGCTGCCGCCGAGCGCGAACGTCTGCCTAGACTGAATCATGGCCGTCACGCTCAGAGCTGTTTCGACCGCGATCCCGCCGACCACCCTGGTGCAGAGCGAGGTGCGAGACGTCTTCGCGGCGCAGCCGGGCCTCAACCGCCTGGCGCAGCGCATCGTCGCCACGTCGTTCAACGTGTCGGGCATCGAGACCCGGTACACCGTGCTCGACGAGCTGAGCTGGGACGCGCATCCCGAGGAGCCCGTGTTCTTCGACATCGCGAGCGGCGAGCTCCTGCTGCCGGGCACGAAGGCGCGGAACGAGGTCTACGCAGCCGAGGCCACCAAGCTCTACGTCGAGGCCGGCCGCGCTGCACTCGCTGCGGCCCCGGGCATCGAGGCATCCGATGTCACGCACGTCATCACCGTGTCGTGCACGGGCTTCTACGCGCCGGGCCCCGACTTCATGCTCGTTCGCGATCTCGGGCTCGGCCCGGCCGTGCAGCGCTACCACCTCGGTTTCATGGGCTGCTACGCGGCGATGCCGGCGCTGCGCACCGCGAAGCAGTTCTGCGAGGCCGACCCGAACGCCGTGGTGCTCGTGGTGAGCGTCGAGCTCTGCACGCTGCACCTGCGCTCGTCGAACGACCCCGACACGATCGTCGCCTCGTCGCTCTTCGCCGACGGCGCCGCGGCCGGCATCGTCTCGTCGCGACCACTCGCCGCCGATGAGCGCGCACTCGACCTCGATCGGTTCGAGACGCGCATCACGCCCGTCGGCGAGGGCGACATGGCCTGGAAGATCGGCGACCACGGGTTCGAGATGGTGCTCTCGAACGCGGTGCCCGCGATCATCGACGACCACATCACGGGCGCCCTCGAGCCGCTCCTGGCGCACGAGCCGGCGCTCGGCGAGGCGCTCGCGACGGATGCCTCGAGCGACGCGATCGAGCACTGGGCGATCCACCCCGGAGGTCGCAGCATCCTCGACAAGGTCGAGTCGCGCCTGGGACTCAGCGAGGCGCAGCTCGTGCCGGCCCGCGAGACGCTTCGCGACTTCGGCAACATGTCGAGTGCGACGGTGCTCTTCGTGCTGAAGAACATCCTCGAGTCGGATGCCGCGGGCGACGGCGATCGCGTCGTGGCCATGGCGTTCGGCCCGGGCCTCACGGTCGAGTCGGCGCTCATGACGGTGCGCACGTGACGTCGTGACCGGTGGGCTCAGGGGCATCCGCTCGGTCGATGCGCTCAGAGCGCTCGGAGTGCTCGATGCGCTCGGGTCGCTCGGTTCGCGTGACGAATCGGCGACCGAGCTCATGGACGACCCCGCCGCCGACCTCGCGATGCTCGAGCGCACCTACGACCGGTTCCGCCTCGTGAACGTCGTCGTCTCGAACATGCGCGCCGTGTACCGACGGTGGATCCGGCCGCGGTTGTCGCCGGCGGCCACCTGCCGGGTGCTCGACATCGGAACCGGCGCCGCCGACGTGCCGCGCGCGCTGCTCGAGTGGGCTCGGGCCGACGGCGTGCGGCTCGAGGTCGTCGCGATCGATCCCGATCCGCGCGCCCTCGATTGGGCGCTCCGCCAGCCTGCAGAGCCCGGCCTGTCGCTGCGCCGCATCTCGAGCCGCGAGCTCGCCGTCGTAGGCGAGCGATTCGATGTGGTGATGTCGAACCACGTGCTGCACCACCTCGACGGTCGCGAGTTCGGCGAACTGCTCGCCGACTCCGAGCGCCTCACGGCGGAGGGTGGCGTGGCGGTGCACTGCGATATCGAGCGCTCCCGGCTCGGGTACGCCGGCTTCGCCCTCGGCACCTGGCCGTTCGCCCGCAACCTGCTCGCGGGTTCGTACATCCGCGCCGACGGGCTCACCTCGATCCGCCGCAGCCACACCGCGGCCGAGCTCGCGGCGTCGCTGCCGCCCGGATGGCGAGTGCGTCGCGGCTTCCCCTCACGGCTCGAAGTGATCTGGAGCGCGGATGCCGCGAGCTGACGCACACCGCGAGGCCCAACCCCGACGCGAGGCGTCGGGGCCCTCGGCCGCGCAGCCGCACCACGACGTCGTGATCGTCGGCGCCGGCGCCGTCGGACTCCTGCTCGGATGCCTGCTCGCGCGCCGCGGCCTCGACGTCGTCGTGCTCGAGCGCCGCACCGAGCGCGGCGGGCGGTCGCGCGCGATCGGCATCCACCCGCCGGGGCTGCGCGCGCTCGGGCTCGTGGGACTCGAGCCCGAGGTGCGATCTCACGCGGTGGAGATCCGCTCCGGCCGGGTCATCTGCCGCGGGCGCGTGCTCGGCGCCCTGTCGTTCGCGCGCGCGGGAACGGTGCTGTCGCTGCCGCAACTCCAGACGGAGGACGTGCTCGAGCGCCGCCTCGAAGAGCTGCAGCCCGGGAGCCTGCGCCGCGGCGTCGAGGTGGTCGGGCTCCGCGACCGCGGCACGCACGTCGAGGTGGCGGGCACGGCCGGCGGCGAGCCGGTGCACGTGAGTGCGCGATACGCCGTCGGCGCCGACGGGGTGCGCAGCGGCATCCGTCACCTGCTCGGACTCGGCTGGGAGCAGCGGCGCGGACGTGCGCACTACGTGATGTGCGACACGCGCGATGACACGGGCGAGCCGTCGACGGCGTTGCTGCACTTCGAGCCCGCCGGCGTGGTCGAGTCGTTCCCGCTGCCGGGGGGTGGGCGTCGATGGGTCGCGTGGGTGCACCGGCCGCCGGCCGAGCCGTCGGCGCAGCAGCTCGAGACGATCGTGCGATCGCGCACGGGCGCCGCCTTCGACGTCGACGACGCGGGCGTGCCGAGTGCGTTCGAGGTCCGCCAGCACCTCGCCGAGCGGATGTCGCGCGGCCGGGTCGCGCTCGCCGGCGACGCCGCGCACGAGATCAGCCCCATCGGCGGCCAGGGCATGAACCTCGGCTGGCTCGACGCCGTGCGCCTCGACCACGAGCTCGCCGCGGCGCTCTCGGCGGGCGCACCGTTCGAGGCGTTCGAAGCCTACGACCTGGTGCGTCGGCGGGCCGCCGCGCGCGCCATCCGGCAGGCCGCGTTCAACATGGCGATGGGGGCGCCGGCGCACGGCCTGCGTCTCGCCGCGCGCAACGCCGCGGTGCGCGTGCTCGCCATTCCGCCGTTGCGTGCGCTGCTCGCCAACGCGTTCACGATGCGCTGGCTCTGAGCGGTTGCGGCTCCGCGCCCCGTCGGCTTCCGCGGCGGCCGCCGTTCCTGTGGCGGGCTGCGAAACGAAAGAATTCCGATCGGCTCTTGACAACGATGTCAGCACGTGGTCAGAATGAATCCGCTCAATCGTTTTAGCAACCACGACGAAGTGGAGGAGGTGCCGTCACAATGCCACGAGTTCGAATCTCAGATGTCGCTGCTGCGGCCGGCGTATCCATCTCCACCGTCTCGCTCGTCATGAACGATCGCGACGCCCGAATCCCGCTCGAGACGCAGGAGCGCGTGCGGGCGGCCGCCGCCGCGACCGGGTACACCCCGAACTCGGTCGCCCGCGGCCTGCGGATGCAGACCACCCGCACCATCGGCCTCGTCTCCGACACGATCGCCACGACGCCCTACGCGGGTCGCATGCTCGCGGGGGCCCAGGATGTCGCGCGCGAGCACGGTCACCTCGTGATCCTCGTCGACACCGGCGACGACGCCGAGGTCGAACGCGATGCGATCCGCGCCCTCGCCGACCATCAGATCGACGCGCTCATCTATGCGTGCATGTGGCACCGGGTCGTCGACGCGCCCGATCACCTTCCGGCCCGCACGGTGTTCCTCGACTGCCGACCGGTCGGCGGAGGGCACCCGGCCGTCGTGCCCGACGACCGCGCGGGCGGCGCCACCGCCGTGCGAGAGCTCGTCGCGGCCGGCCACCGTCGCATCGCCTTCGTCGACGTCGACGAGCCCAATGCCCCCATCGCCTCGGCGCTTCGCCTCGAGGGGTACATGGAGGCGCTTCGCGAGGCGGGCATCGAACCCGACCCCGAGTTGCACGTGTACGGCGCCACCACCACCGCAAAGGGCGGCCGCAGTGCCACTGACCTCCTGCTCGACCTGCCCGAGTCGCGCCGCCCGACGGCGCTGTTCTGCTTCAACGACCGCATGGCTGCCGGCGCGTACGTCGCCGCGCGTCACCGTGGTCTCGAGATCCCGCGCGATCTCTCGATCATCGGCTTCGACGACCAGCAGCTCGTCGCCGCCGAACTCGACCCGCCGCTCACGACCGTGGCCCTGCCCCACTACGAGATGGGGCGATGGGCGACCGAGGTCGCGCTCGGCGTTCGGACACCGGATGACCCCGGTGCCGTGCACCTCATGGAGTGCCCGATCATCCGACGAGACTCCGTGAGCCCGCCGCCGGCAGCAGGTCGTGACCCCGGCCGACGGCGGACCTGACGAAACCCAGAGACCGCCGACGGCGGTCGCCGAGTGGTACCCGACCTGGACGTCGGGCACCGTGAAAGGAATCAAGCAATGAAGCGCAGATCCCTCCCAGTGATGGTATCGCTGGCTGCCGCGTCAGCCCTCGCGTTGACGGCGTGCGGGCAGGCCGGCCAGGGCGGCGGGTCCGGAGACGGGCCCATCGAACTGACGATGTGGACGCACTCGGCCGGCAACCCCGCCGAGCTCGAGGTCTACGAGAAGATCATCACCGAGTTCAACGCGTCGCAAGACGAGTACAAGATCGTCGAGGAGTCGTTCCCGCAGGGTGCATACAACGACGCGATCACGGCGGCCGCCGCTGCGGACGACCTGCCGTGCCTCCTCGACATGGACGGCCCGATCATGCCGAACTGGGCGTGGGCCGGATACCTCCAGCCGCTCGACCTGCCTGAGAGCATCACCGACGAGCTGCTGCCGACCGCGGTGGGCACCTACGAGGGCGAGATCTACTCGGCCGGGTACTGGGATGCCGCGCTGTCGATCTTCGCTCGCAAGTCGGTGCTCGACGCGAACGGGGTTCGCATCCCGACGATTGACGAGCCGTGGACACTCGGCGAGTTCGACGCCGCGCTCGCCACCCTCCAGTCGGCCGGATACGCCACGCCGCTCGACATCGGCGCGGAGGACGCGGGCGAGTGGTGGTCGTACGCCTACTCGCCGATCCTGCAGAGCTTCGGCGGCGACGAGATCGACCGCGACACGTTCCTCACCGCCGAGGGCGCGCTGAACGGCCCCGAGGCGGTCGACGCCTTCACCTGGTTCCAGGACGCCTTCAAGAAGGGCTGGGCGTCGAACTCGGGCACGATCGGCAACCAGGAGTTCGTCGACGACCAGGTGGCGCTGAGCTACACCGGCGTGTGGAACGCGCTCGCGTCGATCGAGGCGGTCGGCGACGACCTGCTCATCCTGCCTCCGCCGGACTTCGGCAACGGGCCGAAGATCGGCGGCGGTTCATGGCAGTGGGGCATCTCGTCGAACTGCTCAGAGGAGCAGACCGAGGGTGCGCGCCAGTACCTGGAGTTCAGCTTCCAGGACGAGTACATCGCCGAGTTCGCCGACAAGCAGATCGTCATCCCGGCGACCGCCGGCGCGGAGGACCTCTCCGAGCACTTCGGCGAGGGCGGCGACCTGCAGCCGTTCGTCGAGCTCTCCCAGAAGTTCGCCGTCCCGCGTCCTGAGACGCCGGCCTACCCGGTCATCTCGAGCACCTTCGAGAAGGCGGCGAAGGACATCATGAACGGCGCAGAAGTGAAGTCGACGCTCGACGGTGCCGTCAAGGAGATCGACGCGAACATCGAATCGAACGACGGGTACGGCTTCTAGCCGACCGTCCTGAGCGGTGGGGGCGGCGCGAGCCGCCGCCCCCACCGGATCGGAATCATCAGCCATGCTCGATACCTCGACGCCGGCAACGGAGATTTCCGCCCGCCCGGCAGCAAAGCCCCCGAAGGGGACCGCACCTGCACAGCGTGGGCGCGGCCGCCGCCGCAACAGCCTGGCCCGCCGACGCGAGTTCCGCGCCGGTCTGGCGATGTCGACGCCCGCGATCCTGCTGCTCACGTTCTTCCTCGTGATCCCGGTGCTGCTCGCGTTCGGGTTGTCGTTCACCAACGCCAGGCTCATCTCCCCGAACGCGCCGCGACTCGTCGGCTTCGACAACTTCCTCCGCGCGTTCGAGGACCCGGTGTTCCTGCAGTCGCTCTGGAACACCTTCGCCTTCGCGCTCGTCATCGTGCCCGTGCAGTCCGCCCTCGGGCTGCTGCTGGCCGTGCTCGTCAACCAGCGGATCCGCGGCGTCTTCCTCTTCCGGGTCATCTACTTCATCCCCGTCGTCACCTCGATCGTCGTGGTCTCCATCCTCTGGAAACTCATGTACAGCGAGGACGGGCTCATCAACTCGTTCATCAACACGGTCACGTTCGGGGCTTGGAACGGCGTCGACTGGCTCGGCGAGCAGAGCACCGCGATGCCGGCGATCATCGTGCTCTCGATCTGGCAGGCCGTCGGCTTCCACATGGTCATCTGGCTCTCGGGACTGCAGACGATCCCCGGAGAGCTCTACGAGGCGGCGCGCGTCGACGGCGCGAGCACGTGGCGGCAGTTCACCAACGTCACCTGGCCCGGACTGCGCCCGACGATGATCTTCGTGCTCATCACGATCACGATCGATGCACTCCGGCTGTTCGTCCAGGTCGACGTGATGACCCAGGGCGGCCCGATCGACGCGACGACCACGCTCGTCTACCACGCGGTGCGAGCCGGCTACCGCCAGCAGGAGGTCGGTTACGGCGCGACGATCTCGCTCATCTTCTTCGTGCTCGTGCTCATCATCGCGCTCGTGCAGCGCTGGCTCACTCGAGAGAAGGACTGAACCATGGCCCTCACCACCACCAGGCCTGAGGTCCGGCCCGCAGGCCGCGACCACGAGTCCGGCGAGCGGCGGCTGCGCCGCCGCCGCAAGCTCTGGTCGTACCTCGCCATGTCGGGCATCGGCGTCTTCTTCCTCTTCCCGCTCGTGTTCATGTTCGTGTCGAGCCTCAAGCCGTCGGGGCAGATCCTTTCCGACTCGGGGTCGCTCAACGCCTTCCTCCCCGTCGGCGACATCAGCCTCGACAACTACTTCGGCGTCTTCGAGCGGGTACCGGTCGCGCAGTTCCTGATCAACTCGGTATTCGTCACGGTCGTGACCGTCGCCCTCGGGCTCCTCGTGAACTCGATGGCCGGTTTCGCGCTCTCCCGGCTGGAATGGCGTGGACGCGGGCTGCTGCTCAGCGTCGTGATCGCGGCCCTCATCGTGCCGTTCGAGACGATCGCGGTGCCGATGGTCTACTGGGTCTCGAAGCTCCCGACGCTCGTCTTCGAGGGTGGCCTGCTGAAGTACGACTTCGGATGGCTCAACTCGTATCAAGTGCAGATCATCCCGTTCGTCGCGCACGCGTTCTCGATCTTCCTGTTCACGCAGTATTTCTCGACGATCCCGAAGTCGCTCGACGAGGCCGCTCGCATCGACGGCGCCGGATGGTTCACGATCTACCGCCGCATCATCGTGCCGCTCTCCGGCCCGGCGTTCGCAACGGTCGCGATCCTCACCTTCCTGCCCGCCTGGAACCAGTACCTCTGGCCGCTCATGGTGGTGCAGCAGGAGGAACTGCGCCCCGTCATGGTCGGCATGCAGTACTTCTTCCAGCTCAATCCGGCGTGGGGTGAGGTCATGGCGTACACGACGCTCATCACCCTGCCCGTGCTGATCGTGTTCCTGTCGTTCCAGCGTGCGTTCGTCTCGAGCGTCGCTGCCAGCGGCGTGAAGGGATAGGCGGGTGTTCGCGCTTCCCGATTCCTGGGTGTGGGACTTCTGGCTCGCCGACGACGGCGAGCGGTACCACCTGTTCTTCCTCTACGCGTCGCGCGCGCTGCACGACCCCGATGCCCGGCACTACCGGGCCTCGATCGGCCACGCCGTCTCCGACGATCTCGAGGAGTGGACGCGCGTCGCCGACGCGCTCGTGCGCGGCGACGCGCCCGCGTTCGACGGCCTCGCGACGTGGACGGGCTCAGTGGTGCGGCATCCCGACGGCACGTGGTTCATGTTCTACACGGGCACGAGCCTGACGCCCGGTGGCAACATCCAGCGCGTCGGTTACGCGACCTCGGCCGATCTCATGGAGTGGCAGAAGTCGGCGGCGAACCCCGTCGCGCAAGCCGACGCCCGCTGGTACGAGACCCTCGGCACGGGCCAATGGCGCGAGGAGGCCTTCCGCGACCCATGGGTGTTCGCGGACCTGGCGGGCGACGGATGGCACATGCTCGTCACTGCGCGCGCGAACACGGGCCCCGCCGACGACCGGGGTGTCGTCGGCCATGCCTGGTCGCCCGACCTGCGGAACTGGGAGGTGCTGCCGCCGCTCAGCGAGCCCGGACAGGGCTTCGGCCACCTCGAGGTGTTCCAGGTCGAGGTCGTCGACGGGAAGGCGGTGCTGCTCTTCTCGTGCACGGCCGCCGACTTCGCCGAGAGCCGGCGCGCGAACGGCACGACCGGCGGCGTCTGGGCGAGCCCCGCGGCATCCGTGCTCGGGCCATTCGACATCGCGGGGGCGCAGCTCGTCACCGACGACTCGCTCTACGTCGGGCGACTGCTGCGACGGCGTGACGACGGCGAATGGGTGATGTTCGCGTTCCACAACATCGCGCCCGACGGGTCGTTCATCGGCAGCATCAGCGATCCGATGCCCGTGCGGTGGGAGGGCCGCGACCTGCGCGTGACGCCGGCGGCCGTCCCCAGCTCGAGCAGGTGACCTCGCCGCGAGTGGGCCGCGGCCGGGTGCGCCGCGTCAGCCGTCGGTGTGGGCGTTCACGATGCGGTGGCTGTTGGCGTCGGTGACGCCCTGGAGGCTATTCACCCTCGTCACGCACCAGCAAGTCGAAGAACGCCGAGTTGATGAACAGGCGCTCGCGACCGGCCTTGATGTCGTAGAGCACACCTGCCGCCACGAGGGCGTTGAGCCACGATGTCGCCGTCGGGCGTGAGACGTGGCAACGCTCGACCACGTTCGCGATGCGAGAGTACGGCTGCTCGAACAGCACCGCGAGCAGGTCGGCGTTCGCGCCCGCTCTGGTCGTGCTGCGAATCGTCGTCATCACCTCCGCCTGGAGCTCGGAGATGCCGTCGATCTTCGCAATCGTCGACTCGGCGGTGCGCCGCACGCCCTCCAGCACGAACAGGATCCAGTCTTCCCAGGAGCCCTTCGAGGTCACCTCGAGCAGCAGCCGATAGTAGTCCTCTCGGTGCGCGATGAAGTAGCGCGACAGGTAGAGGATCGGATGGGTCAACACGCCCGCCTCGACGAGCATGAGCACGTTCATGATTCGGCCTGTGCGTCCATTGCCGTCACTGAACGGGTGGATCGCCTCGAACTGGTAGTGCGCGATCGCCATCCGAATCAGCGGATCGAGCTCATCGGCTGAATGCAGGAACTGTACCCAGTCCGACAACTTCTCGCTCAGCACGGCTTTGCCGCTCGGAGGCGTGTAGATCGCCTCGTTCGTTCCGGCATTCCCGATGAACGTCCCTGGCGCCCAGCGAATGTCCACATCTCGGCCATGGATCATCGAGCACACCTCGACCGCCGTGTTCGTGGACAACGGGCGGGCACGAATCAAGTCGATGCCGGCAAAGAGCGCAGCTCGATAGCGGAGGGTCTCCTTCGTCGCGGGGATGGTCGCGCCGGCCTCGTTCTGCGCGAACGCGAAGAGATCGTCGGCCGTGGTGACGATATTCTCGATCTCCGAGCTCGCCTGGGCTTCTAGCAGCGGCAGCGAGTTGAGGAGCACCGTCGGGTTCGGAATGCGTTGCGCAGCCTGGTCGAGGGCGGCGAGCGAGGCTCGCGCTTCGATCGCTGCCTTCAGAATCGGCTTCGTCTCGACATCTGCCTTCGGGGGCAGTGCGGGAAGGTCGTTGTAGGCGACGGTCGGGCTCCACGGCATGTGCAAACTGTAATGCAACGTGGCTACGATGTGTAAAGAAATCCATCGAATTTTATCACGTCGCGAGAACGTGTCAACGGACTTCTCAGATCACGCGGACGGCGGGACCAGCTCTTCGGGTTGGCTGCGCCGTCGGTTGACGGGAGGGCTCAGGGCACGGTGCGTGTGAGCAGGAATACCGGGATGACCCGGTCGGTCTTCGTCTGGTAGTCGGCGTAGGCCGGCCAGACCTCGAGCGCCCGCGCCCACCAGGTCGCGCGCTCGTCGCCGTCGAGCTCGCGCGCGAGGTAGTCGTGCTTCTCGGCACCGTCTTGCAGCTCGACGTGCGGGTGCTTCTTCAGGTTCCAGTACCAGGTCGGATGCTTCGTAGTGCCGCCGTTGGAAGCGACCACGGCGTACTCGCCGTCGTGCTCGACGCGCATGAGCGCGGTCTTGCGGAGCTTGCCCGACTTTGCGCCGATCGTGGTCAGCACGATGACTGGCCGGCCGCGCAGCGTGTTGGCCTTCTCTCCGCCCGAGGCCTCGAAGGTCTCGGCCTGCTGACGAGCCCAGGCTGAGGTGCTCGGCGCATATTCACCCGTGAGTGGCATGTGTCTCCTCGATGATTCAGGTCTGCTCACCCCAACGACGGTGCGCCGGCGGGAATTCCCTCCCGCCGGCGCGCTGAATCGTGAAGGGTCACGCCTGCTGGATCACGAGCGAGAACTCCACGAAGCCGTCGGGCTCGACCGAGACGAAGCCGAGGTTCGGCGCTTCGACGCCGTAGTCGGCGAAGGCGATGGGGATGCTGCCGGCGACCTGTCCGCCCGAGCCGTCGAAGACCGCCTCGAGGTCGACGGTGACGGGGTTGGTGACTCCCGCGATGGTGAGCTCTCCTGTGGCCGTGAGCTGCTGCACCTCGCCGGCGACGGGAGGAGCCTCGGCCGTGATCGGCCCGGTGAGCGCGAACGTCGCGGTCGGGAACTCGGCCACGCGCAGCGCGGTGTCGCGGAAGTAGGCGTCGCGGTTGTCGGAGTCGGTCGCGATCGAGGCGACGTCGACGGTGAATTCCGCATCGGTGAGGGTGAGGTCGTCGACGGTGAGGTTGCCGGTGACCTGCTCGGTGCGGCCGGTGACCGTGACATCCGTTCCGTTCAGCACCTCGTCGACGCGATAGCCCGCGAACGAGCCCTCACCCACGGTCCATGAGCCCGAGAGCTCGGAGGCATCCACCGATGCATCCGTCGAGGGTGCCGCCGTCACCGAGGGCGCCGCTTCGGCGGGCCCGACGATCAGGTCGCGGTAGACGATCGGGCCGGCGACGGCCGCCGTGGTGCCGAGGACGACGACCCCGGCGATGATCGAGATGATGACGGTACGTTTGCGCATGGGGCGGCTCCTGAGCGTTGGGGGAGAGCGGTAGGTGCTCCGCAGTCGAGCCTGCCGAAGCTCTATTTGAACTCTCTATGTGTTGCCTTCCGTGTCGCTGGGAGGTCGTCGGGTGTCGTGGCGGGATGCTCGGAATAGCACTCGCCCGAGAAAACTTGACTCTAGTAGACTCAAGTTTGTCGAAGGGAACAGCTGTGGCCAATATGCAGGGTGCGCCGGGCACGCAAGAGGAGCAGAAGTCGGCGCTCGAGCAGTTCGGCATCAACCTCACCGAGATCGCCAAGGCGGGCAAGCTCGATCCGGTGATCGGGCGCGACGCCGAGATCCGTCGTGTCAGCCAGGTGCTGACCCGCCGCACGAAGAACAATCCCGTGCTCATCGGAGAGCCCGGCGTCGGCAAGACGGCCGTCGTCGAGGGGCTCGCCCAGCGCATCGTCGCCGGCGACGTCGCCGACTCACTGAAAGACAAGCAGCTCGTCGCGCTCGACATCTCGGCGCTGGTAGCCGGTGCGATGTACCGCGGCCAGTTCGAGGAGCGCCTGAAGGCCGTGCTCCGAGAGATCAACGACGCCGAGGGCCAGATCATCACCTTCGTCGATGAGCTGCACCTGCTCATGGGTGCCGGCGGCGGCGAGGGCTCGGTCGCTGCATCCAACATGCTGAAGCCCATGCTCGCGCGCGGCGAGCTGCGGCTCATCGGCGCCACGACCCTCAACGAGTACCGCGAGCACATCGAGAAGGACGGCGCGCTCGAGCGCCGCTTCCAGCAGGTGTACGTGGGCGAGCCGAACGTCGAAGACACGGTGGCGATCCTCCGAGGGCTCAAGGGCCGGTACGAGGCGCACCACGGGGTGACGATCTCGGATGCCGCGCTCGTGGCCGCGGCATCCCTCTCCAATCGCTACATCCCGGCACGCCAGCTGCCCGACAAGGCCATCGACCTCGTCGACGAGGCGATGTCGCGCCTCAAGATGGAGATCGACTCGTCGCCTGTCGAGATCGACCAGTTGAAACGCCAGGTCGACCGCCTGAAGCTCGAGGAGCTCGCGCTCAAGAAGGAGAAGGACGAGGCGTCGAAGGAGCGGCTCGCGAAGCTGCGCGAGACCCTCGTCGATCAGGAGCGAGAGCTCGCGTCGCTCGAGGAGCGGTGGGCGCGTGAGCGCATGAGCCTGAACCGGGTCGGCGAGCTGAAGAAGCGACTCGACGAGGCGATCACCGAGCGCGACCGCGCGATGCGCGAGGCCGACTACCAGCGCGCCTCGAAGCTCGAGTACGAGACCATCAAGCAGCTCGAGCGCGACCTCGCCGAGGCCGAGCAGGCCGAGAGCGCACCCGACGAGCCGCGCATGGTCAACGAGCAGGTCACCGAGGAGGACATCGCGCAGGTCATCGCCGCGTGGACCGGCATCCCCGTCGGCAAGCTGCTGCAGGGTGAGACCGAGAAGCTGCTGCAGCTCGAGAGCGAGCTCGGCAAGCGGCTCATCGGCCAGAAGCGCGCGGTCATGGCCGTCGCCGATGCCGTGCGCCGTTCGCGGGCGGGACTCAGCGACCCGAACCGGCCCACCGGCTCGTTCCTCTTCCTCGGCCCCACGGGTGTCGGCAAGACCGAGCTCGCGAAGGCGCTCGCCGAGTTCCTCTTCGACGACGAGCACGCGATGGTGCGCATCGACATGTCGGAGTACGGCGAGAAGTTCTCCGTGTCACGGCTCGTTGGGGCGCCTCCCGGGTACATCGGATACGAGCAGGGCGGCCAGCTCACCGAGGCCGTGCGTCGGCGCCCCTACTCGGTGATCCTCCTCGACGAGGTCGAGAAGGCGCACCCCGAGGTGTTCGACGTGCTGCTGCAGGTGCTCGACGAGGGCCGATTGACCGACGGTCAGGGCCGCACGGTCGACTTCCGCAACGTCATCCTCGTGCTGACGTCGAACCTGGGCTCGCTGTACCTCATCGACCCGACCCTCAGCTGGGACGACAAGGAGCAGGCCGTGCTCGCCGCGGTTCGCGAGGCGTTCAAGCCCGAGTTCGTGAACCGGCTCGACGACATCGTCGTGTTCTCCTCGCTCTCCGAAGAGGAGCTCGGCGAGATCGTGAACCTCTACGTCGACCGGCTTTCGGCCCGGCTGCACGAGCGGCGACTCGAGCTCGGCGTCACGCCCGATGCGCGGGCCTGGCTCGCCGAGCGCGGCTACGACCCGCTCTACGGCGCTCGTCCGCTGCGCCGCCTCATGCAGCACGAGATCGACGACCGGCTCGCGCGGGCGCTGCTCACGGGCGAAATCCGCGACGGCGACACGGTCATGGTCGCGCTCGCCGACGACGGCGAGTCGCTCACGGTCGCCAAGGCGGAGGACCTCGCCGCCGACGGTGGCGGCGAGCCCGACGACGGCGTCATCGAGGCCGAGATCATCGAGTAGGCGGATGCCGCGGCTCGAGCTGGGCGCGCCTAGCGCTGCTCGGGCGCGGCGTCTGCGCTGGCCGTCTCTGGCTGGGGCACGCCGTTCGCGCTCGCCGGGATGCGGCGTTCGAGCGCGGCCGCCAGCACGCCGATGCCGACGCAGCTGACGACCATGATGATGATGAACACCTCGTTCAGGCCCCAGTCGAGCAGCAGGCCCGCGGCGATCGGCCCGGTGATCGCGCCACCCTGGAACGCCGCCGAGTTGATCGCGTTGTAGCGGCCGCGGTTGTGATCGGAGGCGAGGTCGTTGTAGATCGCGGGCACCGTGGGTTGCAGCAGGGTCTCGCCGAACGCGAAGATGCCCATGAATGCCAGGACCCCGATGGCGGCCGCCACCGAATCGGGCAGCAGCCCGGCGAACCCCAAGGCCAGCCACGCAACCGCCCACACCGCTGCCATCACCCACATGACGCGAGTGCGACGGTGCCCGCTGATGCGTCTGAGCACGATGAACTGCAACAGCACGATCACCGCGGTGTTCACGGCGAACGCGAGGCCGACCACGCGGGTCGACACCTCGGCCACTTGCCGCGCGTAGGCCGGGAACCCGGCCTCCAACTGGCCGTAGCCGATGAACATCGCGAGGAACGTGAGCAGGGTCAGCCACAGCACCGCCGGTTGCCGGAGGATCTCGCGATAGCCTCCGACCGGCGGGGCGTCGTCGTTGTGCGCGGCCTGGGTTCGGACGTGCCGGAGCGGCCCGAGCAACAGTGCCACCGGTACGAGGCAGCTGATGGCGTCGACGAGGAAGATCACGGTGAACGTCTCGGGGGAGTCGACGTCGATGTAGAACCCGCCGATGATGCCGCCCACGCCGATGCCGAGGTTGACGAGCGCGAAGTTGACGCCGAAGTACTGCTGACGCAGGTCGCCTTGGACCACTGCCGCAATCAGTGCGTTGAAGCCCGGCCAGGAGACGCCGAAGTTCACGCCGATGAGCACGAGGGCGACGGCGGCGACCGCAGGGTGCGTCGCGAACGCGAGCAGCGTGCAGCCGGCGATCATCGCGGCGAGCCCGATGAGCAGGATCTTCCGGGCGCCGAACCGGTCGATCAGGGTGCCGCCCGGTCCGGTCACGATCAGTCCGACGATCGCGATCAGGCTCATCAACCCGCCGGAGAGCCCGAGGTCGAAGCCCCGCACCTCGTGCAGGTAGATGATCGTGAACGGCAGGGTCAGCCCGCGGCCGAGCGTCTGGATGGCGACTGTCGACAGCAGCCATCGACCCTCGGTGGGCAGCGCGCTCCAGAACCCCCTGATGCCGATCACCTCAGTATTCTGCCGGACTCCACCGACATCGCATGTCGGTACCTCCTGTTGGGTATGGATGCCGGGCCACCGGAGTGCCATCGTGGGTTCATGACGCGCATCGTCGAAGCGGACTACCTCGTGGTCGGAGCCGGTGCCATGGGGATGGCCTTCACGGATGCCCTGACGGACCACGCCGAAGTGCGCGTCGCCCTCGTCGATCGCCGCCACGGCGTGAGCGGGCACTGGCTCGAGGCGTACCCCTTCGTCCGGCTGCACCAGGCGTCCGCCTTCTACGGGGTCGCCTCAACCCTGCTCGGCGGCGGGCAGGTGCAGCAGCGTGGGCCGGAGAAGGGCCTGCAGGAGCGCGCCACCCAGGCCGAGATCTGCCTCTACTACGCGCGGGCGCTCGACCGGATGGTCGAGTCCGGCAAGGTCGAGTTCTTCGCCAACAGCGAGTACGTCGGCGGCCGTACCTTCGTCTCGCGCATCTCCGGCGAACGGTTCGAGGTGCCGGAGCACTGCCGGATCGTCGACGCCCGCTACCTGGCACCCAGCATCCCGGCGGAGAAGCCTCCCCCCTTCGGGGTCGCCGACGACGTACACGTGCTGCCGGTCAACGACCTCGCCCGGCTCGAAGACGCGCCGAGCCAGTACGTGATCGCCGGCTCCGGCAAGACGGCGACCGACGCCTGCATCTGGCTGCTCTCGCGCGGCGTGGACGCCGATGCGATCTGCTGGGTGCGGCCACGGGAGCCGTGGATGCTCAACCGTGCCGTGGTGCAGCCCGAACCGGCCGTCTTCCTGGGCATGGCCGCCGACACGATGCAAGTGGCAGCGGGCGCAACTTCCCTCGACGAGGTGTTCCTCCGGCTCGAGGACGCCGGCGTCATGCTGAGAATCGATCGTGCGGTCATGCCCACGATGGCGAAGGCGCCCACCCTCGCGACGTGGGAGCTCAACCAGCTGCGGACCCTCGAGAACGTCGTGCGTCGCGGGCACATCGTGACCGTCGACCGGGGCAGGCTCGGGTTCGCCGACGGATCGGTCGCCGTCGCCGACGACGCGGTCGTCGTGCACTGCGCGGCCGACGGGCTGAAGTATCCGCCCCTGGTCCCCGTCTGGCGGCCCGATGCGATCACCCTCCAGCCGATCCGGGCAGGCTTCCCGTGCTTCGGAGCGGCGCTGATCGGGTACGTCGAGGCGACCCGCCACGACGACGAGGAGAAGAACCGGATCTGCGCGCCCTCGCCCCTCCCCGACTCGCTCGCGGAATGGGCGCGCATGGTCGTCATCGGCACGCGGTCCGCGATGGCGTTCGGCGCGGAGCCCGACATCGCCGAGTGGTCCGCGGGCGTGGCGCTCAACCCGGCGCGGATCCCGCCCGGGCACCCCGGATCGCCGGCGCTCCTCGACGCGCGAGCGCGGCTGCGGGAGTACAGCCCGCCGGGGCTGGAGGCGCTCGCGCGGCTCATCGGGGCGTCGGACGCATAGCTCGCGTCCTTCTGTTCACTCGCCGAGGTAGAGCGCGATGTCCTCGCAGAAGTCGCGCTCGCCGGTGTCGAAGCGGCCGTGCAACTCGTCGTCCCCCACCGGTCCGATGAAGGTGTCGTCCTCGGGATCCGACGGCGTGTCGTTGTCGTCGACGATGAAGGCTCCCTCGGCGAGGCCGGAGTCGTGGAACAAGAATTCCCCATCAAGCAGAACTTCCGTCCGCACCGAGTTCTTGAACCAGATGGTCAGGGTGCCGTCGCCGTTGTCTTCGATCTTGTGGTCCCGGACATTCCCCTGTTGGTCGACCACGAAGGTCTTGCCGTTCGCGCTGTACGTGTCCACCCACTGGAACGTCGCGGCGAAGCGAATGAGACCGTCGCGGTCGGCAGTGATGCGGTCGATGCCGCTCCCCTCCCAGCTGTGGGCGACCTCGAAGTCGACGATCTCAGCCGGGCACCAGTCTTCCGCCCCGACCTCGAGCACCTCGGAGCCGCTGTCCTCCCAGTGAACGACCTCCACCGGGTCAGCGAAGGCCGGTGCAGGAACGGCCATCGTCAGTACGGCTGCGACGGCGATCCCGCCGATGATCAGTGAGCGCTTCATTGTCGTCTCCGTCTCCGATAGCGAGTACATCTGAGCAATGCTCGGGTTCAGGGTACGCGCCCTTGGGCCGGGCGTCCATGCTGCGAATCCTTCCGACCTCGCCGTAGGCTCGAAGCATGCTGCTGCTCGGCGCGACTCGCACCGACGCTGCCCTCGTCGCGGATCTCGCGGAGGGCGCGGTGCGCGGCATCCGCCGGCGAGGGGTGCGCTTGTGGCGGGGCATCCCGTATGCAGCGGCGCCGGCGGGCGAGCTGCGGTTTCGTGCGCCGCGACCGCCACCCGGGTGGGACGGCGTGCGCGACGCCTCGGTGTTCGGCCCGGTCGCTCCCCAGAAGCGCAAGGGCCAGTTCATCGGCGCGGCCGATCACCTGCCGCGCAGCGAGGACTGCCTGAGCCTGAACGTCACCGCGCCCGACGACGGCGAGGCGCCGGGTCGCGGGCGCCCGGTGATGGTCTTCATCCACGGCGGTGCGTACAGCGTCGGCTCCTCGGGCGAGTATCCGCGTCAGGGCGAACGCCTCGTGCGCCGACACGGCGTCGTCTACGTGAGCCTCAACTATCGCCTCGGGGCGCTCGGATGGCTCGACTTCCGCGCCTACTCCACCGCCGATCGCCCCATCGAATGCAACCTGGGACTCCGCGACCAGGTGGCCGCGCTCGAGTGGGTGCGCCGCAACATCCGCGCCTTCGGCGGCGACCCCGACAACGTCACCCTGCTCGGCGAGTCCGCCGGCGCCAACTCGGTCACGACGCTCATGACGGTGCCCTCCGCAGAGGGGCTGTTCGCGCGGGCGATCGCCCAGAGCTCGCCGGCGAACGCGGTCTACCTCCCCGAGACGGCGGCGACTTGGGCGCGCGAGTATGTGGGCATCCTCAGCGGCATCGTCGACGACGACGACCTCGAGAGCGAGTCGACGGATGCCGCGGCCGCGATGCTCTGCGCGGCCGATCCGATGGTGCTCGCCGAGGCGACGACCGCCCTCACCATCCGCACGCCCGATGAGAACCCGGGCACGATCAGCCTCGCGCCCGTCATCGACGGGGAGTTCCTCCCGCACCGCCCGCTCGACGCATTCCGCGACGGCCTCGCACACCGCATACCGCTCATCATCGGCACGAACGACCGCGAGGGCTCGCTCTTCGAGGGGCGCATCAGCATCCTGCCGACGACGAAGCCGCGCATTCGCGCGATCTTCACGAACACGAGGAAGAAGTCGCGCAAGGCGATCAAGCGGCTGTATCCCGGCCTTCCCGAACGCCGGCCCGCAGCCGACTTCGCCGGCGACTTCACGTTCTGGTTCCCGACCGTGAAGGCCGCCGAACGGCACTCCCGCTACGCGCCCGTGTTCTTCTACCGGTTCGACGCAGCGCCTCGAACCGCTCGGCTCATGGGCCTCGACGCGACGCACGGGCTCGAGCTCTTCGCTTTGTTCGAGCGGTTCGACACGGTCGTCGGCACCGGGCTCACCCTGCTCGGCGGGCGGCGGATGTTCCGCGAGGTCGGACTACGGATGCAGCGGCACTGGATCCAGTTCGCGGCATCCGGTGCCCCGGGCCCTGACTGGCCCGCCTACGAGGAGGGCGAGCGCCGCACCCTGATCTTCGACGGCGTGGACCGCGTCGAAGCCGACCCCCGGCGCGAGAAGCGACTCGCGTGGCAGGCGTTCGTGCCGCACGTGTGAGGCGACGGAACGTCGCGTCAGCCGCTTCGCAACTCCCCAGAACGGGGGTTGTGAAACGCGGCCGACCCAGCCCGTTTCTGCCTTAGGCTGCGATCACCCTACCTTCGAGAGACTGGATTCCTGCCCCGTGTACCCGAACAACTCGGGGCGGCGACCGCGGTCGCTTGTTGCCCTGCTCGTCGCGCTCGTGACCCTCCTTTCGATCTGGCAGCCGTCGGCTGCGATGGCCAGCGAGATCGCTCCGAACCTGGTCTCGCTGCACCGGACCTCGGCTGATGTCGTGGCGCAGGGCGACGACGTCGTCGTGGCCTGGGAGTTCGATGCGCCGGTCGAATATGTGTCGGTGATTCTGCGCGACAGTTTGGACGAGCACCAGCACCTCCACGGCGGTTCCGGCGCGATGACCTCAGGCGAAGCCCGGGCAACGGTCGACACGTCGATATGGCCGGGCGGCTCGATCGCATTCGCCGGGATCAGGTACGCCTGGACGACGGGCGAGAAGTACTACTCGGTCGAGCTCGACGCCACCGGGGCAGTGGTGTGGAAGAGCGAGGGGCTCGCCGAAGTTCCGTCCGCAGGGCAGGCCATCGACGTGGTGGGCTTCGACGTCACGTCCGACATCGACCTCTCGATTCCCGCCATGCTGGTGAGCGCGACACGCACATCTGGCGACGTGCTGGCAGACGGCGAGGCGGTCGAGATCGCTTGGGAGTTCGACCGGCCCATGTACTCGGTGGTCTTCCGCCTTCGGGATTCCATCGGCAGAGATCACCGCGTCGAATGGAGCGCTTGGAACGACGGCGGCTCCAGTGCCAACGCGGGCATCGCGCGTGCGCAGGTCGACACACCCGCCTGGGCTGGAGGCGAGGTCGTCTTCTCCGGCATCGAATACTCCTGGAGCGGCGGCTCGATGTCGCTCGATGGATCCGGAACCGTCAACTGGAAGCAGCCGACGGGTCTCGCCGACGCGACCCTTCCGGCGAGCGGACTCGGCCAGCTGACGTTCGTCGTCGACTCCGCCTACGACCCCGGTGCCGCGCCGCTGCTGACCTCGCTCACCCGCACCTCGCCCGACGTCGTGCGCAACGGTGACGAGGTCTGGGTCGAGTGGGCCTTCGACAGCCCAGTCGACTCGGTGTGGATCATGCTGCGCGACTCCCTGGGCGGCGTGCATTCCCTGTCCGCCGGAATGTGGAATGGTGCCGCCGAGTCCGGCCGGGCATATGCCGACGTCGATACGGCGCGATGGCCCGCCGGCAAAATCGAGCTCGAACAGATCCAATACAACTGGGGCTCCGGCGCCGCCTCCAGGTCGGTGACGCTCGACGCGAATGGCGAGCTGCGCTGGACGTCGGGCGACACGGGCGAGATCCCCCCGGCCACCGCGGCGATCTCGTACACGCCGTTCACGGTGGAGTCCGATATCGATCTCTCGATTCCGCCCACGTTGTCGAGCGCGTCGCTCCTCTCGCCCGAAGTGGTCACCGACGGCGGAGAGCTCCAGGTCGCATGGTCGTTCGACCGCCCGGTAGAGAGTGTGCAGGTATATTTCCGGGATGCGGTCGGACAGCGGCACGCTGCCTACTGGACGAAGTGGGCGACCGGGGAACCGGCGGCGACCGAGGGCGTGGCCCGGTGGGAGATCGACACCGCAACCTGGGCGGGCGGAGAGACCGTCTTCGACGGCATCCACTATGAGTGGGGGAACTCCTGGATGGCGCTCGATGCGACCGGCGCAGTGACGCAGAAGAGTCCGCCGGGCGTCGCGGATGCCGTCCTTCCGTCGGGCGGTCTCGCGGGGCTCGCATTCACCGTCGACTCCGACGTGGACCTCGCCGCGGTGCCGTCGCTCACCTCCGTGACCCGGGTCTCCGGCGACGTCATTCACGACGGCGAGGGCGCCGCGATCGGGTGGGAATTCGACGCGCCGGTGCAGTGGGTCTCGTTCGCGTACCTCGACGGGCTCGGTCGACAGGTGTATGTCATGTGGAACGGCGAACCGGCCACCTCGGGCGTAGCGTCCGTGCCGCTCGAGGGCGCGACCTGGGCTCCGGGCGTCGCCGAGCTGGTCGAGGTCCGTTACTCGTTCCCCGGCGACCATACGGTCACTCTCTCCCGTGACGGAACACGGTTTTCGAAGTGGCCCAGCGGCATCGACGATCCCGTTCCCTACGAGCCAGGATTCGCCGCGCTCGACTTCGCGGTCGAGACCGACGCCGTGTTCGAGACCGTGACCGTTCCCGCACCGGTCTTCACCGATGCGACCTGCGAAGCCGGGGCGCACGTCCTCCTCGAGGACTTCCCGCACGGGTCGTGGAACTGGAACCCGAACAACGGCATGTACGGCGACGGTGGCGAGTCGTACGACGGTGAGCCGTGGAGACCCAATGAAGGGGTCACCTATACCGTGACGGCCCGGTTCGACGACGGTTGGGGCACGACCGGCGAGTCTCGGTGGACGCATGAGTTCGTCGACCCCGGCTCTTGCGAGCCGTTGCTCGAATTCCCCGCGCCGCCGACGCCGACGATCATCGGTGATCCGGTGGTCGGATCGATGCTGATGGCTGTGCCGGGCGACTGGCAGCCGGCTCCCGTCGAGTTGTCGTTCCAGTGGACGCGCGACGGACTCCCGATCGCCGGTGCCACCGAGACGAGTTACGAGCCCTCGGCGACCGACGCCGGCACGGCGATCGCGGTCGAGGTCATTGCCACGAAGGAGGGGTACCAGGCCACGACTCGGGCGAGCGAGCCGGTGTTGATCCAGGAAGCCTCGGAGCCGCCGTCGGCTCCGGTGTCGCGTGTGGCTGGTGCTGATCGGTTTGCGACGGCGGTGGCGGTGTCGAAGGAGCAGTTCGAGCCTGGTGTCGAGGTCGTGTATGTCGCGAACGGGTTGAACTTCCCCGATGCCTTGGCTGCGGGGCCGGTTGCCGCGTTGCGTGGCGGGCCGGTGCTGTTGGTTGCCCCGTGGATGGTGCCCGAGGTCGTGAAGGGTGAGTTGGAGCGGCTTCAGCCCAAGCGGATCGTGGTGCTCGGTGGCGAGAACTCGGTGAACCCGTCGGTCGCTGCTGACTTGGGTGGATATGCCTCCGAGGGGGTGTCGCGTGTGGCTGGTGCTGATCGGTTTGCGACGGCTGTGGCGGTGTCGAAGGAGCAGTTCGAGCCTGGTGTCGAGGTCGTGTATGTCGCGAATGGGTTGAACTTCCCCGATGCCTTGGCTGCGGGGCCGGTTGCCGCGTTGCGTGGCGGGCCGGTGCTGTTGGTTGCCCCGTGGGTGGTGCCCGAGGTCGTGAAGGGTGAGTTGGAGCGGCTTCAGCCCAAGCGGATCGTGGTGCTCGGTGGGGAGAACTCGGTGAACGCGTCGGTCGCTATTGACCTGGGTGGCTTCGTGGTCCCCTGAATTCGTGATGCCGTCGTTCGAATAGGCTCGATTCCATGCTTGCGACCCTCATTCACGCAGAACGTGACATCCGCGTCGAGACCGTGCCCGACCCCGTGCTGTCGACCGGCGTCGACGCGATCGTGAAGGTCGTCGCCGCCTGTGTGTGCGGCTCCGACCTCTGGCCCTATCGTGGCATCACGCCGACGCGCGAGCCGCACCGCATCGGGCATGAGTTCGTGGGCGTCGTCGAGGAGATCGGGCCGGATGTCGCGAACGTCGCCGTCGGCGATTTCGTGATCGCCCCCTTCTACGTGTGCGACAACACATGCGCGAACTGCCGCAACGGCGTGAGCACCTCGTGCCTGGGCGGCGGCTGGTGGGGAGGCAACGACAAGACGGGCGCCTTCGCCGACGCCGGCCAGGGCGAACGAGTGCGCGTGCCGCTCGCCGACGGCACGCTCGTGGTCGTGCCCGGACCGGTCCCCGATGAGCTCGTGCCCGGGCTGCTGACCCTCAGCGACGTCATGGGCACCGGCCACCACGCCGCGGTATCGGCCGGCGTCGGCGAGGGCGACACGGTCGCCGTCGTCGGCGATGGCGCCGTCGGGCTGTGCGCGATCATCGCGGCGAAGCGGCTCGGGGCGTCGACGATCATCGCGATGTCGCGGCATCCTGAGCGACAGGCGCTCGCGCGCGCGTTCGGCGCGACCCACATCGTCGAGGAGCGCGGCGACGAGGGCGTCGCCCGGGTGCGTGAGCTCACCGGCGGCATCGGCGCCGATCAGGTGCTCGAGTGCGTCGGCACGAAGGAGTCGATGGACCAGGCGATCCGCTCGACGCGCCCCGGTGGCATGGTGGGCTACGTCGGCGTGCCGAACGGCGGGCCCGAATTGCCCGTGCGCCCCTTGTTCGACCGCAACGTCGGCGTCAACGGCGGCGTCGCGCCCGTGCGCGGCTACATCGAGGAGCTGCTGCCCGACGTGCTCTCAGGAGCGATCGAGCCCGGCCGGGTCTTCGACCTCGAGCTGCCGCTCGCCGAGGCCGCCGAGGCGTATGCCGCGATGGATGAGCGCCGGGCGATCAAGGTGCTGCTGCGCCCCTGAGCCAAGTACGCAGAACGTGAAGCCAGAGGGCCCGTCGACGCAAGATTCGTTCATACGACGCAAGAACTTGCCCGCCTGATGAACGAGCGCGCGGATTCGCCGGGACGTTGCGAGTCCCCCTTGTCCCGCGTTCGAGGGGCGTGGAAGGATCGCGCTCATTGACCGCTCACGGATTGGACGCATATGCCCGGATTGAGATCTCTCGCCGCGACATCCACCCTCGCACTGGCCTTGACGGCGCTCGTCGCCTCGCCGGCCGGTGCGATCACTTCGGCTGAAGGCGAGGTGGCTGGCGAGCAGCAGTACGTCGTGCTGTTCGCCGAGGGTGCCTCCGCAGCGGCGACGCGAGCCGCAGTCGAGGCAGCGGGTGGCACGATCGTCGCCGAGAACACCGAGGTGGGCGTCGCGACGGTGGTCACGACCGAATCCGACTTCGCTTCCGAGGCAGCCGCACAGGCCGTGATCGAAGGCACCGCCCTCAACCGCGTCTTCGCCGACGTTCCCGAGTCTCAGAAGGGTGCTGGTGCTGCCGAGAAGTCGGATGCTGCGAAGAACGATCTCCGGAGCAGCGGGCCTGGGGCAGCGGCCGCGACCGGAGCGCCTGCGACGCGCCCCTCGAAGGGGAAGCCGGTCGCCGAGCCGCTCGCCGACCTCCAATGGGACATGCAGGCGATCGACGCGACGGTCGACGGCTCGTACCGCCACGACAAGACTGCGGGCGTGCTCGTCGGCATCATCGACACGGGCGTCGACGGTTCGCACCCCGACATCGCCCCGAACTTCGACGCTGAACTGAGCCGCAACTTCACGGTCGACATCGAGGTGGACGCGAACGGTGATCCGATCGACGGCCCCTGTGCGGACGAGCCCGACCAGTCGTGCGAGGACGCCGCCGACGTCGATGAGAACGGACACGGCACCCATGTCGCCTCCACGATCGGCTCGCCCATCAACGGCATCGGCATCGCGGGCGTCGCGCCCGACGTGAAGCTCGTGAACCTGCGCGCCGCCCAGGACTCGGGCTACTTCTTCCTGCAGGCATCCGTCGACGCGCTCACCTACGCCGGGGACGTCGGCATCGACGTCGTGAATATGAGCTACTACGTCGACCCCTGGTTGTTCAACTGCACGTCGCACCCGGCCGACTCGGCTGAAGACCAGGCCGAACAGCAGACGATCGTCACCGCCATGCAGCGCGCCCTCGACTACGCACGCGATCACGGTGTCACGCTGGTATCCGCGGCGGGGAACGGCGCGACCGACTACACCAAGGTGATCTCCGATTCCTCGAGCCCCGACTTCGCGAGCGAGCCCGGCGAGGTCGCGTACACGCGTGACCTCCTCGACCCGGCTTCGTGCACCTCGATGCCGAGCGAGGGTGCCGGCGTGATCACGGTGAGCAGCACGGGCCAGAGCGACCGCAAGGCCTACTACTCCGACTACGGCAATGGGTACGTGGATGTCGCCGCCCCCGGCGGTGATGTGTACGACAACGCCGAGGGCACCCGCCAGTACCCCGGCGGCATCCTCGCGGCCTACCCGGCCGCTCTCGCTGAAGAGGAGGGCGCGATCGACGAGAACGGTGACGTCGTCGTTCCGTGGGCGGTGAAGAACTGCGATGCCTCGGGCGAGACCTGCGCGTACTACCAGTACCTGCAGGGAACGTCGATGGCCTCCCCGCACGCTGCCGGTGTCGCCGCGCTCATCGTCGGGCAGTTCGGCCATGCCGACAAGGCGCACGGAGGCAAGACGCTGTCGCCCGCGATGACCGAGTCGATCCTGCTGTCGTCAGCCGTCGACACGGCGTGCCCCGACCCGGCGGCGTTCACCTACGTGCGGCACCTGCCGACCGGGGTGACCGCCACCACGACGCACACCTGCGAAGGCGGGCCGACGAAGAACGGCTTCTTCGGCGACGGCATCGTGAACGCGTTGGCCGCGATCGGGCGCTGATCCGCGGCATCCGCTGACGCACATCGACGGGCCGGTCTCTTCGGAGGCCGGCCCGTTTGCGACTTCCGCGCCCCCGCATCGGAAACGTAGGAAGAAACGCCGATCAGCCCTCTCCGCGGGCGGTGACACGCCGGAAGGAGGCTCGAGAGTTCCTACATTGCCGTGAAGCGCTTCGGAAACGCCGCTGCTACTCGCCCGCGAGCACGAGCTCGCCGAGCGGCTTGCGCAGACGCGGTGCGGACTCGCGCTCACGCAGCACGTCGGGGAGCGTGTCGATGTCGCCGAGCACGCCGATCGCGGTGATCGAGACGACCTCGAGGTTCGCGTCGAGGCCGAACGCCGCGTGGAGCCTCGCGGCGTCGAACCCGCCGAGCTGGTGGGTGTGCAGGCCCTCGTGCTGCGCCTGCACCGTGAGGTGCGCGACGGCCTGGCCGAGGTCGTAGCGGGCGAACGCACGCGCCTTGCCTTCGGGGTCGATGATCTCGGCGACGTTCACGATGAGCACGGCGGCCGAGTCGGTCCACGCCTGGTTGAAGCCCACCATCGTGTCGTGCACCTTGGTGAATGCATCGGTGCCGCGATGCGCAACGAGGAAGCGCCACGGCTGGGTGTTGTTCGCCGACGGCGCCCAGCGAGCGGCCTCGAGGATCGTTCGGATCACGGCGGGGTCGACCTCAGCGGTCGGGTCGTAGGCGCGCGGGCTCCAGCGCTCGACGAGCGGGGTGATCAGCGCGGCCTCGGTCTGGGCGTTGCGAGAGGTGATGTCGGTGATGAGGGTCATGCGAACACGGCTTTCATGGGGGATGAACGGATGCCGGGGCGTCGTCGACCCACGCGGTGCAACGCTGCGCGGCATCCGCTATTCCATGTCTCTGCATACTCTCAGGCAGGGTGCCTGTTTTGGCGGGCTTTGCCCAAGCCGCCCTACGCGCGCGCGAGCTCCTCGCGGATGCCCGCGACGAATGCGTCGATGTCGGCCTCGCTCGTGTCGAAGGAGCACATCCAGCGCACCTCGCCCTTCGCGGCATCCCAGTCGTAGAACCGGAAGCCGCGCTCGCGAAGGCGGTCGGCGACCCCCGCCGGCAGCGTCGCGAACACGCCGTTCGACTGGGTCTGCTGCGTGAAGCCGAGGCCGGGCAGTTCGCCCGCCGCGATGCCGGCATCGAGCGCGTCGCGCAGGCGTCGCGCCATCGCGTTCGCGTGCCCGGCGCTCTCGAGCCAGAGGTCGCCCTCGAGCAGCGTGATGAGCTGCGCCGAGACGAACCGCATCTTCGACGCGAGCTGCATGTTGAGCTTGCGCAGGAACTTCAGGCCCTCGGATGCCTCGGGGTTCAGCACCACGATCGCCTCGGCGCCGAGCGCCCCGTTCTTGGTGCCGCCGAAGCTCAGCACATCGACGCCGGCGTCGCGCGTGAAGGCCCGCAGCGGCAGGTCGAGGGATGCCGCGGCGTTCGACGCCCGGGCACCGTCCATGTGCAGCTTCATGCCGCGTTCGTGCGCGTGGTCGGCGATCGTGCGGATCTCGTCGGCCGTGTAGGCCGTGCCGAGCTCGGTGGTCTGCGTGATCGAGACGACGAGCGGCTGTGCGCGGTGCTCATCGCCCCAGCCCCACGCCTCGCGGTCGATGAGCTCGGGCGTGAGCTTGCCGTCGGGCGTCGGCACGGTGAGCAGCTTGATGCCGCCGACCCGCTCGGGCGCGCCGCCCTCGTCGGAGTTGATGTGCGCCGTGGTCGCGCTGATGACCGCGCCCCAGCGGGGCAGCATCGACTGGAGCCCGGTGACGTTCGCGCCCGTGCCGTTGAAGACCGGGAAGACCTCGACGCCCTCGCCGAAGTGCTGCGCGAACACCTCCTGCAGGCGGTCGGTGTAGACGTCTTCGCCGTAGGCCACCTGGTGCCCGCCATTCGCCGTGGCGATCGCGGCGAGCACCTCGGGGTGCACGCCGGAGTAGTTGTCTGAGGCGAAGCCGCGCACGGCGGTGTCATGGAGCTGCTCGGTCACCGGTCCATCCTCCCACCCGGCGGCATCCGCTCAGCCGCGCAGCGCCTCGGCGAGCTTGACGCGCGCGCCCGTCTTCAGGAGCGAGTTGCGGTAGATGCGTTCGCCGATCACGACCGCGAGCGCCGTCGTCGCGACGAGGATCACGAGCGACACGAGCGGCTCCCACCACTCGGCCGAGCCGAGGAACAACCGCATCGGCATGCCGACCGGAGCGGAGAACGGCACGTAGCTCATGATCGCGAGCACCGTGGGGTTGTCGTTGAAGAAGATGACGAGGAAGTACGGGATCATCACGAGCATCGTCACGGGCGTCGTGACCGAGCCGATGTCCTCCGCTCGCGACACCATCGCGCTCGTCGCGGCGAAGAGCGCCGCGAGCATCACGAAGCCGATCGCGAAGAACACGACGAACCACACGACCGAGGTGCCCAGACCGCCGAGCAGCACCCGCTGTCCGGTGAGGATCATGCCGAGCGTCGCGAGCACCGCGATCGCGACGATCTGCCCGAGCGCGAGCACGCTGTTGCCGATCACCTTGCCCGTGAGCAGTGCCCGCGCCGACACCGTGGACAGCAGGATCTCGACGACGCGCGTCTGCTTCTCCTCGACGACCGATTGCGAGATCGTCGTGCCGAACGTGAGCGCCGACATGAAGAACACGAGCCCGAAACCGAAGGCCACGAGGTAGGCGAGCCCGGGGTCGGTCGCGGCGGGTTCGAGCAGCTCGACCGAAGGCGACACCGAGAGTGCACCGACAACCTCGCGGGGCGCCGAATCGAGTCCGATCACCGTGATGCCGAGAGGGTCGGATGCCGCGGGCGCCACGATCGCGTCGACATCGCCGGCTCGCAGCATCCGCTCGCCCTCCGCCTCGTCGGCCACGGGCACCGCCTCGAGCTCGTCATTGCCGTCGACGACGGAGGACGCCCCCGCGACGACGGCGACCTTCGGCGTCTGCTCCTGCCCGCCGAACACGCTGCCGAGCACGACCGAGGCGAGCACCGCGAGCATGAGCACGCCCGTGGAGATGAGGAACGCCTTGCTGCGCAGCCGCATGGTGATCTCGCGCCCCGCGATGAGCGAGACGCTGTCGACGAAGCGCGGTGTGCGCCGCTCGCCCTCCGGTGGTCGAGTAGGACGCGAAGCGCCCGTATCGAGGCCACTGCCCGCACCCAAACCTTCGTTCCGGGTCACAGCACGACCTCCTTGAAGATCTCGGCGAGCGTCGTGTGCTCGCGCGTGAAGGTGACGACCTCGCCGCGGGCGACGGCCTCGGCGAGCGCGGCCTGCCTCGCGGCATCCGTCTCGGCCTCGAAGACCGCCCACCCGCCGTCGAACTCGACGACCGTGATGCCGGGCGCCTCGCGCAGCCAGCCGGCGTCGCCGTTCATGAGCAGCTCCCACCGCTCGGAGCCGTGCTGCTCGCGCAGTGCCTCGCCGCTGCCCGCGGCCCGGATGCGGCCGCCCGCGATGATCACGAGGTCGTCGCAGAGCCGCTCGACGATGTCGAGCTGGTGCGACGAGAAGAGCACGGGGGCGCCGGATGCCGCGACGTCGGCGAGCACGCCCTGCACCGTCTCGACGGCCATCGGGTCGAGCCCGGAGAACGGCTCGTCGAGCACGAGCACCTCTGGGCGATGCACGAGCGCCGCCGCGATCTGCGCGCGTTGCTGGTTGCCGAGTGAGAGCGACTCGATCGTGTCGTTCACGCGCTCGCCGAGGTCGAGCCGTTCGAGCAGCTCGAGGGCGTTGCGCCGTGCGGCCGCCGGCGCCCAGCCGTGCAGGCGAGCGAGGTACACGGTCTGTTCGAGCACGCGCATCTTCGGGTAGAGGCCGCGTTCCTCGGGCATGTAGCCGAAGCGGCGGCGGTCGACGTCGCCGAGCGGCATGCCGCCGAGGGTGACGCGGCCCGAGTCGGCGGCGAGCACGCCGAGGATGATGCGCATCGCGGTGGTCTTGCCGGCGCCGTTGCCGCCGACGAATCCCGTGAGGCGGCCGTCGCCGACGGTGAAGCTCACCGCATCGAGGGCGGGTCGGTCGCCGTAGCGCTTGCTGACGTCATGGAGTTCGAGCATGGCTCAACGCTACGGATGCCGCGTGGCCGGGGCATCCGCCGCACGACGGGTTCTCGTGCTCTGTCGTGCCCCTCCGCCTCCGTCGTGCGGCGGAGGCGGAGGGGGCTTTCGGATGTCGCTGCCGCTGGTTAGGATCGCACGGTGACCAACGGATTCAACGGATCCGAGGCGGGGGAAGCGTCGGCGTCAACGTCGACCCCCACGTCGTCTGCCGCCGTGTCGCCTCCGCCGGGCGGCATGCGGATGTTCCTGCACGTGCTCGCGAACACGATGATCGCGAACGTCACGACGAGCTTCCTCTGGTTCGCGCTCACGTTCTGGGTGTACCTCGAGACCCGCTCGGTGCTCGCGACCGGCATCATCGGCGGTGCGTACATGCTCCTCATCGCCGTGTTCTCGATCCTCTTCGGCACGATCGTCGACCGCCACCGCAAGCACCGGGTCATGGTGCTCTCGAGCGTGATCACCCTCGGCGCGTTCATCGTGGCCGGGATCCTGTACCTCTTGCAGCCCGAGTCGGCCCTCGTCGACCTGGGCAGGCCGTGGTTCTGGCTGTTCTCCGGCATCATCCTCTTCGGCTCGGTCGTCGAGAACATGCGCAACATCGCGCTGTCGACCACGGTCACCCTGCTCGTGCCCGAGGAGCGGCACGCGAACGCGAACGGCATGGTCGGCACGGTGCAGGGGCTCGCGTTCATCGTCACGAGCGTGTTCAGCGGGCTCGCGATCGGCTTCGTCGGCATGGGCTGGACCCTCGCGATCGCGATCGCGGCGACCCTCGTCGCGCTCGTGCACCTGTTCTTCGTGCGCATTCCCGAGGACCACCCGGTGGCCGACGGCGAGCGGCCGCCGCCGATCGACCTGAAGGGCAGCATCTCCGCGATCCGGGCCGCGCCCGGACTGTTCGCCCTCATCCTGTTCTCGACGTTCAACAACTTCATCGGCGGCGTCTACATCGCACTGATGGACCCGTACGGCCTGACGCTCTTCCCGGTCGAGGCGTGGGGTGTCGTGCTCGGCGTCACCGCGACGGGGTTCATCATCGGTGGACTCGTGATCGCGAAATGGGGGCTGGGTCGCAACCCGATCCGCACGATGCTGCTCGTCGTCGTCATCATGGGGTTGCTCGGTGCGCTGTTCACGATCCGCGAGTGGTGGCTGCTCTACGCGCTCGGCATCTGGCTCTACATGACGCTGATCCCGGTGGTCGAGGCGGCCGAGCAGACGGTCATCCAGAAGGTCGTGCCGTTCCGTCGCCAGGGTCGCGTCTTCGGCTTCGCGCAGGCGTTCGAGGCGGCGGCCGCGCCGATCACGGCGTTCCTCATCGCCCCCATCGCGCAGTTCTGGATCATCCCCTACATGGACTCCGCCGACGGGCGAGCGACCTGGGGCTGGCTGCTCGGCGAGGGTGACGCTCGCGGCATCGCGCTCGTGTTCTTCTTCTCCGGGCTCATCATGGTCGCGATGGCCCTCGTCGCGTTCGGCACGCGCTCCTACCGGCTGCTGTCGGCTGAGTACCAGGGCGCTCCCGCCGAGGAGCCGGAGGGCGAGACGGATGCCGCGGGCGAGCCCGGGGAGCCGGAGGGCGAGCCGGGGGCGCCGGAGGGCGAGCCCGAGGCATCCGACCCCGCGTCGACTCAGCGCACGAGGTAACGGAGGCTGACGACGCCGCCCGGCCTCGCCTCGACGTGGTCGAGCTCGAGCCGGCGGTCGCCGACGTCGGCCGGGGTGAACGAGCGCCCGTCGCCGAGGAGCACCGGCACGATGCGCAGGTGCAGCTCGTCGACGAGTCCCGCGCGAAGCAGCGCGTCGGCGAGCGTGAGGCTCCCCCACACGATGACGGCCGTGAAGCGCTCCTTCAGGGCAGCGGCCGCATCGGCGCCGTCACCGCGGAGGATCTCGATCCGGCCGCTGCCCCACGGCGCTTCCGTCAGCGTGTTCGAGACCACGAACTTCGGCAGCCGGTTGATGAGCTCCGCGACCTGCTCGACGTTCGGGTCGACCTCCGGCCAGTAGTCGGCGAACATGCGGTAGGTCGTGGCGCCGAAGAGGATCGCGTCGGCCTGCGAGACGTAGTCGAGCTGCTCGGCGTCGTTGAGGTCGACCTCGCCGTTCTCGCCGGGCCGCACGAGCGCTTCGAAGAACTCGATGCCACCCTCGGGGTCGGCCGCGTAGCCGTCGGCGGTGACCACCTGCTCGACGATGAGGCGGCCCATCAGCGTTGCCCTCCTTCGTCGAGCCGCTCGACGAGCACGTCGAACGCCTCGCTCCAGCCGTCGTAGACGTTCTCGTCGCCGGGCACGCCCGCGATGCCGTGGAGGTGGAAGGTCATCTCCGTTCGGCCGCCGAGGTCGGCGAGGGTCACCGTGATGAGCGGGGCCGCGTCGTCGGCATCGTCGGGCGAGCCCCACGTGAAGACGAGTCGCTCGGGCTCGACGACCTCGCGGTAGACCCCTGCGGTGGGGTACTCGGTGCCGTCGGGTGCGATCATCGTGTACCGGTAGCGGCCTCCGGGGCGCACGTCGATCTCGACCGACTCGCGCGGAGTGGTGACCCCTCGAGGGTGCCACCACGTGGCGGCCTCGTCGGGATCGGTCCATGCCCGCCAGATGGCTTCGCGGGGCGCGTCGAAGACCCGCGTGATGGTGAACTGCTTCTCGCTCGTGGCAGTCTGCTCAGGCATCCGTCTTCCCTTTCAGTTCGCGGAGTCGCTCATCGAGCAGGTCGAACCGCTCCGCCCATTCGCCGCGATGGCGATCGACCCAGGCGGATGCCTCGTCGAGCGGCTCGGTGCGAAGGGTGCACGTGCGCCACTGTGCCGAGGCGGTGCGCTCGATGAGGCCTGCCCGCTCGAGCACCTTGAGGTGCTGCGAGATCGCGGGGCGGCTCATCGCGAAGGGCTCGGCGAGTGCGCCGACGGTCATCGACCCGTCGCGGAGGCGCGAGAGGATCTCGCGACGCGTCGGATCGGCGAGCGCCTGGAACACCCGGCTGAGCTCATCGGGCGAATCAACCAAGGTAAGCAACTCCTTATGTAAGGACTTCCTTAAACATAACTCGGGATGCCGGCGCCGTCAACCCTTGACGCTCGCGTGAACGGTCCGAACCGCTTGCGGAGGGACTTCCCGTCCCACCAGGGGTAGCCATCGTCGCCGGGGACCTTGAAATCGGTCTCCGACCACTCCTCGCCGTCCCACCAGCGCAACAGGTCAGGCGACTCCGGATCGGTGTACCAGCCAGGCTCGGCCACCTCATCGTCGGTGACGGGTCGGGGCAGCGCGTCGGGCATGGCGTCGAGTATGTCAGGAAACGTCGTGTGAGCCCCGCCTCATGTGAGGCAGAACTCACATGACGAAATCGCACGATACTCGCGGTGACGTATCGGAAGTGACAGCGCGTCGGGACGCCGGGACGTGGAGGTGGCACGAACGGCACGAACAGTACGAACAGCGCCCGTCAGCCCGCCGGCCGCACGACGCCGTGCTCGTAGGCGTAGACGACGGCGTGCACGCGGTCGCGCAAGCCGAGCTTCATGAGCACCTTCGACACGTGCGTCTTCACCGTCGCCTCGCCAACCCACATGCGCGCCGCGATCTCGGCGTTCGAGATGCCCTCGGCGAGGAGCTCGAGCACCTGCCGTTCGCGCTCGGTGAGGCTCGCGAGCGCCGCGTGCTGGGCAGGTGGTGCAGCATCCGTCTCGAGACGTGGATCCTTGGCGTCTTGGCGCACTGCCTCGATCACCCGCCGCGTGACATCCGGCGACAGCAGCGCATCGCCCCGGGCGACCACCTGCACCGCCTCGATGAGGTGCTCGGGGCTCGAGTTCTTCAGCAGGAACCCGCTCGCTCCGGCCTCGAGTGCCGCGAACAGGTAGTCCTCGCGGTTGAAGGTCGTGAGCACGAGCACGGCGGCAGCGGATGCCGCGTCGGCCGTGATGCGGCGAGTGGCCTCGAGCCCGTCCATGCCGGGCATCTGCACGTCCATGCACACGACATCGGGCGCGAGCCGCGCGACCTCGGCGATCGCCTCGTCGCCCGTCGCGGCCTCGCCGACCACCTCGATGCCGTCCTCCGAATCGAGGATCGTGCGGAAGCCGCCGCGCACGAGCGCCTGGTCGTCGACGACGAGCACCCGGATGCTCACGCGCCCGCCCCTGCCGTGCGGCGCAGCGGGAAACTCGCCCGCACGAGGTAACCGCCTCGCGCCCGCGGCCCGAGCTCGAGCACCCCGCCCACGGCGGCGACGCGCTCGCGCATGCCGAGCTGCCCGAGTCCGCCGGCTCCCGCGCCGCCACCGGTACCCGCACCGGCACTGCCACCGCCACCAGGGGCACCAGAGGCGGTGGCAACAGCACCGCCCGTCGCCCGCGTCACGACCCCGGTGTTCGTGACCTCGATCTCCACGGCGTCTTCCGACCACCGCACTCGCACTTCGGCGGTGGCCCCGGCGCCCGCGTGCTTGCGGGCATTCGTGAGCGCCTCCTGCACGATGCGGTACGCGTTCAAGCCGACGAGCGCCGACGCGGGTCGCTCGTCGCCGACGACGGCGATCGTCGTCGGCAGCCCGTTGGCAGTGGACTCGGCGACGAGCTCGCCGAGGCGATCGACGCCGCGAGTGCTCGTGCTCGTGGTCGCCGGCTCGGCGTCGGCGCGCAGCGTGCCGAGGAGCCCGTGCAGCTCGTCGACCGCTTCGCGCGCGCTCGACTCGATCGCCGAGAGCGACGTGGCGGCGGCATCCGGATCCTTCGCGAGCACCCGGCGGGCGGCACCCGCCTGCACGCCGATGACCGACACGTGGTGGGCGACGACATCGTGCAGCTCGCGCGCGATGCGCACCCGCTCGAGCGCGGCGGCCTGCGCGCGGGTGCGCTCTCGCTCGGCGGCGAGCTCGCCGGTGCGCTGCTCGAGCTCGGCCCGCGCTCGAGCCGAGCGGTGGGCGGCGTCGCCGAAGTACCACGCTCCGCCGAAGTAGAGCAGGTTGGTGATCACATTGATGAGCCCGTAGGCGAGGTACGGCGAGAGCGGCCCGTCGCCGCCGCGCGAGAGCTCGGGCAGGTAGTCCTGCACGGCCGAGTAGAAGATGAGGTTCCAGAACAGCCACGTGAACATGCCCAGGATGATCACGGCTCGCACGACCGTCGCGACGCGGCGGCTCCTGCCCCACGCGCCGACCGTGTAGATCGCCACGAAGAGGCAGATGTTGCTGAAGAGCAGCTCGCCGACCTCGGTCACCCCGCCCACGACGAAGGCGACGGATGCCACGAGCGCGACGGCCTCGGGCCAGCGGCGCCGCACGGCGAGCGGCAGCGTCATTGCCACGACCCAGAGCGCCGAACCCCACCACGGCGCGCCCTCGCCGAAGCCGGTGGCGCGATAGAGCACGACACTCCCGGCCGTGCCCGCGGCGAGCACGAGCGCGATCACGAGGTCGCGGCGGAGCCCCACGCGATCCGGGCGAGGGCGCACCCACTCGACCCCGTCGACGACGGGGGGCGCGGCGGTGTCGGACATGGTCCAACGGTATCGGCGGGCGTCGCCGCAGCGAATCCGTCGCGCGGCGGAGATCCGGCCGCGGCGCGCCGGGACGACGACGGACATGTTCCTCCGCGGCTGAAGGTCACCCAACGGTGCCGACGAAGCCGAAGCTCCCGCCGGAATGCCCCTGCGGCGGGGGCGCGTCGCCGCTACCCACGAGCAGCTTCCTCGTGAGCTCGGCACGCGTGGAGAGCAGGTCCCCGAGCGCGCGCGCCAGGTCGCCGTCCTCAGGATCGCGTCCCTCGGATGCCGCGGCGAGCACGGTGCGACGCATGAGCTCCTTCGCGAACGACCCGGTGGTGCCGTCGGCCTCATCCGCCGCGGCGTCGAGTGCCTCACTCGAGAGTGGCAGGCCGTCGGCGTACAGCCGGAACAGGCGCCGGCGGGCCGCGCCATCGGGCATGGGGATCTCGGCTGCGTGATCGATCCGGCCGGGCCGGTCGGCGAGGGCCCGTTCGAGCACCTCGACGCGGTTCGTCGTGAGGATGAACGTGACGTCGGCGTCGCCCTCGAGGCCGTCGAGGGCGTCGAGGATCATGAACAGCACCGGGCTCGACGGCGAGATCGAGCGGTCGTTGGCGACAAGGTCGACGTCCTCGAGAACGACGATCGACGGCTGCATGACGCGGGCGACCTCGGCGGCCATCGTGATGAAGCGGATCGACGGCCCGTTGAGGAGGATCGCGGTGGTGCCGGCAGTTCGCCCGAGCAGGTGCCGGACCGTCAGGGTCTTTCCGGTGCCGGGCGGGCCGTAGAGGAGAAGTCCCCTTTTCAGATGCTGGCCGGCCTTCGCGAGGGCGTCCCGGTGCTCTCCGATGCCGACGACGTGCCGCTCGATGCCGGCGAGCGTCGTCTCATCGAGCACGATGCGGTGGGCGGAAACCTCGGGGCGCTCGAGGAAGGTCATCTGGCCGGTTCCGCGGCCGAACTCGGTGCCGCCGATCGTGAGCACCTGGCCGCGAAGCACGCTGCGCTCGAGCATCAGGCGGCGCACCTCCGCGAGGAACGACTCGCCGCTGGCTGGGTCACTCGCGATGACCTCCAGGCGCGCGTCCTCGCGGCCGTGTTCGGGTGGGCTCGCCCGCTGCAGCACGGCGACAGGGCGCCCGTCGTGGTGGAGCAGCCGAAGGCCGAACGCCACCGTGCGTCGCTCCGAGTGCGGTCCGGTCGCGGCCGCCCGGTAGTCGACGGGTCCGGCGTCGAACGCCGCGTGGGGGTTCTCGAGCAGTTCGGAGAACGAGTGATGGCCGCGCTGCTGCCCACCACCGACGCCCAGGAGTCGCCCGTCGCCCGCGTCGCTCAACTCGTCGAGGGCGATGTCGGCATCGGCGAGACGATGCGGGGGCATCGATTCGGTGAGGACCGGCAGGCTCGATACCTCGGCGCCCAAGTGCTCGGCGACGAGTTCGCCGAGCGGTGTCAGCTTGGACGCGACCGGCCGTGGCGCGTTGACGACCTCGCCCAGGAATCGGCGATACGTCTCGACGAATGCCGCAGTGTCCCGGTCCATCTGCACCTCCAGTGGTGTCGTGCGAGGGCGTTGCCAACGCGACGTATGGTGACGGATGACGCAGTCGGGCGGCATCCGCTCGGTTCAGTCTCGCGCCCTGCGTCGCTCCCGCGCGCGGTCCTTCAGGAAGATCAGCGGCAGGAGCCAGGTGCCGAGCGCAGTGACGAGCCAGACGATGACGGTGGCGAGCACCCACGTGAGCAGCCCGTCGATGCGCAGCCCGTTCGCGATGACCGTCGCGAGCAAGAGAGAGATGAACGTCGAGATGAGCCCGACGCCGCCGAGCACGGCCGGCGCGTGCCGCGCGGCGAGCTTCGAGACGAGGGGACTGAGCAGCGACTGGGCGATTGCGAAGACGATCATGGCGACGAGGAAGCCCGCCCAGTCGATGTCGAAGCCGGGAAGGAGGATCCAGGCGACGAGGAGTCCGAGGGCGGCGGTGCCGAGGAAGATCGCCACGCGGATCAGGAAGCGCACCATGCCCGGAGAATATCGGTGCCCGTGCGGCCCGTTGGGCGCAACACTCGGCCTTCGCGTGATGCGCGCGAACGATGGCAGCGCCGCGCGTACGCGCCTCTTGGCGTGGGGCGCCGCGTCGAGGAAGATGAATCCATGAGCCGTCGGGGGAGCGCATGAGCCGGTCCGCCGCGCCCGCCGCGCCCAACCCGGCGGCCCGCCGCGTGCAGTCGATCTACTTCACGCTGCTCGTCGGCAACACGCTCGCGGCATCCTTCATCTGGGGCATCAACACGCTGTTCCTCCTCGATGCAGGCCTCACGAATCTCGAGGCCTTCGCCGCCAACGCCTTCTTCACCGTCGGCATGGTGATCTTCGAGGTGCCCACCGGCGTGGTCGCCGACACCTGGGGCCGGCGCGTGTCGTACCTGCTCGGCACCGTGACCCTCTCCGTCACGACCTTCCTCTACTACCTGATGTGGGTCGTGTCGGCGCCGTTCTGGGCCTGGGCGGTCGTCTCGGTGCTGCTCGGACTCGGCTTCACGTTCTTCTCGGGGGCGGTCGAGGCGTGGCTCGTCGACGCGCTGCACGCGACGGGCTACCGCGGCAGCCTCGAGAAGGTGTTCGGGCGCGGCCAGGCGGCGTCGGGGGCGGCCATGCTCGGCGGCTCGGTGCTCGGCGGCGTGCTCGCGCAGGTGACCGACCTCGGGGTGCCGTTCCTCGTGCGCGCGGGCATTCTCATCGTGATGTTCATCGTCGCCGCGGTCGTCATGAGAGACCTCGGCTTCACGCCGGCCGGGCGGGCCCACCCGCTGCGGGCGACGCGCGAGGTGTTCACGGCATCCGTCAGGCACGGGCTCGGCAACCCGCCGGTGCGCTACGTGATGCTCGCGTCGTGCTTCAGCGCCGGCGTCGGCATCTACGTGTTCTACGCGCTGCAGCCGTACCTGCTCGAGCTCTGGGGAGACGAGGGCGCCTACTCGATCGCCGGTCTCGCCGCCGCGATCGTCGCCGGCGCGCAGATCGCAGGCGGATGGCTCGCGCCGAGCGTGCGCCGGTTGTTCCGCAAGCGCACCACGACGATCATCATCGCCACCATCTCGAGCGCGACGATCCTCGTGGTGCTGGGCCTGAACCGCAGCTTCTGGGTCGCGATCGTGCTGCTCGCACTGTGGGGCCTCGTGTTCGCCGCAGCCGGCCCGGTGCGGCAGGCCTACCTGAACGACATGATCCCGTCGAGCCAGCGGGCCACGGTGCTCTCGTTCGACTCGCTCCTCGGCAGCGCGGGCGGCGTCGTGATCCAGCCGGTGCTCGGGCGCTCGGCCGACGTCTACGGCTACCCGGGATCACTCCTGATCGGCGGGCTCATCGACCTCATCGCGGTGCCGTTCCTGATCGCGAGCCGGCGGCAGGGATCGGCGTCGGATGTCTCGACCGGCGTCGCGTCGGAGCCCGAATCCGATGACGCCGATGCGGCCCCAGGGGCGCCGCCGGCGTCATCCGCCTGACCGTCGCCGTTCACGTCCGCGTCACCGTGACACCCCCCGTTCGCGGGTGGACCGTGTAACATGACCGGACACGCCGGAAGGCCGAGGGGCCGAGCGGTGCGGGCGATCTGGGGGTGCGCGGTGCGAAAGGTCATGCTGGCGAGCGTCGCCGCGATGGCCCTGCTCATCGGCGCGGTGTTCATGGGCGTCGCTGCAGCCACGACGGGCGCGCCGATCAGTGAAGACGCCCGCTACGTGCAGCCGGCTCCCGTGGCGACCGACCGATTCGGCGTCGTCGAGGGCCCTGACGGCGAGGTCGCTCCCGACCCGGCTGCGCCCGTCGACGAGGCGGACTCCGACGACGCTGCACCGCCGAGCCCCGAGCCGACGCCGGCTCCCGAGCCGACTCCGACGCCGACGCCGACGCCCACTCCGACTCCGACTCCCACTCCGACCCCGACGCCCACTCCCACGCCGACCCCGACCCCGACGCCCGATCTCGACGGCACTCCCGATCCCGGCGCCGCCCCCGAGGCGACCCCGTCCGCGGCCGAGCAGGAGGCATGGCGCGCGTTCCAGCAGCTCGTGCGCGACTGCATGGCCGGCGCCGGCCAGGGCTATGTCATGTGGGAATGGTGGAACACGGACCATTCGACCGGCACCCACCCCGGCATGCCCACCGGCCTCACCGAGGCCCAGGCCGCAGCGTGGGAGCTCGCGCTCGACGGCGACACCGGAACGGGCGACGACTACCGCTGGGAAGACGCCGGCTGCTGGGGCTACGCCGTGCACGTTTCGGCCGGCCCGAGCTGAGCCGTCGCGACGAGCGCCCGGGTCAGGCGGTGAGCTCCGTCACGGTTCCGTTGAGCGTCGCGGCATCCGCTTGCCAGAGGTCGACGACGGAGGTCGCGAGCCGGTCTTCGAGCCCCGCGAGCGCGCGCACGCGGAACGTGACCGCCGCGGCCGTCGCGCCGGCCCCCTCCCCGGCCGTGGTGAAGCCGTGGGCGAGCGACCGCATCCACGACTCGCTCGCGGCCTTGACGGCGGCGTAGTTCGCCCCGCCCGCGGTGGGAGCGGCGACCGTCGTCGAGGAGACGATCGCGATGCGACCGGCGTGGGAGGCGAGCAGGTCGTCCCAGAATGCCCGGCTCACGTGCCGCAGCGCGGTGAACGAGCGCTCGAGGAATCGGTAGTCCTCGTCGCTCTGGCCCGGGATGCCACCGCCGCCGCGCCAGCCGCCGACGAGGTGGATGATGCCGTCGATGTCGCCCACCCTGGCGTGCACGCGCATCGCGAGCTCGAGCACGTCGTCGCCGTCGGTGAGATCGGCGTGCTCGCCGATGGCGCCGGGCAGCTCGTCTTCGAGGGCGCCGAGGCGGCCGTCATCGCTGCCGACCGCGACCACTCGCGCGCCCGCGCCGAGGAGCGCGCGAACGACGATGCGGCCCGACGCGCCGGTCGCGCCGGTGACGAGCACCGTGCGACCGGCCACGCCCACGTCAGTCATCGGCTCGCGATCCCGTGATGCCGACGGTCGACTCGATGACCGGCTTCATCTTCTTGTCGAGCGCCTCGTAGAACATCGAGAGCGGGAACTCGTCGTCCATCACGAGGTCGGTGTAGCCCTTCGGCGGACCGGCGAGCACCTCGCGGGGCAGGCCGGAGGCCCACACCGACGCCGGATTCGGCGTGAGCACGCTGCGCACGAGTTCGTACGCCGCGAGCCAGTGCGCCGTCTTCGGGCGGTCGATCGATTTCCAGTACAGCTCGTCGATCGCGTCACCGAGCGCCACGACGGCGTCGGGCACGGCGTCCCAGTCGAAGCTCAGCGAGACATCCGTCCACTCGAGCACGCCCTTCTGGTGCAGCCACGCGAAGAGCAGCTGCCCGCCGAGTCCGTCGTAATTGCGCACGCGCGAGCCCGTGATCGCGAACCGGAAGATCCGGTCGAAGATCACGGCGTACTGCACGAGGGTCGCGTGCTCGAGCATCTCGCCCTCGAGCGCGCTGAGTGTCTCGCCCGCGGCGGCGCGGGCGCGCAGGGCCCGGGTGATCTTCACCGATTCGCGGAACGCGGTGAGGTCGCACCGCAGCTCTTCAAGCGAGTAGAGGAAGAACGGCATGCGCTGCTTGATCATGAACGGGTCGAACGGCAGGTCGCCACGCATGTGCGTGCGGTCGTGGATGATGTCCCACATCACGAACGTGCGCTCGGCGAGCTCCTGGTCGTCGAGCAGGCGCGCAGCGTCGTCGGGAACGTCGAGCTTCGTGATCTCGGATGCCGCGCGCACGACGGTACGGTACCGCGCGGCCTCGCGATCCTGGAAGATCGCCCCCCACGTGAACGCGGGAATCTCGCGCATCGCGACGGTCTCGGGGAAGAGCACCGCCGAGTTGGTGTCGTATCCCGGCGTGAAGTCCACGAAGCGCAGGCTCACGAACAGCTTGTTCGAGTAGTCGCCCGCCTCGAGCGCGGCGATGAACTCGGGCCAGATCGTCTCGACCACGAGCGCCTCGACGTGCCGGTCGGTCGACCCGTTCTGCGTGTACATGGGGAAGACCACGAGATGACGGATGCCGTCGATGCGATGCCGTTGCGGCTGGAACTCCTGGAGCGAGTCGAGGAAGTCGGGCACGCCGAGGCCCCCGGCCTGCCAGCGCCGGAAGTCCTGCACGGATGCCGCGAGGTACGCCGCCTCGTGCGGGAACCGCGGCGCGAGCGCCTCGATCGACTCGACGATGGCGTCGACGAGGTCGGATGCCGCGGACCGGTCGCCCTCGTCGGGAACCGAGCCGTCTTTCGCCTGCAGCGGCTGCAGTGCGGTCGCCGACTCCTTGAGGCGGAGCCATGCCGGGTCGTGCTCGACGCCGTCGGCGAGGGCGAGCTGCGTCGCCGTGATCTTCTCTTCGAGAACCTCGGGTTCGCCGATGATGGCGTCGACACTGGTGGTGCTCGACATGTGAACCTCCGTTCCCGGTTGCGTGCCCGCGCGTGCGGCGCGATGCGTGGGTGATGCGGCCGATCGGCCCTGCATCAAGGCTAGGTGCAAGCTTCCCGCGATGTGTTGCGGCTCGGTGCAGCCTTCTTGCGCGCACGCAGGCTTTCGCGGCGGACTTCGCCGCTCCGCGCAACGCCCGCGCCGCGCGAGGGCTCTCAGGGTGCGGAGGCTCCGTTCGGAGTGGTCGCGCGGCATCGACACTGAGAAATCCTCAGGAAGATTCCGAGGTCAAGGGCCGGGACTCCCCGGATTCCGCGTGCCCTCGGCGCGCATACCTTCAGGGCATCCCCACTCGAAAGGAATGGAACCATGAACACAAGGAAAGCGGCACCGGTGCTCCTCATCGGGTCGCTCGCAGTACTCCTGAGCGGTTGCGCTGGTGCGGCCGTGGAGCGCCAGGTGAACGACAACCTCAAGCCGTTGGAGAACGCCGCGGCCATGGGTCTCGCACGTGGCCACGTCATCGAGAAGGACGACTTCTCATCGCAGCCGTTCAGCGCCGAGGTCATCCGTGAGCTGAAGGGCAGCGCGCCGACCACGGTCGAGCAGCCGTTCAGCGCCGAGGCGATCCGTGAGCTGAAGGGCAGCGCACCGACCACGGTCGAGCAGCCGTTCAGCGCCGAGGTGTGGCGTGAGCTGAAGGGCAGCGCACCGACCACGGTCGAGCAGCCGTTCAGCGACGCAGCGAGGCGCGAGCTGAAGGGAAACGCACCGGTCGCCGAGAGTGCTGCCGACACGCAGGGCAGGCGTCTCACCGCGTACGCGGAGGCATACGCAGCTGCCGGCGTGACCGCTGCAGAGATGCAGGGCGCGCGGCTCAGCGAATACGCCGAGGCACGCAGCGATGCGGAGAAGCGCGAATTGAAGGGCAGCGCGCCGATCGAGGTGAACGACTACCTGTCGCCACTCGGAGGCCCGCGCTGACCGGCGACCGGGAATCTCCGACCCCCTGACGGGCGCGGCGTGTCGATCATGACACCGCGCCCGTCCGGCTGCCCGGGTATCGTGCGGACCATGGACCTCTCCACGGACGTCACCGCCGAAGCGGTGGTGGCCGTGCTCGCGGAGCATGCCTCCGCCGACCGTGCGGCGGTGGCCGTGCGCTTCTTCAAGACGGGGCCCGGCCAGTACGGCGAGGGAGATCGATTCATCGGAGTGAGCGTGCCCGCGACCCGATCGGTCGTCGCACGCTTCCCCGGGCTTCCGCCCGTCGAAGCGGGAAAGCTGCTCGAGAGCCCCGTGCACGAGCACCGGCTCGCCGCGCTCCTTGTGATGGTGCGGCAGTTCCGGGTCGCGAGGCGGCCCCGAACCCGCGACGACGACGCGCGGCGTGCGCTGCACGAGGCGTACCTCGCCGCGGTGCGCGCCGGGCGCGTGAACAACTGGGATCTCGTCGATTCCTCGGCCGAGGTACTCGTGGGCGAGTTCCTGCGGGCGGCGGGGCGCGGCGAGGATTCGCTGCTCGACGAGCTCGCGGCATCCGACTCGCTCTGGGAGCGCCGGGTGGCGGTGCTGGCGACGTTCGCCTTCATCAGGGCCGGCGACGGCGTGCCGATCCTGCGGCTCGCGCCGCGGCTGCTCGGCGACCGCGAAGACCTCATGCACAAGGCGGTGGGATGGATGCTGCGCGAGCTCGGCAAGCGCGTCGATCGCGACCTGCTCCGCGGGTTCCTCGACGAGCACGCCCCGCGGATGCCCCGCACGATGCTCTCCTACGCGACCGAGCACCTCTCACCCGACGAGCGAGCGGCGTATCGCGCACAGCGCTGACGGCACCGCGTCGGCACATGGGCACCGCTTTCCATTGACAGCGGGTCGGGAGCGCTGCCAGTATGCCGTTCGGCAGTTCGCCGATCTCAAACACAGCAAGGAACCCTCATGACTACTCCCGCGCCCGCTCCCGTCCCCGCTCAGTCGGCGCCCGCCGAGAAGTGGAATGTCCTCTCGATCGTCGCCTTCGTGCTCTCGCTCGTCGGCGGCGGCGTCATCGCGATCGTGCTCGGCTTCATCGGCCTCAACCAGGTGAAGAAGACCGGTGAACGTGGTCGTGGCCTCGCGCTCGCTGCGGTCATCATCGGGTTCGTCGGGCTCGTTATCACCATCATCTGGGTGATCGCGGCCGTCGCGCTCGTTGCGGCGAACCCCGGGCTCACGACGACGTACTAGGCCCCTGCCTCCCGAGGTTCCAGGGAGGCTTCACCGAGGTCTTCACGCACACGGAGTCCCCGACCGGCCGAGCCGGACGGGGACTCCGTTCGCATTCGTCCTGTCGTGAGCGGCCACGCCACGCCATGATGTGGAGCATGGAATCCCCGGTGGCGAAGCCAGACCGAACCCTCATCGTGATCCTCGGCGTCATCGGCGCGCTGGTGATCGTGGCGCTCATCGTCGTGTTCACGACCGGTGAGCCCGAACTCCTCGACGAATCCACGCCCGAAGGCGTCGTTCAGCGATACTCGGCCGCGGTGATCGACGGCGATGAGGCGGCGGCCATGGAATACCTGGTTCCCGAGCTCGCCGACTCCTGCGAGCGCACGGCGATCGGCCCGGTCGACGGCATGCGGGTCACCCTCGTCTCCACCACGGAACGCGACGACTCGGCCGACGTGAACGTGCTCATGGTCACGTCGTACGACGGCGGCCCGTTCGGATCGTCGGAGTACGAGGAGGAGGCCGTGTTCGACCTCGTCGCGGCCGACGGAGGCTGGCTCATCGAGTCGGCCCCGTGGTCGCTCGCAATCTGCGCTCCGAAGATGGTGCAGTGATGACCGCCACGACACTCCCAGCGGCCCCCGGCCCAGGCCCGGGACCGAGCCCCGTCACAGGATCGGCGCAGCGCACCGTGCGCCGCCTCATCGTCTACTCGCTTCTCTTCGTACTGGTCACGATCGCCGCCATCGGCCTGAGCGGCCTCGTCGGGCGGCTGCTCGAGACCGGCACTCCGCTCGCCGCCGGCGGCAACGCGGGCCTCGCGCTGTCGCTCGCCTTCACGCTCATCGGCGGGCCGCTCGCGGCGCTGCTCTGGTGGGTGGTGTGGCGCCGGCTCACGGATGACTCGGAGCGGTCGTCGCTGGCGTGGGGCCTCTACCTCGCCCTCATGTACACGGTCTCGCTCATCGTGGCGACCTCGGCGCTCGTGGGCACGTTGTCGTCGCTCGTGAGCGACGGGTGGCGTCCGGGAGACTTCTCCACCGGCGTGGTGTGGGCACTCGTGTGGGCCTGGCACCGCTGGATGTGGCGGCATCCGGCCAAGGGCCCGATCAGGCTGGCCACGGTGCCTGCCGTCGCGGCCTCGGTGTACGGCCTCATCATCGGCATCGGTGGCGGCGTGACCGCGCTCGGTTCGCTCTTCGACACGGCGATTCGGCGAGCCTCCGAGCAGGTGTTCGCCGGCACCACGTGGTGGCAGGCGCCGCTCGAGTCGCTCATCTGGGCGGTGGCCGGCGGGGCGATCTGGGCGTGGCACTGGTTCCGCGACGATGCCAGGCGACTCGACGCCGGCCTCGCCCGAGTGGCGCTCGTCGTCGTCGGCGTGCTGTGGGCGGGCTTCGTGATGCTCGCCGGACTCGGCACCGTGCTCTTCGTGCTGCTGCGGCTCGCATTCGACTCGAGTGACCCGGCGAGCGAGATCCTCCGCCCACTGGGAATGGCGCTCGCCGCGGCATCCGTCGGTGCTCTCGTGTGGGTCTATCATCGCGGCGTCGTGGCCAGGCACTCGGCGGGCACTCGTCGTGCCGGCGCGCTCGTCATGTCGGGCCTCGGCCTCGTGGCGGCCGCGTCGGGAATCGGCGTTGTCATCAACGCGACGCTCGCCGCGCTCGTCAGCCCCATCGCGGCATCCGACACCCGCTCGCTCCTCCTCGGCGGCATCAGCGCGCTCGTCGTCGGCGGGCCGGTCTGGTGGCTCAACTGGAAGCCAGCTCGGCGAGTCGAAGCCACGGAGGCCGGCTCGACCGGACGCCGGGTGTACCTGATCGCCGTGTTCGGCATCAGTGCCATCGTGGCGCTCATCACCGTGCTCGTGGTCGGCTACCTGCTGTTCGAGTTCGGGCTCGATCCCACGACGACGGCCAGCCTCGTCGACAAGGTGCGCGCGCCGTTCGGGCTCCTCGTCGCCACCGGGCTCGTGTTCGGCTACCACTTCGCGCTCTGGCGCCGCGACCGCTCGGTGATCGCCGCCGAGGGCCTTGCCCCTGCGCGACGGATCGGGCGAGTCATCCTCGTGACCTCCGGCGACGCCGTCGCACTCGAGCAGGCGATAACGGATGCCACGGGCGCGTCGGTCACGGTCTGGCGCTCTCTCGACGAGCCGGGTGTCGGTCCGGATGCCGCGGCGCTCGCCGGTGCGCTCGAGGGCGTCACCGGGAAGCGCGTGCTCATGCTCGCCGGCCCGGGGAATCGCGTCGAGGTCGTGCGGCTCGCGGACTGAGCCAACAGCAGACCGGCAGGAATACACTGCAGGTGATGTGGGGAGCCTGAGATGGTCGAAAGTTCTGTGCACCCGACACTCCTCGAGGCGGCATCGGCGTGGGTGCTGGTCGTTGCCTTCGCCATCTCGTTGCTGTACGAGCTCTGGCGGGCGATCGCCAAGGCGGGCACGTCACGCCACGACTCGCTCCGCGCATTCCTGATCCAGGACGTCGCGCTGTATGTGGTCGCGGCCGTCGTGATCATCCTGCTCTTCGCCGGCGTCCCCTTCGCCGCATGGGTCGGGCTGATCTTCTCGGTCGTCGTGATCCTCGCGTCGATCTTCTACTACAACCCGAAGATCATGATCGAGCGCAAGCCCGGCCCCATCGATTGGTTCGAGGATCTCGTGTACACGGGCCTGCTGTTCGTCGTGGCGGCCTTCCTGTTCCTCGAGATCTCGGGCCTCACCCTCGCCTAGACGGTCTGCCCAGGCCTTCGATCATCCCGTCGACGCCGATCCGGGCGACGCCTCAGAGCCGCTTCTGCTTGTGCATCGACGCGGTCTCGTAGCCGAGTTCGTCATAGAGGCGGATGGCGCCCTCGTTGTCGGCGAACACGTTGAGCCGCACCGAGGTCGCGCCCTGCGAGCGGGCGACGTCTTCGGCCAGCAGCATGGCGGCCCGGCCGATGCCGCGCCGCCGGAACGCCTCGTGCACCCTGATGTCCCAGACCCACCAGCTCGACGCGTCGCTCGAGGGCCCGATCCAGAGCCATCCGGCGTCATCCCCATCGGCGACGATCGTGAAGAGGAAATGGCCGTCGATGAGCGTGCCGTCGGGGAAGAACTGCTCCTCGGAGGCGTGCCGGGCGATGGCCGCCGCCTCGGGGGTGTCGCCCGCGGCGATGCGCGCCTGTTCGTAGGCCGACATCGCGATCGGCAACCATTCCGCGGTCTGCTCGACGGACTTCGGCACGAGGCTCAGGTCGTTCGTCACCATCAGTCCATGCTCGCATGACGATCAGGATCATCATTGAACTATTTGGTTCAGTGATTCTCCTCGCCCTGCGAGCCGGCGGGAGGAGCAGACTGTGAGCATGACAGTGGCATTCGAGACGGTCGACGAGTACATCGCCTCCTTCCCGCCCGACGTGCAGCCCGTGCTCCAGGCCGTGCGCGAAGCGATCCATGCGAGCGTGCCGGGGGCCGAGGAGAAGATCCGCTACGGCATCGCGGCCGTCATGCTCGGCGGCCGGTACGCGATCCACTTCGCGGGGTGGAAGCACCACGTCGGCCTCTACCCCGTGCCCGCATTCGACGGCGAACTCGAAGCGGAGGTGTCCCCGTACCGGGCGAAGAAGGACTCGGTGAACTTCCCGTACTCCCAACCCGTGCCATACGACCTCATCCGCCGGATGTCGGCAGAGATCGTGCGGCGTCGAGGCGCTGCATCCGCCGACTGAGCCAGGCGCCGCTCACGGGCGTGCGCGCATTGGTTGCGAGAATGGGGGGATGACGAGAACGGTGCGCGGCGCGAAGGTCCTCATCACCGGCGCGGCCGGTGGCATGGGTCGCCTGTTCGCCGAGCGAGCGGTGGACGAGGGCGCGACCTCCGTCACCCTCTGGGATCGCGACGTCATCGCCCTCGCTCGTGCGGTCGACGAGTTGGGCGCCGCCTCGCGCGGGCGCACTCGCGTGCAGTCGTACGTCGTCGACGTGAGCGACCCTGGTGCGATCGCGAAGCACGCGCAGCGGGTGCGGCGCGACGTCGGCAATCCCGACGTGCTCATCAACAACGCCGGAATCGTGCGCGGCAATCGCTACTTCTGGGAGACCGACAGCGGTGACGACACCCGCCCGACGATGCAGGTCAACGCCCTCGCGCCCATGTACATCACCCGCGAGTTCCTGCCGGGCATGATCTCCTCGTCGTACCGCGCGGCGCGCATCGTGAACATCGCCTCGGCCGCCGGAACGCTCGCCAACCCGCGCATGGCCGTGTACGCGGCCTCGAAGGCCGCGCTCATCGGCTGGAGCGAATCGCTGCGCATCGAGCTCGAGCAGGCCGACCACACCAACGTGCGGGTCACGACGGTCACGCCGGGTTACGTCTCGACGGGGATGTTCGCGGGCGCCAGGGCCCCGCGGCTGGCTCCCATCCTCGAGCCCGAGTACGTCGTCGACCGAGTGTGGCGCGCGATGCTCGCGGGCAAGCCGCTCGTGGAGCTGCCACGCAGCGTCGGGCTCTCGCGTGCGGTGCGCGGCATCCTGCCGACGCGGGTGTTCGATCGCGTCGTGGGCGACGCCTTCGGGGTCTACCGCTCGATGGAGCGGTTCACCGGTCGCCCGTAGCTGCTCGGCGAGCGCCGTCGCTGCTCGGCGAGCGCCCGTCAGAGCCCGTGTTCGCCGAGCCAGTCGAGCAGCACGAGCTCGAACTCGGCCGGCCGCTCGAGGTTCGGCAGGTGCGCGGCATCCTCGAAGCTGAATCCCGTCGCGTCGGGCAGCGCTTCGAGCACGTGTTCGTAGTGTGCTCGCGTGGGCCCCAAGTCGTACTCGCCGACCAGGACGAGCGCGGGGACCCGGATGTCGCCGAGCCGGCCGTACGCGGGCGGCTCGAGCGGCTCGGGGCTCACCGCCTCCTCGGCGTGCGCCACGTTCGCCGCCGCGATCTCGTGGACGAGCGCGACGAACTCGGGATCGAGATCGTCTTCGAGCCGATTGCTGCCCGCGACCCACAGGGCGGTCTCGAGGCGTGCGAGGCGTCGCCAGTCTGATGCCGCGAACGCGGCGTCGAGCTCGTCGATGCGGCGATGCTCCTCGTCGGAGAGCGGCAGCTCGGGGAATCCGCTCGGGCCCGATCCCACCGCCACGACCCCGGCGACGCGGTCGGGTGACTCGAGCGCGAGGTCGAGGGCGGTGGTGCCGCCTCGGCCGGCGCCGATGATCGTGGCACGCTCGATGCCGAGGTGGTCGAGCACCGAGCGCACGTCGTCGCGATCGGAGAAGGGCGCGCCGTCGTGCCGCGTGGCACCGAAGCCGCGTGCGTCGAGCCGCACCACGAGGTGGCCCGCGGTGAGCGCCGGCATTTGCGGTTCCCACATGCGCATCGTCGCGATTCCCGAGTGCAGCAGCACGAGGGCGGGCGCCGACGCATGGCCGGCGGATTCGTAGGCGAGCTCGGCACCCGGGACGGCGAGGTGGGGCATGTCTCGAGGGTACGTGACACGGTGCGCGCGGCGAGCCGGTCACCGGCATCCGTCAGTCCTTCTGTGAACCCTTGCCCTTGTCGCCGTCTTTGCCCTTGTCGCCGCCCTTGTCGTCGCCGTTGCCCGGATCATCGTCGTCTTCGGGCTCGGTTGTCGGCGTGGGGGTGGGGCTCGGGTTGCTCGCTGCCTCGGCGGCCTCGAGGTCGGCCCGCACGAGCGCGATGGCGTCGCGGATGTCGCGCTCACGCGCCGCGTCGAGGTCGCCGTCGGCGAGGGCGTCGGCGACCTCCGCTTCGAGGAGATCGAGCGCAGCGCGGGATGCTGCGAAGTCGCCGCTTGCAGCATGCGTCGCGATGCTCACGACGGAGCCGTGGAAGTTCTCGGACGGCGATGCCTGTGCCGCGCACGAGCCGAGGCCGAGGCCGAGCGCGAGCACCAGGGCGACCGCGGCAGCACGCGGAGCGGATCGACGGCGGCGCGCGCGAGCACCGGCGCCAGAGCTTGCGACCACGGCGCTCAGCCCTCGCCCTCGTCGTCGGGAGCGTCGGTGGCGGGTGGCTCGGTGGCGGGCGGCTCGGTGACGGGTGGCTCGGTGACGGGCGGTTCGGTGGCGGGAGGCGCAGTGGTCGGCGGCTCGGTGCTGTCGCCCGAGCCGCTTCCGCCGCCGTTCCCGTTCCCGGAGTTCCCGCCGTTCTCGTTCCCGTTGCCGTCGCCGTCGTCTCCCTCGTCGTCGGCGGGCGCAGGCGCAGGCGAAGGCGAAGGCGTCGCGGCCGCCAGGGCCGCCTCGAGGTCGGCACGCACGAGATCGATTGCCGCGCGGATCACCTGCTCGCGATCGGCATCGATGCTCCCGGTATCGAGCGCGACCGTGACGTCGCGATCGAGCAGTTCGAGCTCGGCAAGGGCACCGACGAAGTCGCCCGCCACGGCGCGTTCGGCGATCTGCACCACCGAGGAGTGCATCGCGTCGGCCGTCTGCTCAGCCGAAGCGCACGCCGACAAGCCGAACGTGAGGGCGGCGGCGATCGCCGCGGCGGGAAGAACCGCGTGCCGGCGCGCGAAGCGCTGTGCACTGCGCGTCATTCGCCGGTCACCGCCTCGTCGAGCTCTTCGAGGTGCACGCCGAGCTCGCCCGGCACCGCCGGCAGCGGCTCGGGGGTCGTGGCGGCCTGCTCGGCAGTGAGCGACGAGAACACGAGCACCGCGACCACGGCGCCGATGACGGCGAGGAGCGAGATCGCGATCGTCGGCCGCACCCAGCGGCGCGAGCGCTGCTCGGATGCCGCGTGGGCCGCGCGCGTCGTCGGCTCGGCCGTTTCCGTGCCGGCCGGAGCCTCGAAGAACGACCGATCGGGCGACGGCAGCACCTGCGTGGCGGCGGCCGTCGCGGGGTCGTTCTCGGATGATACGGCCGCTGATGACCCGGCCCCCGATGCCGCGACCTCGGCCGGCTGGGTCGCTGCGGCCGAGACGTCGGCGAACGAGATCGTCGGCGCGGTGACCTCGCGATCGGCGGTGCTCGACGTGTCGAGCGTCGTGTCGAGGGTCGTGGCGGCGACGGCGATGTCGAGTGCACTCGGCCGGTCGCCCGGCTCGCGAGCGGTCATGCTGCGAAGCAGCGACACCCAGTCTGGGCCGAGCGAATCGGGGATCTCGGGATCGCGCACGAGCCGGGCGCTCGCCGCCTCGACGGCTGGCCCGGGGAACGCCGTCACGCCCGTGCGCGCCTCGAGCACGAGCAGGCCGAGCGAGTAGATGTCGGCCGCGGGACCCGGCGCCGCGCCGCTCACCTGCTCAGGGCTGAGGTAGCCGGGTGTGCCGACGAGAAGCCCCGTGCGGGTCAGCCGGGCGTCGTCGATGAGCCGCGCAATGCCGAAGTCGGCGAGCTTCGCATTCCACGCGCGACCGGGCAGGTGCGCGGGTTCGAGCAACACGTTCGCGGGCTTCACGTCGCGGTGCACGATGCCGCGGGCGTGGATGACGTGCAGGGCCTCGGCGAGGTCGGCGAGCAGGCCTGCGGCATCCGCGGGGCCGAGGGGCCCGAACTTCAGGGCCTCCCGCAGGTCGCGGCCGTCGACGAGCTCCATCACGAGGAACTCGCGACCCGTCGCGGGATCGCGGCATGCGTCGTACAACCGCACGAGCGCACGGTGCGTGAGGCTTGCGAGCAGCGCGGTCTCGGATTTGCGGCGGTCGCTGTCGTCGATGCCCTCGGCGGCCTCGGCGAACACCTTCACCGCGACGGAACGGCCCAGGGCCAGGTCTTCGCCGCGGTACACGGCCGCCATTCCGCCGCGGCCGATGAGGGCGTCGAGGCGGTATCGGGAGTCGAGCGTGGCGCCGACGAATGGATCGCCGACCACGCGATCAGGGGAGGTCGTCACATATTCGAGCGTACCCGCCCCGCCTGAAAGAGCTCCGTTTCGCCGTCCGGGGTTGGCTGTGGAGCCGAGGTGCGGTATTACGCCGACCTGTCAGTCGAACGTCAGTCGAACCTCAGCCGAGTGTCAGCCGAGTGTCAGCCGAAGATCATCGGGAGGTCGTCGGCGTCTTCGGAGAGGGCGACCTCGACGAGCACGGGCACGTGGTCGGACGGCGCGTCGCCCTTGCGCTCATTGCGGTGGATCGAGGCATCCGTCACCGCTTCTGCGAACTTCGCCGAGCCGAGGATGAAGTCGATGCGGAGCCCCTCGTTGCGCGGGAACTTCAGCTGCTTGTAGTCCCAATAGGTGTAGCCCTCGGGGATGCGTGGGCGCACGACATCCGTGACGCCGGCGTTCTCGAGGTTGAAGAAGGCCTGCCGCTCGGGCGGCGACACGTGCGTCGTGAGGCCCTCGACGACGGCCGGGTCGCCGTTGTCCTGGTCGAAGGGTGCGATGTTGAAGTCGCCCATGAGCACGAACGGCAGTTCGGGCCGTGCGGAGGTCTCGGCTCGAGTGTGTTCGGTGAGGGCCGCGAGCCAGTCGAGCTTGTAGGTGTAGTGCGGGTCGCCGAGCGAACGGCCGTTGGGCACGTAGAGGCTCCAGATGCGCACGCCGTCGACGGTCGCCCCCATGGCACGCGCTTCCTTCGGCAGGTCGGGGCCCTCCTCGCCCTTCAGGAAGCCGGGCATGCCGGGGAAGCTCGTGGCAACGTCGAAGATGGGCGAGCGACTCGCGATCGCCACGCCGTTCCACTGGCTGAAGCCATGGATCGCGAGCTCGTAGCCCGCCTCCTCGAACGCCGCCGCCGGGAACTGCTCGGGAGTGCACTTGATCTCCTGCATCGCGAGCACGTCGACGTCTTCGCGCACCATCCAGTCGACGACACGGCCGAAGCGGGTGCGGATCGAGTTGACGTTCCAGGTGGCGATGCGCATGGACCAAGCCTAGGACGGCCGGGCGACAGGGCGTGTGCCTGTCGGCGAGCGTCAGTCTCCGGTGGCCGCGTCGACCACGTCCGCGTCGTCGCCGACCTCCGCGGCCTGCAGGCGCGGCAGTACGAGCCAGAGGGCCGCGAGGATGACGGCGCCGATGCCGAGCGCCACGAAGCCGGCGATCCGGCTGAGGGCGAAGTCGAAGACGAGGCTCGTCACGCCGATGACGAGCAGGGCGACCACGGCGAGGTCGGCGATGAGCAGCCGGTTGCCGGTGCGCACCACTCGGTCCTTCGCCTGCCGCCGGAACAGCGTGCGATGCAGGGTCACCGGGGCCAGCCCGATCACGGTCGCGAGTCCCGCCAGGGCGACGAGTACGAGGTAGAGCGTGAGCTGGTAGGCGTCGAGTTCCTCGAACCGCGGCTGGAACGCCACGGCGAGCAGGAAGCCGCCGATGAGCTGCGTGCCGGTGAGTGCCACGCGGAGCTCTTGGAGGATGTCGTTCCAGTTGCGGTCGCTGCGCTCGTTGGGCGTCTCATTGCGTCCGTCGTCGGCGCGGTGGTTCACGTGGTTCGCCGGATCGGCGCGGCGGCTGGTGCCGGCGGGGCCGACCTCGGGCCTGGCGTGGCGACGGTTCATGCTCGATCGTAGCCACGAGGGGGGAGGTGGGTTCAAGCCCTTGCGCGGCGGCCGTGGAACGCGCCAGCCTCCATCGCCGCGGGATCCATCGCCCGCGACCGGCATTCTGGCAGGGCCGCACGGATGCTGCCAAGATCGAGGAGTATCGACGAGCTGGGGGTGGCCGTGAAGTTCAGCATCGAAGGCGTCGAGGGGCTCCCCGAGATCGCGCGCGGCGACGACCTCGCCGCGCTCATCGTCGACGCGGTCGACCTCGCCGAGGGCGACATCCTCGTCATCACGTCGAAGATCGTCTCGAAGGCCGAGGGCCGCTTCGTGCAGGCCGCCGACCGCGAGCAGGCGATCACTGACGAGACCGTGCGCGTCGTCGCGACGCGCGTCTTCGAGGGCGGCGTCACCCGCATCGTCGAGAATCGCCAGGGCATCATCGGTGCGGCGGCGGGCGTCGACGCGTCCAACGCACCAGATGGCACGGTGCTGTTGCTTCCGGTCGACCCGGATGCCTCGGCGCGCGCGCTCGCCACCGGCATCCGTGCGCTCACGGGCGCTGCCGTCGGCGTCATCCTCTCCGACACCCTCGGCCGGCCGTGGCGCGAGGGCCAGACCGATATCGCGATCGGCGCCGCGGGCGTGCACGTCTTCGAGGACCTTCGAGGATCGACGGATGCCGCTGGCAAGCCGCTCGCCGTCACGATGCCGTGCGTCGCCGACGAGCTCGCCGGCGCGGCCGAGCTCGTGAAGGGCAAGAGCTCGGGAGTGCCGGTCGCCGTGGTGCGTGGACTCGGACGATTCGTCGGCGACCTCGACCTCCCGGGTGCGCGCAGCATCCAGCGCCCCGCCGACCGCGACCTGTTCCGGATCGGCGCCGACGAGGCGTACAACGAGGGGTACCGCGACGGCTTCGACGAGTCGCAGGCCGAGGGTCCGCTCGATTCGGCCTGACACGCCCCCTCCGACGCGCGAGGATAGGGGGATGCCAGTGCACATCGGCTATGCCGCGATGCTCGAACGGTTCCCGCCCGCCGAAGCGGTGGCGCTCGCCGCGCTCGCCGAGTCGCACGGCTTCACAGGCGTCATGGCGAGCGACCACTTCCAGCCGTGGCTGCCGGCGCAGGGGCAGTCGTCGTTCGTGTGGAGCGTGCTCGCCGCGCTCGGGGAGCGCACCACGGGCGACCTCGGCCCCGGCGTGACGACACCGACGTTCCGCTGGCATCCGGCCATGGTCGCGCAAGCGAGCGCGACGCTCGGCGCGCTCTACCCGGGCCGGCACTGGCTCGGCATCGGCTCGGGCGAGGCGCTCAACGAGCACATCGTCGGACACTACTGGCCAGAGGCCCCCGAGCGCATCAATCGCATGTTCGAGGCCGTCGACGTGATCAAGAAGCTCTTCGCGGGCTCGCTCGCCGGTCGCGACGTGCGCCATTCGGGCCAGTACTTCAAGCTCGAGTCCACCCGGCTCTGGACGATGCCCGCGGTCGCGCCCCAGATCTTCGTCGCGGCATCCGGCCCAGTGACTGCTCGCCGTGCGGGGCGCAACGTCGATGGACTCATCACCACGGGCGCGCCCGCCGAGCGGCTCGCCGCGCTCCTCACTCGCTTCGCCGAGGGCGCGCGCGAGGGCGGGCGCGACCCCTCCAAGATGCCGAAGGTGCTGCAACTGCACCTCTCCTGGGCCGCGACCGACGAGGAGGCGATGCGCAACGCCCTCGTCGAATGGCCGAACGGCGGCATGCGCTTCGCGCGCAGCGACATCCGATCGCCGTTCGAGTTCGAGCAGCTCGCCCGCACGGTACGCGCGGAGGACTTCAAGGGCCAGATGGTCATCTCGGCCGATCCCGACGTGCATCGCGCCGACATCCAGCGGCACCTCGACCTCGGCTTCGACCGCGTGTACCTGCACAACGTCGGCCGCAACCAGGCCGAGTTCCTCGAGGTCTTCGGCCGCGAGGTGCTGCCGGCGCTCCGCGCATGAGCGCGTCGCCTCCGGCGCTCCGCGCATGAGCGCGTCGCCTCCGGCGCACTGGACCGTCGTGATCCCCGTCAAGGCGCCGGCCGTCGGCAAGACGCGGCTGTCGCCGGCGCTCGCCGACGACGCTCGCGCGCTGCTTGCCCGCGCGTTCGCGCTCGACACGATCGCCGCCGCCCTCGCGGCCACCTCGGTCGAGCGGGTGATCGTCGTGGGCGACGACGCGTCGCTCGCCGACGGAGCGGAGTTCCTCGCCGAGCCGGCCGGGGCCGAGCGCGGCCTACTGCCGGCGATCCGCCACGGCATCGCGCATGCGCGTCTCGCCGCACCGGTCGCCGTCGCCGTGCTGCTCGGCGACCTGCCGGGGCTGCACTCCGATGAGCTCGACGCGGCGCTCGAGGCCGCGGCGCGGCATCCGCTCGCCTTCGTCCGCGATGCCGACGGCACGGGCACGACGCTCGCGACCGCTGCAGCCGGGGTGCCGTTCGAGCCGCAGTTCGGGCCCGGATCGGCGGCACTGCACGTCGCGGCCGGGTTCGTCGAGCTCGAGGCATCCGCCGCCCCCGGCCTCACGCAGGACGTCGACACCGTCGACGGACTCGAAGCCGTACTGCACCATGGAGTGGGCGACCACACCGCCGAAGCCGTCGCGCGCCTCGCCGACCGAAAGGGAACACCATGACGCTCACACTCGGATACAAGGCCTCGGCCGAGCAGTTCGCCCCCCGGGAGCTCGTCGAGATCGCGGTCGCGGCCGAAGGGCACGGCATGGAGTCGGTGTTCACGAGCGACCACTTCCAGCCGTGGCGGCACGAGGGCGGGCACGCGCCGTTCTCGCTCGCGTGGATCGCCGCGGTGGGCGAGCGCACCTCGAACATCCGCATCGGAACCTCGGTGATGACGCCGACGTTCCGCTACAACCCCGCGGTGCTCGCGCAGGCGTTCGCGTCGTTCGGCTGCCTCTACCCCGGCCGCATCATCCTCGGCGTCGGCACGGGCGAGGCGCTCAACGAGATCGCGACGGGATTCCGCGGCGCGGGCGCGCAGGACTGGCCCGAGTTCAAGGAGCGGTTCGGACGGCTGCGCGAGTCGATCCGGCTCATGCGCGAGCTCTGGACCGCCGATCGCGTGAACTTCGAGGGTGACTACTACTCGACGCACGACGCGTCGATCTACGACCGCCCCGAGGGCGGAGTACCGGTCTACATCGCGGCGGGCGGACCGGTCGTCGCGAAGTACGCGGGTCGCGCGGGCGACGGGTTCATCTGCACGTCGGGCAAGGGCATGGAGCTCTACACCGAGCAGCTCATCCCCGCCGTCAAGGAGGGGGCGGATGCCGCGGGCCGCTCGTACGACGCGATCGACCGCATGATCGAGATCAAGCTCTCATACGAGGAGACCGAGCACGCCGCGCTCGAGAACACCCGCTTCTGGTCGCCGCTCTCGCTCTCGAAGGAGCAGAAGCACGACATCACCGACCCCGTCGAGATGGAGCGTGCGGCCGACGCGCTGCCGATCGAGGAGATCGCGAAGCGCTGGATCGTCGGCACCGACCCCGACGAGGTCGTCGCCGACATCAAGCAATACGTCGACACCGGCTTCAACCACCTCGTGTTCCACGCGCCCGGCCACGACCAGCGCCGCTTCCTCGAGCTGTTCGAGCGCGACCTGGCGCCGCGGTTGCGGGCGCTCGACGCCTGACGGCGTCGTCGTGGGCGCCTGACGGCGTCGTCGACGACCTCGTTCCTGACGCTCGCGATGCCGGCGGGCGTACCATCAGACCATGGCCAGCACGGCCCGGCCGGATCCCAGCGGCGAGGACGCCGCCCCAACGCCGCGCCTGCAGACCTTCATCGTCGACGGCGTCATCGAGCCGCAGTCGGGGGTCGAACTCGAGGGCGTGCCCGACGAGGTGGTCGAGGCGCAGAACCGCCACGGCTTCGTCTGGCTGCATCTGGTGGAACCCGAAGAGCAGACCGTCGACGACGCGCGCAAGGTGCTGGGCATCCATCCCGTGGCCGCCGCCGACGTGGCCTCGGGGCGCCAGCAGCCGAAGGTGCAGATGTTCGAGGAGCATCTCTTCGTGCTCTTGTGGAACGTCTTGGAGAGCACCGAGTCCGACGAGCTCGTGCTCGGCCAGACGTACCTGTACATCGGCGACGGGTGGTTGCTCACGGTGCAGCGCGGCAACGGCGGGAAGCTGCCCGACCTGCGGCAGTTGCTCGAAGACGGTCCGGAGGATCTCCACGATGGCGCGATGGCCGCGGCGTACACGATCATGGCCGACGTCGTCGACGGCTATGCGAAGGCCGCCGCGGATGTCGAGGCCCACCTGGGGGAGCTCGAGGAGCAGGTCTTCAGCGACGCCGCCAACACCGACCACCGCCGCATCTACAAGGTTCGCAAGGACATGGGTCGCATCGACCGCGCCGTCTCGAGCATCGCCGCCGCTCTGCGGGAGAGCACCGATCACCTCGAGGATACGAAGCTCGGCAAGAAGCTCATCGTCCCCTACCTCCACGACCTGCTCGACGATGCTGCGGGCACCGCCTCGTTGATCAACAACCAGTCGCGGGCGCTCGATGCCGTGCTCTCGAGCTATGAGAACAACATCGCCGCCCGGCAGAACCAGGACATGCGCACGATCTCGGCGATCGCCGCGCTCCTCGCAGTGCCCACGGTCATGGCGGGGCTCTGGGGGATGAACTTCAAGGACCTCCCACTCGTGCGGGCGGAGCTCGGCTGGATCGGCGTCGGCGTCGCGATCGTGATCATCGACACGATCGTCTTCCTGATGTTCAAACGCCGCCGGTGGTTGTAAGGGCGGCCGCGGCGATCGGTCAGCCTGCGGGCTCGACGACCAGACCGGTGCCCCCGCCCCGTCGCACCGGTTCGGCCGCGGCGGTCATGAGCCCGCTCGAATCGACCTCGATCGCGGCGGCGGCCCCGATCTGCGCGGCCGAGGTGAACTGGTCGCCCGACGGCACGAGCGGTTGCCCGAACGGCGCGAGATCGCCTGCGTAGGCCGCGATGAACTCGGGCTCGGCCGTCGTGTTGACGGTGTTCCGCTGCGCGGCTCGCGGCGCGGCGACCGCTTCGGGCAGCGTCATGCCGAGGTCGATCCGGTTCATGAGGATCTGCACCACGGTCGTGATGATCGTGGATCCGCCCGGCGAGCCGACCACGAACCGCGCGGCGCCGTCTTCGAGCACGATGGTCGGCGACATCGACGACCGCGGGCGCTTGCCCGGCTCGACGGTGTTCGGGTCCGTCTCGCTGGGCGAGAAGCTGAAGTCGGTCAGCTCGTTGTTCAGGAGGAATCCCCGCCCGGGAAGCGTCATGCCCGACCCGCCGGTCTGCTCGATCGTGAGCGTGTACGCAACCGCGTTGCCCCACTGGTCGACGACCGAGAGGTGCGTCGTCGAGACGTTCTCGGTGTCCTCGCGCTCGTCGAGCGCGACCGCGGCGCAGCCGGCGGCCTCCAGGTCGCCGGCGGGAACCGGCCTCGTCGAGGCCTGGGCCGGGTCGATCTCGCAAGCGCGGGCGTCGGCGAAGTCCTGGCTGAGCAGCGTCTCGGTCGGCACGTCGACGAATGCCGGGTCGCCGACGTACGCGTTGCGATCGGCGAAGGCGTGAGCCGTGGCCTCGAGGTAGAGATGCAGGCTCTGCCCGATGTCGTCGGCTGAGAGGTCGTAGTTCTCGAGGATGTTCAGGGACTCGCCGACCGTCGTGCCGCCCGACGACGACGGAGCCATGCCGTAGACGTCGAGCCCGCGGTACTCCACGTGCGTCGGCGCCTGCTCGAGGACCTCGTACGCCGCGATGTCGTCCGCCGTCATGAAACCGGGCGGCGCGGGCAGCGGCGAGGCCGGGTCCTTTCGCGGCTCCTGCACGAGGTCGGCGATCTCGTCGGCCATCGGTCCGGCGTAGAACTCGTCGGTGCCCTTGAGGGCGATGGTGCGCAGGGTCGCGGCGAGATCGAGATTCTTGAAGACCGAGCCGACCTGCGGCGCATCCCCGTCGGGAAGGAACAGCTCGGCCGTGTCGGGGAAGGCCGCGAATCGAGCCTTGTTGTCGAGCGTCTGCTGGCGGAACGTCTGGTCGACGGTGAACCCCTTCGTCGCCAGGAGGACCGACGGCTCCAGGATGTCGCGAAGCGACTCGGTACCGAACCGGTCGAGTGCGGCCTCCCACGTCGCGAGGGTGCCGGGCACGCCGACCGAGAGGCCCGAGGACACGGCGTTCGCGAACGGGTACGGCCGGCCGGTCGCCGGATCGATGAACGCATCCGTCGGCATCGTCGCGGGTGCCGTCTCGCGTCCGTCGATGGTGGTGACCTCTCCCGTCGCGGCATCGAAGTACACGAAGTATCCGCCGCCGCCGATGCCCGCGCTGTACGGCTCGGTGACCCCGAGCGCGGCGGCGGTGGCGACCGCGGCATCCGCTGCATTCCCGCCTTCGCGAAGCACCTCGAGGCCGATCGCACTGGCCGAGGCATCCACCGACGAGACGGCACCCCCGTAGCCGGTCGAGGTGGACGGCGCCGGTGGCGTCGGACGACCGGTCGACGCGGTGGCGGCTGGGGCGGCGAGCGAGTGCGCGGACGCCGGCGCGGCCGTGGCGACGGCTCCTGCCGCGAGTGCGGCGGCGAGACCGAGC
>NZ_SDPN01000100.1 GCF_004134825.1 Agromyces albus
CCCGCGCCGCCGCCTCCGCCACCGGGATTGCGGGCAGCGCGCTCGGCGTCGCGCTCGACGACGCGGCGCTTCTCGGCGCGCACGGCGGCCTGCGTCGCCCGCTCGGTGACGAGCCACTGGGGCGGCGCGACGAGCAGGTCTTTGATCTGGGCGGTCGTGAGCGGCTCGGTGAGGCCGCCGCGAGCGAGGCCGGAGTTCGAGATGCCGAGCTTCGCGGCGACGACCGGCCGCGGGTGCGGGCCCTCACGGCGCAGCACCTGCAGCCACTCGGGCGGGTCGGCGAGGAGCGCGTTCAGCTCGTCTCGCGTGACGACGCCCGTGCGGAACTCCTCGGGTGCAGCCTCGAGGAGGATGCCGAGCTTCTTGGCAGCGGTCTCGGGTTTCATCGTCTGGTCCTGGCTCACCCTCACACCGTAGCCCGTTCGGCTGGATGTGCCCACCGAGCCGCCCGTACGACGATCGTCTACGCTGTGAGCAGGCCGCTCCACGTGTGGCCGCAACACGAGACGGGGGCCGAGGTGACGCTCAGGCTGCGCTACGTCGCCGGGGTGAGCCCAGCCAAGTGGCTCCGCGCCTGGGGCGATCGACGACCCGACCTGCCCGTCGAGGCGCTCCGGGTCGAGGAGCCTGCACAGCTCGCCGAACTCGTCGCCGGTGAAGCCGACCTCGCCTTCGTGCGGCTGCCCGTCGACCTCACGGGCCTGCACTCGGTGCAGCTGTGGGAAGAGCTCGCCGTGGCCGTGCTGCCTAAGGAGCATCCGCTCGCCGACGCCGAGGCGCTCACGGTCGCCGATCTCGAGGGCGAGCCGCTCGCTCCCGCCCAGCCCGACGCGGCGATGACGATGGAGCTCATCGCGGCCGGCACCGGCCACGCGATCATGCCGCACGGCGTCGCGCGGTTGCATCACCGCCGTGATGTCGTGGCTGTGCCGGTGACGGATGCCGCTCCCACGCGCATCGCGCTCGTCTGGCGCGTCGATCGCGATGACGCCGACATCCAGGAGTTCGTTGCCGTCGTGCGCGGGCGCACGGCGCGCAGCTCGCGCCGCGAGGAGGACGAGGCGGCGGACGCAGAGGCCGAGTCCACCGCCGACGTCAAGGCGAAGGCAGCGGGCAAGGGCGCCGGCAAGGCCGGCGAGAAAGCCGGCTCGGGCAAGGCCGGCTCCGGCGGCGCCAAGCCTCGCACGGGCGGCAAGGCGGCGAACCGCGGAGGACGCGGAGCCGGCGGCGGCACCAAGAGCGGCCG
>NZ_SDPN01000101.1 GCF_004134825.1 Agromyces albus
CTCCACCGTCGCCTGCGCCGCCTCCTGCGCACGTGTGGCCCGAGCCCGCTGCGCCACCAGCACCGACCGCGTCGACTCCGCCGCCGGCGTCACCTGAGCCACCGGCGTGGCCTCCCGCCGCTGCAGCACCGGCGTGGCCCGCCGCGTCACCGACCCCCGCTGAGGCCGCACCCCCGGCGTCTGCAGACGCACCGCAGGCGTCTCGTGCCGCAGACGCACCGCAGGCATCCCAGCAGCCCGCTCCGACCGAGTCGGAACCCACGACGGCAGGGTTCCCGTATCTCGAGGTCCGAGGTTCGGCGGAGGCCGATCCCCGCGTGTCCGAGTCCGTCGGGGCACCGTTCCGTGAGGCGAGCGTCGATCGTCGCCCGCCGTTCCCGGCTTTCGCTTCGGCCACCGGCGACGACGACTCCGGCCGCGAGCCGGCTGAGCCCGTCGACGACCTGCTCGCGCAGCTCGGCGGCGCGCCCCGCAACCGCGACCGCGACGCCGACCACGCACCGCGCGGGAGCACTCCCGGCCCGAGTTCACCGGGCGGCCCGCCCGCTGGCGGCCCGCCGACCGGTCCTCTCCCCGGCTTCGGAGCGCTCGGCCTCGACTTCGACGACGAGCACGACGAGCACGACGATGATGTCGACGAGCACGAAGCGTCGGGCCGTGGCCACGGGGGAGTCGGCCGCTTGTTCGGCCGTGGCCGCCAGGCCGATCCAGACGAACTCGACGACGCCGACGACGCCGAGGAGTCGGCGATCGCACGTGAGGTCGCCGCGACCGGCTACTTCTGGAACCTCACTCCCGACCCCAACGCCGAGGATCCCAAGGCGAATCCCGAGTCGGCGGGCGTCGCGCCCGCAGCGTTCATCGGGCCGCACGTGTTCGCCCAGCCGCAGCCGCAGCCGCAGCCCGTACCGGAGCCCTGGCCCGAACTGACGCCCGAGCCGGTACTCGAAGACAAGCCGGAATGGGCGTTCGGCGCTCTTCCGGCCGACACCTCGACGGATTGGCCCCCGGATGCCCCGACGACGGCCTTCCCGATCGGCGACGCGGACGTCGCGGCGACCACGGGGTTCCCGACCACCGCGTTCCCGGCCGCACCGCGCGATGCCGCAGCCGACGACGACGACCCGCTCGCTGCGCTCTTCGGTGGCACCGGTGCGGCGGCCGACGGCGCACCCGGCGCGTTCCCTGCCACGGCCGGCGCGTTCCCAGCCGCCGAATCGCGCCTCGCGGCATCCG
>NZ_SDPN01000102.1 GCF_004134825.1 Agromyces albus
GGAAGCGCGAGCGAAGCCGTCGGGGGTGGGACAGGACCAGGCGGGACAGAGAGCGCGAGAGAGGAGGAGGAGGCGGCGGCGGCGGAGAGCCTCGCGGGAGGACAAACCGGGGGTGAGCCGGGCGGGCGCTCGCGCGGAACGGGAGAGTGCATGCGGCCGGACCGACCCCGTCGGGGTCCGACAAAACCCGTCCGCGAGCACACGCACGCGGCAAAGCCAACCCGAGCGTCGCCCCGGGACAGCTCTCCGACACCTCTCTTACCCGCTCTCCCCTCCGTCCCCGGCACAAATCCCGAACCCCTCGGCATCGGGAGAGCCGGAACGTCGACCGCACCGGGCGCGGAGCACAGGGCGGTGGGTTGGCGTGGGGGTTGGCGGAAAGAGAAGCGCGACACCGGCGAGACAGTCAAACCACGCGGGAGGGAATGACCGGTAGCACCATTCACTCCCCACACCAACGACCACCACCGGGACGGGCAGGCGGGGGACGGCGGGGGCGAGCCCTGGATAGGCCACCCGTCGGAGCCCGGCGACACCCGCGTCTAGCCGCCGCGAGGCGGACACGCTCCCGACGCGACACAACGCCAGGGCCCAACTGACCGCGGCGCGAAACCGCACACCGGCGGGTGCGGCAGGGGCTCACGGGCGGGCGGAGGCCGCAGCGGGCCCCCCCCAAGCACACAGCAGCGAGGCGCAACGTCGGGGAACCGGGAAGCCCCCTGACCCTCCGGGCGAAGCCAGGAGTCCGCGAAGCCGGCGAGAGAAGACCACGCCAACGGGGGTCGGGCAGGAGAGACCGGACAGCGGCCAGCCCCCGGCGAGAAGCGGAGGCGGAGGACGAACCCACCGTGAACTCGGGCGGCGCCATTGCGCGAGAGATGGAAGGACGGAGGAGGGGAGGTCGACGAGCGACTTGAACCCCGCGAGAGGGAGGAACGAGGGGAGGGCCGAGAGCCCGCGCGGAGAAGGCCTGAGACCTCGGGGAGAGGGAGGTAGACATCGACCGGAGCCCCCACCGCCACACCGGGACACGCGCGCGGGGTTAATCCCACCGCCAGGGTACCCACCTCGGCACTCCGGCAGGCCCCAACACGCGCCTTCCCGAC
>NZ_SDPN01000103.1 GCF_004134825.1 Agromyces albus
CGCTTGACGATCAATCGCGTCACCCGCTGCGGTGGGTGCTGCGCGGCTGGGAGTTTGCTCGCAGGGCCAACCCCCCAACCCGGGTCGGGCCCTCCGTCTCCCGAAGTTCAGACGTGTGGGCGGTTGTCGGTGTGGCGCGCGCGCCCCGCGTCGCGTGAGCCTGGTCTCCCCCGCGCATCCGCGCTCGCGGCTTCTTCCCGCTCCGCCGTTCCCGCCCTCGCCCGTGCACCCCGGTCCTGGCCTCGCGTCGGCGCCTCCCGGACCGCTGCCTCACCAGTCTTTCTCGGTCCCGTGCCCCGTGGGAACCCACCGCGCCCCCGTGGCGCCCGGGGGTGGGCGCGTCCGCATCTGCTCTGGTCGAGGTTGGCGGTTGAGGGTGTGCGTGCGCCGAGGTGGTGGTCGGTCCCCTGCGGCCGCGGGGTTGTCGGGGTGGCGGTCGACGAGGGCCGGTCGGTCGCCCTGCGGTGGTTGTCTGTGTGTGTTTGGGTCTTGCGCTGGGGGAGGCGGGGTCGACCGCTCGCGGGGTTGGCGCGGTCGCCCGGCGCCGCGCACCCTCCGGCTTGTGTGGAGGGAGAGCGAGGGCGAGAACGGAGAGAGGTGGTATCCCCGGTGGCGTTGCGAGGGAGGGTTTGGCGTCCCGCGTCCGTCCGTCCCTCCCTCCCTCGGTGGGCGCCTTCGCGCCGCACGCGGCCGCTAGGGGCGGTCGGGGCCCGTGGCCCCCGTGGCTCTTCTTCGTCTCCGCTTCTCCTTCACCCGGGCGGTACCCGCTCCGGCGCCGGCCCGCGGGACGCCGCGGCGTCCGTGCGCCGATGCGAGTCACCCCCGGGTGTTGCGAGTTCGGGGAGGGAGAGGGCCTCGCTGACCCGTTGCGTCCCGGCTTCCCTGGGGGGGACCCGGCGTCTGTGGGCTGTGCGTCCCGGGGGTTGCGTGTGAGTAAGATCCTCCACCCCCGCCGCCCTCCCCTCCCGCCGGCCTCTCGGGGACCCCCTGAGACGGTTCGCCGGCTCGTCCTCCCGTGCCGCCGGGTGCCGTCTCTTTCCCGCCCGCCTCCTCGCTCTCTTCTTCCCGCGGCTGGGCGCGTGTCCCCCC
>NZ_SDPN01000104.1 GCF_004134825.1 Agromyces albus
GCCGCTGCCGCTCACGCCGGCCGAGCTCGCCGTGGCACTCGACGCGAACGACGTGCTGCCGCCGCCCCTCGACGACGGGCGCGACGAGCGCGGCGGGCCCGACGCCTCGACCGGAGCCGGCACCGCCGTGTCGGTGCGACACCTCACGGTGCGCCGCGGCGGCCGTCGCGGACCCGAGGTCGTGCACGACGTGCACCTCGACGTCGCCAGGGGCGACTTCCTCGCGATCGTCGGCGCGAACGGCGCCGGCAAGACGACTCTGCTGCAGGCGATCGCGGGCGTCATCCCGCCCCCGCGGAGCACCGTCGACCTCGGCGGCGTCGACCCCGCGCGGGCCGACGCGCGCACCCTCGCCCGGTCGATCGGATTCGTGTTCCAGAATCCCGAGCACCAGTTCATCACGCACTCCGTCGCGGAGGAGCTCGAGCACGGGCTGCGCCTGCAGGGCGCCGGCGACGCCGAGCGGGCGGCGCGCGTGACCGAGCTGCTCGAGCGATTCGGGCTCGAGGAGCTGCGGGAGCAGCATCCGTTCCTGCTCTCGGGCGGGCAGAAGCGCCGGCTCTCGGTGGGCACCGCCCTCGTCGCCGGCGCACCGGTGCTGGCCCTCGACGAGCCGACCTTCGGGCAGGACCGCGGGCGGGCCGCCGAGCTCATCGACATGCTCGCGGAGCTGAACCGCGAGGGCACGACGGTCATCATCGTCACGCACGACCTGCAGCTCGTCGCCGACTCGGCGAGCCACGTCGCCGTCATGCGCGACGGCCGGGTGATCGGAACGGGCCGCACCGCCGACGTGCTCGCCGGTCCGCTGCTCGCCGAGGCCGGCCTCACCCCGCCGCCGCTCGCGCGGGCGACGCGGTTGCTCGAACGGCATCCCGAGTGGCACGGCGTCGCGCGACTCGACCAGCTGCCGGGATCGCCGGTGCGGGTGCGCGCATGACGGCGGGATCC
>NZ_SDPN01000105.1 GCF_004134825.1 Agromyces albus
CGCGCTCGCAGCGGGGCTCGCGGCGCTGCCCGAGACTCCTGAGCGCGTGGTGGTGCTCGCCGTCGACCTGCCGCGCGCCGATGCAGCGCTCGGCCCCCTGCTCGCTGCCGCGACCGGGCCCGACGGATGCGTCGCGGTCGACGCCGAGGGAGTGCGGCAGCCGCTCCTCGCGGTCTACCGCGCGGCGGCCCTCCGTGCTGCCGTCGACGCGGCGTACACCGGCGTCGGGCTCGAGAACCTCTCGCTCCGTCGGCTGCTCGCCGGGCTCGACCTCGCCGATGTGGCGCTGCCACCCGGCCTCACCGACGACGTCGACACTCCCGACGACGCGGCGCGCGCCGGCATCCGACTCGGAACGTCACCCGGGAACGGCACGCCATAGGCTGATTGCGTGCCCTCAGCACGTCGACGGGAGGAACGGTCATGACCGACGACAGCATGACACTCGAGCAATGGGCGGCACGGGTCGCCGAAGCGCTCGACCTCGGCGCCGACTATCCGGTCGACATCGAGCTCGCGCTCGACGTCGCCCGCGACGCAGCCCATGCCGTGATGCGCCCCGCGGCACCGCTCACCACCCTGCTCGTCGGCATCGCCGCCGGGCGCGCCGGCGGAGACGAGGAGGCCGTTCGCCGCGCGTCGGCCGTCGTCACCGCCCTGATCGCAGAGACGAGCCAGGCCGGGTGAACCTGCGGCACGTGGCCTGGGATGCCGCGCGGGCGGCCGCCCATCGAGTGGGATCCGCCCTGCGGACGCCCGCCGAGCACGTCGAGCTCGCACCCGGCGCGCTCGGACGCACCCTCGCCCTCGACGTGCAGGCGCACGCGGCGATCCCTGCGCACGACACCTCGGCCATGGACGGCTGGGTCGTCGCGGGCGACCCGCCGTGGCGTCTCGCCGAGCCGCTCCGCGCG
>NZ_SDPN01000106.1 GCF_004134825.1 Agromyces albus
CGGGCGTCCCGCTGCTCCGCCGGTGCCGCCCCCCGCGACGCCGCCGACGCCGATCCCGCCGGTTCCACCGGTCGCGCCGCCGGCCGCTCCCGTGTACCTGACCGAGGTTGAGCCTCCCGTGGGTCAGGCGGCGGTTCCCCCGACGCCGCCCGTCGCGCCGACGGCAGCACCGACTCCGGCTCAGGCCGCCCGGCAGGCTCCGCAGGCCCCGCAGGCTCCGCCCGTCACTCCGACGCCGGTGCCGCCTGCCCAGCAGGTGCCGCCCATCGCTCCGGCTCAGGACGCCCGGCCTCCCGCGGCGCCGATTCCGCCGGTTTCCCACGTACCCGAGACACCGCCCGGACCGGTCACGCCGACGGCGCCGTTCGCCCTCACCTGGGGCTCGAACGAACTGGATTCGGAGGACGCCCTCCGGGCTGCATTCCGCAACCTGTCGCAGCCGTTGACCCCATCGGATGCCACGACGCCGGCCGCCTCCACGTCTGCGACTCCCCCGGCGGCTGATCCGCCCGCGGTGCCGCCCGCCGCGCCTGCCGATCGCGTGCCTCCGCCCGAGTCGCCGTTCGCCGACTACACCCCGCCGCCGGTCGCCCGGCAGTCGTTCACGCCGGTGCAGCATCCGATCGCGCCCGACACCGCCCCTCCCACTTGGGAGGAGCGAGCGGCCCGACGGTCGCAACTGCCGAACTACGATGCCGAGCTCTGGTCGGCGCTCAACGAGCCCGATCCGGCTGGGCCCACGCCGCCAGCTTCGCCCGCCGCGCCACCCGCGCAGCAGGTGCCGCCACCAGTGCCGCCCGCGCAGCAGGTGCCGCCGCCCACTGCGCCGCCCGTGTGGCC
>NZ_SDPN01000107.1 GCF_004134825.1 Agromyces albus
CGAAACGAGACACGTGTGGGGGGGAGGAAAAAAAAAAGGGTCGGGAGCGGAAAAACACGGGAACGACACGGGAACCCACGACCGGCACCGACAGGACCGACCCGCGGAAATCGGGCAAGCCGGCGGCGCGGGTCGGGCCCCCACGGGCGCCCAGAGGGGGCTCCAGACATCCACCCCCCCACACGACCGCCGCCTCGGGAACGGCGGCAGCGGGGGGAGGAGGGTCATGGAGTCTGAGGGAGAGCCGCCCGAACGACCGACTTCCCTACGGGCCCCACCGCCCCCCGACCCTGGGGGCGGCAGGGCGACCCCCCCGGGGTCTTTAAACCTCCGCGCCGGAACGCGACAGCTAGGTACCCGGGACAGGAGCGGGGAGGACACGCGAGGCCAGAAAAGCGTGGCATCGGGACGGGCGAGCCCACACGCGACACTCACATCCCCCCACACGCGACAACCGCCCCAGCCAACGTAGAAAAGCCAGAGCCGCGGCGGGGATGGGTGCCGGGAGAGCAAAGCGCGCGCCCCGACGACCGAACGCCCCCGGGACGGGTCAAAAACCCGTAACGACGTACCGCCCCTCGTAGACACGGAAGAGCCGGACGGGAAAGAGGCAAGACGCCCGCGAGCAGCCGCCGCCGCGGTAGGGTGGCGAGGTCAGAGCCGGACGAGGGAGAGGGGAGGGGGAGGGGAAATCGGAGGCGGTCCCAGACGGACC
>NZ_SDPN01000108.1 GCF_004134825.1 Agromyces albus
CGTCGAGCGGCGACCCGGTGGCGCCGGCGATCGCCGAAGCCCGTGCGGCCCACCCCGCGGCATCCGGAGCCTGGTCCGTGCTCGCGGCAGCGTGGTCGGTGGCCGCTGAGTCGGGTGCGCCGCTCGCGTCGAGCCTGCGGAGTCTCGCGGGCTCCCTTCGCGACGAGGCGCAGTTGCGCCGTGAGGTTCGAGCGGCACTCGCCGGGCCTGCGGCGAGCGCCCGGCTCGTCACCGCGCTGCCGATCATTGCGCTCGTCTTCGGCACGGCACTCGGGTTCGACACGCTGACAGTGCTCTTCGGCAATCCGCTGGGTCTCGCGTGCCTGGCGCTCGGCGCCGGATTCCTCTGGGCGGGTCGGCGCTGGAACACGGCCCTCGCCGCGCGAGCCTCGCGCGGGCGCGGCGATGCCGGACTCGAACTCGAACTCCTCGCGATCGCGATGTCGGGCGGCACGTCGATCGAGCGCGCTCGAGACATCGCTCGCGCCGCGATGGCCGAGCACGTGCCGACCGCCGGCGATGGCCGGGAGGTCGAATCCGTCCTCGGCCTCGCGACGAGGGCCGGCGCGCCGGTCGCCGAGCTGCTGCGCGCCGAGGCCTTCCGGCTGCGGCGCTCGGCTCGGGCGGCGGGTGA
>NZ_SDPN01000109.1 GCF_004134825.1 Agromyces albus
CCGCGCGCGGCGGTGGCCGCTGCCCGCTGCTGCGGGGGCGGCATCCGTCGCCTTCGGAGCCGGCGTCGGCGAGCTCGCCGCCGCGCTGCTCGCCCCCGCCTCGAGCCCGTTCGTCGTCGTCGGCTTGCTGCTCATCGATATCGCGCCGCCATGGGCGAAGGATGCCGCGATCGCCCTGTTCGGCCTGGCTGACAAGGCCGCGCTGCTCATCGGCATCGGCATGGTGGCCCTCGTGCTCGCCGCCGTGGCTGGAGTGCTCGAGCAGCGCCGGCCACCGCTCGGGCGCATCGTCATCGGCCTCTTCGGGGTCGTCGGCGCGGTCGCGGCGTCGACGCGGGCCGGGTCGTCGTTGCTCGCGATCGCTCCCTCGGCCGTCGCGGCGATCGCGGGCGTGCTGGCCCTCACCTTCCTCGTTCGACGGCTGCCGGTGACGGATGCCGCGGAGCCGGCCGCACCCGTCGAGCCCGACGCACTCGCGGCCCCCGTGGCATCCGCTCACCGCGACGACCGCACGGAACCCGCCGAGCGTACGGTACCCGCCGGAGTCGACCGTCGCCGCTTCCTCGGCTGGGCCGGCGGCGCGGCCGCCCTCGGTGCGCTCGCTGCGCTCGGCGGCTACGCGCTGCAGGC
>NZ_SDPN01000011.1 GCF_004134825.1 Agromyces albus
AGCGGATGCCGCGAGGGCACGTCGGGTCATGTGTTGCTCCTGATCGGGGTGGAGGTGGGGGTGGGCGTGGGGGTGGGCGTGGTGGGAGTGGTGCGCTGCTGCAGCATGCCGAGGTAGAGCGCCGTCGTGATGGCGACGTAGCCGAGCCATCCGATGGCCTGCGCCCACGTGGGCTCGGGCGTGAAGTTGAAGATGCCGCCGAGCAGCGTGCCGTACCAGCTGCCGGGCGGCACGGCGGCGACGAGGCTGAACGCGGGCTCACCCCAGCCAGGAATGACGGATGCCTCCTGCAGGTCGCCGATGCCGTAGGCGAGCACGCCGGCGGCGACGAGCACGAGGAAGAGCCCGGTCCAGGTGAAGAAGACGGAGAGGTTGAAGCGAACGAGTCCACGTGAGATGCCCCACGAGATGGCCACCGCGGTGAGGATGCCGAGCACTGCGCCGGTCGTCCCGAGCACGGGATCGCTGCCTCCGGCGACGTTGGCCCACACGAAGAGGGCGGTCTCGATGCCCTCGCGGCCGACGGCGAGCGCGCCGAGCAGCACGATCGCGAACCACGAGCGGTCGACCGCGGCATCCACTTGGCCGCGGAGCTCCTTCGACAGACCGGCGCCGTGCGTGCCCATCCAGAAGATCATCCAGGTGACGAGGGCCACCGCGACGATCGAGAGCGTGCCGCCGAGGATCTCCTGCGCCTGGAAGCTCAGCGCGTAAGGACCCCATGTCAGGATCGCACCGACGCCGAGCGAGATCGCCACGGCGATGCCGATGCCGAACCAGAGCCGGCCGAACAGGTCGCGGCGCTCGATCTTGCCGAGGTAGGCGATGAGGATGCCGACGATGAGCCCTGCTTCGAGGCCTTCGCGAAGGCCGATCAGGTAGTTGGCGAGCACGCGCGTCTCCCGGAACGGAACGAGTGGATTTAGCAAAGGCTAACCTAACCTCACGGATGTCGCGAACCGGGCGTGAACCGCTCGAGGCGAGGGCGTAGCGTGGAGACGTGCTGACCCCTCCCACAACCGAGAAGCGACCCATCCAGCGCGTGCACCACGGCGACACCGTGGTCGACGACTACGAGTGGCTCCGAGAGAAGGACGATCCGGCCGTCGTCGCGCACCTTCACCACGAGAACGCCTACACGAAGGCGAAGACCGAGCACCTCGCGATCCTCCAGGAGCAGATCTTCGAGGAGATCAAGGCGCGCACCAAGGAGACCGACCTCAGCGTGCCGCACCGCGAGGGCGAGTGGTGGTACTACTCCCGCACGGTCGAGGGCGAGCAATACGCCATCCACTGCCGCGCCCCGATCGCCGGTCCAGACGACTGGGAGCCGCCGGTGCTGCCCGCCGCCGGCGAAGACGAGCTGACGGATGCCGCGAGCGGCACCCTTCCCGGCGAGCAGGTGCTCCTCGACGACAATGCCGAGGCCGCGGACCACGACTTCTACTCGCTCGGCAGCTTCGACGTGACGACCGACGGATCCACGCTCCTCTACGCGATCGACACCGAGGGCGACGAGCGTTACACGATCCGCTTGCGCGCGATCGACGGCACCGACCGTGCGTACACCGACGTCATCGAGGGCACGGCCGCCGGCGCCGTCTTCGACCCGAGCGGGCGCTACCTCTTCTATGCGACCGTCGACGAGTCGTGGCGGCCCGACACGATCTGGCGGCACGAGGTCGGCACCGCGGCATCCGACGACGTCTCGGTCTTCCACGAGCCCGATGAGCGCTTCTGGCTCGGCGTCGGCCTCACCCGCAGCCGAAAGTACCTCGTGATCGAGGCGGGCTCGAACATCACGAGCGAGACCTGGCTGCTCGACACCGCCGACCCGACCGGCGAGTTCGGGGTCGTGTGGCCGCGCAAGGACGGTGTCGAGTACGACGTCGACCACATCGTGGCCGGCGGCAGGGATCGCCTGCTCATCGTGCACAACGACGGCGCCGTGAACTTCGAACTCGTGAGCGTCGCGGCATCCGACCCTCAAGGCGACCGGCGGATGCTTCTGCCGCACAATCCCGAGGTGCGACTCGAGGGCGTCGACGCGTTCCGCGACTTCGTCGCCGTCGAGTACCGCCGCGAGGGCCTGCCCCGCGTCGCCATCGCGAAGGTGCCGCCCACCGGCGTGCCGGCCGACGCACGTGCCGACGACACCCTGCACGAGCTCACCTTCGACGAGGAGCTCTTCTCGGTGGGCGTGGGCGGCAACTCCTCGTGGGAGCAGCCGACACTGCGCATCGGCTACACGAGCTTCGTGACGCCCTCGACCGTGTACGACATCGTCGTGGCGAACGGTGAGCGGCGGCTCCGCAAGCGCCAGCCCGTGCTCGGCGACTACGACCCCGCGCGCTACACGCAGCGACGGGAGTGGGCGATCGCCGACGACGGCACGCGCATCCCGGTGTCGCTCGTGTACCGGCACGATCTCGTGAACCTCGGCGATCCCGCGCCGACGCTGCTCTACGGCTATGGCTCGTACGAGCACTCCATCGACCCGGGCTTCGGCATCCCCCGCCTCTCGCTGCTCGATCGCGGCATGATCTTCGCGGTCGCGCACGTGCGCGGCGGCGGCGAGATGGGCCGGCTCTGGTACGAGAACGGCAAGAAGCTCGAGAAGCGCAACACCTTCACCGACTTCGTCGCCGTTGCCCGCCACCTCATCGACAACGACATCACCGCTCCCGATCGGCTCGTCGCCCAGGGCGGCAGCGCCGGCGGTCTGCTGATGGGCGCTGTGGCGAACATGGCGCCGCGCTACTTCAGCGGCATCCTCGCCGAGGTGCCGTTCGTCGACCCGCTCACGTCGATCCTCGACCCCTCGCTCCCCCTCACGGTGATCGAGTGGGACGAGTGGGGCGACCCGCTGCACGACGCCGAGGTGTACGCCTACATGAAGTCGTACTCCCCCATCGAGAACGTGCATGAGAACCACTACCCGCGCATCCTCGCGGTGACCTCGCTGAACGACACGCGAGTGCTCTACGTGGAGCCCGCGAAGTGGGTGGCGCGGTTGCGCGAGTGCGGCGCCGACCCGCTGCTGAAGATCGAGATGGCGGCCGGTCACGGCGGCGTCTCGGGGCGCTACAGCGCGTGGCGCGAGCGGGCGTTCGCGTACGCGTGGGTCATCGACGCTGCGGGAGCGCACCCGAGCGGGGAGTAGCGGTTGCGGCCCGAAACGCACGTATGCGAAGGGATGAATTCCGCGCTGAGCGAGCAACCTTTCGCGTGTCAGAGGCCGCTGACAGACTGACGGAATGACCATCCTCTCCCAGTTGAGTGAGCGTGTTCCAGGCCGGGCGCATGGCCCCGGCGCAACCCACTATGACGCCGGCCGCACCGTGTTCGCGGGCGTCGGCGAACCCGACGCCGTCGTTCGTCCGCACACGGCCGACGAGGTCGCGATCGCCGTGAGCCTCGCCGCAGCAGCCGGCCTGCCCATCGCGGTCCGCAGCGGCGGCCACGGCATGGTGCCGGTCGACGACGGGCTCATCGTCGACCTCGCCGAGTTCACCTCGATCGACGTCGGAGCCGACGGCGTCGTCACCGTCGGCGGCGGCGCGCGGTGGGGCGACGTCGCCGAGGCTCTCGCCGAACATGGGCTCGGCATCAGCTCGGGCGACACACGCGATGTCGGCGTCGGCGGGCTCGCGCTCGGGGGCGGCATCGGATGGCTCGTGCGGGAGCATGGCCTCACGGTCGACGCGGTTCGCGAGGTCGAGCTCGTCACCGCGGCGGGCGAGGTGCTCACGGTCAACGCCGACGAGCACCCCGACGTGTTCTGGGCGCTTCGCGGGGGCGGGGGCAACTTCGGGGTCGTGACGCGGTTCGTCTTCCAGGCGTCCCCCGCCGACGGTCTCGTCGGCGGGCACGTGCAGTTCGACCAGTCCGAGATTCCCGCGGTGCTTCGGGCTTGGCGCGACGTCATGCGTGCCGGGCCCGATGAGCTCAACTCGACGCTCCTCGTGCTTCCGCCGTTCTCCCCCGAGATGCCGGCCGGTCCGCAGCTCGCCGTCGCACTCCGCGGCAGCGAAGAGCAGCTGCGCGAGCTGCTCGAGCCGCTGCTGTCGCTCCCGTCGGTGACCAACGTCTCGCTTGCGCCGGTCGCCTATGGAGACCTGCTCGAAGACGCCCCGCCCGGGCGTCCGCCGTTCCAGTTCATCGGTGGCAACGGGTTCGTGCCCGACCTCTCCGATGAGGCGCTCGACGCGATCGCCGGCGCGTTCGATCGCGAGGTGCCGACGATGATCCTGCTCCGTGCGCTCGGCGGGGCGTTCTCCCGAGTCGCTCCCGATGCCACGGCGATCGCCCACCGCGACGCCGAGGCGCTGCTCATCGTGAACGGTCTGCTCCCGGGCGACGCCACGCCCGAGCAGGTGGCGGCAGCGAAGGTCGGCAGCGATGCCGCTCTCGCCTTCACGACCGGCATCTACGGCAACTTCTCGGTCGAGCGGGGCGACGAGGTCATTCAGGCGATGTATCCGCCGGCGACGCTCGAGCGGTTGCGCCGCGTGAAGGCCGAGCTCGACCCGGGCAACGTGTTCCGGCAGAACCACAACATCACGCCCGCCGGCTGAGCACGAGGGCGGCGGCGGTCGGGGCGACCCGGCCGCCGACCCTCGGGCTCGGCAGCTCAGTCGATAGGCGGATCCTCGTGCAGGTCGGTGTCGAGCGCGACGTGGGCCCAGCGGGTGAACGTCACCTCGAGGTCGGCCCGCATCGGCGCGCAGAGCAGCGGACCCGCCCATGCCGCGCCGGCGGTGAACGGCGCGACCCGCAGCGTGCGCCATCCGCTCGACTCGGTGCGCGCCCGCAGCACCACGGCGTCGCCGGCGACCCCGGCGCGGCTCGCCCGGATGGTCACGAGCTGTCCGGCCCACTCGGGCACCGGTGCGAGCGACCAGTCCGAGACGCCGTTCGTGACGACCGCGCCGAGGTGCAACACTCCGTCAGACACCTCGAGGCCTGACTTGATCCACTGCTCGGGTCCGACGTGCAGCATGAGGCCCGCCTGGTCGTAGAGAGCGGTGAGGCTCGAGGCGTCGAAGGTCACCTCGACCGCGACATCCGTGGGCCAGTCGGCGAGCAGGGCATGGCCGTTGTCGTGCACGAAGCCGTAGTGCGTCGTGCGCCAGAAGTCGCTGTCTTCGATCGCGGTCGCGGTGAGTGCGCCGTCGGCTGTTCGCGTTGCGGCCGGCTCTCGCGTCCATTTGCCGGCGGTCCAGTCGAGCGTTCCCAGTTCATGCGCCATGCTCACACCGTATCGAAGGCGGTCGCGCTACGAGGTGGTCGTCGAGGGCGCGGCCTCGGTCGCCTCGATGCGCACCGGCGCCGGCTCCGGCTCCGGCTCCGGCTTCAGCACCGGCTCCGGCTCCGGCTCCGCCAACTGAACCGGCAACAGCCAGCGCACGAGCGCCAACCCGAGCACCGCGCCCGCGAGCTGTGCAGCGATGAACCACGGCGCCGAGCTCGGTGCGATGCCCGCGAAGCTGTCGCTGAAGATGCGACCGATCGTGATTGCGGGGTTCGCGAAGCTCGTGGAGCTCGTGAAGAAGTAGGCCGAGCCGATGTAGGCGGCGACGACCGTCGCTGCGAGGTGCGCGCGCCCCGAGCGCACGAGCGCGAAGATCGCGAGGATCAGTCCGGCGGTGGCCACGACCTCGGCGACGAGGTGGCCGGGCGTCACGCGATCGGTCGTGCTGATCGAGGCCGCCGCGGCGTCGAACATGACGTTCGCGAGCATCGCGCCGGCGATGCATCCGGCGATCTGCGCTGCGATGTAGGCGCCAACCTCGCGCGCACTCCGGTGCCCGAGCACGAGGTCGACGAGCGAGACCGCGGGGTTGAAGTGCGCGCCGCTGATCGGGCCGAGGACGGTGATCAGCACGAAGAGCCCGAGGGCCGTCGAGACCGCGTTGATGAGCAACTGCACACCGACGTCGCTCGAGAGGCCCGTGGCGGCGATGCCCGAACCGACGACGATCGCCGCGAGCAGCATGGCGCCGAGGAACTCGGTCGCAACCCGGCGGGTCACGGCCGCGACGGGCGCGCTCACACCGAGACCAGCGGTGCGGCGACGGCCTCGAGCGCACCCGGTACGAGCCGGTAGTACGCCCACGTGCCGCGCTTCGAGCGCGAGAGGAAGCCCGCCTCGGTGAGGATCTTCAAGTGATGCGAGACGGTCGGCTGGCTCAAGCCCACGGGTTCGGTGAGGTCGCAGACGCACGCCTCGTGCCCCTCGGAGGCGGCCACGATCGACACGAGGCGCAAGCGCACCGGGTCGGCGAGGGCCTTGAGCCGGCGCGCGAAGGCCTCGGCGTCGGCGGGGGTGATCGTCTCGCGGGTGAGCGGCCCGCAGCATGCGGCATCCGGCGCCGAACCGATTGCGATGGCGGCGGTCTCGCGCGTGACGAGGGGCAGGTCGATGGTGGTCACGAAGCGAGTCTAGCGGAATATTGACATCCGTCGATATAGTGACCAAACTCTGTATATCGACGAACGTCAATGAACGAAGGACAGCGGATGACCCTGATCGACCTCACCACGCCGAAGCCGATCGCCTCCCGACTGCAGGGGCTCCCAGTCGCCATCATCGGCGCCGGTCCGATCGGCCTCGCGACGGCCGCGAACCTCACCGACCGCGGCATCGACTTCGTGGTGCTCGAGGCGGGCGACCGCATCGGCGCGAGCGTGCTCGAGTGGGGGCACATACGGCTCTTCTCGCCGTGGAAGCACCTCGTCGACCCGGTCTCGCGGCGCCTGCTCGCCGACACCGGCTGGACCGAGCCGCCCGCCGACTCGCTGCCGACCGGCGCCGAACTCATCGAACGCTTCCTCACGCCGCTCGCCGCGCTGCCCGCGATCGCGTCGCGCACCCGGTTCACTGCGACCGTGTCAGATGTCACGCGCGAGGGCATGGACCGCACCCGCACCGCGGGCCGCGCGCAGGCTCCGTTCCTGCTTCGCGTGCACACGCCGGCCGGCATCGAGGAGCTCACCGCGCGCGCGGTCGTCGACGCCTCGGGCACCTACCGCACGCCGAACAGCCTCGGCTCGTCGGGCCTCGATCCGCTGGGCCTCCCCGAGGTCGCCGATCTCGTGAGCCACGCGCTGCCCGACGTGCTCGGCCGCGAACGCGCCGCCTTCGCCGGCCGTCACACGGTCGTCGTCGGGGCCGGGCACTCGGCTGCCAACACACTGCTCAACCTCGCGGACCTCGCCGAGCAGGAGCCGGGCACTCGCATCACCTGGGTCATCCGCAACGCCACGGCGGCACGCGTCTCGACCTCGCCCGACGACGAGCTGAAGGCCCGCGCCACGATCGGCATTCGCGTCGATGCGCTCGTCGACGCCGGCCGCATCGAGCTCGTCGATCGTTTCGAGATCGTGCGCCTCGAGCGCACTGTCGCCGACTCGGCCGCCGACGCCACCGCCGCGTCTGCGGGAGCCGCGCGAATCACGGGCCGCCGCGGCGACGGCCTCGAGACCATCGTCGCCGATCGCATCGTGAACGCCACGGGCTTCCGCCCGAACCTCGACATGCTGCGCGAGATCCGCCTCGAGCTCGACGAGATCGTCGAGGCGCCGCGCCGCCTGGCCCCGCTCATCGACCCGAACCTGCACAGCTGCGGCACGGTCGAGCCGCACGGCTTCGCCGAGCTCACCCAGCCCGAGCGCGACTTCTTCATCGTGGGCATGAAGAGCTACGGCCGCGCGCCGACCTTCCTGCTCGCGACGGGCTACGAGCAGGTGCGTTCGATCTCGGCGTGGCTCGCGGGCGACCAAGCCGCGGCGCGCAACGTCGAGCTCGTGCTCCCGGCGACCGGCGTGTGCTCGACGGATGCCGCGCCCGATGCCGGCCGCGGCGCCAGCTGCTGCGGGTGACCAGGGGCGCCTGTCGGGATGGTCATCCCCGGGGCTCATGTGAGATCTGCCTCACGTGAGGCGCGATTGACATGAGCCGAATGGCACATCGGTGAGGCGGCGCGTCAGTGCCGGGAGCGCGGCGCGCGGGTCATCGTCGGGTGATCCCGTGACCAGTCGAATAGACTTCGGTCTATGGATGGGATGGATACGGCGCGCGGCATCCGTCTGCTGACCGACCCGACGCGGCTGCGCATCCTCGGGCTCATCGAGGCGAGCCCCGACGGTCGCGCGCTCGTCGGCCGGCTCGCCGCCGAGCTCGGACTGCGCCAGCCCACCGTGAGCCACCACATGAAGGCCCTGCTCGACGAAGGCGTGCTCGAGCGCACGCCCGAGGGTCGCCAGGTCTGGTATTCGATCGCGCCGTCGGCCGCCGAGCGGGTAAGCGAACTGCTGCAGTCGGATGCCGCGAGCCACGCGTCAGACGAAGTGCTCGAGCGTGTGGCATCCGACCTCGCCCAGCGCTTCGCTGGCGTCTTCTCGCGAGAGACCGTCGAACGCTATGTGCATGAGAGCCACGACCTGCTCGCCGAGCGATCGCGCATCACTCGATATCTCCCATCGCTCACCTCGAAGTTCGCCGCCGACCGGCTGACCGCGCTCGCCCGGGAGCAGGCGCCGCACGGCGACGAGCCACCCGAGGTGCTGTTCGTGTGCGTGCAGAACGCAGGCCGCTCGCAGATCGCCGCGGCGATCCTCCGGCATCTCGCGGGCGATCGCGTGCGGGTGCGCACGGCGGGGTCGGAGCCGGCGAGCGCGGTGCGCTCGACGATCATCACGGCGCTCGACGAGATCGGCGTCGCGATCGGCGGGGAGTATCCGAAGCCGCTGACCGACGAGGTCGTGCGCGCGGCCGACGTCGTCATCACGATGGGCTGCGGCGACGCATGCCCGGTGTATCCGGGGCGGCGGTATCTCGATTGGGAGCTCGACGATCCGGCGGGGCTGCCGCTCTCGCGGGTTCGCGGCATCCGTGATGACATCGAGGCAAGGGTGCGGCAATTGCTCGACGAGCTCGAGGTGAATGCTGTATGAACACGGCCGCCGCGCGGTTGCCCGGCTGGAAAATCAATAGACGCTGATCTATGCTTTGAATGTCGAAAGCGAGGGAACCATGTCTGAAAACCCCACCGTGCTGTTCGTCTGCGTGCACAACGCGGGCCGCTCCCAGATGGCCGCCGGGTATCTCCGCGAACTCGGGCGAGGCCGCGTCGAGGTGCTCTCCGCGGGGTCGGAGCCGAAAGACACCATCAACCCCGTCGCCATCGAGGCGATGGCCGAAGAGGGCATCGACATCGCCGGCAACACGCCGAAGATCCTCACGGTCGACGCGGTGAAGGAGTCCGACGTCGTCATCACCATGGGCTGCGGCGACGCCTGCCCCATCTTCCCGGGCAAGCGCTACGAGGACTGGGAGCTCGAAGACCCCGCGGGCAAAGACCTCGAGACGGTGCGCCGAGTGCGCGACGACATCCGCGGCCGCGTCGAGGCCCTCCTCGCCGAGATCGTACCGACGGCGGCGTAGGCCATGAGCGAGCACATCGACCCCGTCGCATCCGCGGCAGCCGAGGCATCCGCGGCAGCCGCTGACGCCGAGACGCCCACCGAAGCCGACATCGAGAACGTCGTCGTCATCGGTTCCGGTCCAGCCGGTTACACGGCTGCCGTCTACCTCTCGCGAGCGGGCCTCGCCCCGGTCGTGCTCGCGAGCTCGGTCGAAGCGGGCGGAGCGCTCGTCACCACGACCGAGGTGGAGAACTTCCCCGGCTTCGCCGAAGGCATCATGGGCCCCGATCTCATGGAGCAGATGCGGGCTCAGGCCGAGCGCTTCGGCGCGCGCATCGTCTACGACGACGCGGTCGACGTCGAACTCACGGGTGACGTCAAGGTCATTCGTACGATCAACGGCGACGAATACCGAGCGCACACCGTCGTGCTCGCGATGGGCTCGGCCTACCGCAAGCTCGGCGTCGAGGGCGAGGAGCGACTCACCGGCCGCGGCGTCTCGTGGTGCGCCACGTGCGACGGCTTCTTCTTCAAGGGCAAGGACATCGCCGTCGTCGGCGGCGGCGACTCGGCGCTCGAAGAAGCGATGTTCCTCACTCGGTTCGCCGACTCCGTCACACTCGTGCACCGCCGCGACTCGCTGCGCGCTTCGCGGATCATGCAGGAGCGCGCGTTCGCGAATCCGAAGATCAGGCCGTACTGGAACGCCGAGGTGATCTCCGCCGAGGGCGACGACGGCCTCGAGCGACTGCAACTGCGCGACACCACAACGGGCGAGCGCTCGTTGCTCGATGCGACCGGGCTCTTCATCGCGATCGGCCACGACCCGCGCAGCGAGCTCCTCGCCGGCCAGGTCGACGTCGACGACGAGGGCTACGTGCTCGTGGAGCATCCGTCGACCCGCACGAACCTCGAGGGCGTGTTCGCGTGCGGCGACCTCGTCGACAAGCGCTACCGCCAGGCGATCACCGCGGCGGGCACGGGTTGCGCGGCCGCGCTCGACGCCGAGCACTTCCTCGCCGAACGCGGGCTCGCCGACCCTGTGGAGGAGCAGGCCGCCGTCATCTTCGAGACGTCCTGATCCGGCCAGGTCTGAGCCGGGAGGCCTGAGTCGAGAGGCCTGAGTCGAGAGGCCTGAGTCGAGAGACGCGAGCCGGATGTCGCGGCGCCACTGCGCTCCGTGAACGCGCCACCGACCCGCGCGCACTCCGCGCCTCAGCCGACGAAATCGCGAAAGGCGTCGTCAGCCTCAGCGCGACGTACACGTTCGGCCTCGGCCTCGCGGAGGTCGCGTTCGAGATCGACCAGCAGTTCGCGCGTGCGCTCGTCGCGCTCGGCCTCGTACTCCGCGTCGACCTCGATGTCGGGCCATTCACGATCGAGGCGCGCTTCGACCGCGGCCGCGATGTCCTCCCACGCGGCATCGCGCGCGTGCTCGGTGAACCGCTCGAGGTAGTCGGGATCTTCGCGCAGCTCCCAGAGCCGCTTCGCCACCCCGGCGTACACCCGCTCGCGATGGCGGAGGTTCACGGTGTCCACTCGGTGGTAGTCGTGCTGGTGCGCCGAACGCCCCTCGCGCTGCGATGCGCTCTCCCGCTCGGTGGCGGCGCGTTCGGCGGCCTCGTCGGCCTCCTGCACGAGTTCGTAGAGCACGTCGCGCGCGATCGCCTCGGCACGAGCAGGCTCGAACCGCTCCTCGCCCCGCAACGCGAACACGATGAGCCGGTTCTTCAGCGCCATCCGGCCAGCGGATTCCGCGACGAGCACGCCCTCGGCGAGCATCTCGTCGAACGACGGTGCCGGCGGCTTCGGCAAGGCGGATCGGTCGAACGGCTTGAACGGCCTTCGACGACGGAAGAGACGACTGACGAGACGACGGAAGAAGCGCTTCATCCGCTCACCTCCGCACTCCGATCGGCAGTCGTTCCGAGCCTACCGATCCGGGCGCCGGCACGAGCAGGCCGAGCGCGCGACCGAGGCGGGCCGAACGCCACAAGCGGTCGACCGGCCGCACTCACCCCGCGAACGCGAGCCGCATGTGGTCGGCGGGCAGCGCGGGGAAGTGCCGCAGGTTCGAGCTCAGGTCTTGCGGCGGAACCCGGAAATCCGCATCCACGAGAAAGCGTGCGAACTCCTCCATGAGGGCGATCGTGGCGCCTTCACCGGGGCAGCGGTGGCCGTCGTCGACGCTTCCGGGGCCCTGCGGGATGAGCGCGTTCACGTCGCCGTCCCAGGTCGCGAAGCGATCGGGGTCGAACCGGTCGGGCTCGCGCCAGATGCGCCGGTCGTGGTTCGTCGCCCAGAGGTCGAGCAGCACCCAGTCGCCCGAGCGCACGCGACTGCCGCGCCAGTCGAACGCCCCGCGCGCGGTGCCGCCGACGACCGGGAAGAACGGTGCCGTGCGCCGCACCTCGTTGACGAACCAGTCAACGTGGTTACCGCGCCGGATCCGCTCCTTCCATTCGGGATGCTCGATGAGGGCGAGCGCCGTGAACGCGAGGAACCGGCTCACGGCCGCGATCGGACGCAGCAGGTTGAGCAACTCCACGCCGGCGTCTTCGCCGGAGAGCGGATGCCCCTCGGCGTCGCGGTGCCCGGCGAGTCGAGCGATCGGCGAATGCTCGGCGACGGCGATCTGCCCGTGCCGCACGGCGATGATCGCCTCGCTCGCCCACCGCTCGGTGCCATGACGCTTCGCCCTGGCGCGCCAGTTCGACGGCCCGACCCGCCCGGCGTTGTCGACCATCGAGATGAGGTGCTCGGTGAGCTTCTCGGTGTCGACGAGTTCGATGGGGATGCCGCTCCAGCCGAGAGCCGCCCGCGTGAGAGCGAGCGGCGTCGCGTCGGCGATCGCGAGCGGCCGACCGCCGGCAGCTGCGACCTGGGCGCCCCATGCCACCACGAACCGCTCGCGGAGCCGCCCGAGCTCGGCCGGCTCCAGCACGTCGATGAAGAGCGACTTGCGGTGCCGATGCGCCTTGCCCTCGAGAGTCTGCACGCTGCCCTTGTCCTGCAGCAGGTGCTGCACGGTCGACGGCATCGCACGTTCTCGTGAGAACCGGCTTCCTTCGGTGAACATGCGCGCGGCCTCGGCGCCGAACACCACCGTCACCGGCCGGCCCATGAGTCGCGTGCGGAAGGCGTCGCCGCCCACCAGCTCGAAGCGGCGGCGGCCGAACTCGTAGCCGTCGGCCAGGAACCCCGCGGTGCTGTCGGGCACGCCGAGCGCAGGGATGCCGCCATCGCTCGATCCCCGCGCGGTCGCTCCCCGGGCCGCTCCCGGCGCTCGCGCGGTCGTCCGCATCGTCGTCGCCCGTATCACGGTCATCGCTCGCGCCGTGTCCGCAGGAAGGAGACGAGCGCGAGCAGCAGGAGCAGCGCCCCGACGCCCACGAACAGCGCCGACCCGATGATCACACCCGATTGCCACGCGGCATCCGCCGGCGCATCGCCCTCGACGGGCGTGTTCCGCGGCGTGAACGTGTAGATCGCAACGCCGACGATCCCGATGGCCAGCGCGATCACCCCGGCGATCGTGAGCACCCCGGTCTTCGCGCCGCTCGCCTGGATCCCGTCGCTCTCGTCCATGCTCCCGACGCTACGGCGGCCCTGTTCGACTGCACAGGGGGTTGACGCACGCCGCGCCTAAGGGCAGTGCAGTTGCGTGCGCGCACCGGAGCGGTCGATGTCGTGCTGCGACATCGGTGCACGGCAGATCGGGCAGCGCGGCGCCGAGGCCGCGCTCGGCGCCTCGTCGTACGGGCCGAGCGGAGGCGGCCCGAGGTACGGCAGCAGGCGTGCGTTCAGGCGCTCGATGAAGCCGGCGTAGCCTCGGCGGCCGGATGCCTCGGCATCCGACTTTCCTCGTGTCATAATCGTTAGTGTACTAACGATTCGTGCCCACGGCATAATGAGGGACCATGAACACTCGCATCGCATCCGACGCCGAACGCGATGTCGCGGCATCCGACGACCTCCTGGCTCTCGAGAACCAGGTCTGCTTCGCCCTCGCCGTCGCTGCACGCGGAGTGATCGGCCTCTATCGGCCGATCCTCGAACCGCTCGGCCTCACGCATCCGCAGTACCTCGTCATGCTCGCGCTCTGGCAGCGCAGCCCGCGCACCGTGCGCGACCTCGGCTCGGCGCTGCAACTCGAGCCCGCCACGCTCTCTCCGCTGCTCAAGCGACTCGAGGCGCAGGGCTACCTCACACGTGAGCGCAGTACCCGCGACGAGCGCGCGCTCGATGTGTCGTTGACGGATGCCGGCAGGGCCCTCCGCGCGCAAGCGCTCGAGATTCCGCCGCAGGTCGTCGACCGGCTCGGCATGAGCCTCGACGAACTCGGGAGCCTTCGCGACCGGCTGACCGAGGTCATCGCGGCGGTGCAGCACACGGCGTGAGCCGGTGCGCCCTGAGCGCGCGGATCGATACTCTGCTTGGGTGCGAGTGTTCGAGGTGGACGAGCGGGATTCGACGTGGGAGAGCGACCGGGCGCGCTACCGGCTGTATCTGTTCGAGGGACCGGGGAATGCCGTCACCACGCTCGACCTCCTCGACGCTCAGATTCACGACGTGCTCGAGGCGGCGGCATTGGCCGGCAAGGACGACAAGCTGTGGGCGATTGCGCTTGTGGTAGACGAATCGACAGCGGGCCGCGGGTTGATCTGGCTGTCCGGAATGGACTACAACGACACACCGGTCACGGCACCCCAGTGGCGGGCACGGGCGACGATGCAGAATCGCTACCTCATGGCCAAGCACAGTCGAGGGCAACCTCCTCTGTTGCCGGACGGGAGGCGGGTGATTCGGGTCTTCCCTGATCACGGACACCGGTGGCCGCTCTGGGAGAACTTCACCGACAAGTACGCAATGGAGCCCTCGGACTACAACCTCTCCAAGCCGCTCAGCGAAGGCTTTCGACGTTGGTACGACGAATGGGAACGTCGCGGCATTGACTGGCGACCCGACGACACCTGGAAAGAGGAGGGCCTGCGCTTGGTTCAGTCGCTGCAAGCAGAGGTCGTGGCCTTCGCCGAAGTCCGACCGGAATTCGACCGATAACGCTCGCCTCAAACGCTCGCGTCGAACCCCTCCACCGTGCCGTCGGCCGAGGCGTACTTCACGATGAGGCTGCAGTCCTTGCCTCCGTAGCCCTCGTCGATGAGCTGCTCGAACTGGTCGAGCGCGAGCCTCGCCCCGGGAAGGTGCAGGCCCGCCTCCTCGCCCGCGGCGAGCGCGAATGAGAGATCCTTCTCGGCGAGCAACGTCGTGAACGACGCGTCGAAGTTGCGGTTCGCGGGGCTCGTCGGCACGACGCCCGGCACCGGGTACCACATGCGCAGCGGCCACGAGTCGCCGGATGAGACCGATGCCACCTTCCAGAACGTCTCGGCGTCGAGGCCGAGCTCGGCCGCGAGCTGCGAGCCCTCGGAGAGGCCGACGAGCGAGACGAACAGCATGAGGTTGTTCGCGAGCTTGGCGGCGATGCCCATCGTGGGGCCGCCGACCGCGAAGACGTGGCCGGCCATCGGCTCGACGAGCGCCGTCGCCTCGCGTACGTCGGCCTCCTCGCCGCCGAGCATGAACGTGAGCGTGCCCGCCGCCGCTCCCGCGATGCCGCCCGAGACGGGGGCGTCGACGAACCGGAAGCCGTGATCGACGGATGCCTCGTGGCAGTACCGCGAGGTCGCCACATCCACCGTCGACGTGTCGAGCAGGAGCGCCGAGCGCGGCGCGTTCGCCCACACGCCGTCGGGTCCCTCGAGCACCTGCCGCACGTGCTCGCTGCGCGGCAGCGAGGTGAACACGGCGTCGGCGCCCGCAACGGCGTCGGCGATCGAGTCGACCACGAGCACGCCGCGCTCGGCGGCAGCTGCGCGCGCGGCCGGCACGACGTCGACTCCGCGCACCTCGTGACCCGCGGCGGCGAGATTGCCCGACATCGGGCCGCCCATGTTGCCCAGACCGATCCACGCGATGGTGGCCATGGCCCCTCCCGACGTCGTCGACGCGAAGTGCAGTCGGCACCGGCGCCGCTCGGGCGCCCATGCGCTTCCAGCCTATGGTCGGGGCATGCCGCGGGCAACGGATGCCACGCCGTGGGCGGCGTTCATCCGGCGAGCTGCTCGCGGAACGCCCGCGGGCCGCCGGGCACGGCGTGAGCGGATGCCTCGGCCGCGACGAACCCGTCGCGACGCACGAGGTACACCCGATCGGGTCGCAGCCGCCGGTTCGGATCGCGTCCGAACGCGTGCGCCTCGACGCCGAGCTCGCTCGCGATGCGTTCGACCTCGGCGGGCAGCACGCCGTACCCGTGCACCTGCCACGTCAGCGAGCGCAGTACGTCGTAGTTGCCGCCGGTCCACGGGAGGCGCCGGCCGACGACGGGATCGCGGCGGCCGCCGCGACCGCGACGCCCACGTCCGCGGGAGTCGCCCGCACGCGACATCCGATAGTGGATCCTCGTCTGCGACAGATAGCCGAACACCCGCTCGCCGCCGACGAGCCGCGGCACGAGTCTCACGGCGATCGGGCCGATGACCGGCACCACGCGACCGCGCACGAACCGCGCCAGCCGCGAGTCGGAGGTGAGCGTCGCGAACGCCCGATCGGTGGTGCCCACGAGGCGCGCGGCAACCGGTCGGCGCTCCACCTCGTAGCGGTCGAGTCGCGCGTCGGGCATGCCGCCGACGAGCACGTCGGCGAGCGCGCACGCGAGGTTGTGCGCTTCCTGCAGCCCCGTGTTCATGCCCTGGGCGCCGACCGGCGAGTGGATGTGCGCCGCGTCGCCGGCGAGGAAGAACGCGCCGTCGCGGAACCGCGCGGCGAGCCGGTGATGCAGGCGATAGGTCGCGAACCAACTCGAGTCGCGATAGCGCACGCCGAATCCGCGTTCGGCGCGCTCGCGCACGAGCGACTCGGGCAGGGTGCCGTCGGCGGCGAGATCGTGGTCGCGCACGAAGCCGAGCAGCCGCGTGTGCCCGCCGGGGCCCATCGGGAACGCGAGCAGGAAATCGTCGGCGTTGAACCTGATGTTCACCGCGCCGGCGACGAGTCCCGTCACGCCGTGGGCGTCGACCACGTAGAAGGTGTGCTCGTTGGTGATGCCCTCGAACGGGATGCCGCGAAGGCCCCGCACGATCGAGTGCGCTCCGTCGGCGCCGACGCAGTAGCGCGCGCGAACGGTGACGGGCCCGTCGGGCGAGTCGAGCGTCGCGGTCACCGGATGCCGCCGCCCCGCGGCATCCGTTCGCCCCGATGCCTCCTCGAGCGACGCGAGCCGGTGCTGCCAGCGCACCGACCGCCCGAGTTCCCCGAGCGCGTCGACGAGGATCGCCTCATTGCGGCTCTGCTCGAGCACCGTGATCTCGGGGTAGGGCGTGACACCGGCGCCGAGCCCGCGCAGCGCGACGCTGCCGAACGGCCGGTCGCGGAAGCCGGGCACGGCATTGCGCGCCGGATAGCTCTCGGCGAGCACACGGTCGACGAGGCCGAGCTGGTCGTAGAGCTCCATCGACCGCGCCTGCACGGCGAGCGCCCGCGACTCGCGCGTCGGCCCCGACTTGCCGTCGACGATCACCGCGTCGACGCCGAGCCGCGCGAGGCAGACGGCGAGCATGAGGCCGCTCGGGCCCGCGCCCACGATGAGCACGTCGGTGCTGAGCTCGGCCGAGTCGCCCATGCCCCAACTCTCGCACCGCCCGGCGGCCTCGGCCAGCCCGTGCGTCGCGGCGCGCTGCGATCAGAGCAAGAGGTCGGCGGAGGTCTCGAGCCGCCGCCATCCGGCCGCGGCGATCGTCTTGGGCAGGCGGTCGGCCTCGACGAGCTCGGGCATCTCGAGCTTCGTGAGCGCCGCGACATCCGCGACCGGAACCTGGAACGTGCGGAACGGCCCCAGGTCGGGCACTTCGCCCGGCAGGGGTGTCCTCGCTTCGCTCGTGTCGACGAGCGGCGCCTGGTCGACCACGAATCCGGCAGCGGCGAGCTCGCCGCCGGAGTTCCACGCGGCGATCTTCCAGTACCGGAGCGGCACGCGGATGCCGCGATAGGCCGGGTCGCCCGCGGCGAGAATCGGCGCCGTGAAGACGCTGAGCCGCATCCCGTTCACGCTCGCGTGCGCGAGAACGTGGTCTTCGAGCCCGAGCCAGAGCTCCTTCGACTGGTTGAACCCCGACGCCTGGGGCGCGGCGTTCGGATAGCGGAACGTCTCGGCGTTCGCGCGCGCCGCGACCTCTGGGCTGCCCCACACCGGGTCGCGCCGGCGCACGAGATGCCCTCGGTCGAGGTCGTTTCGCGCGTAGACCGCAGGGCCGGCCTGCCAGTCGGCCGGGATGCGCTCGTCGAGCTGCCAGTCGTCGCCGCCGCGATCGAGCTCGACGAGGGAGGCGCCGTCGACGTTCACGCCCGTGACCCGCGCGAGGCGCCTGGCGGTGTCGAGCACCACCGAGAAGTGCACGTAGTCGAGTTCGACGGATGTCGCGGCATCCGCTTCACTTACTCGCGGCATCGCAGCGTGCAACTCGAGGAACCGTGCGTCGAAGCCCATGGCCCCACTCGACCACGAACCGCCGACACGGCGCCACTCCCGGTGGTTGAGTAGGCCGCGCAGCAGCCGTATCGAAACCACCCCGCGCTACCCGCTCGCATCAGGCGCGCCCTGAATCGAAGGCGGGGGCCGACCCATACGATTGCGACCATGCACAGACCTCGACGCGTCGCCATGGCCGCAATCGCTACAGCCGTACTGGCCATCGGGATCTCGGCCTGCAGCTCGTCGAATGAACCGGAGGCCGTGCCGACCGAGACGGCAGTGGCGAGCGCAACCCCGACGGCATCACCCACTCCCGAGCCGACGACCCCGGCTGCAGCGCTCGCGACGTGCGACACGGTGCTGACCGATGCCGGGTACGCCGACCTCGAGAGCTCGAACCTCTCCGCGAGGGACTTCACCGCCCAGAGCTGGGACTACCCGCTGCTGCACACCATGGCGAACGACGGGGTCGTGTGCCTCTGGGGCAACTCGGGTGACGTCATGGTCGTGCTCGGTCAGCTCGCCATGGACCAGGCCACGTGGGACACGACGCGCGCCCAGCTCGAGGCCGAGGGCTACGTGGCGCAGGATGCCACCGTCGCCGGCTTCATGGACGGACCCGAAGCGACCAACGATGACAACTACCCCGGCCGCGGCTTCGTGCATCGCGAAGGCATTCTCTACTACTCGAGCTACGCCGAATTCTTCACGTTCGTGAGGGCGTTCCAGTCATAAGGCCCCCCGGTGGTTGAGTAGGCCGCGAAGCAGCCGTATCGAAACCACCGAGCACGACGAGTGGTTTCGATACGCGTCGGGCTGCGCCCGGCGCTACTCAACCACCGAGAGTCGCTCGACCATCGTGACCTGCAACTCGTCGAGCGCATCGTGCACTGCCGGCTTCGTCTTGCCGCAGCCGTCGCGCGGATAGTGCACGGGCACGAACCCACCGGATCGGGCCTCGAGCCAGAGCGGCGGCACCATCTCCATGTCGGCAGTGCACATGAGCCCCTCGGGTGGCACGTCATCGGCCGCCGCGAGGGCTTCGAGCAGCGGTCCGAGGTCGCCCTCGAAGCGTTCGACCAGCCAGAAGACCTCCATCTCGTCGCCGGCCTCACCGGGCTCGCCGAATTCGACGGAACAGCGAACGGCAGCGGATGCCTCGAACCCCTCAGGCACCCGGCCTGGCACCGGAATCGACTGGTCGGCGGTGGGCTCCTCAGCGCTCGGCAGCAGGGAGCTCGGCTCCGACCGGCAGTCGATGGCCTCTTGGAGCTCGGCCTCGGGGCGATCGGGCTGGCTCGTCCCTGGGCCGTCGGGCGCGTTCTGCGCGCAGCCGCTCACCAGGAGCCCGGCCAAGACCGCGAGGACCGCGAAGCCCAGGCCGCGGCGTCGGTCGCGAACGCTCGTCATGCTCGTCATGTCGTCTCCATCCGAAGGGTGCCCCTTACTCTCTGAGACGTACGAGCGTGGGGAAACGTTGGGTTGGAGACCCGCATCCGGAGAATTCGACCACCGGAATCATTGAACTTCCGGGTTCAGTGTTATACACTGAACCACATGGTTCAGCAACACACCTTGGATCGGGCGTTCGCGGCTCTCGCCGACGAGACCCGCCGCGGCATCCTCACCCGCCTCGGCGACGGCCCGGCCACGATCACCGAGCTCGCTGTGCCCTCGGGCATGACGCTCACCGGCATCCGGAAGCACGTCGACGTGCTCGAGGCAGCGGGCCTCGTCACGACTGAGAAGGTCGGCCGCGTGCGGCAGGTCCAGCTCGGCACCGAGCGTTTGGACGACGCGATGGCATGGATCACCTTCTACCAGCGGCTCTGGGAGCGTCGACTCGACGGTCTCGAGGTCTACTTCACCCTCAAGAAAGGAACGGAATCATGAGCGAGACCGAATCCGGTCAGTCGACGCAGACGAGCGAGATCGGCCTGCGGATGACGCGGCAACTGCCCGCCACTCCCGAAGAGGTCTTCGACGCCTACACCGATGCCGAGAAGCAGAAGATCTGGTACTCGATCCTCGACGAGGAGCCCGGCATCGTCGAGATCGAGGTCGACCTGCGCGTCGGCGGCAAGCAGACCGCCGTGTGGGGGCCCGACCGCGACACGCTCTTCCGCGAGACCCAGGTGTTCCTCGAGATCGACCGCCCGCACCGACTCGTCACCCAGTCCAGCGGCAGCGACCCGAGCGGCGCCATCATGACGACCAGGGTCGAGGTCACCTTCGAGGCCCTCGACGGCGGCACGCTCGTGACCGTCGAGCAGACGGGGTTCCCGACGCCCGAGATCCGCGACTTCTTCGAGACGATGGTCTGGGTTGGCGCATTCGACCGCATCGAGGCATACCTCACGCGCGCCTGAGGCGGAGCGCCGGAGGACTGCAACCGTATGCGTGACACGGTCTGGAAATGCCTTGGGGCGGTGCGTTGCTCGCACCGCCCCAAGAGTTTTTCGTGTCAGAGGACGCCGGTGACGGTCGAGCCGTCGCGGGTCACCGTGTACTGCAGGGTCTTGCCGCTCCAGAAGTGGAACGTCAGGGACACCGGCGAGCCGTCCGTGATGCTGTTCAGGTACCGCTTCGTCAGTTCGATGGTCCCGTTCTCGTAGTCCGGCTTGAAATCGTCCCAGAACTCCGGGAAGGCCGTCCAGCTGTGGTACCCGGCCCCGCTGCCGTCGGCGTAGACGGACTCCATCGTGGCCAGCCGGTCGCCGTTGAACGCCGCCGGGATCAGCACCGAATCGGTGGTGCCGGTTGCGCCTTCGATGACAGGGTCCTCTGAGCTGATCACGTTGAGCTTCCACGGCATGCCGTCGGAGAAGCGGACATTCAGTTGCGAGGTGGTCCCGACCCCCCGGTCGCCGAGGATGCGCTTCAGCAGCTTCGCCTTGAGCGTCAAGGTAGTGCCCTCGAGCGTGTAGTCCGGACCGGGCTTCAACGTGCTGTTCCCGAACCGGAGGTCCTTGAACTCGAGGCCGTTCAGGTTCAACGTGACCGACTTGTCCGTGACCTTGTCCGAGGCGTCGACGAACACGAGGTCGGACGAGGCGGTGGCTGAACGCGTAGTCCAGGCCGTGGAGATGTAGTCGAACTGCTCCTGGTCGCGCCATTCGCGCTTGTAGCGGTCGAAGTGCGTGCCGTTGTCCCACCACATGGTCGTGATGCCCGTGGTGCGAGCGAGGTAGCCGAAGTGCTCGAAGAACTTCAGATATTCGCCGCGCTCGACCTTGTTGTCGTAGTTGTCGAGCAAGCTGTACTCGCCGATGATGACCGGGACGCCCTTGGAGACGAAGGTGTCGACCTGGCTCTGGAAGTTCTCCACCAGCATGGTCTGCACCTCCTCGTTGTACGTCGTGTATCCGGCGACGTTGACGCTGAAAGGCCAGAAGCTGTAGTTGTGGGTGGTCGCGGCCAGCATCGGGTCGTCGAGCGCCTCGATCTCGGCGGCGAGGGCGTCCATGTGGACCGGGTCGGCTCCGGTGTGGAGCGTCGGCAGGACCAGCAGGCGGTCGGTGTTGTCGCCGCCGGAAGTGCGCACGATGTCGAAGAACGAGCTGTTCAGCTCGGCCATGTGACGGTGGTCCTCTTCAGTGCCGGAGGAGCCTTCGAAGCCCTGCTCGTTGATGGACTCGAACATGAGCTCCTGGGGGTAATCCCGGAAGGTGCTCGCGATCTGGGTCCAGGTGGAGTTGTACTGGGCCATGACCTCGTCGTGCCTGGTCGGCATGTCCTTGACCCACTGCCACGAGTCGTGATGGATGTTGATCATGACGTAGAGGTCGGCGTCGAGGGCCATATCGACGATCTCTTGCACTCGGGCCATGACGGCGGGGTCGATCGTGTAGTCCGGCGCTGGGCCGGTGTGGTTCCCCCAGCTGACCGGGATGCGGACCGACTCGAAGCCTTCGGCCTTGATGTCAGTGAAGAATGTGCTGTCGACCCGCGGGTTGCCCCACGCGGTCTCGTCAGCGCCCTCGCTGCAGCACATCGCGTCGAGGGTGTTGCCGAGGTTCCAGCCCGGCTGCATTGCCGCGACGAGATCTTGAGCGGACAACTGGGCGGTGTCGGCCTCTTCCTGGGCCTGCGCTGTGGTCGGCAGGGCCACCATGGCGAGAGCGAGTGAGGTGGCGACGAGCAGTTTCGAAGTTCGGCGTATCAACGGACGTCATTCCTTCCATCGCGCCAGGGACTGGCTGCGTCGGTGCAGCAGGTGGCGCGCTCCCTAGAGAGAGTGGCAATATTCGCGCGCATATGTCAATCAAGAGATGGGATGTCTGGCGCTGAAGAGCCGGGAATTTCGGGGATGATCGCGCGCTCATTTCGGCCCTGACCGGGTATTCATACGACCTTAAGTCGTTGAAGCGCTTCGATGAATTTCTCAAGCCAATGCCCCGGCGACGGTGGGCTGCGGCAGGATGGAGCGGCACCATCCAAACGACCCGCACCTAGGAGCACAACCGGTGACCGAGCACCTCTTCATCGCCGGGCCCGCCGCCTGGAACCGCATCGTCTACCTCGACCGACTGCCCGAACCGGTGCCGCACATGCAGTTCGCGCTCGACGAGTACGAGACGGTCGGCGGCACCTCGGCAGGCAAGGCGCTCGGGCTCGTCGGCCTCGGCCGCCGCGTCACGCTGCACCTGCTGCTGGGCGGCGACTCCGATGGAGCGAGGCTTCGAGGTCTGCTCGAGGCGGCTGGCGTCGAGCTGCTCGCTGAAGACAGCCCCGCCACCGAACGGCATCTCAACCTGATGACCCCGGCGGGCGAGCGCGTGTCGCTGTACCTGTCGACTCCCGGCGATCCGGCCGAGGGCCCCGGCCCGGCGGTCGAGTCGGCGATGACGGATGCCGCCGCCATCGTGCTCGATCTCGGCGAACGCACCCGCCGGCTCATCCCGGCAGCTCGCGCGACCGGTCGCCCCATCTGGACCGACATCCACGACTACGACGGCGAAGCCGACTTCCATCGCCCGTTCATCGAGGCCGCCGACGCGATCTTCATGAACGCCGACCGCATCGGCGACCCGCAGCCGTTCATGGAGCGCTGCATCCGCGGCGGGGCCGAACTCGTCGTCTGCACCCTCGGCGAGCGCGGCGCGATCGCGATCGACGAGCGGATGACGCTCCACGAGGTCGCGGCGGAGCCCGTCGACGTGGTCGACACCAACGGGGCCGGCGACGCGTTCATGGCCGGCGTGCTCGACGCGACGCTCGGCGGCGCCGAGCTGCCCGACGCCTTGCGGGCGGGAGCCCGGCACGCGGCATCCGTACTCGTGACCAGGCACCTGCACCCGGCCCTCGACGCGCTGCTCGCCTGACGGCGCGGCGACCGAAGCTATTCGGCCACTGGCTGGAGGCGCACTACACCTCGGTGTGGCCGAGGCTCGGTCGATCGACGAAGCTCGCGCCCGCGCCCGTGAACACGTCGAGCTCGAGCACGACGAGTTCGTTCACGCCGTCGCGCGTCGCAGGGCCGGGCACGTACAACGTCTGCTGCGGCCCGCGGCGCCAGTAGCGCCCGAGCGCGAAGTCGTTGATCCACGCGAATCCCTTGCCCCACGCGCTCGTGTCGAGGAAGAGGTCGGTCGCCGCACCGAGCGTGAAGCTCGCGTGCGCGAGAACGGGGCCGGCGACAGGTGCGGCGGGGGCATCCGCTGCGGCAGGCAGGTAGCCACCGCGGAGTGACGCGGTCGCCACTCCCGGCACGCGTTCGAGATCGAGCGGGGTCACGCTCCAGCCGGTGATCGGAACACCGTCGAGCCGGGCGCCGCCGATGAGCCCCTTCTCCTCGCCGATCCGCGTGCCGTAGTCGACCCGGCCCTGGTCTTCGACGAGCACGGTCAGCTCACCCCGGGCGGCGGGAAGCGCGAGCACCCGTTCGTGCGCATCGCGGGAGAGCACGCCGACCGGCACGCCGTCGAGGAACAGCCATGCACGATCGCGCACCTCGCCGAAGCTCAGGATGCCGGCCCCGCCGTCGCCCTCGAGCTGGGTGCTGTACAGGGCGAGCCCGCGGTCGTGGTGGAGTTCGTCGAAGGTCGGCAGGTCGTGGTGCGCCCGTCGTTCGCCGAGCTGCGCCTCGACCGCGAGCAGCGAGGCGGTGACCTCGAGCGGCACGTCGAAGGCCAGGGCGGGAGCGGATGCCGCAGGCTGTTCGTCGGGCACGGGCGCGTACTTCGCGATCACGTCGCGGAAGGCGAAGTACTTCTCCGTCGGATTGCCCGCCTCGTCGAGCGGGGCGTCGTAGTCGTACGACGTCGTGATGGGCAGGTAGCGGCCCTTGTGGTTCGCGCCGTTCGTGAGGCCGAAGTTCGTGCCGCCGTGGAACATGTAGAGATTGACCGAGCCGCCGGCAGCGAGGAGCGCGTCGAGGTCGGATGCCGACTGCTCGGCGGACGTCGTGTGGTGGTGGGTGCCCCAGCTGTCGAACCATCCGTCCCAGAACTCCATGCACATGAGCGGGCCGGTGGGCTGGAACTCGCGGAGCGTCGCCAACCGCTCGACCGAGCGCGAACCGAACGAGGCGGTCATGTGCAGGCCGGGGAGCCTTCCGGCTTCGAGCATCTCGGGCACCGGCTGGTCGATCGTCGTCAGCGGCAGGGTGATGCCCGACTCGCGCGTCACGCGCACGAGCTCGGCGAGGTAGTCCTTGTCGTCGCCGTAGGCGCCGTATTCGTTCTCGATCTGCACGAGCACGACCGGTCCGCCGTGCTGCACCTGCAGCGGCGCCACGATCTCGTAGACCTGGCGGAGGAACTCCGTGACGGCGTCGAGGTAGGTCGGCTCAGAGCTGCGCGGGCGCACTGCGGCATCGCGCAGCAGCCAGGCCGGCAGGCCGCCGTTGTCCCATTCGGCGCAGATGTAGGGACCGGGCCGCACGATCGCGTGCATCCCCTCGGCCGCGATGAGCGACAGGTAGCGACCGAGGTCGAGCCCGCCGTCGGTGATGAACTCGCCCCGGCGCGGCGCGTGGGCGTTCCATGCGACGTACGTCTCGATCGTGTTGAGCCCCATGAGCCGGGCCTTGCGGATGCGATCGGCCCACTGCTCGGGGTGCACGCGGAAGTAGTGCATCGCTCCGGAGATGATCTGGTGCGGCTTCCCGTCGAGCAGGAAGTCGTCTGCTCCGATGGCGAACTCTGGCATGAGGCTATATTGCCTTCCGATAGTGGGCGAACGTGTGCGGGCCGGTCTCCCGGCCCGCACACGTCGGACTGCGGCGATCAGCCGCGGCGATGATCAGCCCTTGACGTCGAAGCCCTGCTCGTTGCCGTAGTCGATGAGCTGCTCCTGCCAAGTCGCCAGTCCGTCATTGAGATCGGACTTGTTGGCGTAGGCCTGGCCGACGGTGTCGCCGAAGATGCTGTTCGCGTACACCTGGTAGGGCAGGTACGACCAGCCGGGCACGACGTCGCTCGCCGCCTGGGTCAGCACTTCGTTGATCTTCTGGCCGCCGAAGTACTCCGACTCCTGGTTCACGAACTCCTCGGACTCGAGCTCGGCGACCGTCGACGGGAATCCGCCGCTCTCGCCGAAGATCTTGATCGACTCGGGGTCGCTGTTGAGCCACTTGAGGAAGGCCGCGGCGAGCGCCGGGTTCTTGCTCTGCTTCAGCACGGCCTGGCCGCCGCCGCCGTTCTCGGCGGACACAGGCTCCCCGTCATACGTCGGCATCGGCGCAACACGCCAGTCGCCGGCTCCGTCGGGAACGCTCGACTCGAGCACGCCCGGCATCCACGCACCGAGCACGAGGCTCGCGATCGTGCCGTCGCCGAGACCCTTGAACCACTCGTCGCTCCAGCCCGGGATGTCGGAGAGGAGGTCCTTCTCGAGCAGCTGGTTCCACGTGGTCGCCCACTTGGCGCTGCCCTCGTCGGCGAGGTCGACGGTGATGTCGGCGCCGTCGACGTCGAACGGGTGACCGCCGGCCTGCCAGATCATGCTGGTCGCGAAGCCGGAGTCGCCCGTGTCGGAGGTGATGTACTTCGTCGGGTCTGCTGCGTGCAGCTGCTCACCGGCGGCGATGTACTCGTCCCACGTCGTCGGCACGGCGATGCCGAACTGCTCGAACACCGTCGCGTTGTAGAACAACGCCATGGGGCCCGAGTCCTGCGGCAGGCCGTAGAGCTTGCCGTCGATGTTCACCGAACCCCACGTCGAGGCGGTGTACTGGTCTTCGAGCTCGTCGAGGCCGTAGGCCGAGAGGTCGACGAGCGAGTCCGAAAGCGCGAACTGCGGCATCGCGTAGTACTCGATCTGCACGACGTCGGGGCCGCCCGAACCGGCCTTGATGGCGTTCTGGAGCTTCGTGTACTCCTCGGTGTTGGTGCCCGCGTTCACGAGCTTCACGTCGACCTTCGGGTAGGCCTCCTCGAACGCCGCGACCTGCGCCTCGGCCGATGGGGTCCAGCTCCAGTAGGTGATCGTGCCGCCCGCTTCGAGGGCTGCCTCGAGGTCGGATGCCGATGCATCGCCGGTGCCGGCGCCGGCGCTGGGTGCACAGGCGACGAGCGCGCCGCCGAGGGCTGCGACGGTGACGACGGCAGTGGCCATCCGGCGGAAGCCGGACCTGCTGCGCTTGGTGGTCATGGTGTTCCTTTCACTTCGTTGTAATCGGTGATCGTGATACGGGGGGTTCGGTGCAGGACGCGCCAGGTGAGAGGGATGGTGCTCGGCAAGACAGCGCCTCTCGTCACTGCTTGACGCTTCCGGCGCTCAAGCCCGACTGCCAGTACCGCTGCAGCACGAGGAAGGCGACGACGATGGGGACGATCGTGAGCAGCGATCCGGTCAGCACGAGGTTGTAGATCGGATCCGCCGAGGCACCGGTGGCCTGGTCGTTCCACTGGTCGAGTCCGACCGTGAGCGGATACCACGCGGGGTCGCTCAGCATGATGAGCGGGAGGAAGTAGTTGTTCCAGGTCGCCACGACGGTGAAGAGCAGCACCGTGACGACGCCCGGCGCGAGGAGCCGGAGCGAGATCGTGAAGAACGTGCGGAACTCCCCCGCGCCGTCCATGCGTGCCGCCTCGAGCAGCTCCGTCGGCACGGAGTCGACCGCGTAGACCCAGATGAGGTAGAGCCCGAATGGGCTGATGAGCGACGGGATGATGATCGCCCACGGCGTGTTCGTGAGGCCGAGCTGGCTGAACATGAGGAACGTCGGCACGGCGAGCGCGGTGCCCGGGATCGCGATCGCACCGAGCACGATGGCGAACACGGCCCGGCGGCCCGGGAACCGGAACTTCGCGAGACCGTAGCCGGCCACCGTCGCGAGCAGCGTCGCCCCGCCGGCGCCCAGCACGACGTAGAGCAGCGTGTTGCCGAGCCAGCGCACGAAGATGCCGTCGCGATAGGTGAGGGTCTCGACGATGTTCTGGCCGAGCACGAACTCGTCGCCGAACCACAGGCCGAACGTCGTGAAGAGGTCGGCCTGGGTCTTGCTGGCGTTGATCACGAGCCAGACGAGCGGCACGAGCGTGTAGATGACGAAGACCGACATCAACACGGTGAGCGTGATCGACTTGCGGGTGCGCGGGCTGGCGTTGCGGGGTCGGCCCGCGTACGCGATGCGGCTCATCGTTCTTCCTTTCGCGACCCGCGGAGCTGCACGACGTACGCGATCACCGCGGTGATCAGGCCCATCACGATCGCGACGGTCGCCGAGTAGTTGTACTGCTGCCCCGAGAACGACAGGTTGTAGGCGTACATGTTCGGCGTGAAGAACGTCGTGATGATGTTCGGCGCCAAGGGCTTCAGGATGTTGGGCTCGTTGAAGAGCTGGAAGCTGCCGATGATCGAGAAGATCGTCGAGATGACGATCGCACCGCGGAGGGCGGGGATCTTGATGCCGGTGATCACCCGGAACGGGCCGGCGCCGTCGAGCTCGGCCGCTTCGTAGAGCTCATTCGGAATGGTGCGCAGCGCCGCGTAGAAGATCAGCATGTTGTAGCCGACGAACTCCCACGTCACGATGTTGCCGATCGAGACGAGGATCCACTCGCGCGCGAACGGCGTCACGGCCTCGAAGCCGAGCAGGTCGTTGATGTTCCCCGCGAGGCCGAAGTTGCCGCCGTAGATGAATCCCCACATGAGCACCGCTACGACCGCTGGCACGGCGTAGGGCAGGAAGATCACGATGCGGAAGAACCCCGAGACGTGCAGCCGCGCGCTGTCGATGGCGAGGGCCGCGGCGAGAGCCAGCACGAGCATGATCGGCACCTGCACGACCAGGAAGAGCAGCACGCGCAGGAAGGACTCCCAGAACTGCGAGTCTGCGAACACCTCGGCGAAGTTCTCGAGTCCGACGAACGCGTTGCCTCCCATGAGCTGCTCGCGGAAGAGGCTGAGGTAGATCGCGTAGGCGACCGGCGCGATGAACACCAGCACGAACACCGCCATGAAGGGGCCCACGAACGCCCAGCCGCGCCAGTCGGGGCGCGATTTCACCTTGCGGGCGGGGGCCGCGGGGGCGGGCACCGTGCTCGGGCTGGGGGCCTCAGGGGCGTCCAGTTTCGACAACGTCGTCATTTCGCTCTCTCGGGCTCGGGCTATGTTCACGTAAACATCAGTCTGGCGACTGTAGCATGTTGACGTAACCATCACCAAGGGGGACCGATGACCGTTGCCGATGAGGCCACCGACGCAGGCCAGCCGCGCCGGCGGAGTCCTTCGATGGCGGATGTCGCGCGCGAAGCGGGCGTGTCGGGCCAGACCGTCTCTCGCGTCTCGACGGGCCGCCCCAACGTCGACGAAGACACCCGCAACCGCGTACTCGCGGCGATGCGCAAGCTCGGATACCGGCCGAACAGCGCCGCTCGAGCGCTCCGCTCGGGTCACTTCCGCAACCTCGGCGTCATCATGTTCACGCTGTCGTCGTTCGGCAACATGCGCACGCTCGACTCCATCGCCGTCGCGGCGGCGGCGGCCGGCTACTCGATCACGCTCATCCCGGTGCAGCACCCGACGCAGGGCGAGGTGACCGTCGCATTCAGTCGATTGAGCGAGCAGGCCGTCGACGGCGTCATGATCATCATCGAGGCGCACGCCCTCGATGAGGCCGACATCGAACTGCCGCCCGGGCTCCCGGTCGTCGTGGTCGACTCGAGCGCCCGATACCAGTACCCCGTCGTCGACACCGACCAGGCCGAGGGTGCGCGGCTCGCGACCGAGCACCTGCTCGACCTCGGTCACGACACCGTGTGGCACATCTCGGGCCCCGTCCACTCCTATTCCGCCGAGCGGCGGCGCGAGTCGTGGGCCGAGACGCTCACGACCCACGGGCGCCCAGTTCCCGACGTCATCGTCGGCGACTGGTCGTCGGAGGCCGGATACCGCGCGGGCCTCGAACTCGCCGCGCGTCCCGAGGTCACCGCGATCTTCGCCGCCAACGACCAGATGGCGCTCGGGGTGCTCCGCGCGCTGCACGAGCGCGGCCGCGCGGTTCCCGCCGACGTGAGCGTCGTGGGCTTCGACGACATGGATGAGTCGAAGAGCTTCTGGCCGCCGCTCACGACGGTCCACCAGAGCTTCGAGGAGGTCGGCCGGCACACCGTCAGCCAGCTCATCGAGGAGATCGAGGGCGCACCCCCCTCGTCAGTGAGCGTGCTGGTGCCGACCGAGCTGGTCGTGCGCGCGAGCTCAGGGCCCGCGCCGCGGCATCCGACCGCCGACGCCTAGCCTGACACCTCGCGCACGGCTGGTCCGGCGGCACTCCGGATGCCTCTGGACCGCGCCTCCCGCAGCGCGATAGCGTGTGTGCGCGTCAAGCCCTGGAGGTCAACGATGTCCATCTATCAGCGCACCGGCGACCAGACCGACGACGTCGACTGGAACGACAACATCGAGGGCGTCGCCCTCGGATCCGACGTCTCACTGATCCTCGAATACGAGTCGAGATCGGGCGCCGGGCCGCGGCTGCACCGGCATCCGTATTCCGAGACCTTCGTCGTGCGCCGGGGCCGTGCACTGTTCACGATCGGCGAGGAGCGGCTCGAGGCCCACGGCGGGCAGGTGCTCGTGGTGCCCGCGCTCACGGCGCACAAGTTCGAGGTGATCGGCCCCGAGCCCTTCGTGTCGACGAACATCCACGCGAACCCGACCTTCGAGACGGAGTGGCTGGAGTAGAACGGAGGCCCAACCTGTTGTAACGGGCAAGAGTGTTGTCGCAGGAACAGCCTTCGAACCCGGCACAGGATGGAGCACGGATGACCGACTACGGGCACGACCTGATCTTCGGCACGTTCATCACGCCGATGCACGAGAACGCCGAGCAGGTCGTTCGCGCGGCGCAGCACGCCGAACGGGCGGGGCTCGACCTCGTGACGTTCCAGGACCATCCCTACCAGCGGCGGTTCCTCGAAACCTGGACACTGCTGAGCTACGTCGCCGCCCGCACCGAACGCGTGCGTCTCGCCGGTGACGTGCTGAACCTGCCGCTGAGGCCGCCGGCGGTGCTCGCGAAGTCGGTCGCGAGCCTCGACGTGCTGAGCGGCGGACGCGTCGAGCTCGGCCTCGGCGCGGGTGGCTTCTGGGACGCGATCGAGGCGTACGGGGGCCGGCGGCTCTCCCCCGGCCAGGCGGTGACGGCGCTCGGCGAGGCCATCGACGTGATCCGGGCCATCTGGGACGTCGACGCGCGCGAGGCGACGGCGATCCGCGGCGAGTACTACCGGCTCGTGGGCGCGAAGCGCGGCCCGGCGCCGGCGCATCCGATCGAGATCTGGCTGGGTGCCTACAAGCCGCGGATGCTGCGGCTCACGGGCACGAAGGCCGACGGATGGCTCCCCTCGATCGGTCGCATGAGCACCGACGAGATCAGGGCCGGGAACGAGACCATCGACGCGGCGGCGATCACCGCGGGCCGCGAGCCCCGGAACGTGCGGCGGCTCGCCAACATCATCGGCCAGTTCGGACCGACGAGCCCGCGGCTGCTGTCGGGACCGCCCGAGCAATGGGTCGATCAGCTCGCGGCGATGACGCTCGAGCACGGCTTCTCGGGCTATGTCCTCGCCGGCGACAACACCGGCGACTACGACCGCATCGGGCGGGAGGTCATCCCTGCGGTGCGAGAGCTCGTCGCCGCCGAACGCGACCGCAGCCTGGCATCCTGACGTCGGGTCAGATCGCCCGGTGGTCGACGAACGACATCCGCGGACCTCGCCTCGGGCGCCCGCGCACCCCGGCGGCGCCGAGCAACCGCACGACCCGGTAGCGGTGGCCCGCCCACGGGGTCATCGCCTCGAGCATCTCGTCGTCGGTCATGTCGCGGCCCCAGAGCGCGTGGCCGAGGTAGTTCGAGAGGTGGTAGTCGCCGACCGAGAGCGCGTCGGCGTCGCCGAACGCACGCTGGGCGACTTCGGCTGCCGTCCACACGCCGATGCCCGGCAGCAGGGTGAGGCGGGCCGCGGCATCCGCCGGGCTCATCCGCACCGCCTCCTCGAGCCGCGCCGCGTACCGTGCGGCATTGACGATCGTGCGGGCCCGGCGCGGGTCGACGCCGGCCTGGTGCCACTCCCAGCTCGGGATCGACGCCCAGCCGCTCGGCGACGGCACGACGTGCATGGGTCGCGGCGTCGGGCCGGGCGCGGCGCTGCCGTGCCGCTTCACGAGCCGCCGCCAGGAGGCGTGCGCCTGCAGGGTGATCACCTTCTGCTCGAGGATCGCCGGCACGAGCGCCTCGAAGACACGCCCGGTGCGAGGGATGCGCAGGCCCGGGTTGCTCCGGTGCGCGTCGTCGATGAGCCGGATGCGCGGCTCGAACTCCGAGGGGTCGTCGAGGCCGCCGGCCAGCTCGGGCGCCGCCTCGACGGCAGTGGCCGCGCCGGGACCCCATCCGAGGCAGCGGAGCTCGCCGGGCGACCGCTGCTCGATGCGGATCGTCGCGGGCCCGTCATCGGTGAGCGTCGTGCGCCACACGGCACCGGCAGCGTCGATGTGCAGCGTCGGGTCGCCGCCGCCGCGCCCGAGACCCGCGAGCGTCTGCAGCAGGTCGGTCGGATGCGCCGGGCTCCACGTCAGTGCATGGTCGGCGATCACCCCTCCAGTCTGCAACACCGCACCGACGGCTCAGGCCGGTGCCCCGGTCACTCGCCGGGTCGCACGACGATCGTGGGCGACGTCATCGACACCAGTACGTCGTGGCTCACCGACCCGATCAGGAATCGGCCCACCCAATTGCGGCCGTGGCTGCCGACCACAAGGAGCGACGCATCGCGTGCCGCGAAGATGAGCTCCGCGGCTGCGCCGCCCTCCTCGAGCCGCCCCTCGGCCACCGCGCCGCGCGACGCCGCGATGTCGAGCGCATCGTCGAGGATCTGCCGGTGCATGTCCTGCACGACCGCGACGTCTTCCGCGTAGTCGTCGTAGACCGACTGCCATTCCGTGGGCACTCTCCAGACGTGCACGAGCGTGAGTTGCTCGCCCGTGCGTGCGGCCTCGTCGGCGCCGATGCCGATGGCCTCGATCGATGCCGCGGATCCGTCGACGCCCACGATGATCCCCGCCCGCACGGCAGGATCGAGGCCCTCGGGTATCACGGCCACAGCGCCGCCGCCGGGCCGTCCGGCGAGGCGCGAACCGAGCGTCCAGCGTGACGAGCGGCCGTGGGATGCGGCCCCCACGACGAGGAGCGTGCCCTGGGTGAGATAGTCGTCGAGCTCTCGAAGCGGGTCGCCGTGCACGGTCGCGGTCGTGAGCCGAAGCTCTGGGTAGGCTTCGCGCACCTCCTCGGTGACCTCCATGAGGTCGACGTGCGCGTCCGCCGGTGCGCCGGCATCGCGGTGCTCGCCCGATTGACCCGACTGGCCCGACTGCTCGCGGCCCGGCATCACCTGCACGACGACCAGTGGAACCCCGTTGGCGTGAGCCACCGCCCACTGGAGGGCGTCTTGATCGGATGGCGCGTCATCCCAGCCCACCACGATCTTGTCGAACACCGTGATCACCCGCTCTCGCACGTTGGTCGCCCTGGGTCCATTCTCCCACCGACGATCGCGCGGCACTCGGATCGAAGGTCACCTGGATGCGGAAACCGGCGTGGCCGCTTCGATCACGAAGCGGCCACGCCAGGGTCGGATTGCGGCTACGCCGCCAGAAGTCGCTCGGCCCGATCGAGGTTGGCCTCGAGCTCCTCGCGGTTCTGCCGCGCGACGTACGCGGGCTGATCGCGCTCGACCCGCCAGCTCTCGGAGAGCGGTCCGACGTTCACGGTGTCGAAGCCGAACTCGTCGTAGAGGGCGGTGACGAGTTCGATGGCGTCGTCGAAGTCGCTCGCGGTCGCGAGGGCGCGGCGGTTCGGCGAACCGGCGGCACTGCCGTCGGTGAGGATGTCGCCCCAGCCGATGTGATTGAACGCCTTCGCCACACGCGACTCGGGCAGGTGCGCCTGAATGAGGGCGGAGGTGGTGGTGCGGGCGCCGTCGAGCTCGGGAATGCGGCCATCGCGCTCCCAGTAGTAGTTGTTCGTGTCGAGCACGATCTTGCCCGCGAGCGGGGCGACCGGAATCGACGGGTACGCCTTGAGCGGCAGGGTCACGATCACGAAGTCGCCGGCCGCGGCGGCGACCTCTGGGGTGCTCGCAGTCGCCCGCGGGCCGAGCTCGCCGATGAGGGCGCCGAGGGTTTCAGGCCCCCGCGAGTTGCTGATGGTCACGTCGTACCCGCGCTCGATGAGCCCGCGTGCGAGGGTTCCGCCGATGTTGCCTGCGCCGATGATTCCGATTCTCGTCATGCGAGAGGAGAACGCAGGCGGGTCGGGTGTATTCCGCCCGACGTCAAAACCGTCGCGAAGCGCGCCGCCTGCCCGACCCCTAGGGGATGAGGCGCCGGTCGCGGAGATTCTGGAAGATCCGCAGGAACATGGACTCGGTGTCGACGTATTCGTAGAAACCAGCCCGGCGCGATTTCGAGGTGTCCGCGATGACGTCATAGTCCCAGGCGAAGACGAAATCACCGAACTGCCACGACGACACGTCCTCGTAGGGCGTCTGAACCAGACCGTGGCGTTCCACCATCTCGCTCCAGAGGCCGGCCTTGTCGCCCATGACGTCGGTGAGGCTCATCGTCAGTGGCGGCGCAATGTCGAGGTCGAAGAACGCGGCGAGCTTCGGCCACATCGACGACCACCGGAACAGGTCACCGTTGGTGATGTTGTAGGCCTGGTTCCGGCTCTCCGGATTGGTCGCCGCCCAGACGGTCGCTTTCGCGAGCAGGTCCGCGTCGGTCATCTCGATCAGGCTCGTGTACGCCCCGGGCTCTCCGGGGAAGCGAAGCGGGATCCCCAGCTCCTTGCTCATCGACGCATAGACGGCGATGACCATCGCGAGGTTCATCGGATTGCCGAGGCCGACGCCGGCCACGACCGATGGGCGAAGGGCCGACCAGGACCACGGCGCGCCATCCTGGCGCCGTTCGAGGAACTGCTGCTGGTCGACATTGAACTCGGGCGGCATGTGCGGCGGGTCGTCCTCCTTCGCCGGCGTGGCGAAGGGACCCAGATGCGCGCCGTAGACCTTGTACCCCTGCATAAGGCTGATGTGCTCGAGCGCCGGTGCCGCGGGCTCGATCGCGTCGACGACGTTGGTCAGCATCGCCAGGTTCGGTCCGACCAGCTCCGCCCAGGAGGGCCGGTCCTGGTATGCGGCGTAGAAGACGTGCGTCACGTCGACCAGCTCGCTCAGCTTGGCGATCGAGTCATCGCGGTTGAGGAGATCGACCGCAACGTGCCGAACCGCACCGGCATCCGTTCCGCCACGGCGTGAGAGCCCCACGATATTCCAGCCGCCTTCGCGCTCCAGGTGAGCGATGAGGTTTCCCCCGATCACTCCTCGCGCTCCGACCACCAATGCTGTCTTCTGATCCATTTCGCCCCCGTCGTCAAATCGTGATTTACCGATCTATTGTCTAGCACAACATCGATAAATCCCGATATTGCGATACACTCGGCGATGTGGCTGAGTTGACGGAAGAGGAGATGGTCGCAGCGTTCAAGGCGCTGGGTCATCCGACGCGGCTGGCGATCCTCGGCTGGTTGAAGGAACCCGAATCGTTCCCGCCGCAAGACCGGCCGGCTGCCGAGGTCGGGGTGTGCCTGAAGCACATCCAGGCCAGGGCCGGGGTGTCGCAGTCGACGGCCTCCCAGTTCATGGCAACACTGCAGCGCGCCGGGCTGGTCACGTGCACCAGGGTCGGCCAATGGTCCCACTACCGCCGTGACGAAGACGCCATCGCCGCGCTCGGCCAGAAGGTCGCGCTCAACGTATAGATCTGGATTCCCCGATGCTCGCGGGTGGACAATGGAGAAGGGCCAGCTGCGTCCGCATGTCGCGCCCGCTGCCGTGGCCCCACCCGATCGCGGAGTCGAAGAGATGACAGCGACGCCTCCTGAGCACGGCCGGCCGGTGCCGAACGCCGATTCGCCCCCTTCCGAGGCGCCCCCCGCTCCGCCTGTGCCGCCGAGGCCCAATGCGCACGTGACCGCGCTCATCGTGTGGCTCACGATCTTCCCGCTCGTCGCCATCTTCAGCACGCTGCTCGGACCGGTGATGATCGACTGGCATCCCGTGCTCAGAGCGTTGGTGCTCACCCTCGTCGTCGTTCCGATCGCCGCGTACTGGCTCATGCCGCAGATGTTCCGGTGGTACGGGGCGTGGGCGCGGCGTCGGGCCATGCGGCGCGCAGGCAAGCCCGCGCAGTAGAGCGGATGCGGCGTCAGACCGGGCGATACGGCTCGAGCAGACGACGCACCGACTCCGACAGCACGCGACGGAGCGTTGCCCGGTCGATGAGGCTGCTCGCCGGGTCGGCGCCCGTCATCATCAGCCCGCCACCCGCGATGATGAGTGCCGCCCGTGCCGCGGGTGTCGGGTGCTCGCCGATGAGCGCACGGTCGAGTTGTGCGGTGAGCGAGGCGAACGACTCGTCGGCGGTAACGAACTCCGCGACCGCGGCATCCCTGCGGATCATCGCGGCGATCTCGCCGTGCTCCATCACGAGATCGACGAGTCCGTCGAGCACCATGTCGAAGTCATCGGCTCGCGAGCCAGCCTGCTCGACGCTTCGCGGGATGCTCCGCATCTGCTTGATCGCGGGCTCGAGCACTGCTGCGAGGATCTCGGCCTTCGAAGGGAACTGGTGGTACACGGCCGCTTTGGTGACCCCGAGGGCACCGGCGATCATCTGCAGCGAGGTCGCGGCGAAGCCGCGCTCGATGAAGAGGGACCGCGCGGTACGGATCACCCGGTCTCGCGCCGAGACCGTGCCGCCTCGATCCTCTGCCACGCGCACCTCCTGAGTGTCGGCTGCGACTCTACCGGAACAGTTGAGGCGAACTAGCCGATCGGCTATCCTCGTGATCGATCCTAGCCGATCGGCTAGGCGGTTGACGGATGCCCCGGCACCGGCGACCCCGACCACACCCGTGAAAGGCGCCCGACGATGAGCCCCCAGGCATCCGTCTCCCCCACTGACACCATGCACGCCGTCTACGTCACCGGTCCCGGAACCGTGGCGAAGCTCGAGGTGCCGCGACCCACGGCCGGACCGCGCGACATCCTCGTGAAGGTACGCGCCTGCGGCATCTGCGGCTCCGACGCCTTTTATACGCAGATCGGCGGCATCCCGCCCAGACAGGGCGAGACCCCGCTCGGCCACGAGCCGGCAGGCGAGGTCGTCGAGGTCGGGGCCGAGGTCGCCGGCATTCCGCTCGGTGCGCATGTCGTGATCAACCCGATGGTCGCGCCGAGCGGCATCATCGGCAACGGCGGCGCGACCGGCGCCCTCGCGAGCTACCTGCTCATCGAGGACGCCGTGCTCGGCTCGAGTGTGGCGATCGTGCCCGACCACATCCCGTTCGCGGTCGCCGCCCTCAACGAGCCGATGGCCGTCGCCCGTCACGGCGTCAATCGCCTCGAGCCGAAGCCCACCGACAAGGTCGTCGTGTTCGGAGCCGGCCCTATCGGCCTCGGAGCGGCCATCGGCTTCAAGCTCCGCGGCGTCGAGAGCGTGGTCGTCGTCGACCTCATCCCCGCCCGCCTCGAGACCGCACTCGAGGTCGGCGCCGACGCCGTCATCAACTCGGCTGAGGAAGACGTCGTCGCGCGCCTCGTCGAGCTGCACGGCAACGAGCCGCGGCGCCCAGGCGAGTCGCGGCCCGGCACCGACCTCTACCTCGATGCCGCGGGCGCTCCCGTCGTGATCGACACCATCCTGAAGAACGCCAAGCACGGCGCGAAGCTCGGCATCGTCGCGGTGCACAAGAAGCCCGTCGAGGTGGACTTCGGCTCGATCCTCTCGACGGAGCTCACGATCGTGATGGCGATGGGCTATCCGACAGAGATCTTCGAGGTCACGAACGACATCATCGAGCACTGGGAACGGTACGCCGCCATCGTCAGCGACCAGTTCTCGTTCGACGACGTCGAGGAGGCGCTCGCGACCGCGGCGACGCCCGGCGCGGCCGACAAGGTGGTCGTGACCTTCGACTGAGGTACGTGCGCCTGTCGGCGGTCGGGTGCAGACTGAGGGCATGTGCGGACGCTTCGCGAACGACGCCAAAGTCGACGAGATGATCCAGGAGTTCGTCGCGCAAGGCAACGACTACCGCGACTGGAGACCCCAGTACTCGCTTGCCCCCACCCAGCTGGTGCCGATCGTGCGCGAGCGCCAGAACAAGGAGACGGGCGAGATCGTGCGGTCGATCGAGCCGGCCGTCTGGAACTTCCACCCCGCCTTCATGAAGGAGTCGAAGCGCCCGCAGTTCAACACCCGCATCGAGACCGTCGCCACGAACGGGCTGTGGAAGGGTGCATTCGCGTCATCCCGATGCCTCGTGCCGATGCGCGGCTACTACGAGTGGACCGGCGAGCCGGGCAACAAGCAGGCGTTCTTCCTGCACGGCCCACAGCCGATGCTCGCCGCGGCCGGCATCTACACGGCGCGCAAGGTCGGCGACGAATGGGAGGTGTCGACCTCGATCATCACGCGCGAGGCTCGGGATGCCTCGGGCGAGGTGCACGACCGCATGCCGGTCTTCCTCGACCGCGACGCGTGGGACGAATACCTCGCCCCGGTCAAGCTCGACGACGACGGCAAGGAGGAGATGGTCGCACTCCTCAATGCCGAATCCGAGAAGGTGGCCTCGACCATCACGAACTACGAGGTCGATCGCAAGGTGAACAACACGCGCGCGGTCGACCCCGAAGACCCCACGCTCATCGAGCCGCTCGAGTGACCCGGTGAGCACTTCAGGCCGGCCGCGCGCGGTTCTCTTCGACGTCGATGGCACCCTCGTCGACTCCAACTACCTGCATGTCGAGGCCTGGCACCACGCGTTCGAGCGGCTCGGAGTGGCCGCCGATGCGTGGCGCATTCATCGCGCCATCGGGCAGGATTCCGCTCGGCTCATCACGATGGTGGCCGGCGAACGCGACGAGGCGTGGATCGAGCGGGCGAAGGGCCTCCACAGCGACTTCTACCGCGACCTCGCGTCGCGCCTGCGCCCGTTCGACGGGTCTCGAGAGCTGCTCGCGGCAGTGGCCGATCGCGGCATCCGTGTCGTGCTCGCCACTTCGGCGCCCCGCGACGAGCTCGAGCTGTTGCTCGAAGCGCTCGACGCGGGCGACGCGATCCATGCCACCACGTCGGCCGACGACGTCGAGACCGCCAAACCCGATCCGGCCATCATCGGGGTCGCGTTGCAACGCGCGGGAGCCGCCCCGTCTGAGGCCGTCTTCGTCGGCGATTCCACCTGGGACATGATCGCCGCCGGGCGCGCGGGAGTCACGGCATACGGGCTCCGCTCGGGCGGCATCCCCGATGTCGAGCTCACGGATGCCGGTGCGCGAGCGGTCTTCGATGACCCGGGCGACCTGCACGCGAACCTCGACGAGATCGTCGGCGGCTGAGCGACGAACGTGCTCAGCGCGGGGCGAACGCCGCGTGGAAGAGCGCCCACGCTCGCCGTGCGACGTCGCGACGATCCTCGGGGTCGCTGCGGGCGAGCACGCCACTGAGCATCGAGACGGCGAGCAGCAGGTCGTCGGTGGCGACGTGGGCACCGATGCGGCCGGCCGCTCGCTCCCGATCGAGCGCTCGCTCGGCGATCTCGTAGAACCGCTCGCCCAGGTGCACGACCCGTGGATCGTGCGGATTGGCGGTGACCATGTCGATGAACGCCGTCGAGACGAGCGCCTGCTCGATCACGAGGTCGAGCAGGTCGTCGAGCGTCGTGTCGGGACGGTCGACGATGGCCTCGAGGTTGCCGATGTTCTCGTCGAAGACGGCCACGGCGAGCGCCGTGCGATCGGGGAAGTGCCGGTAGAGGCTTCCCTGCCCCACCCCCGCTCGTCGTGCCACGGTGCTGAGCGGTGCGGTGAGGCCCCCGGTCGCAAAGACCTCCCGTGCCGCTGCGATGAGCGCGCGCCGGTTCTCGGGCCCGGCACTGGGGCCACGATTCGCTTTCCGACTCCCAGACACGGGTGTTAGCGTACTACCGGACAAGGGTGTCCGGTAGCACGCACGACTCGCTGCACGGCACGCTGCCGAGGCATCCGTCACGCCCCGTCAACCGCACAGAACCCGAGAAGAAGAAGGAAACGCTCGCATGACCATCTCCCCCGCACCGCTCAGCGGTGACGCCTCGATCGGCACTTGGCTCGACCACTCCGTGGGCGGCCCCATTCTCCGCGACCTGCTCGCCCAATCCGGACAGAGCGCCGAGGTGATGCGGCCCGTGCGCCGGCTCGCGATCAAGCGCCTCGTCAAGCTCAGCCGCGGCTCGTTCACCCAGGAACAGCTCGACGAGCTCGTGCGCCGCGCAGCTGCCGGCGACGTTCCCGTCACGGAACCCGCCACCGAACCCGCCACCGCGCCCCCGGTCGAACGCCCCGAGTGGGTCGAACGCATCGACTCGGGCCGCTTCACCGGCAAGACGGTCATCGTCACGGGAGCGGGCTCCGGCATCGGCCGCGCGACGGCATCGCGTGTGGCCCGGGAGGGCGGCCGAGTGATCGCCGTCGACATCTCGGAGGAGCGCCTCGACGAGTTCGTCGCCGAGCTGCCCGACGCCGACATCGTGCCCGTCGCCGCCGACATCACCGCCGACGACGCGATCGCGCGCATCCTGTCGGCCGCCGGCGACCGCATCGACGCCCTCGCGAACGTCGCCGGGATCATGGACGACATGACCCCCGTCGGCGAGATCTCCGACGCGGTCTGGAAGCGCGTGTTCGCGATCAACGTCGACGGCACCATGAAGCTCATGCGCGCTGTCGTGCCGACCATGCTCGCCCGGGCGAACGGTTCGATCGTGAACGTCGCCTCCGAGGCGGCGCTGCGCGGCTCTGCGGCAGGCGCCGCGTACACCGCCTCGAAGCACGCCGTCGTCGGGCTCACCAAGAGCAGTGCCTTCATGTACGGCCCGAGCGGCATCCGCACCAACGCCGTGGCCCCCGGCCCCACCATCACGAACATCGAGGCGAAGTTCGCGTCGGCGCTCGGCGCTGAGCGCGTTCGGACGGGCATGGCGGTGATGCCCGAGGCCGCCGAGAGCGACGCCCTTGCCGCCTCGATCACCTTTCTGCTGAGCGACGACGGCGTGAACGTCAACGGCGTCGTGCTCGCGAGCGACGGCGGTTGGTCGGCCGCCTGACGATCAGGATCGAACGAGCCGGGCGATGGCCTCGGATGCCTCGCGCAGCTTCTCTTCGGCCTCCTCGCCGCCTTCCTGGGCGGCCGTGAGCACGCAGTGCGTCATGTGGTCGTTCAGCAGGCCGAGCGCGACGGCCTCGAGCGCCTTGGTCATGGCCGACACCTGCGTGAGGATGTCGATGCAGTACTTCTCATCGGAGACCATGCCCTGCAGCCCGCGCGCCTGGCCCTCGATGCGCCTCAGGCGTCGCAAGTACTCGTCTTTGTCGCTGATGTAGCCGTGGTGGCCGGTGGCCGTGTGGCTCATGTGCGTCCTCGTTCCGCTCGTGCGAGCTGCGCTGCCCTCGGTTGACAGACTACCCCTGTGGGGTATAGGAAGAGTGTACCCCATGGGGGTATATACTTCGATGAGTTCGAGTGAGGACACACTGATGCGCGACACCAACGGCACCCACGAGTTCGTCGGCGGCCTGTCGCGATGACCGCCCAGCAGGTCGAACTGCTCGTCGGCGGCATGACCTGCGCGTCCTGCGCCGCTCGCATCGAGAAGCGCCTCAACCGGATGCCAGGGGTCGAGGCGATGGTGAACTACGCGACCGAGAAGGCGAGCGTGCACCTCCCCGATGGCGTCAGCGTCGATTACGCGATCGCGATCGTCGAAGCGACCGGGTACACCGCCGAGCTGCCGGCGCCCCCGCCAACCGAATCGACCGAGTCCGGCGCCAGGTCCGAGATCGGCGCCGAAGCGGCATCCCTCCGCCGGCGCCTGTTCATCTCGATCGCGCTGACGATCCCGGTCGTGGCGATGTCGATGATCCCGGTGCTGCAGTTCACGAACTGGCAGTGGCTCGCCCTCGCCCTCGCCGCCCCTGTCGCCGCCTGGGGTGCGTGGCCGTTCCATCGCGCCGCGTGGCTGAACCTCAGGCACGGCGCGGCGACGATGGACACCCTCATCAGCGTGGGCGTCCTCGCCGCACTCGGCTGGTCGCTGTACGCGTTGTTCTTCGGCATGGCTGGGATGGCCGGGATGACGATGAACTTCGTCCTGTTCAGCGAGCCGGGCGGCGGGGCCGACGAGATCTACCTCGAGGTCGCCGCAGCGGTCACGGTCTTCATCCTCGCCGGGCGGTACTTCGAGGCGCGCGCGAAGCGGCGTTCCAACGCCGCCATCACCGCGCTTCTCGAGATGGGCGCCAAAGAGGCGACTGTGCTCCGCGGCGGCGTCGAGCTGCGAGTGCCCGCCGCGAACCTCGTGGTGGGCGACCTCTTCGTGGTTCGCCCCGGCGAGAAGGTCGCGACCGACGGCAGGGTCGTCGAGGGCAGCTCCGCCGTCGACGCGAGCATGCTCACCGGCGAGGCCGTTCCCGTCGAGGTCGGGCCGGGCGACGAGGTCGTCGGCGCCACCCTGAACGCGGGCGGGCGACTCATCGTGCGCGCCGAGCGAGTGGGCGCCGACACGGAACTCGCCGTCATGGCTCGTCTCGTCGAGCAGGCGCAGACCGGCAAGGCCGACGTGCAGCGGCTCGCCGACCGCGTGTCGGCCGTGTTCGTGCCCATCGTCATCGGGCTCTCCCTGACGACGCTCACTGTGTGGTTGCTCATCGGCGCGAGCCCCGAGGTCGCGTTCGCGGCAGCGGTCGCGACGCTCATCATCGCGTGCCCGTGCGCGCTCGGCCTCGCGACCCCGACGGCGCTGCTCGTCGGCACCGGGCGGGGCGCCCAGCTCGGCATCCTGATCAAGGGTCCGCAGATCCTCGAGTCGACCCGCCGCGTCGACACGATCGTGCTCGACAAGACGGGAACCGTGACGACCGGCAAGATGAGCCTCACTGCCGTCATGCCGGCCCCGGGCGAGGATGCCTCCGAGGTGCTGTGGCTCGCCGGTGCAGCCGAGACCGGCTCCGAGCATCCGATCGGCGCGGCGATCGCTGCCGCTGCCCGTGAGGGCGGCGAGCCCTTGCCGGCGTTGGAGTCGTTCACCTCCGAGCGGGGACTCGGCGTGCAGGCCGTCGTCGACGGGCACCTCGTGCTCGTCGGCCGCCCCTCGTGGCTCTCCGCCAAGTGGGAAGTCACGCTTCCGACCGACCTCGCCGATCAGCAGGCGTCGCTCGAGATGGCCGGCGGCACCGTCGTCGCGGTCGCCTGGGACGGTCGGGCTCGAGGCATCCTTGCGGTCTCCGACACGGTGAAGGTCACGAGTGCCGCGGCCGTGGCACAGCTCAGGGCGCTGGGGCTGAACCCGATCCTCCTCACCGGCGACAACGAGCGGGCAGCTCGCGCGGTCGCGGCAGAGGTGGGCATCGACGACGTGCGCGCTGAAGTGCTGCCCGCCGAGAAGGCCGACGTGGTGCGCACACTGCAGCAGGGTGGCCGCGTCGTCGCCATGGTCGGCGACGGAGTGAACGACGCCGTCGCCCTCGCGACGGCAGACCTCGGCATCGCAATGGGAACCGGCACGGATGTCGCGATCGAAGCGAGCGACCTGACCCTCGTGCGCAGCGAGCTGGTCGCCGTCGTCGACGCGATCCGCCTCTCCCGGCGAACGCTCGCGACCATCAAGGCGAACCTCTTCTGGGCGTTCGCGTACAACGTCGCGGCCATCCCGTTGGCGATGCTCGGCATGCTGAATCCGCTCGTCGCGGGCGCGGCGATGGCGCTGTCATCGGTGTTCGTGGTGAGCAACAGCCTCCGGCTGCGCCGCTTCCGCGGTGCCCCCGACACGGCCGGCGCGCAGTCCCTCCGTCAGCGCCGCGGCGAGGTCGCGATCGCCTCCACCTGAACCACTGCCGACTGGGGCGTGCATTCGCCATGCCTGTCGGCGGCTCCGGTTCGATCGATTCCGACGACGAAAGGAACTCACCGATGCTGAACACACGCAAGTTCGTCCTCGTGTCCGCCGCGGCCGCTGTCGCTCTCAGCTTGAGCGGCTGCGCAGGAGGAGGAGGAGGAGGAGACATGTCCGGAATGGACATGAGCGCCTCGGATGCCCCGGCCGACGCCGCCTTCAACAGCGCCGATGTCATGTTCGCCCAGATGATGATCCCGCACCACGAACAGGCCGTGGAGATGAGTGAGATGCTCCTCGCGAAAGACGGCATCGATGAGCAGGTCCGTGACCTGGCAACCCAGATCAAGGACGCCCAGCAGCCCGAGATCGACCTGATGAGGGAGATGCTCTCCGAGTGGGGTGAGGACGACAGCGCCATGGGTGGGATGGACGACGGCGGCTTGCTATCCGACGAGGAGATGGCCGCGCTCGAGGATGCCACGGGCGCTGACGCTGCCCGCCTGTTCCTCGAGGGCATGACCGTGCACCACGAGGGCGCCATCGAGATGGCCGAGGCCGAGGTGTCCGACGGCGAGAACGCCGAGGCGAAAGAGCTCGCCGACGCCATCATCGCCGCCCAGACCGACGAGATCGCCGTCATGCAGGAACTGCTCGCCGACTTCTAGTCACTCGGGCGGTACGCAGCGCTCCACACCCGTCGCGTTCCAGCTGGGGCCCTTCCTTCTTATAGGGCCCCGCACACGCCTCTTACTGAGAACGCCTGAGATCTTGCGTCATGAAGGTCGCGCCCCGGCTCGGATTCGAGCCAGCCGACATGTCAAGTGGTGCGCGAGGGGGGACTTGAACCCCCACACCCTTGCGAGTACTGGCACCTGAAGCCAGCGCGTCTGCCAATTCCGCCACTCGCGCACGTGCAGCGCGCCGAAGCGCGCCAACCAAGCGAGATTATCACCCTTGGGCGACCAAAGCCATTCGAGCGGCGCGCCGGCGCCGCGCGCCGAACCCTTGGCGATTCCTTCGAGTCTGCATTCTGCCTCGCGCTCGCCCGTCCTCGGGAATAGCATCGTCTCGCGGGTTCTGGCGCCCCGGCCGACACGATGAAAGGAACGCCCGTGACCCCCTCCCCCACCTCAGACGCCGCTGCCGTCGATCTCACCGGCATCCGCGGCTATCTTTTCGACCTCGACGGTGTGCTCACGCCGACCGCCGTCGTGCACATGCACGCGTGGTCGCGCCTGTTCACGCCGATCCTCGAGGCGCACGGCGTCGCGCCGTACACCGACGACGACTACTTCGCCTACATCGACGGCAAGCCCCGGTACGACGGCGTTCGGAGCCTCCTCGAGAGTCGCGGCATCCGCGTGCCCGAGGGTGAGCCCACGGATGCCCCGACCGCCGATACCGTGCACGGCTTCGGCAACCGCAAGAACGAGGCCTTCAACGCGACCCTCGCCGAAGAGGGCGTCACGGCCTACGCCGGGAGCGTCGCGTTCCTCGACGCCGTCGAGCGCGCAGGCCACAAGGTCGCCGTCGTCTCGAGCTCGAAGAACGCGCCGTCGGTGCTCGAGGCCGCGGGCCTCGCCCATCGGTTCGACGTCGTCGTCGACGGCGCCGTCGCCGTGCGCGACGGACTGCCGGGCAAGCCCGAGCCCGACACGTTCGAGCGCGCCGCCGAGCTGCTCGGCCTGCCGACCACCGTGTGCGCCGTCGTCGAAGACGCCGAGTCGGGCGTGAAGGCGGGCGCGGCGGGAGAGTTCGGCATCGTGATCGGCGTCGACCGCGGTGTCGGGCGCGCCGCCCTCGAGGAGCTCGGCGCCGACGTGATCGTCGACGAGCTCGATGAACTGATCCCCGCGGTCGAGCGTGCCGCCGCGGCATCCGACCCCCGAAACCCCACCTCTATCCCCCGAGAGGACCGTGAATGAGGTTCGCCGACCACGACCCCCTGAACCGCAGCCGCTTCCCCGTCGACGAGTGGGCACTCGTCGAGACCGAGTTCGGCGTCGGCGATCTCGGCCGCACTGAGACGCTCTTCGCCGTCGGCAATGGCTACCTCGGGCTTCGCGGCAACGTCGAGGAGGGTCGCGACGGGCACATGCAGGGCACGTTCGTGAACGGCTTCCACGAGACGTGGCCGATCCGTCACGCCGAGGAGGCGTTCGGCTTCGCGCGCGTCGGGCAGACGATCGTGAACGCTCCCGATGCGAAGATCATCCGTCTCTACGTCGACGACGAGCCGCTCGTGCTCACCGAGGCCGAGCTGCTCAGCTATGAGCGCCGGCTCGACTTCCGCCTCGGAGCGCTCTCGCGTTCGATCATCTGGCGCACGCCGTCGGGCAAGCGCGTGCTCATCACGAGCCGGCGCATGGTCTCGTTCACCGACCGGCACCTCGCCGTGCTCGACTACGAGGTCGAGATGCTCGACGCGGATGCCGCGGTCACGATCTCGAGCCAGATCCTCAACCGTCAAGACGGCCGCGACGAGTACCGCTCGGGTGTGCTCGAGGCGGCGGGGGCGTTCGACCCCCGCAAGGCCGAGCAGTTCACCGAGCGCGTGCTGCAGCCGCGCCACAAGCGGCGCGCCGAGGGTCGCTACGTGCTCGGCTACCAGTGCACCAACTCGGCCATGACGATCGCGATCGGCGCCGAGCACTCGATCACCACCGACAACACATTCACCGAGTCGGGTTCGATCGAAGACGACCTCGCAAAGCACATCTACAAGGTGCATGCCAAGCAGGGCGAGCCGATCCGCATCACGAAGACCGTCAGCTATCACACCGCACGCCGGGTGCCCGCGCGCGAGCTCGTCGACCGGTGCGACCGCACGCTCGACCGCGCCGCCGAGCTCGGCGTCGGTGAGGTCTTCGCGCAGCAGCGCGCCTGGCTCGACGACTACTGGGCCCGCTCCGACGTCGAGATCGCGGGCCAGCCGGCGATCCAGCAGGCCACGAGGTGGAACCTCTTCCAGCTGGCGCAGGCCACCGCCCGCACCGACGGCGGCGGCGTCGCGGCGAAGGGCGTATCGGGCTCCGGCTACGGCGGCCACTACTTCTGGGACAGCGAGGTCTACGTCCTCCCGTTCCTGAGCTACACGGCCCCGATCGTCGCGCGCAACGTGCTGAGATTCCGGCAACGGATGCTCGACTCCGCACGCGCCCGCGCGCTCGAGCTCAACCAGCGCGGGGCCCTGTTCCCGTGGCGCACGATCAACGGGCTCGAATCGTCGGCGTACTACGCCGCCGGCACCGCGCAGTACCACATCGACGCCGACATCTCCTATGCCGTGTGCCAGTACGTGGCGGCCACGGGCGACGAGGACTTCCTGGGCCGCGGAGCCATCGACATCCTCGTCGAGACCGCTCGAATGTGGGAAGACCTGGGGTTCTGGCGCACCAACACCGACGACGTGTTCCACATCCACGGCGTGACCGGCCCCGACGAGTACACGACCGTCGTGAACGACAACCTGTACACGAACGTCATGGCGCGCTCGAACCTCGCTGCCGCGGCATCCGCCGTCGACAACCTGCAGGTGCTCGACCCCATCGGCTATCACCGGCTCGTCGACCGTCTCGGCGTCACCGCTGCCGAGGTAGCGAGCTGGCGGCGCGCCGCCGCGCACATGCACATCCCGTTCGACCAGCAGCTCGGCATCCATCCGCAGGACTCGGCCTTCCTCCAGAAGGAGCTCTGGGACCTCGAGAACACCCCCGAAGACCGCCGGCCGCTGCTCCTGCACTACCACCCGCTCGTCATCTACCGCTTCCAGGTGTTGAAGCAGGCCGACGTGGTGCTCGCGCTCTACCTGCAGGGCGACCGCTTCACGACCGAAGAGAAACGCGCCAACTTCGAGTACTACGACCCGCTGACCACGGGCGACTCCACGCTCTCGGCGGTCGTGCAGTCGATCATCGCCGCCGAGGTCGGCTACCACGAGCTCGCGCTGCGCTACTTCCGCTCAGCGCTCTTCGTCGACCTCGCCGATCTCCACCACAACGCCGCCGACGGCGTGCACGTGGCGTCGGCCGGCGGCGTGTGGAGCACGCTCGTGTCGGGATTCGGAGGATTCCGCGACCACAACGGCATCTTCAGCTTCGATCCGCGCCTGCCCGATGGCTGGGAGCAGCTGACGTTCCGCATCACCTTGCGCGGCACCCGCCTGCGGGTCGTCCTCACGGGCGATTCGATCACGTTCGCCGTCGAGGAGGGCGTGGAGGCCCGCGTCCGCGTGCGCGGTGCCGAGGTCGTCGTCACGACCCTCTCCGAGGTGTCGGTGCCGCTGCACGGCCAGGGTCCGCGACTCTACGGTTCGCCCACGATGCGCGACGTCACCGGCTCGCGCCGAGCCGACGGCACCCTGCTCACCGCGTCGATCCCGACCCTGTCCCTCGACTCCGAAGAGGCGGAATCCACAGTCCCTGTCGACTGATCGCAACTGGTTCACAGTCGCTCGGGCTACCATGTCACACAGTCACGGAACCGGATCGGGAGACCTGTGGGCCTACTGGACAACTTCGAGAAGGGTCTCGAGCGCGCCGTCAACGGCGCGTTCGCGAAGACCTTTCGCTCGGGACTGCAGCCCGTCGAGATCACGTCAGCACTGAAACGCGAGATCGACACGAAGGCCGCAGTCGTCTCGCGCGACCGCGTGCTCGTGCCGAACACGTTCACCGTGCGCATGGCGCCGGCCGATCATGACAACATGGCGGGCCTCGGGCCGGCACTCATCGACGAGCTCGTCGACCTCGTGCAGAAGCACGCGGCGAGCCAGCGCTTCCAGTTCGCGGGCGGCATCTCGATCGCGTTGCAGGCCGACCCCGGCCTCAGCGTCGGCATGGTGCAGGTCGACTCGCGCAACGTGAAGGGCCAGGTCGCCTGGACGCCCGTGCTCGAGGTCAACGGCAAGCGGCATCCGATCCTCAAGGGCCGCACGGTCATCGGGCGGGGCAGCGAGGCCGATCTCACCCTCGACGACTCCGGCGCCTCGCGCCGTCACGCCGAAGTGCAGTGGGACGGCACGCGGGCTCGCGTGCGCGACCTCGGCTCCACGAACGGCACCCAGCTGAACGGATCACCCGTCAAAGACGCCATCCTCGAACCTGATTCGGTCATCACCATCGGGCGCTCCCGCATCACGTTCCGGGTGCTCGCGCAAGCGACGCCGGGGGCCACCGACTCCCGCGGTCGCACCGACCCGGCCACCGAACGCCATGACATGGGCGGGTTCTGGGGGCCCGGCGAATGAGCGAACTGACCCTCCTCGTCCTGCAACTCGGCTTCCTGCTGCTCCTCTGGGTATTCATCTTCGCGATCATCTACGCCCTGCGCAGCGACCTCTTCGGCCAGCGGGTGCGCAAGCTGCAGCCCGATGTCGCCGCCGCACCGGTCGCCGCCGCGGCATCCGTCTTCCCGAGCTCGCCGGTCACGCCGCCGCCGACACCCGCGGTCACCTCCCCGGCCGGCCGGCCGGGCGCCGGCGAGCTCGCCTCGACCGAGAACGCCACCCGGCTCGTCATCACCTCCGGAGCGAAGGCCGGGGCCGAGTTCCCGCTCGGCCGTGACGAGATCACGATCGGGCGCTCGAGCGACTCGGCGATCATCATCCGCGACGACTACACGTCCACCCACCACGCGCGGCTCATGCTGTGGAACGGCCGCTGGATGATCCAAGACCTCGACTCCACGAACGGCACGTTCCTCGGCGGCTCACGAGTGACGGTGCCCACCCCGGTGCCCCTCGGAGCCACTGTGAAGGTCGGAGCAACCACGTTCGAGCTGCGACGGTAGCCCCGATGGCGACTGTCAAAGCGAGCGCTGCGGTCTCGCACGTCGGGCGGATCCGCGCGAACAACCAAGATTCCGGTTATGCCGGCCGGCAGTTGTTCCTCGTCGCCGACGGCATGGGCGGCCACGCCGGCGGAGACGTCGCGAGCGCCATCGCGACCCGCCGCATCGCCGAGGCCGATGCCGACTACAACGGCATCACGGATGCCGCATCCGAACTCCAGTCCGCCCTGATCTCCGCGAACCGTCAGCTCGCCGAGACCGTCGCCGAGCACTCCGAGCTCACCGGCATGGGCACGACCGTGAGCGCGCTGCTCCTGCACGGCGACCGCGTGGTGATCGCGCACATCGGCGACTCCCGCATCTATCTGCTCCGGTCGGGCGAGCTCAGCCAGATCTCCACCGACCACACCTTCGTGCAGCGCCTCGTCGACGCCGGCCGCATCACCGCCGAGGAGGCGATGGTGCACCCTCGACGTTCGGTGCTCATGCGCGTGCTCGGCGACGTCGAAGCGTCACCCGAGATCGACACGATGCTGCTCGACACGCGCGCCGGCGACCGGTGGATGCTGTGTTCCGACGGGCTCTCGGGCGTCGTGAGCTTCGACGACATCCACGAGTTGATGTCGGCCGAGGCCGGTGCGAAGCAAGTCGCCGACCGGCTCGTGAAGGCCTCGCTCGACGGCGGCGCACCCGACAACGTCACGGTCGTGGTCATCGACATCGGCGAGCCGCCCGCGCCCGCCACCCCTCCGCTCGTGGTGGGCTCGGCGGCGGCGCCGCTCGCGTTCGGTGCGCCCGAGCCGGTGCGAGCCCGCGGCATCCGGCTCACGCCCTTCCGGCCGCACCCCGTGCAGGAGACGCACTTCGAGCCCGACTCGGCCGACTACTTCGACGAGATCATCGAGGAAGACGCCCGGCGCCGACGTCGGCGCCGCTGGATGTGGGGCTTCTGGATCGTGCTGCTCATCGGCGCGATCTTCACGACCTTCGCACTCGGCTACCAATGGACCCAGACCCGCTACTACGTGGGCGAGTCGAACGGGCGGGTCGCGATCTTCCAGGGCATCCAGCAGGACCTCGGGCCCATCTCGCTGCACGAGCTCCACACCGAGACCGGTCTCGACGTCGCGGATCTCCGCACCTACGACCAGCAACGCGTCGAGCAGACGATCAGCGCCGGCTCGTTCTCCGAGGCGTACCGCATCGTGCAGCGACTGGAGGACTCCCTTGACTGACCAGAGCGGGCCCATCGTGGGCGCCCCGCGGTCGGCCGCCCCGCCGACCGCGAGCGTGCGACGCATCCGGCTGCCCCAGAAGCTGCGCAACCTCGAGCTGGGCCTCCTGCTCGTCGCGTGCATCATCAACGCCGGAGCGATCGTGCTCGTGCAGCTCGGCGCGCTCGGCCGCGTCGACACCCAACTCGTGCTGCTCGGCGCGGGCCTCTCGGCGCTCGTGTTCGGATTGCACATCTGCATGCGGTTCGTCGCTCGCGACGCCGACCCGTTCCTGCTGCCGATCGCGACCGTGCTCAACGGCCTCGGCATCGCCATGATCTACCGCATCGACATCGCGTTCGGCGACACCGGATGGGAGAGCGCCGCGGTGCGGCAGATCGCGTGGAGCGCGATCGCGATCATCGCCGGCATCGCCACGATCCTCGTCATCCGCAACCACCGGGTGCTCTTCCGGTACACCTACCTCTCGGGCCTCATCGCGATCGTGCTCCTGCTCCTGCCACTCGTGCCCGGGCTCGGCCGCCAGGTGAGCGGCGCCCGCGTGTGGATCGGCTTCGGCGACGTCGCCACCTTCCAGCCCGGCGAGATCGCGAAGATCGCCCTCGCGGTCTTCTTCGCGGGGTACCTCGTGCGCAACCGCGACAGCCTCTCGATGGTGGGCACCAAGCTGCTCGGCATGCGGTTCCCGCGGGCTCGCGACCTGGGTCCGCTCCTCGTGGTGTGGGCGCTGTCGATGGCCGTCATCGTGTTCCAGCGCGACCTCGGCACCGCGCTCCTCTACTTCGGCCTGTTCCTCGTGATGCTCTACGTCGCGACCAGCCGGTTGTCGTGGGTCGTGCTCGGGCTCACACTGTTCCTCAGCGGCGCGCTCATCGCGAGCCAGACGCTCGATTACGTGAACGGCCGATTCCGCAACTGGCTCGACGCGTTCAACCCCGAGGTCTACAACGCCGACGGCGGGAGTTTCCAGCTCGTGCAGGGGCTCTTCGGCCTCGCGCACGGCGGACTGATCGGCAGCGGCCTCGGCGAGGGCCGGCCCGACATCACCCCCGTGCCGCAGAGCGACTACATCATCGCGAGCCTCGGTGAGGAGCTGGGCCTCGCGGGCGTCTTCGCGATCCTCGCCCTCTACGTGCTCTTCGTCGCACGAGGCTTCCGCATCGGCTTCGCCGGTCAGGACGACTTCGGAAAGCTGCTCGGCGTGGGCCTCGCGTTCGTCGTCGCCCTGCAGGTGTTCATCGTCGTGGGCGGCGTCACCCGCGTCATCCCGCTCACCGGGCTCACGACGCCGTTCCTCGCGGCGGGCGGTTCGTCACTCGTCGCGAACTGGATCATCGTCGGGCTCCTGCTGCGACTGTCCGACACGGTACGCAACCACCCGAGGCTGGTGATCGACGGATGAATCGCGAGCTCAAGCGCGTCTCGATACTCGCTCTCCTCATGTTCCTGACCCTTTTCGTCTCCTCGACGATCATCCAGTACGCGCAGGCGGAGTCGCTCGGGGCCGACCCGCGCAACTCCCGCACGCTCTACGACAGCTACTCGGTCGAGCGCGGCCCCATCCTCGTCGGCGGCGACCCGATCGCCTTTTCCCAGCCCTCCGACGACGACTACAAGTTCCAGCGCGTCTACGCGAACGGCCCGCTCTATGCACCGATCACCGGGTTCATTCCGGTCAACGGCGAGGCGACGGGCCTGGAGCGCTCGCTCAACGACTTCCTGAGCGGACAATCGAGCAGCCAGTTCTTCGACTCCATCAACCGCTTGATCTCCGGACAGGATCCGATGGGTGCCTCCGTCGAGGTCACGATCGACCCCGTGCTGCAGCAGGCGGCCTGGGATGCGCTCGGCGACTACACCGGCGCCGTCATCGTGACCGAGCCGAGCACCGGACGCATCCTCGCCATGGTCACGAAACCCTCGTACGACCCCAATTCGCTCGCAGTGCACAGCGGAGACCAGGTGGAGGCGACCTACGAGGGGCTGCTCGCCGACCCGGGCGACCCGCTCTTCAATCGCGCGACGGGCGGCGACATGAACCCGCCCGGCTCGGTGTTCAAGCTCGTCGTCACGGCGGCCGCCCTCGAGTCCGGCCGGTACACGCCCGACAGCACCTTCCCGAACCCCGGAACACTCACGCTGCCCGGCAGCGATGCGGTGGTGCGCAACTCTGGTGGAGGCACGTGCGGCGGCGGCGCGGAGGTCACGCTCGCCACCGCGCTGCGGCTCTCGTGCAACATCCCGATGGCACAGCTCGGCATGGAGCTCGGCGACACCGCGATTCGCGAGCAGGCGGAGAAATTCGGCTTCAACCGTGAGTTCGAGATCCCCACCCTGACGGAGTCGAGCGTGTACCCGCGTGCCCTCGACGATCCGCAGACCGGGCTCAGCGCGTTCGGTCAGGGTGAGGTTCGCGCCACACCGTTGCAGATGGCCATGGTTTCGGGGGCGATCGCGAACGGAGGAATCGTCATGAACCCGAATCTCGTCGACGCCATCGTCGCGCCCGACTTCACTCCGTTGCAGGAGTTCGAGGGCTCGGAGTTCGGCCGTGCGATCAGCGAGGAGACGGCGAACACCATGGTGCAGATGATGGTCAACGGCGTCGAAGACGGTGCCGCGAGTAATGCAAGAATAGGTGACGTCAGCGTGGCCGGTAAGACGGGTACAGCAGAGAACGGTGAGAGTGACCCCTACACTCTCTGGTTCACAGGTTTTGCCCCCGCCGACGACCCTCAGTATGCAATCACGGTGCTCGTGGAAGATGGCGGGGGACTTGGTCAGGAGGGGTATGGCAATCTCATTGCCGCACCCGTCGCAAAGCAGGTACTAGAGGCGGTGCTGAACAAATGAGACCGAGCGCAGGGCTCACCTTCGGAGGGCGCTACGAGCTGCAATCCCGCATCGCGATCGGCGGGATGGGCGAGGTGTGGCAAGCCACCGACCTCGTCATCGGCCGTCAGGTAGCGATCAAGATCCTGAAGGATGAGTACCTCGGCGACCCCGGTTTCCTCGAGCGATTCCGCGCTGAGGCCCGGCACGCCGCCCTCGTGAACCACGAGGGCATCGCGAACGTCTTCGACTACGGCGAGGAAGACGGCAGCGCCTACCTCGTCATGGAGCTCGTGCCGGGCGAGGCGCTCTCGACCGTCCTCGAACGAGAGCACGTGCTCTCGACCGACAAGGTGCTCGACATCGTCGCACAGACAGCGGCGGCGCTGCAGGCTGCTCACGCGGCCGGCCTCGTGCACCGCGACATCAAGCCCGGCAACCTGCTCATCACGCCCGACGGGCGCGTGAAGATCACCGACTTCGGCATCGCTCGCATCGCCGACCAGGTGCCGCTCACGGCCACGGGCCAGGTCATGGGCACCGTGCAGTACCTCTCGCCCGAGCAGGCTTCCGGTCACCCCGCTTCGCCGACGACCGACATCTACTCGCTCGGCATCGTCGCCTACGAGGCACTCGCCGGCCGACGCCCCTTCACCGGGGAGTCGCAAGTGGCGATCGCGATGGCGCAGATCAACGAGACGCCGCCCGACCTGCCCGTCACCGTGTCCGAACCGGTGCGCAATCTCGTCTACGCGTGCATCGCGAAGAACCCGGCCGACCGTCCGCAGTCAGCCGCGCACCTCGCTCGTGCCGCAACCGCGCTGCGCCGAGGCGACGTGCAGGCTGCAGCAGCAGCCGTCCCCGCCGTGCTCGGTGCCGGCATGACCGCGGCCACGATGCTCATGCCCAACCAGGGCGCAACGGCGGCGACCACGGTGCTGCCGTCTGCAGCCGCAGCCGCCGCCGCCGGTGCCGGTGCCGCGGGTCTCGGCGTCCCCGCCGACGGCGAGGAGCCCACGAAGAAGCGCAGCCCGTGGACCTGGCCGCTCATCGTGCTCATCGCGCTCCTCGCGATCGTGCTCATCGGCACGATCATCGCACTCGCACTGAACGGCGGCGGAGGCGGAGGCGGCGCGACACCGTCGACCGCAGCGAGTCGGACGACACCCGCTGCGACCACGCCCACCACACCACCGCCCGCTCCACCCACGAGCGCGGCACCCACCACCGCGCAGATCACGCGCGAGGAGTACCTCGGTCTCACCGTCGATGAGGCGCGAGCCAAGCTCGAGGGTCTGGGCATGGTTGCGAACGCCGTCGAGGGCAACGCGGCGACGACCCCCGAAGACGCCGGCCGCGTCTACGAGGTGAACCCCACCGGACCGGTGCCGATCGGCGACCAGGTGACGATCACGTACTACGCCAACCCCGTGACACCGTCGACTCCGACCGACGCGCCCACCACCGACAAAGACTCGGTGAACAGCGGCGGCACGGTGAAGGTGTCGTGGAGTGCGCAGAGCTGCCCCGCCGGGCAGACGCTCTCGGGCTACGAAGTGCAGGTCACCGGAGACGCGGCGATCCAGGGCGGTGGAGTCGTCGGGCCGGGCAGCACCACGGTCAACGTCACGGCAGGCAGTCAGCCGTTCGACGTCTCGTACCGCTACTTCTGCGGCCAGCTGAGCTCGGAGTTCTCTCCGACGACCAGTGTCGCGATCGACGGCCTCGACCTCGACGGCTGAGCGCAGTCGACCACTGACGAGATGACGAGCGGAAGGGACGGAACTGCACGGTGAGCGATGAAGGACGCATACTCGCGGGGAGATACCGCGTCGGTGCCCTCATCGGGCGCGGCGGCATGTCCGACGTGCACGTGGGTTCCGACACTCGTCTCGGTCGTCAGGTCGCGATCAAGCTCCTGAAGCCGCAGCTCGCCACCGATCCGGCGTTCCGCATGCGCTTCCGACAGGAGGCGCAGTCCGCTGCCCGAATGGCGCACCCCACGATCGTGCGGGTCTTCGACGCCGGCGAGGAGACCGTCGTCGACGCCGCCGGGCAGGAGGTGCAGCTGCCGTTCATCGTCATGGAGTTCGTCGAGGGGCGACTGCTCAAGGAGATCATCCACGACGGCCCGCTCGAGGCTGCCGCGGCCGTTCGCGTCATCGACGGAGTGCTCACCGCGCTCGAGTACTCGCACCGCGCCGGCGTCGTGCACCGCGACATCAAGCCCGGCAACATCATGATCACCACCACGGGCCAGGTGAAGGTCATGGACTTCGGCATCGCGCGCGCCGTCTCCGACGGGTCGACGACGGTCGCGCAGACCACGGCGATCCTCGGCACCGCCTCCTACTTCTCCCCCGAGCAGGCCAAGGGCGAGATCGTCGACGCGCGCACCGACCTCTACTCGACCGGCGTCGTGCTCTTCGAGATGCTCACGGGCCGTCCGCCGTTCCGCGGCGACACCCCCGTCGCGGTCGCCTACCAGCACGTGAGCGAACGCCCGGTGAAGCCGAGCGTCATCAACCCGAAGGTCTCCCCCGCGCTCGATGCCGTCGTGCTGCACGCCCTCACGAAAGACCGGGCTCAGCGATACCAGTCCGCAGCGGAGTTCCGCGCCGACGTCGACATCGCGGCATCCGGTCGCGTTCCCGTTCATCGGCAACCCGATCAGGCGACCCTGCTCTTCGGCGCACCCACCGGCTCGCTCTCCACCTCCGAGCTCGCACTGCGCCAGCTCACCGAAGACGAGACGATGACGCGCACCCAGCGTCGCCCTCCAGCGATCTGGATCTGGTCGGGCATCATCGCCGTCGTCGTCATCGTCGTCGCCGTCATGTACTGGGCGTTCAACCTGCAACCCACCGACGATCTGCCGTCGACCTCCCGTGAGATCCCGGTATTCACCGGCATGACCTATGAGCAGGCCGCCGAGCAACTGCAGGAGCTCGGCCTGCCTGCGACACGCATCGACCAGACCGACGACGCGGTCCCCGCGGGCGAAGTCATCCGCACCAACCCCGTCGCCGGCGAGATCGTGAACGTCGGCGTCGCCGTAAGCATCTACGTGTCGACCGGGCGCGAGGCGGTGACGGTTCCCGATGTCAGGAACAAGCCCCTTGACCAAGCGAAAGCAGACCTCGAAGCGGCCGGGCTCATTCCGGGCACCGAAACCCGGCAGACCTCTCCATCCGTGCCGGCCGACACCGTGATGGGCACGAGCCCAGAACAGGGCACCTCGGTGGAGGCCGGGTCGACTGTCGACTTCACGCTCTCGAGCGGCCTCGTGACGCTCTCCGACCTCACCGGGCAGACGCTCGCCGCTGCATCCTCCTATCTCTCCGCCGAGAACCTGCAGCTGAATCCGGTTCCCAAGCCCGACCCGACGTGCAAGTCGCAGACCGGGTCACCCGTCACGCAGCAGTCGCTCGCCCCTGGCGACGTGCCACAGCATTCCGACGTCGAGCTCACGTACTGCGCAGGCTGACCGAGCAGGCTCAGCTCACCCGCACGAGCGGATTCAAGTGGAGCGCGCGGTCACGGGCCTCCGGCAGGCCTGCCACGGCGAGCCAATTGCCGAGCATGCGATACCCACCCTCGGTGAGCACCGACTCGGGGTGGAACTGCACGCCGTAGATCGGCGCCCGTTCGTGCCGGAGCCCCATGATGACCCCGCCTTGCGTGCGACTCGTCACGATGAGTTCGCTCGGCACAGTGCCATCGACGACGGCGAGCGAGTGGTATCTCGTGGCAGTGAACGGCTGCGGCACCCCGTCGTAGAAGGCGCTGTCATCGTGCGTGATGCGCGAGGTCTTGCCGTGCATCAGCTCTTCGGCGTTCGTCACGACGGCACCGAACGCCTCGGCGATCGCCTGGTGGCCGAGGCACACGCCGAGGATCGGCTGCCCGGTCGCGAGTGCGGCCTCGACGATCGGGATCGACACCCCTGCGTCGGCCGGCTTTCCCGGTCCGGGCGAGATGAGCACCGCGTCGTACTGCGCGATGCGAGCAGGCACGTCGGATGCCTGGATCGCGTCGTTGCGCACCACTTCGGTCTCAGCGCCGAGCTCCTGCAGGTAGCCGTTCAGCGTGTAGACGAAGCTGTCGTAGTTGTCGAGTACGAGAACGCGGGTCATTGATCCCCCACTGTGACGTCGATCGGATTCAGGTAGGCGTCGACCAGTGGGAACACCCACGTGAAGAGCGCGAAGACGACGGCCGCAGCGAGGATGAGCACGAGGATGATGCGCAGCCACACGGGGCCGGGCAGCACGCGCCAGAGTGCACCGTACATATCAGGACTCCCAGGTGGCGACGATCGAGGCGATCTCGGCGGGCGGGCCGGCGGAGATGGGCTGCCACGACTCGAGCACCCCGTAGGCGATGATGCGCTCGTCGGTCGAGTAGAGGGGGTTGCAGGTCGTGAGCGTGATGATGCGATCGGTCGGCTGCAGCTCGGGGCGGTGCGGCACCGGCGAGAGCACGTCGACGGCCTCGGGGGCCACGTACTCGAAATCACGGAATCGGTAGGTGTACCAACCGTCTTGCGTCTGGATGTAGATCGCGTCACCGAGCTGGAGCTGGTCGACCTCATGCATGCCGCCACCGTAGGCACTGCGGTGAGAGGCGATCGCGAAGTTGCCCACCTCTCCGGGCATCTGCGTGCCGGGGTAGTGGCCCACACCGAGGTAGTTGCTGTTCAGCACATCGAGCCCGATGCCTTCAGCCACGCGCCGCTGCGAGTCCTCGCCGAACCGGGGCACGTACATGATCGCGAATGCCTCGCCACTGGCGCGTTCGGCCGGTCCGACGACCGGGTCGCCGTAGTCGGCCGGCTCAGGCGGCGCCTCACTGCCGCGCGCGGCGCGATCGGCCTCGATCCATTCAGAGCTGAGATCGGATGCCGCGCTCGACTGCTGACCGGCCATGATCGCGTCGTTCCACCACAACTGCCAGCCGAGGAAGAGCAGGATCAGCGCACCGGCCGTGAGGAGCAACTCGCCGAGGATGCCGACGATGCTCACCGGGCGACGGCGACGCTCATGACGTCGGGCACGCCGATCGTCGATCACCTCGTCGCTCACGCCGGGCTCCGAATCGGACATACTCGCGATTCTAGCTCGCACGGTGAAGAGCCCGGCTGTGTGAGGCCGGTTCACTCGGATAGAATCTCCCTCATGGCACGTACGAAATCATCGAAGCCCGCGCGCGCAGAACCGGCAAGCGGCGAAGAGGCGCCGAACCCGGTGTGGTTCAAGCCGGTCATGTTCGGCTTCATGCTGCTCGGGCTCGCCTGGATCATCGTCTTCTACGTGAGCCAGGGCCGGCTCCCCATCCCCGACCTCAACTCGTGGAACATCCTCGTCGGCTTCGGCATCGCCTTCATCGGCTTCCTCATGACCACTCGCTGGCGCTGACCAGCTCATACGGCGAAGAGGGCGGATGCTGCGGCATCCGCCCTCTTTCGTGCATTCCCCCGCGCCTTCCTCGGAGTTATCCACAGGCTTACGAACGGGTCGGCGACCCGATGGCCCCCGAACTGGCCACAACTACATGCGTGTAACTCTCCCCAGCTGTGGAGAGAGCTGTGGATAACTCAGCAGCTAGCCGATCGGCAGCATGAAGTACCGCAGGCTGAGCAGCAGGAGCACCACCACGAGCGCCGCGAGCAGCCACACCTGCAGCGCCTGTTGCGATCGCTTCCGTGTCTCGATGTAGATCCAGCCGACGATCGCGCCCACGAGGAGGCCGCCCAAGTGCGCCTGCCACGCGATGTTCACGCCGGGCAGGAATCCGATCACGAGGTTGATGCCGAGCAGCACCAGAAGCTGGGTCGTCTGCCCTCCGAGCCGCCGCTGGATCACGAGGAATGCGCCCATGAGCCCGAAGATGGCGCCGGATGCCCCGACGACGGGCACGAACGGACTGCTGAGCCAGAGCACGCCGATCGAGCCGCCGAGGCCCGCGATCAGGTAGAGCGCGAGGAATCGCGAGCGGCCGAGCAGGCCCTCGAGCAACTGGCCGAAGATCCACAGCGTGTACATGTTGAGCAGCACGTGGAAGATGAGGCCGGTGGAGTGCACCAGCATCGTCGTGAGCATACGCCACGGCTCGAAGCTGCCCGGAGCCGAGTAGCCTCCCGCGTACAGCAGCTCGCTCGTGACGCCGAGGCCGGGAATCAACTGCAGGAGGAAGACCGCGAACGTGACGGCGATGATCGAGTACGTGACGATTGGCCCGCCGCCGCGGGCAACCGAGCGAAGGCGTGTGAGCGCGACCGGCTTCGTTCGCGGCGCCGAGGCGCGCTGCTCACGCATGCACTCGGGGCAGATCACGCCGACCGGTGCCGGTGTCTGGCATTCGTGGCAGATCGTGCGCCCGCATCGCTGGCACAGCACAAAGCTCTGCCGATCCGGATGCCGGTAGCAGGTGTTCGCGCGCTCGGGCCCGGCCTCGCTCACCGCCGTGTCAGGCCTGCTCGATGGTGACGCTCTCGAGCACGACGTCTTCGAGCGGCCGGTCGCGACCGTCGGTGGCCACGGAGGCGAGCTTGTCGACCACGGCCTGGCTCGCGGCATCCGTCACCTTGCCGAAGATGGTGTGCTTGCCCTGCAGCCACGTGGTGGGGCCGACGGTGATGAAGAACTGCGAGCCATTGGTGCCGCGGCCACCCTGGAGGCCGGCGTTCGCCATCGCAAGCACGTAGGGCTCGGTGAAGTCGAGCTCGCCGTTGATCTCGTCGTCGAACTGGTAGCCCGGTCCGCCGACGCCCTGGCCCAGCGGGTCGCCGCCCTGGATCATGAAACCGGGGATGATGCGGTGGAAGACGACGTCGCGGTACAGCGGGTCGGTGGTCTTCTCGCCGGTGGCGGGGTGGGTCCACTCGATCTCGCCGGTCGCGAGGCCGACGAAGTTCTTGACCGTCTTCGGGGCCTGGTGGCCGTAGAGGTCGACCTTGATCGGGCCGTGGTTTGTATTGAGGGTCGCGACAGCGGTGGGAATGGGCATGCCCTTATTCTGTCACGCACGGATTCGTCAACCGGCATGCCGTATTCGCACTCCCACCTCGCGTACAGCCGTTTCGGTGGCAAGATGGAGGAGTTCGCTGCACAACGATGGAGGTCGAGATGAGCCTGTCACGCAAGCGCCGGAAGGAACTCAAGCGGCTGCAGAGCAGTGCGGAGGAACTCTGGGGGGACCAGCAGCACGTGCTCGAGCACGCCAACGCCGTCGCTCGCGAGGCGAGCCGCCAACTGGGCCACATCACACGCGAAGAAGTCGTTCCGCGTGTGCGCACGGGGTACGAGAGTTATGTTCGTCCGGGAGTCGACCAGGCACGGCACGTCGCGCGCAGCACCGGCGAGGCCGTCGAGCGCAAGGTCGTTCCCGCGATCGGCAACGCTCTCGGAGCCGTGATGTCGATCGGTGACGTCGCCAACGACGCACGAGTGCGCCGGGCCGTGGCCCGTATCGCGCCCCGTTCGTTCGCTCCCCAGAAGAAGGGCCCCGGAGCGGGCACCTATCTCGCAATCGGCGCCGGCATCATTGCGGCGGCCGGGATCGCGTATGCCGTCTGGCAGACCTTCCGGGCCGATGACGAGCTCTGGGTGGCTGACGACGAGCCCTCAACTGGTGCTGCAACCGACATCTGAGTACCGTAGGTTCACGAACGGCCTCGCCTCTCCACAGGCGGGGTCGTTCACCAGTTAACGCGTTGGATCCCGATTCTCAACGAATCTGGGAATCGACCTTGCACTCCACGTGAGAACACCGATAGTGTCTCATTCGGTATCGAACGACCGAAGCCCTGAGAGGAGTTGATCCCTATGACGAAGCACATCTTTGTCCCAGCATCCACTGCCGCCCACACGGGAGTCCTCCTCACGTATCGGGCCGGCTGATTCAGCCCCGGCGACACGCCTCTTTGCGCGTGATCGCCACCTCCGCCCCTCGGGCGTGACCAGCGGCTCGTGCCGCAGCATCCGTCGACCGATCGCGTCACCACTGCAACGACGTCGGTGAATCGGATGCCGCACACGGCTTCCCGGCCATCCCGTCCCGGCGACTGACGCCCAGCGCGCTGCGATTCGGCGCGCCTCGCGATCCGAACGCCCACTCTTCCCACCACCGCGCCATGCCTGGCCCCCGTGCCTCGACGCGCATCAGCACCATCCACCACCACACACCAGTAAGGAAACCGAAGTGAATACCAGTTCTCTCACCGCAAGTCCGCCCCGATCGGAGCGGGCAATAGTTATCCGTGCCCAGGCACGCCGGCTGGGCGAGCGCATCGCCGTGCGCGCCGGTCTCGCGTTGATCGCGTGGGGTCGACGTCATGACGAGCACCGCACCCACGTCGCGATGTACGAGCGCCGTCACAACGAGCAGGTCGCGAACCGGCTCCGTGACGACGAGTTCGTCCGGGCCGTGCTCCTCGCGCGTCCGTTCGTCTGACGCCATGTGCGCCAACACCACGATTCCCCCGCTGGTCGACGTCGTCGCCCGCCGCGACGCCGCCGGCCGCGGGGGATCGTCATGCACACTGCGCGGCCGCGTCGCGGATGGTTCGGCCTCTCCGGGTCGGAACATCGGCGTCGCGGTCGCGCAGTGTGCCTTCGTCAGCGCACCCCGGCAACGGCGGCCGGCTTCGGCTCTGCCATGCCGCCTCGGCTATGGAGCGGCGGGCGGCACGCCGTCGGCGGGCTCTGCAGCGTTCAGTCGCAGCGCGATGTCGAGCAGGCTCACACGCCGGAGTCCAGGCACCTCGTCGAGCGCGAACCAGCGCGCCTCATCGCTCGAGCCGCCGATCTCGTTGCGAAGCGCGCCGCTGACGACCTCCGCCCGGTAGACCACCCGCATCGCATAGAGCGGCGACGCACCGGTGTGTCGCTTCGACGCGGGCACGACCATCGTGTCGATGCCGAGCAATCGGTCGACGGATGCCTCGTAGCCGGTCTCCTCGAGGATCTCGCGCTTCACCGCCTCGATCGGGTGTTCCGCCCCCTGCACACCGCCGCCCGGCAGCGTCCATCCGGACCGGCCGTGCTCGTTCCAGTGCGAGAGTAGGATCTGCCCGTCACGAATGATCACTCCATAGGCGGCGATGCGGATGTCCATCCCGTCACTGTAGCCCGAGCGTGGCGGATCGGCGGCGGTCGGCGCTAGGGTCGTGGCATCCGATGCCCCAGGGAGCCCGCGTGACCGAGACGACGAGCGGCGCGATTCGCTCGACCGAGGTCGACGAGTTCCTCGTCGCCCGATGGTTCAGCGTCTAGCCGATAAATACTGTGGAGCCTAGGAGATTCGAACTCCTGACATCCTGCTTGCAAAGCAGGCGCTCTACCAACTGAGCTAAGGCCCCGGACCCGAACGCCGGAGCATCCGAGAATTTCCTTCTGGAATTATCTGAGTGGGGATACGAGGACTTGAACCTCGGACCTCTTCGTTATCAGCGAAGCGCTCTAACCGCCTGAGCTATATCCCCGAAATTGGCCGAGTGAAAGACTACCCGACCGGGCGGGATTCTCCGAATCCACGCCGCTCCTCGTCAGTTGTTGGTGAACCCGACGAGGATGCCGCCCGTGATCTTGACGCTCAGGTTGTAGAGCACCGCCAGAATCGCTCCGAGCGCGGTGATCACCACGAGGTTGAGCAGCGAGGCGACGACGGCGAAGCCCATCACGTTGCCGAGGGAGAGCACCGCCGTGAGGTCTCCACTGGACCCGGCGACGTCTTGCACGAGCGAGTTGACCTGCTCGAAGATTCCCGTCGAGTTCAACACCGTGTGGACGAGGAACGTCGCGACGATGCTGACCACTGCGAGGCAGACCGCAACGAGGAACGAGAGCTTCACCGCCGACCAGAAGTCGATGTAGACGAGCCGGAGGCGCACCTGCTTTGCAGGGGTCTTCCGGTTCGACTTGCGGGCCAGCTTGTCGGCGACGCTACTCATAGACGATTACTCCTGTTCCGCGGGTTCGACGGCCTCGGTCTCGGCCGCCTCCTCCACGAGGTTGCGCTCGGAATTCTTCGCGATCGCGATGATGCGGTCGTCTTCCGCGAACTTCGCGAACACGACGCCCATCGTGTCCCGGCCCTTGGCTGGAACCTCGGCGACGTCAGAGCGTACCACCTTGCCGCTGGCAAGGACCACAAGTACCTCGTCGCTTCGCGAGGCGATGAGCGCGCCCGCGAGGTCGCCGCGGTCTTCGCTGAGCTTCGCGACCTTGATGCCGAGGCCGCCACGTTGCTGCTTGCGGTACTCCTCGACCCGGGTGCTCTTGGCGTAGCCGCCCTCGGTGACGACGAATACATAGGTGTCGGACGGGCTCAGCTTCTGGCCGTTGCTCTCCTCGCCGCCGGCGGCGGACTCGATCGCATCGGATTCGCCATCCGAACCGGCGACGACGGATGCCTCGAGCAGGCTGTCTCCGCCGCGGAAGCTCATGCCCTTCACGCCGGAGGTGCTCCGGCCCATCGGGCGGAGCGCGGCATCCGTGGCCTCGAAGCGGAGCGACATGCCCTTCTTCGAGACGAGCAGGATCTCGTCGTGCTCGTCGGCGAGCATCGCCGAGACGAGCTCGTCGTCTTCACGGAGGCTGATCGCGATGATGCCGCGCGAGCGGTTCGTGTCGTAGGCCGTGAGCTCGGTCTTCTTCACGAGGCCGTCGCGGGTGGCGAGCACCAGATACTGCGCCACCGCGTAGTCGCGGATGTCGAGGATCTCGGCGATCTGCTCGTCGGGCTGCATCTCGAGGAGGTTGGCGAGGTGCTGGCCCTTGGCGTCGCGGCCGCCCTCCTGGATCTCGTAGGCCTTCGCGCGATAGACGCGGCCCTTGTTCGTGAAGAAGAGGAGCCAGTGGTGCGTCGTGGTGACGAAGAAGTGCTCGACCACGTCGTCGGCGCGCAGCTGCGCGCCCTTCACGCCCTTGCCGCCGCGGTGCTGCGAGCGGTAGTTGTCGCTGCGCGTGCGCTTGACGTAGCCGCCGCGCGTGACGGTGACGACCATCTCCTCTTCGGGGATGAGGTCTTCGACCGACATGTCGCCGTCGTAGCCGGGCATGATGTGCGTGCGGCGCTCGTCGCCGTATTTCGCGACGATCTCGGCCAGCTCTTCGGAGATGATCGTGCGCTGGCGCTCGGGCGACGCGAGGATCGACTGGTAGTCAGCGATCTTGGCGGCGAGTTCGTCGGCTTCGTCGATGATCTTCTGGCGCTCGAGTGCAGCGAGACGGCGCAGCTGCAGTTCGAGGATCGCACGAGCCTGCAGGTCGTCGATGTCGAGCAGCGCAATGAGGCCGTCACGGGCCTCTTCGACGGTGGGCGAGCGACGGATGAGTGCAATGACGTCGTCGAGCGCGTCGAGCGCCTTGAGGTATCCACGCAGGATGTGCATGCGCGCCTCGGCCTCGCGGAGGAGGAACTGCGTGCGCCGCACGATGACGTCGATCTGGTGGTCGACCCAGTGCGCAATGAAGCCGTCGATCGAGAGCGTGCGCGGGATGCCGTCGACGATCGCGAGCATGTTCGCGCCGAAGTTCTCCTGCAACTGCGTGTGCTTGTAGAGGTTGTTCAGCACGACCTTCGCCACAGCGTCACGCTTCAGCACGATCACGAGTCGCTGGCCGGTGCGGCCCGAGGTCTCGTCGCGGATGTCGGCGATGCCCGACATCTTGCCGTCTTTCACAAGGTCGGCGATCTTGATGGCGAGGTTGTCGGGGTTCACCTGGTAGGGCAGCTCGGTGACCACGAGGCACGTGCGGCCCTGCAGCTCTTCGACGCTCACGACCGCGCGCATCGTGATCGATCCGCGGCCCGTGCGATAGGCGTCGTTGATGCCCTTGACGCCGAGGATCTGCGCGCCGGTCGGGAAGTCGGGGCCTTTGATGCGCTGGATGAGCGCTTCCTGCAGCTCTTCACGCGTTGCTTCGGGGTTCTCGAGGTACCACTGGGCGCCGGATGCCACTTCGCGCAGGTTATGCGGCGGGATGTTCGTCGCCATGCCCACGGCGATGCCGACGGAGCCGTTGACGAGCAGGTTCGGGAAGCGCGCCGGCAGGATCGCCGGCTCTTGCGTGTGTCCGTCGTAGTTGTCTTGGAAGTCGACGGTGTCCTTCTCGATGTCGCGCACCATCTCGAGGGCGAGCGGAGCCATCTTCGTCTCGGTGTACCGAGGTGCGGCGGCGCCGTCGTTGCCGGGCGAGCCGAAATTGCCCTGGCCGAGCGCGAGTGGGTAGCGCATGCTCCACGGCTGCACGAGTCGCACGAGCGCGTCGTAGATGGCCGTGTCGCCGTGCGGGTGGTACTGCCCCATGACGTCGCCCACGACACGAGCGCACTTGGAGAACGACCGGTCGGGCCGGTAGCCACCGTCGTACATCGCATAGATGACGCGGCGGTGCACGGGCTTGAGGCCGTCGCGCACCTCGGGCAGCGCCCGGCCCACGATCACGCTCATCGCGTAGTCGAGGTAGGAGCGCTGCATCTCGAGCTGCAGGTCGACCTGGTCGATCTTTCCGTGCACGCCGGGGCCGTCGTACCCGTCGTCGCCGGGGTTCAGAACATCAGATGTCAAGGAAACGCACGTCCTTCGCGTTCTTCTGGATGAAGTTGCGGCGGCTCTCGACGTCTTCGCCCATCAGCGTGGTGAAGATCTCGTCGGCGGCTGCCGCATCGTCCATGGTGACCTGCAGGAGCGTGCGGGACTCGGGGTTCATCGTGGTCTCCCACAGCTCCTGATGGTTCATCTCACCGAGGCCCTTGTAGCGCTGGATGCCGTTGTCTTTCGGGATGCGCTTGCCGGATGCGACGCCGGATTGGAGCAGCACGTCGCGCTCCTTGTCGGAGTACACGAACTCGTGCTCTGAGTTGGTCCACTTCAGGCGATAGAGCGGCGGCTGCGCGAGGTAGACGTACCCGAGCTCGATGAGCGGCCGCATGTAGCGGAACAGCAACGTGAGCAGGAGCGTCGTGATGTGCTGGCCGTCGACGTCGGCGTCGGCCATGAGCACGATCTTGTGGTACCTGGCCTTCTCGGTGTTGAAGTCTTCACCGATGCCGGCGCCGAACGCCGTGATCATCGCCTGCACCTCGTTGTTCGCGAGTGCTCGGTCGAGGCGGGCCTTCTCGACGTTGAGGATCTTGCCGCGAAGCGGGAGGATCGCCTGCGTCTCGGGGTTGCGGCCCTGCACGGCGGAGCCGCCAGCGGAGTCGCCCTCGACGATGAAGATCTCGGAGAGCGACGGGTCTTTCGATGAGCAGTCCTTGAGCTTGCCCGGCATGCCGCCCGACTCGAGGAGGCCCTTGCGCCGGGTCGCCTCGCGCGCCTTGCGCGCCGCGATGCGAGCGGTTGCCGCCTGGATCGCCTTGCGGATGATGTCGCGTGCCGGACCGGGGTTGCGCTCGAACCAGTCGCCGAGCTGATCGCCCGTGACCTTCTGCACGAACGACTTCGCCTCGGTGTTGCCGAGCTTCGTCTTCGTCTGGCCCTCGAACTGCGGTTCGGCGAGCTTCACCGAGATCACCGCGGTGAGGCCCTCGCGCACGTCGTCGCCGGAGAGGTTGTCGTCCTTCTCCTTGATGATGCCCTTCTCGCGGGCGTACTTGTTCACGAGCGACGTGAGCGCTGCACGGAAGCCCTCTTCGTGCGTGCCGCCCTCGTGGGTGTTGATCGTGTTGGCGTAGGTGTGCACCGACTCGGTGTACGACGTGGTCCACTGCATCGCGACCTCGAGGGCGATCTTGCGATCGGTGTCTTCGGTCTCGAAGGAGATGATCTCCTCGTTCACGACGTCGTTCTTCTTCGAGCGGTTCAGATATTCGACGTAGTCGACGAGACCGCGCTCATAGAGATAGGAATTGGTGCGAGGCCCGGCGGGCACGGTGTCGGACGCGGCCGTGTCGTCGGGGTCGATCTCGATGTGGCCGCTGCGCTCGTCGGTGAGGGTGATGCGCAGGCCCTTGTTGAGGAACGCGTACTGCTGGAAGCGGGCGCGGAGCGTCTCGTAGTCGAACTCGACGGTCTCGAAGATGTCGGGGCTCGGCCAGAACGTGATGGTCGTGCCGGTCTCGTCGCTCGGACCCGCCTCGATGAGCGGAGCATCGGGCACGCCGACGGTGTAGGACTGGGTCCACACGGAGCCCTGGCGCCGAACCTCGACGTCGAGCCGTGAGGAGAGGGCATTGACGACGGATGACCCGACGCCGTGCAGCCCGCCCGAGACCGCGTATCCCCCGCCGCCGAACTTGCCGCCCGCGTGCAGCACCGTGAGCACGACCTCGACCGTGGAACGACCCTCGGTCTTGTGGACGTCGACCGGGATGCCTCGGCCGTCGTCGATGACGCGCACGCCGCCGTCGGGGAGGATCGTTACATCGATCGTTGTGGCATGGCCCGCAAGCGCCTCGTCGACGGAGTTGTCGACGATCTCGTAGACGAGATGGTGCAGGCCTCGGGGACCCGTCGAGCCGATATACATACCCGGCCGCTTGCGAACCGCTTCGAGCCCCTCGAGTACCTGGATCTCATCAGCACCGTATGCCGGCGTCTGGGGCTTCGTCGGTTCCGCTGTCATGGGTGAATCGGGCTCCTGACCGTCGTTCTAGCGACTCTCGATCTTATCAAACAGAGAGTCGCTCCGAGGCCGGAAGCGCCGATCTGCCGCGATGACACAAGCGGATCGACTGATTTTGTCCGGTCAGCCGTAGGTATCGCGCGGACCACGCCCTGGAACCGATCTGGGACCCCTTTTCCAGGTGGGGGCGTCGGGCCCTTGGAAGCGGATCGTCTCGACCCCAGCGCCGGGGAACCTGGCAATGATCTCGGTGACCAATTGCGTTCGCATCAGACGCAATTGCGTGGCCCACGCGGTGGACTCGCAACGCACCTGCAGCACGCCGCCCTCGATCGCGATCGGCTCGGAGTGCTTCGCGGTCTCCTCGCCGGCGATCTCGCCCCACGAGGCGAGCACTTCGTGCTGCGACATCGGACCGCTCCAGCCGAGCTGGTTCGTGAGGCCGGCGATCGCGTCGCCGAGCGGCTTCGGGTCGCGGCCGGGTGTGAACGGCTCGCTGCCCGAGATATCCTTCGCGCGGTTGCGGGCCCGCGCCGACCGCGGCCGCGACTCGCCGCCGAAGACCTCGCGGAAGTGCTGGTACACGCGAGACGCCTCACTCATGGCCTACCTCCGCCGCCGTGCCCGTTTCGGGAGCGCCGGATTCGACGATCGTTCCGGCGTCGATCTGCACGATACGCGCCGTGAGCGGCACCGGCACGTCTTCGAGCACCGCTGCGGTCACGAGCACCTGTTCGAACCCCGCGATCGCGAGGGCGAGCCGCTCCCGGCGAAGCCGGTCGAGTTCGGCGAACACGTCGTCGAGCACGAGCACGGGATCACCCGTCGTCGAGTCGCGGCGAAGCAGCTCAGCGGATGCCAGGCGCAGCGCGAGCGCGAACGACCACGATTCGCCGTGGCTCGCGTAGCCCTTCGCGGGCAGGCCGTTGAGCAACAGCACCACGTCGTCGCGGTGCGGTCCGGCGAGCGTCACGCCACGTTCGAGCTCCTTCGGCCGGAGGCCGCGGAGGGCTTCGACGAATCGGGTGCGCGTGTCGCCGCGCGCGCCGGGTGCCGCTGCGGAATCCGCTTCACCGCGCTCGTCGTCGGGATCGGCGCCGTCGATCGAGAGGAGCGGGCGCAGCCCTGGAGCGTGGTCGGCGTCGACGATGGACCGGTAGGCCGCGGCGAGCGGATCGGTGAGCTCGGCGACGAGGGCGAGACGCTGGTCGATGAGTTCGGAGCCGAGCTCCACGAGACGTTCGTCCCAGATGTCGAGCGTCGGAAGCTTGTCGGCCGAGAGGCCGCGGGCACGCGCGCTCTTCAAGAGGGAATTGCGCTGCTTGAGCACTCGCTCGTAGTCGGCCATCACGCCCGAGAGCCGTGGTGTGCGCTGCACGAGCAGCTCGTCGAGCATTCGCCGCCGCACCGAGGGCTCACCGCGCACGATCGCGAGGTCTTCGGGAGCGAAGAGCACGCTGTGGGCGTAGCGCGGCAGCTCGCGCGTCTTCACCGGCGATCGGTTGAGCTGGGCGCGGTTCGCGCCCTGGCGGTTCAGCTGCAGCTCGACGAGCAGCTCGCGATCGCCGTGGCTCAGGAGCGCCCGCACGATCGCGGCGTCGGCCCCGGCACGGATCAGCGCCTGGTCGCCCGAGACCCGGTGCGAGCTGAGCGTCGAAAGGTAGCCGATCGCCTCGACGAGGTTCGTCTTGCCCTGGCCGTTGCGGCCGACGAACACCGTGGCTCCGGGGCCGAGCTCGAGCTCGGCCCGTTCGTAGTTGCGGTAGTCGGTGAGGGAGAGGCGGGCGACGTGCACGCTGGGCTCCCTTCGACGACGCGGCATCCGCGGCATCCGGATGCCCCCTGGCGCACCGGATCGCGCTTCACCACGCTACCGCCCGCCGCCGACGATGCCCGGCGTCAGCGCAGGAGCAGGTTCGGCTGCAGGAGGTAGCGGTAGGTGTCGGGGCCCGCCTGCTCGCGCGACGACTGGCTCGTGATGAGCACGGGGCCGGGCTTGTTCGGGTTCTCGGTCTTCGTGAACGAGATGCGCACGAACTCGGAATGCACGGCGCCGAGCCCGTCGAGGAGGAACTGCGGCTTCAGCGAGACGACCGTGTCGTCGCCGGTGAGGATCGCATCGATCGTCTCGGATGCCTGGGCCTGCTCGCTGCCGATCGCTTCGAGCGTGAGGCCGTCGGCGCTGAAGCTGTATCTCAGCGCCGCCTCGCGCTCGAGCACGAGCGCGACACGACGGGTGGCCTCGATGAGCTCGGCCGTGTTCATGACCGCGTAGTTGTCGACCGTCTCGGGGAAGAGCCGGCGCACGGGCGGGAAGTTGCCCTTGATGAGCAGCGACGTGACGGTCTTCTTGTCGGCGCTGAACGCGATGAGCTCGCGATCGTCGCGGCTCGTGATCGCGACCGAGATCGTGCCGGAGTGCCCGAACGTCTTTCCGACCTCCTGAAGAGTGCGAGCCGGCACGAGCGCGGTCATGGTCTCTTCGCTCGCGACGGTGCCGCCGTCCCAGTTGATCTCGCGCACCGCGACGCGGTAGCGGTCGGTGGCGACGAGGCTCAGGCTGTTCTCGCGAACCTCGAGCTGCACGCCCGTGATGACGGGGGTGACGTCGTCGCGGGAAGCGGCGACGGCGACCTGGGCCACGGCTGCCGCGAATTCCTCGGCCGGCACGACGCCCGACTCGGCGCCGATCTCGGGGATGCTCGGATATTCCTCGACCGGCATCGAGAGCAGCGTGAAGGTGGCCGTGCCGCACGAAACCGTGATGCGGCTCTCCTCGGTCGCGATGCGCACCGGAGCGTTCGGGAGGCGTCCGGCGATCTCCGCGAGGAGCCGACCTGAGACGAGCACCGTGCCGGTCTCCTCCACGTCGGCCTGGATCTCGGTCTGCGAGGAGACCTCGTAGTCGAAGGAAGAGAGCACGAGTCCGCCGTCGTTCGCCTCGATGAGCACTCCGGAGAGGATCGGCAGCGTCGTGCGCTGCGGCAGCAGCTTGACGGCGAAGGAAACGGCCTCACTGAAGACGTCGCGATTGACCTGGAACTTCACGGTTCTCCCGTCGTGGTGGTCGCTGGGTGCGTCCCATGCTATCCGCAGAGCCTCACCCGACGATGGCCATTCTCGAGCCCGACTCGTACCTGCTCGCCCGATGTGGAATGTGGAGGTTCTTGGCTCCCCCGGTTAAACATCTATCTCTTAACAGTGTTAACCGCTGTGGAAACTGTGGATGGTGTCATGCGATCCGCAGAACGACGCCGATCGGGCGCCATCCGATCTGTGCACAGTGTGTGGGTTCATCGACGGATGCCGCAGGAGAGCGGCATGGCTCATGCCGAGTTGTGCACAGGCGAGGCATCCGTCTCAACAGCTCTGGCCGGGTTGCTCGTTAACATTCCACAAGTTCTCCACAGCTGTGGGAATCGCCTCGAACGACCTTCCAGAGGCGCTCGAGGCGCGCTGGAGACGCGCTGGACGCGCCGAAGGAGGTCGTGTGCCGGCGGCGCGACTAGCGGTAGCGACTGACCTGCTTGATGCGGGCCGTGAGTTCGGTGACCTGGTTGTAGATGGAGCGGCGCTCTTTCATGAGCTCCGAGATCTTCTTGTTCGCGTACATGACCGTCGTGTGATCGCGGTTTCCGAACAACTGGCCGATCTTCGGCAACGACAGGCTCGTGAGCTCACGGCACAGGTACATCGCGATCTGGCGTGCCGTCGCGACGGCCTGCGACCGGCTCGAACCGTAGAGGTCGTCGACCGTGAGCTTGAAGTAGTCGGCGGTCGCGGTGATGATGTCGACCGGCGCGACGATGTTGTCGGTGTCATCCGTGATGAGGTCTTTCAGCACCGTCTGCACGAGCGGCATGTCGACGGGCGTGCGATTGAGGCTCGCGAACGCCGTGACCCGGATGAGTGTGCCCTCGAGCTCGCGGATGTTGCTCGAGACCTTCGACGCCATGTATTCGAGGATCTCGTCGGGCACCTGGAGCCGCTCGGACTGCGCCTTCTTGCGCAGGATTGCGATGCGCGTCTCGAGGTCGGGCGCCTGGACATCGGTGATGAGACCCCACTCGAACCGACTGCGCATGCGGTCCTCGAAGCCGGTGAGATGCTTCGGCGGAACGTCGCTCGTGATCACGACCTGCTTGTTGTGGTCGTGCAGCGTGTTGAACGTGTGGAAGAACGCCTCTTGCGTCTCGGCCTTGCCCTGGAGGAACTGGATGTCGTCGATCAGCAGGATGTCGATGTTGCGGTAGCGCTGCTGGAAGAGCGACCCGCGGTTGTTGGCGATCGAGTTGATGAAGTCGTTCGTGAACTCCTCGGAGCTCACGTAGCGCACGCGGATGCCGGGATAAAGGCTCATCGCGTAGTGGCCGATGGCGTGCAGGAGGTGGGTCTTGCCGAGTCCGGAGTCGCCGTAGATGAAGAGCGGGTTGTAGGCCTTGGCCGGTGCCTCGGCGACGGCGACCGCGGCGGCGTGCGCGAAGCGGTTGGACTGGCCGATGACGAAGCTCTCGAACGCGTACTTCGGGTTGAGCCGAGAGTCGCGTGGCCGGTCGGGGCCGGCATGCTCGAAGACCGATTGCGGTGATGCGGGCATCTCGACCGGATCGGTCAGGTCGTCGGCGAGCATCGACTGCGGTTCGGCGGCGCGTGACTCCTCGAGCTCGGGATTGACGACGACATAGAACGACGTGACCGCCGACGGCGCCTCGACGACGCTCATCGCGGAGAGAAGGGAGACCCGCATCCGCTGATTGAGCATGCTCGCGGTGAAGTCATTCGGCACCTCGAGATAGAAGGTGCCGGCGGCAATGCCCTTCGGCTCCACGAGATTGAGGAATCCCTGCAGCATCGGGGTGATCGCGTCATCGTTCGACAGTCGATCGAGGATCGTGGCCCAAGTATCTGAAATGGGCTGTTCTGTCATCGTTCCCCGCAATCAATCCGGTGCATCGCCTGCCGCTCATCGATCCCCCGATCGACGGAGCAAGCGGCGCGAGGCGAAGTATTCACAACGTTATCCACCTCCTGTGGGCAGATATCGGGAGTCGCCCGAGATTCCGCGCACGAAGCTGGGGATAACTGGTCTCAAACGCTATCCAAAGACCGGCCCCGCGACAAATGCCGGTCGAGGGATTCGACGGCGCGGGCGTGTCGGTGCTCAGGCGATCCTGAGGATCGGACGATAATGTCTCTTTTGAGCTGGGTCCGGTTTGACCACAGGGCCGCGAGGCCGTAGTTTTAATCAGTTGACCCCTGCCCTCATCGGGCACCCAGTTTTCCCGACGCCGCGCTGCATTCACTGTGCGGCGAGGAGAGCCGACAGCCGGAGAAGAAGAATGAGCAAGCGTACGTTCCAGCCGAACAACCGTCGTCGCGCCAAGGTGCACGGCTTCCGCCTTCGCATGCGCACCCGTGCGGGCCGTGCGATCCTCGGTGCTCGCCGTCGTAAGGGCCGCACCGAACTCTCCGCATAGTCACTCGGTGCTCGCCAAAGCCAACCGCATCACGAGCGCCGACGACTATCGAGTCATCGTGCGCCGTGGCGCGAAGGTCGCCGGTGCCCACACTGTGAGCTATGTCCGCTCACGGGAGTCGGGCACGGACGCACGCTTCGGCTTCATCGTTTCGAAGAAGGTCGGCACCGCTGTGCGCCGTAACCTCGTGCGCCGGCGACTCAAGGCCGCATGTGCCGACGCGGTCGCCAACGGCACCACCGACCTCGACGTCGTCGTGCGCGCCCTGCCGTCTGCCGCCGACGCCGACTGGCGGTCGCTGCAGGCCGAGGTGGCGGCAGCGATCGCGACTCGAGGCATTCGCTCGCGACGTGACTCCGGCGTCCGCGCCGCTCCGACCGGCGCGGAGGTTCCCATTGCGGTCGCAGCCGCTGCGCGGCATGCCGGCTCCATCGACACCGTCGCCGTCGGCACCGCCGAATCGAAGGGTCGCCATCGTGCGTGACGCGGCTCTCTTCCTGGTGCTGATCCCCCGCAACATCGGTGTGCTGCTCATCCGGGTCTACCGTGCGGTCATCTCACCGCTCTACGGCGATGTCTGCCGCTATTACCCCTCGTGCTCTGCCTACGGGCTCGGCTCGGTGCAGCAACGAGGACTCCTGATCGGCTCGATGCTGGCCGCTTGGCGAATCCTCCGCTGCAATCCCTGGTCGTCGGGTGGCATCGACGATGTCCGACCGGCCAGGCATGGTCGCTACCGCACCACGAGTTTCGGGTGGGTCGTTCCCGCCGGCTTCGGCAGTGGCACGGATGCCGCGGCCCATGCGCCGCGCGGTGCGCACGCCCACTCGCGTTCGAAGTTGCACTCGCACGACGCGGCGGGCTCCCAGTCGCTCACGTTCTCCTCCCCCACCGTGTCCCGGAAGGACTGATTCACCCAATGGATTTCCTCAGCCTGATCCTCTGGCCCATCAAATGGGTCATCGAGCTGATCCTCGTCGCGTTCCACTCGATGTGGGATCTCATCGGCCTCGACCCCGACGCCGGACTCACGTGGGTGCTATCGATCGTCGGGCTCGTGATCGTGGTTCGGGCCGCGCTCATCCCGATCTTCGTTCGTCAGATCAAGAGCCAGCGCCGGATGCTCGAGGTCGCACCGCAGCTCAAGAAGATCCAGGACAAGTACAAGGGGAAGAAGGACCAGTTCTCCCGCGAGGCGATGTCGCGCGAGACGATGGAGCTCTACAAGCGCACCGGCACCAACCCGCTGTCGTCGTGCCTGCCGCTGCTGCTGCAGATGCCGATCTTCTTCGGTCTGTTCTCGGTGCTGAACGACGCTTCGGTGCATGACAAGGCCGGTGTCGGGCTGCTGAACCAGAGTCTCGCCGATTCGTTCGCCGATGCCGTCTTCCTCGGCGCCCCCCTGAAGTCCACCTTCATCAACGCCTGGAACAACGGCGGCCCCTGGCAGGTCCTTGTCGTGGCCATCATCATGATCGTGCTGATGACCGCGTCGCAGTTCATCACTCAGCTCCAGATCGTCTCGAAGAACATGTCGCCCGAGACCAAGGCGAGCCCCATGTTCCGTCAGCAGCGGATCATGTTGTACCTGCTCCCCCTCGTGTTCGCGTTCTCCGGTGTCGCGTTCCCGCTCGGTGTCATGTTCTACTGGCTGGTCTCGAACTTCTGGACCATGGCCCAGCAGTTCGTCGTGATCCGGAACATGCCGACTCCCGGCAGCGAGGCCGCGAAGGCACGTGAAGCACGCCTCGCGAAGAAGGGCAAGCTCGTCGAGCCCGAGCCAGGAGTGGTCCAGGTCATCGAAGAACCGAAGAAGGCCCAGCGCCAGCAGCCGATCGGCAAGGCGCGCGCCAAGAAGCAGAGCGGGAAGTAACCATGACTGACGTGCAGCACGAGACCGAAGACCGATCGATCGCCCAACTCGAAGAGGAAGGCGACATCGCGGCCGACTACATCGAGGAGCTTCTCGATATCACCGACCTCGATGGCGACATCGACATCGACGCGCGCAACGGGCGCGCCTACCTCTCGGTGAACGCCGGTGAAGGCGCGAACCTGAATCTCCTCTCGAAGCCCGAGACGGTCAGCGCTCTCCAGGAGCTCACTCGTCTCGCGGTCCAGACGAAGACCGGTGTCTTCTCGCGACTGATCCTCGACATCGGCGGCTCGCGAGACACCCGCAAGGGTGAGCTGGCGACTCTCGTGACCCGAGCGGTCGAGCGCATCGAAGGCGGAGCCGCTGAGGCGTCGCTCCCTCCGATGTCGTCGTACGAGCGCAAGCTCGTGCACGACCTCGTGGCCGAGCGCGGATTCCACTCCGAGTCGCGGGGCGAGGGCGCAGAGCGTCACACCGTCATCACCCGCGTCGGCTGACGTTTCACGTGAAACGATGATCGACGGACTCGAGAAGGAGCCCGCAGCAGCGCAGGCCATCTTCGGTGACCACCTCGCCGCGGGCCGCGCTTTCACCGAGGCACTCGCCCGCCACGGGGAGGAACTCGGCCTGATCGGGCCACTGGAACTCCCCCGGCTCTGGACACGGCACATCCTGAACAGCGCACTCGTTGCGCCGTTGCTTCGCCCGGGTCGCGTGGGTGACGTGGGCTCTGGCGCCGGCCTTCCGGGACTGGTGCTTGCGATCATGCGACCGGATGTCTTGTTCACGCTCATCGAGCCGATGGAACGAAGGGTCGCGTGGCTCGAGCGCCAGGCGGCCGAACTGCAACTCTCGAATGTGACCGTGCTTCGCGCTCGGGCCGAGGAGTCGAAGCTCTTCGGGGCACTCGATCAAGTGACGGCCCGAGCGGTCAGCGCGCTGCGCACACTGATCCCGGTCACCGCTCCTCTGCTCCGTCCGGGCGGCGAACTGGTGCTCATGAAGGGCGCCGGCGTCGACGCAGAGATCTCTGCGGCCCAGAAAGCGATCCGCAAGTACCGGCTCCACGATGAAGAGGTACTGGTACTCGGCGAAGGGCTCGTCTCCGAGGTCACGCGCGTCTTTCGCGCGACCGTCGACTAGGCGCACGCTCCCCCGGTGGATGAGTACGTCGCTCGCGGCGGTATCGAGGCCACCAAATGATGGAAGATTGCGGGCGCTCTCCACGGGACTCTTTCTGCGGGCGCTTTACGGGCGCTCCCCGCGGTCACTTCCTGCGGGCGCTCGCGCCGGTCACTCGAGGACGTCCCCGGGTAGTCGAATTGGACGCTTGCGGCCGTATCGAGGCCACTTCCGACCAGCGCTGCCGGACCGGAGATCTCGAGTTGCGACCTTTCATCTTGCTCTTGAGACGGTAATGGATCGGCTGAGTCGGCCAGTCGTGGCATAGGACCCGTCTTCGCAATGCGGCGTCGCTGCGGCAGATGATGCCGAGCCGAGCTTGATCCAGTGCGGTTTCTGCCAGGGAGCGATTGTGCCACTCGTCTCTCGCATGTGTCGATGGCACCCTCGAGCCCCAGTTCCGGCCGCGCGTGGGCTGTGGGATGCTGGATCCGTGACGTTGGAGGACCTCGTCCGGCTGCGCCGGGCACGTGACTTGATGGACCGCGACTACGCGAAGCCGCTCGACGTTCCCGCGCTGGCAAGCGCCGCTCTCATGTCGCCGGGCCACTTCTCCCGCAGCTTCCGCGCCGCCTTCGGCGAGACGCCGTACAGCTACCTAATGACCCGTCGGATCGAACGGGCCAAGGCGCTGCTCCGACGAGGTGACCTGTCCGTGACGGAGGTCTGCTTCACGGTCGGATGCACGTCGCTGGGGTCATTCAGCTCGCGGTTCAGCGAACTGGTTGGCGAGAGCCCGAGTTCGTACCGTGCCCGGAGCCATGACGAGGCCGCGCCAATCCCGGCATGCGTCGTGAAGGTCTACACGCGGCCGGTCAGGAATGGAGAAGCAGCTGCCGCGCCTCGGCCCGTATCGTGAAACGCATGGATATCAAGCTTTCACAGACGTTCATCGCCGTCGATGACCATGACAAGGCGCTCGCCTTCTACCGGGATGTGCTCGGCCTCGAGGTGCGCAACGACATCGCGTACGAAGGGATGCGTTGGGTGACCGTGGGCTCGCCGTCGCAGCCTGACGTGAACATCGTTCTCGAACCGCCCATCGCAGATCCGAACGCCTCGCCCGCCGACAAGCAAGCCGCAGCCGAGCTGCTGGCGAAAGGCTTGCTGCGCGGTGTCATCTTCTCTACGGACGATTGCGACGCGACGTTCGAGCGCATCAGCGCCGCTGGTGGCGAGGTCCTGCAAGAGCCAGCCGACCAGTTCTACGGTGTCCGCGACTGCGCCTTCCGCGATCCGTCGGGAAACATGCTGCGCTTCAGTCAACCTCGCTCGCAGTGATCGCCTGGCGGTGCGAATCGCCTCCCACTAGCCCTATTGCCATGAGCCGTAGCAACAGAGACTGACCACTGAATCGCCGAGTCCACGGTGCCCGTCGGTTCACTGCCGAGTCACCTGCGGTTTTACGCATTCGGTGATAAGCGTTTCACGTGAAACATCGACTGCGGAGCGGGTAGCCTCGCGCCCGATCGGAGGTGGGTTGTTTCACGTGAAACATCCCTTCTTGCTCCGGACCCGTCGCTGCGTCGCGGCGTTTGCCGGGGGCACGGTCGGCATGCAGGATCTCCGCCTCCGCACGGCTCACCTCTGATGAAGCGAGAAAACCGCCCGGGAGATCAGGCGGCTCGGACCGCACTCTCCGTTCAGACGGATTCTCGCCAGGCTACGGCTGGGGAGCGAAACCCTCACGAGAACCGGACCGTTTCACGTGAAACAGCGGGTTGCTCCTGATCCACACCGTTTCACGTGAAACGGTGCGACGACTCCCCAAGGTCCGCCCGCGGGAATACTCGTCACGCCTCGTCTACTCTCCCTCGAAATATATCGTCACCCCCTGGCGTCCAGGAGAACTAGTCGAAGCGTCCCTCGGGTACAACGAGCTTGGGAGCTGAACCGCTCGTCACATCAGTAGTCCTGGGCAACAGGGTCACACGGGAAATCTTCCGCCAAGCAGTTGGAACACGCGTGCGTGTCGATGGGGCCGGTTAGGCTTGACTCTCGGATCGACCCGGTCGGGAACGAGCCGCGAGAGATGCAAACGCGCAGCGATTTGGAGTAGTCGGCATGGCACAAGGTGGGGGTCGCGGGTGGTTTCATCGCAAGCGCTCCCAACCGAACCCCGACGACCACACCGACGGCACAATCCATGCGAGAACTGGCAATGAGCCCCGGCAGGCGGATTCAGGGGACCAGGCCGCTGGCCACGACGATCTCCGGCAATGGAGTCCGGACGTACGCCGCGTCGTAGCCAACGACCAGCCCACCGGTGGCAGCCCCTCGCCCTCGATGGATCCCGCGGACGCGAATCGCGCCGAGCCGTTCCCAGCTCGAGTTGACCCTGATCGACCAGAGTCGGTCGCAGCGTTCGATGGGGAGTCGGTCGATAAACCCCTCCGGTCGCAGCCTCAGGAAACAGAGCGGCGCACAGGAACTGCCGCCCCGGTGGAGCCCACATGGGCGACGCCGAGCAGCTCTGATAGCGCAGCCGACCGTGGTGAGTCCCAGCCCGTCGCACCCGAGCGCGCGAGTGCCCCGTCAGGCCCGATGCTCACGTCAGGCATCGATTGGGATGCCGCGACGGCTGCTGCCTTGAGTGAGGAACCGGTGTACGGGCACCCGACGACTGCCGCAGACGGCGGCCCACCATCGAACGCCGACCGCCTCCTCGAAGACATCATTCGCGAGATCGTCGGGGATGCTGCGGCCGACACGGTCTCGTCATTAGGCGCGCCGCGACCTGATGCCCAGCGGGCCCGACCGCAATCTCCAAGTTCGGAGGCGCCACAGCCGGAGGCCGAGGCCGCGGTGCGATCACTCGCGTTCGGCGTCGACCGGCCTTCGCCGGCAGCGCCGGCGGAGTCGGCTTCAACATCTGCGCTCGCGCATCTCGGAGCAGTCGCGCCGGCCGAAGTGGGCGAACACTCGGAGGCAGGCGAGCACGCAGAAGCGGGCGAGTATCCGGAAGCGGCCCAGCACCCGGAAGCGGCCCAGCACCCGGAAGCGGCCGAGTATCCGGAAGCGGCCGAGTATCCGGGAGTGGCCGAGTACCCGGGAGTGGACGCGCTACCGGCGGCTGACTCGCAGCCGGTAGCCGACGCGCTCCCCGTAGCTGATGAGCACTTCGTGTCGGACGAGCGACCGGGAGCGGGCGAGCATCCGGTAGCGGATGAGCGCCACGTGGCAGGCGAGCTCCAAGAACCGATGATTCACGAAGAGCCGGCGCGTGATCCCGCGGAAGTTCCCTTCGAGACATCCCAAGCACGCGAGTACGACGGCACCCCAAACTCGGCGGTCACCGTTCGGGAATGGCCTTCGACGTCTCGATCGGTGGACATCCCGGCGGAAGCGGTCGACGATATACCGCAGGAGCCGGTTGCCGCGGCTCCATCGATCATCCCGATCGATGCCCCGATCGCAACACAAGCCCTCGATGTTTCACGTGAAACATCCCACGACTACGGAGGAACTCCCCTGGCCTACGAACTTGCCAATGAGACGCGACGTCGCATGGCGCTCGATGAGGCGGTACTCCCCCTCCCCCCGGCAACGCGAATCTTCACGATCTCGAACCAGAAGGGCGGTGTCGGGAAAACCACCAGCGCGGTGAACCTCGCGGCAGCGCTCGCCCGATCTGGCGCCCGCGTGCTCGTGGTCGACCTCGACCCGCAGGGAAACGCCTCGACGGCCCTCGGCGTCGACCACCGGTCCGAACGACAGAGCGTCTACGAGGTGCTGGTCTCCGATCTGTCTTTGGGAGAGGTCGTTCAACCCTCGACGGAGCACGAGCGGCTCGATTGCGTACCGGCGACGATCCATCTTGCCGGCGCCGAGATCGAACTCGTTTCGCTCGTCGCTCGCGAACAGCGCCTCAGGCGAGCGCTCGACGCCCATCTTGCGTCGATGGAGAAGCCGTACGACTACGTCTTCATCGACTGCCCACCATCGCTCGGACTACTGACGATCAACGCCTTCGTCGCCGCTCGCGAAGTGCTCATTCCGATCCAGTGCGAGTACTACGCCCTCGAGGGCCTCTCCCAGCTCCTCAGCAACATCGAGCTCATCGAGAAGCACCTCAATCCCGAGCTTCGTCTGTCGACGATCCTGCTGACCATGTACGACTCGCGCACGAACCTCGCGCAGCAGGTCGCCCAAGAGGTGCGCGACCACTTCCCGACCCAGACCCTCGAAACGATCATTCCCCGTTCTGTGCGGGTTTCCGAGGCGCCCAGCTATGGGCAGAGCGTGATCAGCTACGACTACGCGTCGAGCGGATCGCTGTCATACCGAGAGGCGGCCGCTGAGATCGCTCGGCGGAGCGTTTCGAACCCCGAGGAGTCACACTGATGGCAGCAACGAAGCGAACCGGACTCGGTCGAGGCATCGGTGCACTGATCCCAGGCGGCGATGACTCGAATCGCCACCCAGCGCGCCCAGTCGATGTCTTCTTCCCCGGCGCGGAGACCACGGCGACCGCGATGGCGGCGGTGGAGCAGGCCGCGGAAGCCGAGGGGCTGCTGGCGGTACCGGGTGCTCGCCTGGCGCGACTCGATCCGAATGACATCGTTCCGAACGCGCAGCAGCCTCGAAACAACTTCGATCCCGACGACCTCGCCGAACTCGTGCACAGCATCCGTGAGTTCGGTGTGCTCCAGCCGATCGTCGTGCGACCCCACCCCGAGCTCGCGGGGAAATACGAGCTCGTCATGGGCGAGCGTCGCTTGCGTGCAACGAAACAGGCCGGCCTCGACACGATTCCGGCTGTGGTCAAGGACACCGCGAACGAGGCCATGCTTCGTGACGCGCTCCTCGAGAACCTGCACCGGTCGCAGCTGAACCCGCTCGAAGAGGCGTCGGCCTACCAGCAGCTGCTCGCCGACTTCGGAATCACGCAGGAAGAGCTCGCTTCACGCATCGGACGATCCAGGCCACAGATCTCCAACACCCTGCGGCTCCTGAAGCTGCCCGAGGCCGTGCAGCTGCGGGTCGCCGCCGGAGTGCTGAGTGCCGGGCACGCGAGGGCGATCCTCTCCCTCGGTGAACCGAGCGAGATGCAGCGCTTCGCCGACAAGATCGTGAACGAAGAGCTCTCAGTGCGTGCCGCAGAGGCGATTGCGACGAGCGAGCCCAAGCCGTCGCGTACGAAACCTGCCGCGGGGAGGCGGCAGGACTTCCTCGACGACCTGTCGTCGCGCCTCGGAGATCGCCTGAACACTCGCGTCAAGATTGCGATCGGTGCCCGAAAAGGACAGATCAGCATCGATTTCGCGACGGTTCAGGACCTGCGGCGGATTCTCTCCGAGCTCGGTGAGGAACTCGAAGGCGTCTGATCTCCCAGTTGACGAGTTGGCGATCGAGCGACTGTGCCCTCACGCTCGGTGCTGCTCCGAAACGAGTTCGCCCGGCCGTCGTGCGGGAGTCAGCCCTGTGAACGGGCGATTGCCGATCGCACCAGTCCGTCGTACACGGTCGGCGCGTCGGTTCCGGATGCCTCGATCGCGAGGGGTACGAGCGACGTCTCGGTGAGGCCCGGCAACACGTTCGCCTCCAGGAACCACGGGCGACCCTCGGCATCCACCATGAAGTCGACGCGCGAGAGGTCGCGGAGCCCGAGAGTGCGATGCGCGAGGATCGCGGCATCCGATACCGCCGAAACTCCTGCCTCATCGAGGCGAGACGGCGCGTAGAACGTGGTCTCCCCCGCGTTGTAGCGGGCTTGGAAACTGTAGACGCCGGCCACGGGTTCGATCTCGACCACGGGGAGCACCTCGGGCCCGGCGCCGGTGTCGATGACGGCGACGGCGACCTCGGTGCCGAAGATTCGACGCTCGACGACCGCGACCTCGGCATACGTGAACGCCTCGACCATGGCGCGCGCGAGGCTGTTCGGGTCGTCGACGATCGTGACGCCCTGTGCCGATCCGCCGGAGGCCGGCTTGACGACGAGGTCTCCCTCGAGAGCCGAACGCACGACCTTCAGCACGCTCGATGCGCCGAGCTCACGAAACGCCTCGTGCGACAGAACGATCGATTCGGGCACGGCGAGACCGGCTTCGGCGACCAGGGAACTCGCGACCGGCTTCGACCAGGCCCGCCGGGCGGCGGCGGCCGACGATCCGACGGTCGGAACGCCGAGTGCGGCGAGGAGTTCGAGCAGCGACCCGTCTTCGCCGCTCGAGCCGTGCAATGCGGGGAAGACCACGTCGGGGCGCTCGTTCGCGAGGAACGGCAGCAATCCGGCATCCGGATCGCGCAGCACCACGCGATGCCCTGCGGCTGTGAGCGCATCGGCGACTCGTCGCCCGGAACGAAGCGAGACATCGCGCTCATGCGAGATGCCTCCCGCGAGAACGACGACGTGCAGCGCGTTGGAATCGCTCATGATCTGGGGTTTCTCCTACTTGAGGTCGGAAGGCGGAGCGGAGTCGTAACCATTGCCCTGCGGGAGCTGCAGCGACCCGGTGCCGGCGAAGGTGTCGAGCAGGTCGAGCTCCCCATTCACCACCGTGGCGAGCCGGCGAACTCCGAGCCTGATGGCCTCGGGCGTCGGATAACAGAACGAGAGGCGCATCGCATGACGGCCGCGGCCGTCGGCGAAGAACGCGGTGCCAGGTGTGTATGCCACGAGCTCCTTGACGGCGCGCGGCAGCATCTGCTTCGAGTCGAGCACATCGGGCATCGTGACCCAGACGTAGAACCCGCCGTTGGGGTTGGTCCAGCTCAGCTGCGGCAGGTACTCCCCCAATGCCTCGATCATCGCGTTCTTCCGCTCGCGGTAGACCCCACGGAACGTGTCGATCTGCGCGCGCCAGTCGGCGGTCGCGAGGTACTCCGAGACCACGAGCTGGCTGAACGAGCTGGGTGAGAGGATCGCGGACTCCGCGGCAAGGATGAGTTTCTCGCGGATCGCGTGTGGCGCAAGCGCCCATCCCACTCGGAAACCGGGCGCGAGTGTCTTCGAGAACGACCCGAGGTAGATCACGCGGTCTTCGTCGAGGGAGCGCAGCGCGTTGGGTGCGGGCTCGTCGAAATGCAGGAGCCCGTAGGGGTTGTCCTCGAGCACGAGGATCTCGTTGGAACGGCAGATCTCGAGGATCTCGGGCCGCCGCTCTGCAGAGAGCGTCACACCGGCGGGATTATGGAAGTTCGGGATCGTGTAGAGGAACTTGATGCGTCGACCCTGCCCACGGAGGTGGGCGATCGTCTGCCGCAGGGCTTCGGGAATCAACCCGTTCTCGTCCATCGCCACGTGCACGACGTTGGCCTGGTACGACCGGAACACCCCGAGCGCTCCCACATAGCTCGGCGACTCCGCGAGGATGACGTCGCCCGGGTCGATGAAGAGCTTCGCCACGAGATCGAGGGCCTGTTGCGACCCGGTGGCCGTCACCACGTTGTCGACCGTGCCGCGGATCCCCTCGATCGACATGACCTCGAGAATCTGCTCGCGAAGCTTGGGAATCCCCTGACCAGAGCCGTATTGCAGCGCCACGGCGCCCTGTTCTCGCATGACGCGTTCCATCGCCGAGGAGATCAGGTCGTGCGGCAGGGCCGACACGAATGGCATCCCGCCGGCGAGTGAGACGACCTCGGGGCGGGAGGCGACGGCGAAGAGGGCTCGGACTTCTGAGGCAGCGAGCCCGGCGGCTCGCTCGGCGTAGTTCGCGTACCAGGGGTCGAGATTGTTGCCGGTCCGCTGGGGGACGCCGTCAGAAGTCACAGCTTTTCCGTTTCTGCTCAGGATTTCCATGCTAGTTGGGGTGTGGGAATGCGAAAGACCCGCCCGGCGTGTGCCGGACGGGTCTTCGAGACCACCGACTACGAGATGTAGGCGGCGAGATCGGCTTCGAGCGCAGGCTTCGGCTTGGCGCCGATGACGGTCTTCACGACCTCACCTGCCTGGAACACCTTGAACGCGGGGATCGCAGTGATCTGGTACTTCATCGCGAGCCCGGGGTTCTCGTCGACGTTCAGCTTCACGATGTCGAGCTTCTCGGAGTGCTCGGTCGCGATCTGGTCGAGGATCGGGCTCACGGCGCGACACGGGCCGCACCACTCGGCCCAGAAGTCCACGAGGACGGCCTTGTCGTTCTTGAGGACCTCCTGCTCGAAGGTGGCCTCGGTCACTGCGCGTGCAGTCATTGCATTCTCCTTTTGGTGGAAGCGGATGTCGCGTCGCCTCAGTTGACGACGGCGAATTCGTTCTCGATCACGGCCGCGGCCGCTGCGGGGTTGCCGAGCGCGGCCAGGTAGTGTTCCGCGTCGAGCGCGGCGGCCGCACCGGATCCGGCTGCCGTGATGGCCTGTCGGTAGTACGGGTCGATGACGTCTCCGGCGGCGAAGACGCCCGGCACGGAGGTTCGTGAACTGCGGCCCTCGACGGCGATCGTGCCCTCAGGCGTCAGGTCGAGCTTGCCGTGCACGAGGTGGGTGCGAGGATCGTTGCCGACGGCCACGAAAAGGCCGTCGAGGTCGAGACCGCGCTCCTCGCCGGAGACGGTGTCGCGCAGCGTCACGCCGGTGACGGCGGTGGTGCCGTGGATCGCCGAGATCTCGGCGTTCCAGATGAATTCGATCTTCTCGTTGTCGAACGCACGCTGCTGCATGATCTTGGAGGCCTTGAGCGTGTCGCGGCGGTGGATCACGTAGACCTTGTCGGCGAATCGCGTGAGGAACGTCGCCTCTTCCATCGCCGAGTCGCCGCCGCCGACGACCGCGATGGTCTTCTGGCGGAAGAAGAAGCCGTCGCACGTCGCGCACCACGAAAGGCCGTGCCCGGAGAGCAGCTCCTCTTCGGCAAGGCCGAGCTTGCGGTAGGCGGAGCCGGTGGCATAGACGATCGTCGCGGCTTCGTGCTCGTCGCCGTTGCCGAGCTTCACGCGCTTGACCGGGCCGTCGAGCTCGAGCGACACGACGTCGTCGTAAACGACCTCGGTACCGAATCGCTCGGCTTGCGCCTGCAGTTTCGCCATCAGGTCGGGCCCCATGATGCCTTCAGGGAAGCCCGGGAAGTTCTCGACCTCGGTCGTGTTCATGAGCTCGCCGCCGATCTCGACCGAACTCGCGATGAGCAGCGGCTTCAGCTCGGCGCGCGCGGCGTAGATCGCGGCGGAGAACCCGGCCGGTCCAGAACCGATGATGATGATGTCGCGCAACGCTGACTCCCTAGTGCTCTCGCCTGTAAGTGGCATCCGCTCGATTCCGGAGGCCACGACATGGTGAACACAGTCTAGGTGCCGCCTATTCCGAGTCGCGAAGCGCACGCGGCCGAGAGCGGCGGATGCATCGGGAACGACTCACTCACGCTCAGCGGCGGCGCACCCGAGCAAACATCGGCGCAGCGAAGCCACGGAACTCGGGCGAACGGAGCAACCAGAGGCCGGCGAAGTACAACAGGGTCATGACCGTTCCGATGATCGCCATGGAGACGATCGCACTGAACTTGCTCGAGAGCGCGAAGCCCGCGGAGTGCGTGCCGCCGAGCGCCACGAGCAACAGCACGCCGGCGACCACGGGAATGACGAGTGCGATCAGGGACCTCGCGAAGGTGATCACGATGCGACGACCGTCGAGCGGCCCGATGCGCCTGCGCAACAGCACGACGGCGACGGCGAGCTGCACGGAGCCGGCGAGCGTCGTGACGAGCGCGATGCCGAATGCCACCCAGGAGCTCGGAAGCGCGATGCAGATGAGGGCGCCGACGATGAAGAGGATGACCTGCACGAGCGTGAACATGAACGGCGTCTTCGTGTCACCGAGCGAGTAGTACGTGCGCTGAACGATGAACAGCACGCTGAATCCGATGAGTCCGATGACGTAGGCGATGATGACGTTGCCGAACGACCAGACGAGCGGTTCGACGTCGGTGAAGACCCTCGCGAACAGGTATGCGCAGACGACGAGCACCGCAGCTGCGACGACGATGATCACCCCGACTCCGCGTACGGCGCTCGAGAGGTCGGCTCGCACCCTGTCGATGGCGCCGACCGCTGCGTGCTCGCTCATGCGAGTGAAGTAGGCGGTCGCGATCGATACGGTGATCACCGAGTGCGGCAGCATGAAGATGAGCCACGCGGTCTGCAGCGCGTACACCGAGGCCTCATCGGAGACAGATGCCGACACCCCGACCACGGATGTCTCGACGAAACCCGCGACGGTCGTGAGCAGGAGCATTCCGAAGGTCCAGCCGGCCACCCCGGCAGTCGATCGGAGTCCGACGCCGCGCCACTGGAAGTCAGGGCGGTATCGCAGGCCGGCGCGTCGCCAGAACCAGAACAGGATGAGCGCCTGGCTCGCCACACCGAGCGTCGCGCTGCCGGCGAGGAGCATGATCATGCCCACGCTCCACTCGCCGGCGGAGCGGAGACCGTCGGGGTCGGCGCCGAAGATGAGCGCGAAGGCCGCCAGACCCGCCAGCCCGACCACGTTGTTGAGCACGGGGACCCAGGTGAACGGACCGAATACACGACGGGCGTTCAGCACCTCGCCGAGGAGCGAGTACATGCCGTAGAAGAAGATCTGCGGCAGGCACCAGAATCCGAAGGCGACTGCGAGCCCGAACACGCCGGCGCTCATTCGCGAACCGATGAGCAGTGTGAGCACCGGGGTCACCAACGTGGCGATCAGCGCAGCGCCCGCGAGAATCGTGAAGCCGAGCGTTATGATCTTGTTGATGTACGCGGATCCGCCGTCGGCATGCGCGGCGGATCGCACGATGAGCGGCACGAGCACGGCACTCAGCACGCCGCCGGCCACCACGACGTAGATCGTGTTCGGCAACTGGTTGGCTGCCGCGAATGCGTTGGCGCCGGCTCCACTCGCTCCGATGACCGCCGCGAGCAGCGCGGTCTTCACGAACCCGAGAACGCGCGAGACGATCGTGCCCGAGGCGAGCAGGGCGCTCGCGCGGCCGATGCGGTCGTCAGTCATTCCGCGGCTCCGAGGCAGGCGCGCCGGTCGTCACGTCAGGCTTCGACACGGTGGAGCCGGCGTCGGATGCCGCTGGCGGCATGGGAGCGTCGGAAGCGTCGTTGGACGCGTCGGCACCGGCACTGTCGGCGGCGGCATCCGACTGGGCTGCGGCGGCGCGCTGCCGCCGGCGACGACTGATGTTGCGCCAGATGCCGATGCCGAAGACGAGCACGACGACGATGCCGAGCACGGCAGCTCCGAGTCCTTCCCAATCGGCCTGGACGTTGGCGGGGATGAGCACCGGGGTGCCGATCGGAACTCCCGTCGGCGAGCTGAGGCTGACGGCGAGCGAGACCTCGCCGCTGCCGACGCCCGCCGCGACGGGCACGCGCACCGTGCTGCGGGACTCAGCCTCGATCGTGGCTTCGACGCGGTCGCCGACGATGAGTCGACCGTTCGAAGGATCGACGTCGACGACGATGGTGACGGGGTAGGGCAGTGCGTTCAGCACGGTCGTGGGCACACCGGTCTCGCTGGAGACGACGTTGATCGGGCTGCCCGGCACCACCGAGACGGCGCCGAGCGTGTTGCGCTGCGCGAGCAACCAGTCGCCGACGGCACTGTGCCACGCCTCCTCTTCGTCGATCCAGGAGACGTCGAGGAGGGCGAGGAGGTCGCGGCGCGTCGGCCCGCTGAGCAGGCGCTCGTCGGTGAGCACCGTTGCGAACGCGGCGATCTCGGCTTCGGTGCGTACCATTCGATCGATATTCGAGCGGCGAGCGTCGGATTCGGGCAGGCTCGCGAGCGCTCGGTCGGCCGGCGGGGCACCAATGGCAGCGGAGAGGCTGACGGGCTGCGACCAGGCGATTGTGGCGAGTTCGTCGATCGTCGCCGACACGCGGCTCGCCTGAACGCCGGTACCGCGGTCGAACGTGGCGAGCACTGTCGTCGACTCGGTGCGCTCACCGGCGCCGAGGGCGAGCTCGGCCACGAGGCGGCCGGTCGCCGACCGCCACTCGGTGTCGGTCACCGCGACGGATGCCGCGCGCAACGGCGCAGTCAGCCGCTCGTGGGAGACCACCGCGCTCGAGCCGTTGATCGTCGAGGCCGCGTTCGCTCCCTCGCCGGCGGGCTCGACGTTGCCCGGCGCGAGGATCGTCGTCGTGAGCCCGGCCGCCTGGAGGAACTCGAGGTCACCGGCGGCGACGGTGTCGTCGGCGGGCCACGCCAGATCGGACCGCGTGTACGGCCAGTTGAGGAGGCCCTCGGTGGTCGGCACCTCGCCGGGGGGCGGCGACGGTTCGGCCGTGACATCCGTCTCCCCGTCGCCCTGGGGGTCGCCGGCATCGTCACCCTCGCCTTGTGCTTCCCCTTCATCGGCGCCTTGGTCGCCGTCGCCACCCGTGAAGTTCGCGGAGTCCAGCGCGTCGGAGAACGAGGTGGGAGTGAGGATTCCCGTGAGTCCGAGTTGGGCCTGAATGGCGAGGTCGGAGTCGGCATACGCGAGGGGGAATACTTCATTCGGCACACCGCGGAGGCGGTCGAGCCAAGCGGTGGCGGTGGCTGGGGCAGCCGTGCCGAGGGCACGGATCGAGGCGATGATGCGAGGATCGATCGCGATCGCCACCGAGCGGCCCGCCACGGCGTCGAGCTGGCGGGTCAGGAGCCCCAGGGGGCTCGTCCAGGTCTCGAGCTGTTCGGCATCGAGCAGGCCGGTGGCGTCGGCCGGCACCGTGAGCGGATAGGCGAGGGCGAGCGAGAACGGCGCACCCGTCGGCGCGTTCGTGTTCGCGAAGACGTCGGCACCGGCGGCGACGACCACGCCGTCGACGAGGAGCTCAGCGCCGAGTCCGATGATCGGCGACTCGGTGACACCGTCGAGCGAGTTGGGCGGAAGCGTGAAGGCGACGGACGTGACGGATCCGGCCGAGAGCGCGCGTGCCTCGGCATCGCCGAGCACCACTTCCGCAGCGTCGGATGCGTCGGAGGAGCCGGCCTCGTCGCCGGCCGTGGCTGCCACCCACGCGTCGAGCTCGGCGACCTCGTCGATCGCCTCTGCCGACCGCGTGAGCCGCACGGTGGCCGCGGCAAGCGACTCCGCCGTGGCGTTCTCGATCTCGACCGAGACCGTGACCGGTGCTCCGGGCGTGAGTGTGGTGCCGATCGTTGGGGCGACGTGCACGGCGATGCCGCCTTCGTCGGCGGGCGCGGCTTGGCCAGCGCGCTCCCGAGGCGCAGCGGCGGTGCCTTCACTCGACGACGCTGAGCTGTTGAGCGAGACGCCGGAGTCGTGAATGGTGACGAACGGGAACTCGGGCTCGAGGACGGCCCCCGCATTCGCGGAAAGGGGTGCAGCGACGACGGCGACGGCTGCCGCGGCGGCCAGCCCGATGAGGGCGGCCCGACGCCGTCGAGGGCGGGGCGACTTGCCCCTCGGGGCGCCGGGCTCCGCGGCATCCGTGGCCCGCTGCGGTCGGCGGTGGTGTCGACGCGCAGGGTTCGACTCGGCCACCATGCAGGCGATTCTATTGCGTGCCACTGAGCCGCCCGCTCGACGTCCACAGGCCATCCACAGGCAGGCGCCACCCGCTGCCACCGACACGGAAGGAGCAGCTCGCCGGCCGTACGACCCTCGTCGGCGCCGGCCCGGCGCGAGGTCACCGTCACGAGGCGGACCTCACGCCCCGCTTAACATAGGGAGCATGCAGACTGTCGCTGCGGCACTCGATCGGCTCGGCGAGCTGGCTGCTTCGCCGACCGTCGCCCGACTCGCCGCGGCGTTCGAAGCCGGCGGTCACGAGCTCGCCCTCGTCGGCGGCCCGGTGCGCGACGCATTCCTCGGACGGCCGGTGAGCGACCTCGACTTCACGACCGACGCGACGCCCGACGAGATCCTCGCCATCGTGAAGCCCATTGCCGAAGCCCATTGGGACATCGGACGCGCGTTCGGCACGATCGGCGCGAAGATCGCCGGCGAGACCGTCGAGATCACGACCTACCGCGCCGACTCGTACGACGGTGCCTCCCGCAAGCCCGAGGTCGTCTTCGGCTCGAGCCTCGAGGGCGACCTCACCCGTCGCGACTTCACCGTCAACGCGCTCGCCCTGCGACTGCCGCAATTGACCCTCGTCGATCCCTCGGGCGGCGTCGAAGACCTCGTGGCGGGCGTCCTGCGCACGCCCGCCACCCCCGAGCAGTCGTTCGGCGATGATCCGCTCCGGATGCTGCGCGCCGCCCGGTTCTCGTCGCAGCTCGGGTTCACCCTCGATGACGACACCCGCGCGGCCATGTCGACCCTCGCCGGTGCGATCGAGCGCATCTCGGCGGAGCGGGTTCGCGATGAGTTGTCGAAGCTGCTGCTCACGGGGTCGCCACGCGGCGGCATCCGTCTGCTGGTGGAATCGGGCCTCGCCGAGCGGGTGCTGCCCGAACTGCCGGCGCTCAGCCTCGAGATCGACGAACACCACCATCACAAAGACGTCTACGAGCACAGCCTCACGGTGCTCGACCAGGCGATCGACTACGAGGTCTCACGCGGCAACCTCGACTCCCCCGACCTCATCGTTCGCCTGGCGGCACTCCTGCACGACATCGGCAAGCCGGCCACCCGGCGGCTCGAGCCGGGCGGCGTGGTCTCGTTCCACCACCACGATGTCGTCGGCGCGAAGCTCGCACGCAAGCGCCTTCGCGACCTGCGCTTCGACAACGACACGATCGCCGCGGTCTCACGGCTCATCGAGCTGCACCTGCGGTTCTTCGGGTACGCGGATGCCGCGTGGAGCGACTCCGCCGTGCGCCGCTACGTTCGCGACGCCGGCGAGCAGCTCGAACGCCTGCACATCCTGACGAGGGCCGACGTCACGACCCGCAACCGGCGCAAGGCCGATCGGCTCGGATTCGCGTACGACGACCTCGAGGCGCGCATCGCCGTGCTCGCCGAAGAGGAGGAGCTCGCCGCGGTGCGCCCCGAGCTCGACGGCCAGCAGATCATGGCGTTGCTCGACGTGCCGCCCGGCCCTGTCGTGGGCGAGGCATACCGGTTCCTGCTCGAGTTGCGGCTCGACGAGGGCCCGATCGGTGCGGATGCCGCGGCCGAGCGCCTGCGCGCCTGGTGGGCGGCTCGCGGCCCCGCCGCCTGACTTCGACGCGAGGGAAGCTCAGGGCCGAATGGCATGCTGGGGCGGCATCCGCTACGATAGGCAGGTTGCCCGTGCGCCGCAGTTGCGGCCTCCTCGGGTCGACGTATGCACAACCCTCCTGCTGCAGAGAGTCTGTAGCCGTTTTAGTCCGAAGGAGGTGGGTTAGTCATGCACCAGTACGAGCTGATGGTAATCCTCGATCCCGAGATCGATGAGCGCACCGTTGCTCCCAGCCTTGACAAGTTCCTCAACGTCATCAGAAATGATGGCGGCACCGTCGACAAGGTCGACATCTGGGGACGCCGTCGTCTGGCTTACGAGATCAACAAGAAGGCCGAGGGCATCTACGCCGTCGTCGACTTCACTGCTGAGTCAAAGACCACCAACGAGCTCGACCGCCAGCTGAACCTCAGCGAGGCTGTCATGCGCACCAAGGTGCTCCGCGCCGAAGAGGCCATCGCCCAGGTCGCCGCTCACGCCAAGGCGCAGGAGGAGAAGGCCGCGAAGAAGGCCGCCGCTTCCGCCAAGGCCGGTGCGAAGGCTGCAGCTGCGGCCAAGGCCCCCGCCCAGAAGGACGCCTAGTCCCCATGGCCGGCGAGACCATCATCACCGTGGTGGGCAACCTCACTGCAGATCCCGAGCTGCGTTACACGCAGAACGGACTGGCGGTTGCCAACTTCACCATCGCATCCACTCCCCGTACGTTCGACCGTCAGGCGAACGAGTGGAAAGACGGTGAGGCGTTGTTCCTGCGCGCGAGCGTCTGGCGTGAATTCGCCGAGCACGTGGCCGGTTCACTCACCAAGGGATCCCGGGTCATCGCTTCCGGGCGTCTCAAGCAGCGTTCCTACGAGACGAAGGAAGGCGAGAAGCGCACCACCATGGAACTCGAGGTCGACGAGATCGGCCCGAGCCTGCGCTACGCCACCGCGTCCGTGACGCGCGCTGCATCGTCCAACCGCGGCGGCGCTGCCGGCTCCTTCGGGGGCGGCGGCGGCACCGACGAGCCGTGGGCGCCGAGCGCTCCCGCAACGCAGTCGGGCGCTTCCGCAGGCGGTGCCGGCGGCGATGTCTGGAACACTCCGGGCACGAGCTTCGGCGACGAGACCCCCTTCTAGTACTCAGCGGTATCGAGACGGTCGCTGCGCGACCACCTCGACCCGCGCATCATCAAGACAGGATCAGAAATGGCTGGAAAGAGCAGCGGCGATCGCCGCAAGCCGACCCGCGGGAAGGGCGCGAAGAACGCCGCCCCCGCGAAGTCGATCAGGGTCGGCGTCATCGACTACAAAGACGTCGCGACCCTTCGCAAGTTCATCTCGGAGCGTGGAAAGATTCGCGCCCGTCGCATCACCGGTGTCTCCGTGCAGGAGCAGCGCCTCATCGCCCGCGCCGTGAAGAACGCGCGCGAGATGGCCCTCCTGCCCTACTCGGGCTCCGGCCGTTAAGGAGCACGACAATGGCTAAGGTAATTCTGACGCACGAGGTCACTGGCCTCGGCACGGCCGGCGACGTTGTCGAGGTCAAGAGCGGTTACGCTCGCAACTTCCTCGTCCCCCAGGGCTTCGCAGTGGCGTGGTCGCGCGGTGGCGAGAAGCAGATCGAGCAGATCAAGGCAGCCCGCGCTGCACGTGAGCTGCACTCGCTCGAAGACGCGCAGGCCCTCAAGGCCAAGCTCGAGTCGAGCAAGGTCAAGCTGTCCGTGAAGGCGGGCCTCGGCGGCCGTCTCTTCGGTTCGGTGAAGACGGCGGATGTCGCGGCTGCTGTCGCCGACGCCGGCCTCGGCGAGCTCGACAAGCGCAAGATCGAGATCCCGACCCCCATCAAGGCGACGGGCGACCACGAGGCGACCGTTCGCCTTCGTGACGAGGTCTCCGCGACGATCACCCTCCAGGTGGTCGCGGCGAAGTAACTCGCGCGCACGAACACGGCGGCGGTCCGGGCTTCGGCTCGGGCCGCCGCTTCGTCGTTTGCGGGCCGGGGCCTGGGTCTGCCGGCCGGCGTCGTCTGCGGGCGCAATCAGCGTACTTCGCGGCCCCCATGCCGGCGAAGTCTGCGAGTGTCGTGGGCGGTGCTCGACCGCGTTTCTGTCCGCTTCTGGCCTACACCCGCTGGCGGTGCGAGCGCAAGTCCGCCTTCGCGTTTCCCACGATGTTGTACACAGGTGGGGGACACATAGGGGTGGACTTCTGAAGAACTTTTCGTTCACAGGTGTGGAAACACAAAACACCTGATCTATTCAGAATTCAACCCGTGTAATTCGCCAGAATTCCACAGTTTTCCACAGGCTGAGTGCACACCTTCTTCGGCGTTTCGCCCAGTTTGTCCCCAGAGTTATCCACAGGCTGGCTTGTGGTGTTGGCAGCGCTTCCATATCGTGAAGCAGCGTCCTTCGATCAGCGGGTTCCCACCCGGTCGGCCACTCATGTCAGAGGGTCAGACCACACTGGAGTTGCGGGCGCGGGTTACTCGCCCGGCGGAGTCGAAATCGGAGGTCATCGAGTTGTCGATCGCGCACATCGGGCTCGCCGAACCACACGACGGTGAACCCCGTAGAGGCGGTGAACGCACTCCCCCGCACGACCTCCTGGCCGAGCAGAGCGCGCTCGGTGGCATGATGCTCTCGAAAGACGCCGTCGCCGATGTCGTCGAGACGCTCCGCGGCGTCGACTTCTACGTGCCGAAGCACGAGCTCGTCTTCAACGCGATCCTCTCGCTCTACTCGCACGGCGAGCCCACCGACGTCATCGCCGTCACCGACGAGCTCACGAAGACCGGCGAGCTGCAGCGCGCCGGCGGCGTTGAATACCTGCACACGCTCACGGGAATCGTGCCCACGGCGGCGAACGCCGGATATTACGCCTCGATCGTCGCCGAGCGCGCCCTGCTGCGCCGCCTCGTCGAGGCGGGCACTCGCATCGTACAGATGGGCTACGCGGGCGAGGGCGAGGTCGTCGAGCTCGTCAACAACGCCCAGGCCGAGATCTATTCGGTCACGGGCTCGGTCGAGAGCGAAGACTACGTTCCGCTCACCGACGCCGTGACGGCCGCGATCGATGAGATCGAGGCTGCCAAGCACACCGACGGCAAGTTCACCGGGGTGCCCACGGGCTTCGCCGATCTCGACGACCTCACCAACGGCTTCCACCCCGGCCAGATGATCATCGTCGCCGCGCGCCCGGCGCTCGGCAAGTCGACGCTCGCTCTCGACTTCGCCCGCGCCGCCGCGATCGGCAACGACCAGCCCACGATCTTCTTCTCCCTCGAGATGGGGCGCAGCGAGATCGCCATGCGCCTGCTCGCCGCCGAGGCATCCGTTCCCCTGCAGAGCATGCGGAAGGGCACCGTCGACTCCCGCGACTGGACCACGATCGCCTCGACGCGCGGGCGCATCAACGATGCCCCGCTCTACATCGACGACTCGCCGAACATGACGCTCGTCGAGATCCGTGCGAAGTGCCGTCGCCTCAAACAGCGGGTCGGCCTGAAGATGGTCGTCATCGACTACCTCCAGCTCATGACGAGCGGCAAGCGAGTCGAGAGCCGCCAGCAGGAGGTCTCCGAGTTCTCGCGTGCGCTGAAGCTGCTCGCCAAGGAGCTGCAGGTTCCGGTCATCGCGCTCTCGCAGCTGAACCGTGGCCCAGAGCAGCGCGCCGACAAGCTGCCCGCGCTCTCCGACCTGCGTGAATCGGGCTCGATCGAGCAAGACGCCGACATGGTGATCCTGCTGCACCGCGAGAGCGCCTATGAACGCGACAACCCCCGCGCCGGCGAGGCCGATCTCATCGTGGCCAAGCACAGGAACGGCCCCACGCGCACGATCACGGTCGCGTTCCACGGGCACTTCTCGCGCTTCGCCGACATGGTGCAGGTCTGAGCCCTCAGCCTGCCGGCCCCGTCGCCGCGTACAGAAAGGGTATGGTCCCACCATGGACCAGCGCGTGCCCGAATCTGCCAAAGGCGCCGCTATGACCCCCTGGCACTGGGACCGACGGGCCGATGTCCTCATCACCATCGCCGGACTCGTCGTGATCTGTATCTGCACGATGCCCCTCTACGTGCTCAGCGGGCTGACCACGACGGGCCTCCACGACGAGTTCCCGACCTGGGTACTGCAGATCACCTTCGTCGTCACGCCGCTTTTCATCCTTGGGCTCACCTTCGCCGCGTCCCTGATCCGCCTGGCGATCAACCGACGCGCTTGGTGGATCCCGCCCGTCGGCTTGGTCTCCACCATCGTGCTCCTGTTGGTGGCGGGCCTCGCGCTCAGGACGATCGTGGCTGCTCGATAGGGCGCGTCGGCAGATGGTCTTCTGATCCTCACTCGGCCCCGGCAGCCGATCCTGCGGTCAATGAACACCCGGTGAGTGCCGCCGTACAGGGGTCGGCGCTTCTCTTCCCTCCGTTGCACTTGCTGTCGCCGTCGATCGCCGGCTCAGTCTGGATATGCGTTCAGATCGTTCCTGTGAGGTGCTCGCCATTCGGGCCGTTAAGCGAAAAGTGGGCTTCGGCGGGGATGCCGCTCTTGGTGGCTTCGCGGAGCAAGTCGGCAACGACGGTTATGTCGGCTGATTTCGTTAGGTCGGCAGTGATGAATGGCATCGAATCGGCGCGCTGCATCGCGTAGAGGTAGCTCAACGAGCTCATACGTCCGATATTCTCCAATGCGATTGCCAGCTCTTCTGACGGCCAAGCTGAGGAGATCCCGACGGAAACACGAGTGGTCACCTCGCCGGTCCAGGCCACCGTTACCCACGGCACATCACCGCCGCCCTCGCTCAACGTGCCGCGCACCGCGGGCAGGATGGTCGTAAGCGTTGTTGACGGAGCCATTGATGCGTGCAAGCTCGGTGCATACGACGTCCCATCCACAGAAAGAACCTCAGGGATAGACCGAAGCGCGATCGCAGTCCGGACGCTGCCGCCCGAAATCGCACCGAGGCTGGTTGGGGCAATGCCAGGGCCGCCGGGAAAGCGAAGGGCGAGCCGAATCGTGTGACCGTGCCGCTGCGCGTCTTTGATGAGTGGGGTGAGTGCCACCGGCAAGCTGGTGATGTCAGAGGGTGAGTCGGCGTCGACGATGAGCTGGATGTACCACTCGCCTGGTTTGTCTTTGCGATCGACGTCGTAGACAGCTGCTTCCGCGGATTGGACACCGCGAAGTTCTTCCACAGAGTCGGCGAGGTCCGCCGCCGCCTGCAGTGATCCTTGTGGAGGATCAGGGCGGAACGAGCAGGCTGCGAGGGTCAAAGCGGCCAACGTGAGCCACGTCATGCCAGCAACTAAACGCCGCTGGTTCGGTCTGCGCGTTCTCATTCGCTCAGCCAACCGGCGTTGGCTGCACAAACGCCGTGCGTCGGGCCCTCATAGTGCGGAGGCTCGCCCGACGTCGGCCCATATGTAGGAATTGGCCATGTTCCGTGGAATCCCGCCCGCTCCGACGTGGACAAATGCCGTGGATTCGGCGCCACTGCCACATCTCCGCGCGGAACCTACACTCAGCAAAAAAGATCGCTATTCAGTGTTGCTATCTACCGGTACTCATGCTTACTATGTACCAGTAGTCAGCAACACCGAGTAGTTGAGAGGAGGGGTTCCATGAGCAAGCAAACGACGGAGATGCTGAAGGGCACGCTCGAGGGCATCGTCCTCGCGATCCTGGCCGTGCAGCCGGCATACGGCTACGAGATCACGGCCCGGCTGCGCGACCAGGGCTTCTCCGACATCGCCGAAGGCACCGTCTACGCCCTGTTGGTCAGGATCGAACAGCGCGGCCTCGTCGACGTCGAGAAGGTCCCGTCCGAGAAGGGGCCGCCGCGCAAGGTGTACTCGCTGAACGCACAGGGCGGCGAGTACCTCGAGGAGTTCTGGGGAACGTGGAGCTTCCTCGCAGAGCGCATCGAACAGCTCCACCAGCGCATCGAACGAACGAACGAAGAAGGAGAGTAGTCATGGCTGCGAAGTGGTACGAGCTGATCACCGGATCGCTCGAAGACAAGAAGGCGTACCGCAAGTACAAGGCCCGGATCGCGGCACTGCCAGAGCCTTACGGTACTGCTGCGAAGGCCTACGAGCGCTACTTCATGTACAACGGCGGCATCACCGACGGCGACTCCGCCGTGATGATCACGATGCTGAACGACTTCGCCGATCTGTGGGAGCGGGCCGCCGTCGACCAGACGCCGGTCGAGGACATCGTCGGCGACGACCCCGTCGAGTTCGCCGAGGCCTTCGCCGCGGCCTATGCCGGCAAGCGCTGGATCGACAAGGAGCGCAAGCGTCTCACCGAAACCATCCAGAACCTCGAACGAAAGGACGAACGATGAACACCACCGCCACCAACAGTGCGTCGCAAACAGCCATCCGCGTCCAGGGCATCACGAAGTCGTTCAAAGACCTGCACGTGCTGCGGGGCGTCGACTTCGAGGTGAAGGCCGGCAGCATCTTCGCGCTGCTCGGCTCGAACGGCGCGGGCAAGACCACCCTGGTTCGCATCCTGTCGACGTTGCTGAAGGCCGACGCGGGCACCGCGACGGTGTACGGCTTCGACGTCGCCACGAACGCCGGCGACGTGCGCGAGTCGATCAGCCTGACCGGCCAGTTCGCCGCGGTCGATGAAGTGCTCAGCGGCCGGGAGAACCTGGTGCTGATCGCCAAGCTGCGTCACCTGAAGAATCCGGGTGCGATCGCCGACGAGCTGCTCGCCCGCTTCTCGCTCACCGAAGCAGGCAGTCGCAAGGCGGCGACGTACTCGGGCGGCATGCGACGCCGACTCGACATCGCGATGAGCCTGATCGGCAACCCGCCGATCATCTTCCTCGACGAGCCGACGACCGGACTCGACCCTCAAGCGCGAATCGAGGTGTGGCAGACCATCAAGAAGCTCGCGAAGGACGGCACGACCGTGCTGCTCACGACGCAATACCTCGATGAGGCCGAGCAGCTCGCCGACCGCATCGCGATCCTGCACAAGGGCACGATCATCCAGAACGGCACGCTCAGCGAACTCAAGCAGCTCCTCCCGGCCGCCAAGGTCGAGTACATCGAGAAGCAGCCCTCCCTCGAGGACGTGTTCCTCGCCCTCGTCGGCGACACCGGCGAGATCGACAGCGCCGACGGCCGCACCGAACGTGCGGTCTCGGCAGGAAAGGAATCCCGATGACCAGCCATGTTCTGAGCGACACCCGGGTTCTCACCGGCCGCTCGCTGACTCACATCCTCCGTAGCCCCGACACGATCATCACCACCGCGGTCACCCCCATCGCACTGATGCTGCTGTTCGTGTACGTGCTCGGCGGCGCCATCAACACCGGATCCGACGAGTCGTACATCAACTACATGCTCCCCGGCATCCTGCTGATCACGATCGCGTCGGGCATCGCCTACACCGCGTATCGGCTGTTCCTCGACATGCAGGGCGGCATCTTCGAACGATTCCAGTCCATGCCGATCGCGAGGTCGAGCGTGCTCTGGGCGCACGTGCTCACCTCCGTGGTCTCGAACCTGATCTCGGTCGCGATCGTCATCGGCGTTGCGTTCATCATGGGGTTCCGCACCGGAGCATCCGTGGGCGCCTGGCTCGCCGTCGCCGGCATCCTGACGCTGTTCACCCTCGCCCTGACCTGGCTCGCCGTGATCGCCGGACTCTCGGCGAAGACCGTCGACGGCGCGAGCGCGTTCAGCTACCCGCTGATCTTCCTGCCGTTCATCAGCTCGGCGTTCGTGCCCACCGACACGATGCCCGGCCCGGTCGCCTGGTTCGCCGAGAACCAGCCCGTGACCTCGGTCGTGAACTCCATCCGAGCCCTGTTCGCCCAGGAACCCGTGGGCAGTGACCTCTGGATCGCCCTCGCCTGGCTCGTCGGCATTCTCGTCATCGCCTACGGTTTCGCGATCGCCATCTACCGTCGCAAGATCAGCTGAGGTCGAGCGCTGCTCACGAACAGCACAACCACACGACGGATGCCGCCCGCCTCCCCATTGGGACGCGGGCGGCCTTCGTCATTGTGGGCAGGCTCACCCCATCGCCTCCGCCGTCGCGCGCGCCGGTGCGGGGGTGCCCGCGTGCTCTGGCTCATCACGCCACCCGAAGCGATCGTGGAAGCGGCGGAGGAATGGCGGCGCCCACCAATTGGCGCGTCCAGCCAGGCGCATGAACGCCGGCACGAGCACCCCCCGGATGATGGTGGCGTCGACGACTATCGCAAGGGCCATGCCGATGCCGAGCTGCTGGAGGAAGGTCACCTCGCTCGTCGCGTAGACGGCGAACGAGATCGCGAGGATCAGCGCGGCGGCGCTCACGAGTGGCGCCGAGCGTGCGATGCCGCGCGACACCGAGGCGACGACATCGCCCGTGCGGTCGTAGTCCTCCTTGATGCGGGCGAGGAGGAAGACCTCGTAGTCCATCGAGAGCCCGTACGCGATGCAGAACATGAGGAGCGGGATGCTCGGCTCGATCGTGCCGGTCGGCGCGAATCCGAGGATGCCGCTGAGGCCGCCCTCCTGGAACCCCCAGACGAGCACCCCGAACATCACCGAGAGCGACAGGAGGTTCAGGATCGAGGCCTTGAGCGGTGCGACGACGCTGCCCGTCATGATGAAGAGCATGACGAAGGTGACGAGCAGGATGAGCCCCGCGACGAGCGGAAATCGCTCGAGGACGCCGGCCCGATAGTCGGCGAGCTCAGCGGGGTAGCCGCCGACGATCGCGTCGAACGGCGCATCGAGGGCACGGATGTCGCTGACGAGGTCGATCGGGTCGGCGGCGAGTCGCTCGGTCGTCGGGAGCACTGAGATCCACGCGGCGTCGCCGTCGCGGAAGCGGTCGACGCCGAACGGCCCGGGGTCGCCGATGCGTTCACCGTCGACGTACGCGCCCGTCGCGGCGTCGACGCGCTGGATGCCGCCGAGCAGTGAGGCGGATTCGGCATACTCGGCGATCGCGGCATCCGTCGCCGACTCGGTCACGATGTAGACGCTGTCGGCGTCCTCCGCAGCGAAGTCCGACCGGATCGTGTCGTACATCGCGCGGACCGGTTGCGTCGCGCGCAGGATCCGATCGTCGGGCGGGCCGAAGTTCGTCGCGAGCGCCGGCGCGCCGAGGGCGAGCAGCACGACGAGCCCGAGCCCGCCCGCGAGTGCGGGACGGCGCATGACGCGGGTCGCGGTGCGGTACCAGAAGCCCTGCTCGGGCGCCGCCGCGGCCGTGCCGGCCGACGTCGTGCGCTCGGGCCGCGCGACCCGGTGTCCCAGCAACCGCAGGGCGGCGGGGAGCAGCACCGTCGAGCCGATGACCGCGGTCACGACCACAGCGATGCCTGCGTAGGCGAACGACGAGAGGAATGGGAACGGGAACACGAAGAGCACGGCGAGCGCCGCCGCGACCGTGGCGCCACTGAAGACGATCGTGCGCCCGGCCGCGCGCACCGCGGCCCGGACCGCGTCGGCGACCTCGCGGCCCGCGGCGAGCTCCTCCCGGAAGCGGTAGGTCATGAAGAGGCCGTAGTCGACGCCGAGGCCGATGCCCATGACGAGAGCGATGTTCGAGGCGAAGGTCGAGATGTCGGTGAACTCCGACACGATTCGCAGGATCGCGAGCGAGCCGGCGACCGAGAAGAGCCCGACGGCCATCGTGACGAGCGCGGCGCTCAACCTCCGGTAGACGAGCCAGAGCAGCCCGATGACGAGCGGCAGGATGATGAGCTCGGCACGGAGGAAGTCGGTTCGCGCCTGCTCGGCAACGGCTCGGAACACCTCGTCGCTCCCGCCGAGGTGCACGGCGATGGCCGCATCGTCGGCACCCGCGATGACCTCAGCCTCGAGCTCGGGGAGGAGTTCGCCGCGCACGTGATCGGCGTCGCCGGCGGCCCAGGCGAGGATCAGCGCGGAGTCGCGGTCGTTGCTCGCGAGGCTCGCCGGACCGTCGGGCGACCAATACGACCAAGCATCCCCGACGCCATCGAAGGCCGCGATCTGCTCGGTGAGCCCCGCTCCGGCCACGGCGACGTCGGCATCGTCGACGTCGCCCTGCTTCGCTTCGACGAGCACGGCGATGTTCGGGCTGCTCGTCTTGAAGCGCTCTGCGAGGAGCTCGCGCGCCGCGACCGACTCCGAGCCCGGGGCGTCGTAGCGATTGAGCGAGAGCGACTCGATGGCGGTGACGGCGAGCGCCGCGAACACGATGAACACGGCAACGGATGCCGCGACGACGGACTTGGGGAACCTGGACACCGAACGGCCGATCACATCGAACCTCACCTAGAATATGCGAGTAAGTAGTCGCAAAGTAGAATACGAGCAATTACTCGTGTTTGTCGATGTGTGGAGTGCGATGTCGGCGGATTCCCAAGAAACGAAGCGGCAGGCGCGCGGTCGCGCGCGGATCGACCAGATCCTGCTCGCGGCGGCTGAGACCTTCGGCGACCTCGGCTACGAGTCCGCGACGACGAACGCGATCGCCGCGCGAGCCGGCATCTCGCCGGGCTCCCTCTACCAGTTCTTCAAGAACAAGGAGGACATCGCACACGCGCTGTCCGAACGATATGCCGAGCAGCTGAGCGGCGTCGAGCTCGGCACGGGCGGCGTCGAGCCGGCGACCCTCGAATCCGCCGTGCACGCGGCCATCGTGCCCATCGTCGAGTTCAACCGGGCGAACCCCGGCTACAAGGCACTCTTCGCACGCACCGACATGCCGGCGAGCATGCGCGAGGCGGTCGCCCCCGTCAGGGAGAACCTTCACGGCCGCGTCCGAGTGGGAGTGGCGCGCCTCCTGCCGCACCTCGACGACGGCGACCTCGAACGCACGGTGCTCGTCGTCATGCACATGGTGCAGGGACTCATGCCCCTCATCGTCGCCGCGCCCGACGCCGAGCGCGCCGCGCTCATACGCGAGCTCGAGCGGAGCCTCGTGGCCTACCTGCGATCGGTCCCGTAGGGCCGCGGTTGTCTGTCACTACGGAGGGGCTTACGATGGGCTGAGCGATATCAGAACCCAGCGTTCTATTATCGAACATCAAGCTCGAAACATCCGCAGTGCCCACAACGAAGTGAGGAGAAGCCGTGCAGTTCCACCACTACGGCTACGTGTCCGGTGACCCGCGCGTGAAGCCCATCGCGGGCGTCGGCATCGACCGCCCCGAGGAACTCCCCGACGAAGTCGACGTGCTCATCGTCGGTGCGGGGCCCGCGGGCATGATCGCCGCGGCGCAACTGTCGCAGTTCCCTGACGTCGTGACCCGCATCGTCGACCGCCGCCCCGGTCGGCTCGAGATGGGCCAGGCCGACGGCATCCAGGCCCGAAGCGTCGAGACGTTCCAGGCGTTCGGGTTCGCCGAACGCATCGTCGCCGAGGCCTTCTGGCAGACCGAGATGGTGTTCTGGAAGCCCGATCCCGCCGATCCGTCGCGCATCGTGCGGACGAAGCGCACCCCCGACGATCCGAGCGGCGTCAGCGAGTTCCCGCACCTCCTCGTCAATCAGGCACGCGTGCTCGACTACTTCGCCGAGGTGATGGCGAACTCGCCCACGCGCGCCGAGCCTGACTTCGGGCTCGAATTCGAGAGCCTCGAGGTCGCCGAGCAGGGCGAGTACCCGGTGACGGTCACGCTCGTGCACACCGCCGGTGAGCGCGAAGGCCAGCGCCGCACCGTGCGCGCGAAGTACGTGATGGGGGCGGATGGCGCGCACAGCAGGGTGCGCGCGGCGATCGGATGCCACATGGAGGGCGACCGGGCCAACCACGCGTGGGGCGTGATGGACGTGCTCGCGGTCACCGACTTCCCCGACATCCGCCTGAAGGCGTCCATCCAGTCGGAGGCGGGCAGCATCCTGCTCATCCCGCGCGAGGGCGGCTTCCTGTTCCGCATGTACGTCGACCTCGGCGCGGTTCCGCTCGACGACCATCACCACGTGCGCGAGACCACGATCGAGCAGGTCATCGCGAGGGCGAATGAGATCCTGCACCCGTACACGCTCGACGTGAAGAACGTCGCGTGGCACAGCGTGTACGAGGTGGGTCACCGCCTCACCGACCGGTTCCACGACGTCGAGACGGATGCCGCCGGCACGCGCACGCCGCGCGTGTTCATCGCCGGCGACGCCTGCCACACCCACAGCGCCAAGGCCGGCCAGGGCATGAACGTGTCGATGCAGGACGGCTGGAACCTCGGCTGGAAACTCGGCCACGTGCTCGAGGGGCGCGCCCCCGAGAGCCTGCTCGCCACCTATTCCGCCGAACGGCAGGTCGTCGCGCAGAGCCTCATCGACTTCGACAAGCAGTGGTCGGCGATGATGGCGAAGAAGCCCGAGGAGTTCGCCTCGCCGTCGGAGCTCGAGGAGTTCTACGCCCGCACGTTCGAGTTCCCCGCCGGGTTCATGACGCAGTACGCGCCCTCGTTGATCGTCGCCGAAGCGACGCACCAGGCGCTCGCCGAGGGCTACCCGATCGGCAAGCGGTTCAAGTCGGCCATGGTCACCCGCGTGTGCGACGGCAATCCGGTGCACCTCGGCCACCACGCGACGGCCGACGGCCGGTGGCGCATCTATGTGTTCGCCGATGCGGCAGGGGTTGGCGAGTCACAGCTCGGCGAGTCACGGCCGGGAGCGGCATCCGCTGTCCTCGATCTCGCCGAGTGGCTCGCGACGTCACCGGACTCGCCGGTTACCGCGACCCCCGAGGGCGCCGACCGCGACGCGTGGTTCGACGTGAAGGTGATCACCCAGCAGCCGTACACCGAGGTCGACCTCGGGGTCGTGCCCGGTCTGTTCCTGCCGCGCACCGGGCCGTTCCAGCTCATCGACTACGAGAAGGTGTACGCCGCCGCCCCCGCCGACGACATCTTCGAGTCGCGCGGGATCGACCGCGCCGGCGCGATCGTGGTGGTGCGTCCCGACCAGTACGTCGCGAACGTGCTGCCGCTCACGGCGACCGACGAGCTGGCCGCCTTCTTCGGGCCGATCCTTCGTGCCGGCCGGCCCGCCGTTCAGGTGCCGTAGGCTCGCGCCACGCTCTCGGCGGCGAGCTTGAGGCGGTCGGCGATCTCGGCCTCGGGCCGGGGGAACGAGACGTGGATCACCGCGATCGCCGCCGGCGGCTGCCCCGGCAGCGTCAGCGGCACGGCGATCGACCTGAGCGACGGCACGACCTCGTCGTGGCTCCGCGCAAAGCCGCGCGCACGGCTGTCGGCGATCTCGCGGCGGAGCTCGTCGGGCATTTCCGGCGGCCACGCGCTCTCGGGAAGGCCGAGCAGGATCGCCTTGCCGGGGCCGCCGCGAGTGATGGGATGCCGGTGGCCCGGCCGGTACGACACGACGGCCACGGTCTGGCGGGGCGACGCGCTCACGAGCGTGACCGCCTCGTCGGTGTCGACGAGCACGGCGAGCAGGCACGTCATGCCGAGCTCGTTCGCCACGTCGTTGAGCTCGGGCAGCGCGAGTTGCTGCAGGTCGCGGGCCACCCCCGAGGCGAGCGCCGCGAGGCCCGTGCCGAGCGCGAGGCGACCGGATGCGTCGCGCGTCACGAGGCCGTGATCCTCGAGCGTGCGCAGCAGTCGATAGGCCACCGAGCGATGCACGCCCATCGCGCCGGCGAGCTCGTCGATCGAGAGGTTCCGGTCGGCGGCGGCGAGGATCTCGAGCATCCGGATGCCGCGGCTCAGCGTCTGCGACCCCGCCGGCGTTGCCGCGCTTCCTGCCATGAGCCCGTGCCCTTCTGCGTCTGGGGCGAGCTCATCGCGATACTCGGTCGATTCGCCCTCGTTCGATACTAGGACGACTCGACCGGTAATCGAACGTCAGGAGCGACGCGCGGTCAGCTTCACGTGCACCGTTGCCCCGGCCTCCTTGCCGATCGCGCGACGCACGGGCGCGGTGACTGCGAGCTTGTGACGTCCATCACCGAGCGCCATGAAGGAACCGTGGAACGGAACCCCGTCGACCGTCCCCTCGACCTTGACGAGTCCTCGCGTGCCGAAGAACTCGGCAGAGCGGGGCCAGATCACGTAGGTCCAGCCGCCTGGCGCAGGGCTGCGTTCGAGCACGGCGTCGAATGACACGTCGATGGGGCCGATCTCTGCTCGCGCGTGCGGTGCGCTCGTCATGGTGACCATGATCTCCTCCTTGAATCCGGTGTACAAGTGAGTCGGAGCCGTGGCCACGATCTCGACAGGGGGCAGCGCGCGACACGCAAGAAAGTTCCGCGCAGCGGAGGAACCCGCGATCTTTCGCGCGGCAAACGGCCGAATCATCGAGCGGATGCCGCGTCGCCACGTACGCTGAACGACACGTGCAGCGCCGCCGCCCGGACTCCCCGTGAGCGACACCGCTGCACTCCCCCGTCGAGAGGAGCGCCCGTGAGGGTCGGCATCGCGAGAGAGCGACGAAGCGGCGAGCGGAGGGTCGCCGCCACACCGGATACCGTGCGCCAATTGGCCGGACTCGGCCTCGAGGTGCTCGTCGAGCACGGCGCCGGCGAGGAATCCGGTCATTCGGATGCCTCCTACGAGGCCGCCGGGGCCGACGTCGTCGACGCCCTCGAACTCGGCGATCTCGACGTGCTCCTGCACGTGCGGCCGCTCGAACCCGAGACGCCCGCGCGCTTGCGCCCAGGCGCCGTCACGATCGGGCTCGCTTCGCCGTCGACGGAGCTGCCGACCGTGGAGGCCCTGCGCGACGCGGGCGTCACGGCCTTCGCCCTCGAACTCGTGCCGCGCATCTCCCGCGCGCAGTCGATGGACGCCCTCACGAGCCAGGCGCTCGTCGCCGGCTACCGCTGCGTGCTCGAGGCGGCGATGCGGTTGCCGCGGTTCTTCCCGCTCTACATGACGGCCGCGGGCACGATCCCGCCCGCGAAAGTGCTCGTGCTCGGCGCCGGGGTCGCGGGGCTCCAGGCGATCGGCACGGCGAAGCGGCTCGGCGCCCGAGTCTCGGCGAACGACGTGCGTGCGGCCTCCGCCGACGAGGTGGCGTCGATGGGCGGCACCTTCGTGCACCTCGATCTCGACGCGGCCGACGCGGGAGGCGGCTACGCGAAGGAGCTCGGCGCCGACCGGGCTGCACGCCAGCGACAGTTGCTCGCCCCGCACGTGGCCGACGCCGACGTGCTCATCACGACCGCCGCGATCCCCGGTCGCCCGGCGCCGCTGCTCGTCACGGCCGAGATGGTCGCCGCGATGCGACCGGGCGCGGTCGTCGTCGATCTCGCCGCTGAGTCGGGCGGCAACGTCGAGGGCTCGGTCGCAGGGTCGGATGTCGCAGTGCCGACCGCCGACGGCGGCGGAATGGTGACGATCGTCGGCATGAAGGATGCCGCGTCGACGATGCCCGGCGACGCGTCGCGTCTCTACGCGAAGAACGTGGCGAACCTCCTCGCCCTCATGACGCACGACGGCTCGGTCGAACCCGACTTCAGCGACGTGGTGGTGGTGGACGCGTGCCTCACGCATGACGGCGAGGTGCGGCATCCGGCCACCGCCGATGCGCTCGAAGCGGTGGTAACCGGTGAGGGTGGTTTCGGTGGGTCCGACAGACAGGAAGGAACGCGCTGATGGATGACGGCATCGCACTCCTCACGATCACCGTGCTCGCCGTGTTCGTGGGCTTCGAGGTGGTCTCGAAGGTGTCGAGCACGCTGCACACGCCGCTCATGTCGGGCGCGAACGCGATCCACGGCATCATCCTCGTCGGTGCGATCATCGTCGCGGGCCAGGCGGGCGACGGCTGGACGCTCGCCCTCGCGCTGCTCGCGGTCGTGCTCGCCACGGCGAACCTCGTCGGCGGCTTCGTCGTCACCGATCGCATGCTCGAGATGTTCCGCGGGCGCAGGTCGAAGCCCACGGAGCCCGCGGCATCCGCGGCATCCGCTGCATCCCCCGCCCCCGCGGCGACCGACACCGACGCGAAGGAGGCCGGCCGATGATGCTGCTCTCCCCCACCTGGACGGCGATCCTCTACCTCGCGGCGGCCGTGTGCTTCATCCTCGCCCTCAAGGGGCTCAGCTCGCCGAAGACCGCCCGCCGCGGCAATCTCATCGGCGCCGCCGGAGCGCTCGTCGCGGTCATCACCGTGTTCCTCTCGGTGAGGCTCGAGAACATCCCGTGGATCATCGCGGCGATCGCCGTCGGCTCCGCGATCGCCGCGCCCGTGGCACGCCGGGTGCAGATGACGCAGATGCCGCAGCTCGTGGCGCTCTTCAACGGCGTCGGCGGCGGTGCAGCTGCGCTCGTGGCACTGCTCGAACTCGGGCATGCCACGCCCGACGCCGGCGACACGACGGGACTCTACGACCTGACGAGCGTGCTCAACCCGTGGGTGGGTCTCGCGATCGCCTTCACCCTGCTCGTGGGTGCCGTCTCCTTCGCGGGCTCCATGGTAACGTTCGCGAAGCTGCAGGAGCTCATGACGACCAGACCTGTGGTGTTCCCGGGGCTGCCGGTCATCATGGCCGCCGTGCTCGTGGCGGCGATCGCGGCATCCGTCGTCGTCATCTTCACCGGCGCCATCTGGATCGCGGTCGTGCTCATCGTGCTGGGCGTCGCGACCGGCGTGCTCCTCGTGCTGCCCGTCGGCGGCGCCGACGTGCCGATCGTCATCTCGCTGCTCAACGCGTTCACGGGCCTCGCCGTCGCGGCCTCCGGGCTCGTGCTCGGCAACGTGCTCCTCGTCGTCGCGGGCACGCTCGTGGGTGCCAGCGGAACGATCCTGACCCGCGCGATGGCGTCGGCGATGGGACGCAGCGTCGCCGGCATCCTCTTCGGCGCCTTCCGTGGCGGTTCGACCGCCGGGTCGACCGTGGCATCCGATCGACCGGTGCGCTCCTCGAGCGCGGAAGACGTCGCGGTGCTCCTCGGCTACGCCCAGCGCGTGATCATCGTGCCGGGTTACGGCCTCGCGGTCGCGCAGGGCCAGCACACGATCGCCGAGCTGCAGGCGGCGCTCGAGGCGCGCGGCATCGAGGTGATCTTCGCGATCCACCCGGTGGCCGGGCGCATGCCGGGCCACATGAACGTGCTGCTCGCCGAGGCGAACATCCCGTACGAGGCGCTCAAGGAGATGAGCGAGGTGAACCGCGAGTTCAAGACGGCGGATGTCGCGCTCGTCGTGGGCGCGAACGACGTCGTGAATCCCGCGGCGAAGACCACGCCCGGCTCGCCGATCTACGGCATGCCGATTCTCGAGGTCGACGCCGCCCGGCAGGTCGTGTTCCTCAAGCGCTCGATGCGACCGGGCTTCGCGGGCATCGAGAACGAATTGCTCTTCGAGCCGCAGACGACGCTGCTGTTCGGCGACGCGAAGGACTCGCTCGGCAAGGTGCTCTCGGCGGTGAAGGCGCTGTAGCGCGGCGCGGCGGGGCCTCGCGCGGCGTCGCGGTGGGGGCGCGTGGCACGGCCAGCGGAGTGCAAGCTGCCCCCAGACGGCGGCGCTCGGCCCGACGCGTAGGATGGATCGGTACCCCATCGGATGAAAGAGGTCGCCGTGGCCGCCGCCCGCGATACCGCTCCGGAGCTGTCCCGATTCTGGACCGTTCCGGTCGTCCGCGGCATCCTGGCGATCGTGCCGGCCGTGGTCATCACGTTCTCTCCGAATCACTCGCCCGAGTTCGGCCTGCTCGTGTTCGGCGTGTGGGCGATCGTGTCGGGGCTCGTCGTCGGCGCGCTCGCGATGCGGTTCACGGCCGATCGCGGCATCCGCTCGCTCTTCGTCATCACCGCGGTCGTCACCGTCGTGGCGGGCCTGCTCGCCGTGTCGGTTCCCGGCGGGCTGCCGTTCCTGCTCTACCTCGTGAGCGTGTGGGCGGCGGTGACCGGGTTCGTCGAGCTCTACGCGGGCCTGCGTGCCCGCGGCCGCACCCCGGCTGCTCGCGACTGGATCGCGGCCGGCGGGCTCACGGCGCTGCTCGCGCTCGTGTTCCTGTTGCTGCCGCCCGACGCGGTGACGGCGGTCGGACTCCTCGGCGGCTACCTCGTGATCCTCGGGGTCTACCTCGTCATCGGCGGGTTCTCGCTGAAGTGGGCCGCGGCTCCCCGCGCCGACGCCTCCCGATCGGAGCCCCAGTCGTGACGCAGCCCTCCGGTGAGTACAAGCCGAGCCGTCGCGAGGTGCTGCGGCCGGCCGAGTACGTCGGCGGCGCCGCGATCTCGGCGATCTTCACGGGTGTCGTGGTGCTCATCGTGACGCGTGAGCTCACGCTCTCCCTGATCGTGGCCGGCGGCGTGTTCATCGTCGTGCTCGTCGTGCTGGCGCTCCTGGCGATGGCCGTGAAGCCGGATGCCGCGGAGTCCGCCGAGCTCGGCGAGCCGCGCCGTCCCGACGGGCCCGACGAACCGGGCGCGCCGGGCCGCGGCGGCCACTGACGAGTTTCCCGGCGCCCTGATCTCGTGGCGGACCTGCCAAGTCTCTCGGCGCCCTGATCTCGTGGCGGACCTGCCAAGACCGGCGGTTCCCTGTCCGCCGGTTGCCCCGACCCTCCGCGTGGCTCATGTGAGACCCGCCTCACATGAGGCGCGATTCACACGACCCGAGCGGCAAGCCTGTGCCGGGGCGGATACCCGCATCCTGACCGCGCACGGGCCGCGCTGCGGGCCCCGGCGGTCCACTCAGGGCTGAATCGACGAGCGCGGCGCCGCCCCCGCGCTCAGCCCAGCTCGTCGACGAGCTTCGACGCGATGCCCGTATAGCCGCCCGGCGTGAGGGCGAGCAGTCGCGCTTTCGCGTCATCCCCGATCTCGAGGCCCTCGACGAAGGCGGCGAGCTCGGCGGCGCCGACGCGCTTGCCCCGCGTGAGTTCCTTGAGCAGCGCATAGGGGTCGCTGATCGACGAGCGGCCGGCGACGACCTCGGCACGGATGACGGTCTGGATCGCCTCGCCGAGCACCTCCCAGTTGTCGTCGAGGTCGGCGGCGAGCAGGGCCGTGTCGAGGTCGATCTCGCCGAGGCCGCGCTGGATGTTGTCGAGCGCGAGCAGGGAATGGCCGAAGCCGACGCCGATGTTGCGCTGGGCGCTCGAGTCGGTCAGGTCGCGCTGCAGGCGCGAGGTGACGAGCGTCGCGGCGAGCGAGTCGAGCACCGCCGACGAGAGCTCGAGGTTCGCCTCGGCGTTCTCGAACCGGATCGGGTTGATCTTGTGCGGCATCGTCGAGGAGCCCGTGGCGCCGGCCTGCGGGATCTGGCGGAAGTAGCCGAGTGAGATGTAGGTCCAGATGTCCGTCGCGAGGTTGTGCAGCACGCGGTTCGCGTGCGAGACGCGAGCGTAGAGCTCTGCCTGCCAGTCGTGCGACTCGATCTGGGTCGTGAGCGGGTTCCACGAGAGGTCGAGCGACTCGACGAACTCGCGGGACACGGTCGGCCACGCGACATCCGGAGCCGCGACCACATGCGCCGAGAACGTGCCGGTCGCGCCCGAGAACTTGCCGAGGTACTCTGTGGCCTCGACCTGGTCGGCGATGCGCGACAAGCGGTGCACGAACACCGCGAGCTCCTTGCCCATGGTCGACGGGGTCGCAGGCTGGCCGTGCGTGCGCGAGAGCATCGCCGCGTCGCGGTGCTCGACGGCGAGGGCGGCGAGGGCGCCGATGACGGCGCGGTACTTCGGCAGCCACACGTCGCGCACAGCGTCGCGAACCGTGATGGCGTACGAGAGGTTGTTGATGTCTTCACTGGTGCAGGCGAAGTGGGTGAGCTCGGCGATCGAGTCGAGACCGAGCAGCTCGAGGCGGCGGCGCACGTAGTACTCGACGGCCTTCACGTCGTGCCGAGTGGTGGCCTCGAGCCCCGCGAGCTCGTCGATGTCGACCTGGCCGAACTCCGTTACGACCGAACGCAATCGCGACTTCTGTTCGTCGGAGAGCGGCGTCGTGCCGAAGAACCCGCGATCGGTCTGGGCGATGAGCCACTCCACCTCGACGAGCACTCGCGCTCGATTGAGGCCCGCCTCGGAGAGGTGCTCGCCGAGTTCGCCCACGGCCGAGCGGTACCGGCCGTCGAGGGGGCTGAGCGGCTGGGGAGGCAGCGAAGTCATCGATTTCCTTGTCTGAGTGCTGGTGCGAGTTGCCGGAAGAGCGCCGACGTCGACCGCTCTATCATCTCAAGCACTCGATCGAACATGACCGCGTCGGAGTAGTAGGGGTCGGGCACGTCCTGCAGGGCGGCGAGTTCGGGGTCGAACTCGAGCAGCAGCCGTACCTTGTCCTGCTCGATCATGCTCGGCGCCCAGTTGCGCAGGATCCGCATCTGGCCGCGGTCGAACGCGACGATGAGGTCGAGGCTGGGAAAGGCCTCGGCCTCGAACTGTCGCGCCCGGTGACGCGAGCCGTCGTAGCCGGCGCGAGTGAGCGCCTCGATCGTACGGACATCGGCCGGTTCGCCGACGTGCCAGTCGCCCGTCGCTGCAGACTCGATCGCGAGCCGGTCGGCGAGCCCGGCGCGTTCGGCGAGGGAGCGCAACACGACCTCGGCCATCGGTGAGCGGCAGATGTTGCCGGTGCAGACGAACGACACTCGGAAGGGCTGCGCGGCGTCCCCGGCGGGTCCCGCTCGCGTCATGCTCCCATTGTGGACGAGATGCGGCGCGTGCGCAGCAATCGATCCGCTGGCTAGGCTGGCCATTCGTCCGGTGATCCGCCGGGTCTCGCCCGTGACGAGGGAGCCACGCATGACGGATGCCCCGAGCGCCGACATCCACGTCGACGCCGAACTCGCGGCGACCCTCGTGGCTTCGCAGCATCCCGACCTCGCGGGGCCCGTGACCTTCGCGGCGAACGGCTGGGACTGCGCGCTGTTCCGCCTCGGCAATGACCTCGCGGTGCGGCTGCCGAGACGCACCTTCGCGGCCGGGCTCGTGCTGCATGAGCAGCGCTGGCTGCCCGAGCTCGCCGCGCTCTCGCCCGTGCCGGTGCCCGCCCCCGTGCGCGTGGGGCGGCCGACGCGCGAGTTCCCGTACGCGTGGAGCATCGTGCCGTGGTTCGAAGGCGTCGCGGCGTACACGATCGAGCCGGCGTCGCGTGCGGCCGCCGCCCCGGGGCTCGCGGCGTTCGTTGCCGCG
>NZ_SDPN01000110.1 GCF_004134825.1 Agromyces albus
TGTTTCGACTTTCCAGAGACGATATCACAAACTCGAATCGCAGTACGAGTTTGGTATCGTTATGGGAGAACCTTGAACCGAAGCATCACGTGAGGAGTTGAGGATGAGCGTCACCGAGACGGCCAAACCAGCACGCCGGAGCTACGCGAAGAGTGCTGCCATCCGAGAACGCATCCTCGAAGCTTGCGTCAAGGCGTTCGGGCGTTCCGGCTTCTACGGCGCCACCATGAAAGACATCGCTGCACGCGCCGAGATGAGCCACACCGGGTTGCTGCACCACTTCCCGACCAAGGAGTCACTCCTGCAGGCGGTTCTCGACTACCGCGACGAACGCAGCACCGCGGTGTGGCAGGCGGCCCTGGACCGCCTCGGCGCAACCCCGGAGAACACCGTACGCTCCATGCTCGCACCCGTGATGGCGAACGAACTCGAGCCGGGTCTTGCTGCCCTGCACGCCTCGCTGTCCGCAGAAGCCACAACCCCGGATCATCCAGCCCACGACTACTTCCGGAACCGGTACCAGGTTTTCCGCGGGTACTTTGAAGAACGGTTCGAAGAGATGGCCGCCAGCGGCGAACTGGTCACGAC
>NZ_SDPN01000111.1 GCF_004134825.1 Agromyces albus
GGATAGATCATCTGGTTTCGGGTCTACACCCAGCGACTGAATCGCCCTATTCGGACTCGCTTTCGCTACGGCTTCCCTATTCGGTTAACCTTGCCACTGAATGTAAGTCGCTGACCCATTATACAAAAGGTACGCAGTCACCCCACAAGGAGGCTCCTACTGTTTGTATGCATACGGTTTCAGGATCTATTTCACTCCCCTTCCGGGGTTCTTTTCGCCTTTCCCTCACGGTACTGGTTCACTATCGGTCGATCACGAGTATTTAGCCTTGGAGGATGGTCCCCCCATCTTCAAACAGGATTTCACGTGTCCCGCCCTACTTTTCTCACGCTTAGTTCCACACACAAAATTTCGTCTACAGGGCTATCACCTGCTACGGCCGGACTTTCCATTCCGTTCGACTATCTTGCATGCTAAAACGTGAAGGCTCTTCCGATTTCGCTCGCCACTACTTTCGGAATCTCGGTTGATTTCTTTTCCTCGAGCTACTGAGATGTTTCAGTTCACCCGGTTCGCTTCCACTGACCTATGTATTCAGTCAGGGATACTCCTTACGGAGTGGGTTTCCC
>NZ_SDPN01000012.1 GCF_004134825.1 Agromyces albus
TTCCGGAACCGGTACCAGGTTTTCCGCGGGTACTTTGAAGAACGGTTCGAAGAGATGGCCGCCAGCGGCGAACTGGTCACGACAATGACCCCCCGAGCGCTCGCGTTCACCTTCGTCGCGCTCCTCGACGGCCTCGAAGTCCAATGGCTCTACGAGCAAAGCGAATTCAAGATGGAAGACATCATCGACGAATTCCTCGCCTCCATCAACCCCGCCCAGCTGAGCCATCCGGGCTAGGCGAGGATCGTCGATGATCCTCATACGTGCAGGGCGGGTGGTAGTTGCCGCGCTCAGGCCGCCAGAGGACTCGACCGGCGATCCTTGCTCTGACGGCTTCTGGGTTGGTTCAGCTGAAAGCGCTTGCGGCTTCCCTGGCAAGACGGTCCTGACCCGCGTCGCTGGGGTGAAGGTGATCCCCGCTGTCGTATTCAGGGGCGAGTGCTGTGCGATCGACCGAGGAACGAAGTGCGCGATCGAAATCGACGACGATTTCGGCCCGCGCGCTGGAACGGATCCACTCGTTCACCTCTTGGCGGATCGCGTCTCGTTGGGTGTCATAGCCTGCCGCGGGCAGGAAGGGTGTGATCGTGGCGAGAACCGGGGAGATGCGGGCTTGTCGGCACCGCTGCACGAGCGCGTCGAAGGCGCCGATCAGGTCGCTCGCCGAGGGAACAGGTTCAGACGGAGCCGCCGGCGTACCAGGGTGCCCGAGGTCGTTGGTGCCGAGTGCGATGAGCGCGTGGGTGACCCCTGACGTGCCGACTACATCGTCATCGAAGCGCGCCAGTCCGGAACGCCCGAAGAACGCACCTGCCCAACCGGCACCATCCCGATGGAGACGATTCCCGGGAATACCCCGGTTCACCAGCGCGACACCCTGGGCTGCGAGGAGTACGGAGGCCCGGTTCGGCCAGCCTGCCGCGGTGATCGAGTCGCCCAGACATGCCACCACGGCGCGCACATCGGCGCCCGCGACTTCAACGCTTCGGAGCAGAGGCATCGGTGCCGCGTATTCCACTCCATCAGGGCCAGCCCCTGACGGCGTGGGCAACGCCGCGAGGTCACGGCGCCCGGCATGATTGCCCACTTCAGAGATGCTCCATGTTGACCCTGCAATGTTCCCAGTCGAGAGCGAAGTTTCCATGGGCAGGAAGAGGTCGATGAAGAGATCACGCCCCGCAATCGCCGGGAGCTCGACCGGATCGCTCGTTAGGTCTGCGCCTGGCGAAATCTCGACCGTCGGTCGTCCACCGAACGTTGCCTGCGTACTCGCGCCCTCCGTCACGACGGCGGCTTGACCGATGAGCACCGGTTCGGTGCCGAAGTGATTGGACAGTACGAAGCGGAGTCGGGTGCCGTCGAAGGCGAGCTGGACATGCAGCCGTACAGTGACGTCACGCAATGCGGGTGCCGCACCTCGGATATCGGTGACGGCTTGCGTCCAGCTCGCCTTCCAGTCTGGGGCGTTGGGATTCATCGTGTCCGACCTACTTTTCGTGTGGTGAGGGGGTTTCGGTTCATGGAGGAGATGTCAGCGGGCATGGCGCCTGGAGAGTACGTCGGAAGGCGCCGACGGTTTCAGACCGCGTGCTCAGGCCGCTCGTTGCCGCTGAGGCCCCAGCCCGGCCGGACCCGGGCTGGGCGTCGTCGTCGGCGCGCACGTGTCCCGATCAATCGCACCGCCCTGATCGAGTTGCGCGCGAGGATACTCGGCTTCGCCGGGATCATTCGATTCCCCTTGTCGAGTAGGTGCGAACCCGGACAGGTCCGATCAGTCCCTGTGGTACCGCGACACCGTGCGGCCCCTGTATCCGCCCCGAGGCCACGACGGCGTTACGGAGAGATGTGCAGACCTCGATCTCGATCTCTGACTCCCCCTCGCCTGCGAGGGCATCGCCCAGGTCCACGACGCTGCCGGATACGTAGGCGGGACCGAATTGCCGACTCCCGATCCGGACGACGGCGGAGCCTGCCAGATCGCCGAGTTCCAGAACGGATCCTGTGGCGCCCTTCCCCGCGCGGGCCACGAGAGCGCTGTACGTTCCGATGCCGGACAGTCCGGATAGCGCCTCGACGGATCGCCAGTCGGCGGGCCCCTGTCCCTCGAGCTCGATCGTCCGGGACGCCTCCGGCTCCTCGGTCTCCACACGTAGCTGCCAAGCGGCGAGCGGAAGCTCCGCGCCCTGCACGCTATCAGCGAGCAGGTTTTCGATCTCACCCGCGGTCAGGTCGAGCTCGAGGACCCGGAGACCAAGCGCGGGAAGATCCAGCGTCAGTAAGGTCCGTCCCCATACCGAAGTGAACCGAAACGCCGAGGAAACCCCGCTCACGAGGTCGAGCTCCTGGACGGCCCCCTGCCCTTCGAGGGAAAGCTCGACCGATCGCGCCTGCCCCTCCGGGTTGTAGACCAACACGTAGCGTCGGTTCCCCGCCTCGCGCCACTGAGTGAGAAGCGGTGGTCCCTGCCAGCTCGCCCGCGGTACGACGCCGAGGTCGCGGAGCGCTGCTGCCGCTTGTGACATTTCCTCCACCCGAGCCACCCCTGGCAGGAAAAGGGCACGGCCGACCGCCTCGCGCACGAGGTCCGACCGGCCCTCGTCGCCCCCGCCGAAGCCCGAGTCACCGGATGGCGGCTCTCCGACGAACACCACCCGGAGGCCCCGTTCCGCCGCGTCAGCCAGCGCCTCCGCCGCTGCCGGGGCGATCGCCCGTTCGTCGACGAGCAGCGCGCGGTATGACGGCCCGTCCGGAAAGAGCGTTCCGTCCGCGCCGATCGCGTCCGCGTCCGCAAGCCCAATCGGGTCGAGGTACTGCACCGAGTAACCAGAACGCTCGAGCGCCTCGGTGTCGGCCAGTCCCGCAGGCGCGGTGAAATCCTCCTCCCCAAAGCCGCGAGCGGCCGTGGTGAGAAACGCGTCACGGTAGATCGCGACGTCGGTCCTGGGCGTTCCCGTCTCCAGAACGAGGGTGCCGCGAGCCCAATAGTCGGTGAGGGGCCGCCAGTTCTGCCATTCAGGATAGTGCGTGTCGTTCCATGTGTCGGCAACGAAGTCTGCGAAGCGCGACTGGGTCGGCCACGGGGCATCCGGTCCCTGGGTGCCGAAGCCGTGCACGAACGGCTTGGTGATTCCGGCTGCCCACTCTTTGTCGAGCATCTGCCTCAGGTCGCCGAGAGTGAGAGCGAAGGCGGCGCCGAACTGCGCCCCGAGCTCAGTGCTGATCCGTGTGGCGCCCCCCTGGTGGGCTCCGCCCACGATGGATCGCTGCCAGTCGAGGGCGAAGCGCCAGTTGGGGTGGTCCCGCCGCACTGGGGCGCGGTCGCCGGAGTTCAGCGACTCCGCCTCGGCGCGGCCGCCGGCGCGCACGAACTCGCGGTTGCTACGCACCGGTTCCAAGTTCTGCCCGTACGCCACCTGCGCCTTGTGGCGAAGACCGTGACCTACGGACCACTCCTGGACCAGCAGTAGGTGGTCGCTGATGTACAGGTCGGTGACCAGCCGGTAGTAGTCCCGGCGGATCCGAGCGCCGATCCCGTTGTCCAGATCGAAGTCCGGGGTCGGCTCCTCGTTCGGCACCCAGTACCGGCACATACCCTGCGCGAACAGGACGGGCAAGTACGGCGTCGGGTCATAGCCGTGCCGCTCCCGGAAGCGATCGAGGAGCCCAGGGCTCCAGAACAGAGAGTCGGCGTTGAGCTCGAGCGAGTCCTCGAACAGCTCGGTGCCGGCACGGCGAAGGAGGTCGAGGTTCTCAGGGCCGATCTGATGCTCATCCAGGTACTCCATCGCCGCGGCAGCGGCGGCCCGATCAAGGAAGCTCGTCGCGCCCTGCTCGCTGTCCCGGCTCCAGAACGCGAAGAGCGCCCACTCCCCCTCGCGCGGCGACCAGGCGACCGACCCGTCCTCGACTTGAGCAGTGAGGTCGACCAGCGATCCGGAGTCCAAAACTGTGGACGCCTCCGGCGGAACGATCACGGTCCTCGGCCCGAACGGCTGCTCGGACGGGACGATGGTGGGAGCAGCGCCCCACGTCAGGACCCGCGCGGCCGTCACCGCGAGCAGCCGGGACGGACGCCCTCGCTCGGTGTCGTCGAACGCCGGCGGCAGGGGCACGGTCTGCGCCTCGCCGCCGGCGATCCGAGTCACCCCGTACTGCAACTCCTGCGCCGCGTGCTTCGTCCCCTTCGTCGTGTTCGGTGTGCGTACCGGCCACTCCGACCCGAGCGTCATGGCCACCCCGACTCCGAGCAGCTCCGCCTCCGCCAACACGGCGCCGAGCGCGGCCCGCTGCGCATCATCTGCCCAGAAGCCTGGGGAGAATGCGATCTCGACCTCGCCGAACCCCGCATCCGCGATCGCGTGGAGCTCGCGGACGAGCTCCGCGGGCGGCAGGGGCGACTGCCACCACCAGCGCATGCCCGGACGGTCCGACAGCTCTGGCGTGTTGAACCGATCGGCGCTGAGGGCATCGCGACGGGCGGGAAGGTGAAGATGAACGTCGTCTGGGGGCATGTGTCTTCTTTCGTCGATCGGGTTGCTCGGGGGCTCCAGTTTCAAGCTCTTTACGCAATAGCGGAAACTACCGCGTCCGCCGCTGGGGCAGCCTCCAGGACTGTCGTCACTGACTCGAAGCCGTCTGCTGAAACCGAGATAGTGATTGGCCCAATGCCGGTGGGCCGGACGACGGCCAGAGCCCTCCCGTCATAGGTCGTGTGCTCCCCAGTGTGGAACGACTCCTCGGTGTCGGGACGGGCGCTGCCGAGAGCCTGGAGGACGGCGACCCCGTCGATGGCGACGCGGACGAGCACGTCGCGGTCGCTTGCCAGGTTGCCGTTCGCGTCGCGCAGTTCGATGGCGATGAAGCTGAGGTCGCTGTCGTCGGCCCTGATCTCGGTCCGGTCGGCAACGACGGAGAGCTGGACCGGTCCGTGCGCCGACTGCAGCGAGACCCGTCCCAGCTCAGCCCCGTCGCGGTAAGCGATGGCCTCAAGCTCTCCGACCTCGTAGGGGATGTCGAACTCGGTGACGAACGGCCTGGAGACCCCTGGCGTTGCGCGTCTGACCGTCCGTCCGTTCAGTAGCAGTTCGACCTCGTCGCCGTCGCTGTACACCTCGACTGTGATCGGAGTGCCGGTCTCGACGTCCCAACTCCAGCTCGCGATGGCGTCGCTCCATGCCCATTGGCCGGGCAGGACGGGCCTCCCGTAGTTCTCGGGCCGCAGCACGGCGACGTAGGGCTCCGTTCGGAGGCCGAAGACGATCTCGCGGTAGTAAGAGATGGGACGCCGTTGGCCGGTGATGTCGAGGTCGCCGACGCGGGCGGAGATCCACGGATAGGGCGCTTGGAACTCCGGTGCGGCATTGGCGTACTGGGTCCGGCCGATGCCGACCTCGCCGAGGTAGTCCCAGCCGGTCCACGTGAAGTCTCCGAGCACGTGGGGATTGTCGAGGACGAGTCGCCAGTTGTTCGCTATCCGCGGCGGGAACGTCTCGGATCCGACGATGACTCGATTCGGGAACTGCTCGCGGTCGAGTTCATAGCGGGCGTCACCGTAGTTGAGGCCCGCCACGTCGAGCATTGAGAAGGACGCTTCAGTTCGCTCGGTCGCCATCGCGCTCGCGGTGAGCTGGTCCATGAACCCGGCCAGGTTCATCATCGCGTTCACTCCCCCGTCCGCGCCGGCGTCAGCGCTTGTGGCGTGCTCACGCGCCATGTTGGCGACGTCGCTGAGGAGAGAGACGAACGGGTTGATGCCGTTGGTGACGAGCCGGGTGTCGTCGAGGGACCGGACCTTCTCAGCCAAGGTGCGTCCCCACTCTGAGCCGAGGGCGTCGCCGGTTTCGAAGATCTCGTTGCCGATCGAGTAGAAGATCACGCTCGGGTGGTTGAAGTCCTTCGCGACGAGCGCCTCGATGTCGCGTTCCCACCACTCCGGGAAAGCCAGGGAGTAGTCGAACGGGGTCTTTGCCTCGGTCCAGACATCCGCGGTTTCGTCCATGACGAGCATGCCGAGCCGGTCGCATGCGTCGAGCATCGCCGGGCTGATCGGGTTGTGGGCGCTGCGGATCGCGTTGAACCCGGCCTTTTTGAGGAGCTCGACGCGCCGTTCCTCGGCACGGCCGATCGCGGCAGCGCCCAGCGGTCCGTTGTCGTGGTGGATGCAGGCACCGCGCAGCTTGACCGTCTCTCCATTGATCCGCAGACCGTGGGTCGGGTCGACTCGGAGGGAGCGGATGCCGAAAGTGGTCGTTGCCCCGTCCAGGACACGGTCGGCGGCATCCAGAACGCTGCCGGCAGTGTACAGGTGCGGTGTGTCGACGCTCCACAGTGTCGGTGCCGGCAGATAGAGGCGCTGGCGAACCACCGCGGAACCGCCCGCTCGGAGTGTCACCGGCGCGGCATCGGTGGCGACAACCGTGCCGCCCGGGCCGCGCAGTTCGGTGCGGACCCGGACCGTGGTCGTGGCGGTGCTCTCGTTCGTCACGGGCGTGACCACTACGACGACGGCACGCTCCTCGTCGATGTCGGGCGTTGCGATGCGCACGCCGGGATATTCGATGTGCACGAAATCGGTGACTTCGAGCACCACATCCCGGTAGATCCCGGCCCCGGAGTACCAGCGCGAGTCCTCGTGGGCTCGCGCGTCGACACGAATGGTGTTCGGCTCCCCGTAGCGTAGGAACGGGTCGAGTGCGACCCGGAACGGGGTGTAGCCATTCGGCCGCTGCCCGGCGAAGGTCCCGTTCACATAGACCATCGCGTCCCGGTACACGCCCTGGAACTCGACCGACACCCGCTTGCCGCGCCACGCCTCGGGCACGTCCAACGTCTTCACGTACTCAAAGGCACCATCAGGGAAGAATCCCGTGTGCCCGGTACCCGCCGCCTCGGCACTGCGCGGCAGGGTGACCAGCGCATCGTGAGGCAAGGTGACCGAGGTGCCCTCGTCACCACCGCCTTGGAGTGCGGCGAACGGGCTCATCTTGGGTCGCACCCGCCATCCGGTGTTGAACGAGGACCTGGTCACTCTGCTGCTCCTTGCTGTGAAGTGCTCGCGCGGCACGCAACATGCCGTCCACGAGGATCGGATCTGGGAGGGACGACCGACGAGTGCTAGCGCCCCGCCGCTGTCGGCTGTGGCAGGAGTACGTCTGCGGTACTGAGGTAGGTGCGGCGGCCTTCGAGGTCGACGACGTTGCCGGTGAGCTTGACGGTGCCTCGGGCGGGTGTCTCCTCGGAGCTGCCTCCAGCCTCGAGTGCCACGGCGCCGGGCTCGAGGATGAAGCGTCCATCGATTCCGCTGTACCCGAGCTGGCTGGTCGGGACGGTGAACCGAACGGTCGCGTGCTCACCCGCAGCAAGTGCGACTCGAGTGAATCCGATCAGCTGCTGAGCGGGCCGGGTGACACCGGTGGCGTTCTGGGCGGCGTAGAGCTGGACGATCTCGGTTCCGTCGCGGTCTCCGCTGTTGCGGAGCTCGACGGACGCCACGATGGAGCCGCCCTCGGCGGGCACCACGTCGGCCGCGAGCTGCAGCTCGCCGTATTCGAAGGTCGTATAGGAGAGGCCGTGACCGAACGGGAACAGGGGCGTGATGTCGAGGTCGATGTAGTTGCGGAACATGTCGCCTGCGCTGCGTCGGTATCCGCTTCCGCGCTTCTGGGAGGCGTACAGCGGCAACTGTCCGGTGGCCCTGGGCATGCTGTAGGGCAGCTTGCCGGACGGGTTCGTGTCGCCGAACAGCACCGCGGCGAGGGCGCCGCTGCCGTTTGGCCCCGGGTAGTAGCCCGTCACGATAGCGTCGAGCTTCGGCTCGACCTCGGTGATGGCAAGCGGTCGTCCCTGGTAGAGAACCCCAACCAGCGGTGTCCCGGTGGCGCTGACCGCGTCGACTAACGCGACCTGGTGATCCGGCAGCTCGACCCGTGCGGCGTCGGTTCCCTCGCCTTCGGTGATGCGCGTTCCGAACCATCCGGCCTTTCCGCCGATGGCGAGGATGACGACGTCCGCGCTCCGTGCCAGCGCGGCGGCCGCATCGAGGTCCTGCGGGTCGTCCGGGTGGATGCCGGCTCCCTCGACCCACTCGACGATCGCGCCCGGCGCTGCGGCCTGAATGGCTTCGACGAGCGTCTGCGTGCCGTACACCTGCCGGGCGACGTCCTCGCTGTCGATTTCCATGAGCTGCGCCAGTTGCGCCGCGCCCGCCTCAACGGCCTCCGGCGACGAGGGCTCCATCATGCTCTCGGTACCGGCCATCCGGGACTCACCGGTGGCGACACCCTTGATCATGTCGAGCATCGCGGGGTAGGTGTACGCCGCGAAGTTGACCATGGCCGAGTCGGCGTGCGGGCCGACCACCGCGATCCGGCCCGACTTCGGCAGCGGCAGTTGGCCGTGATTCTTCAACAGCGTCACCGACTCGTCGGCCAGCTCCCGGGACAGGGCGGCCCCCTCAGCCTGGACGGCGCTCAACTCGATGGGATCGGTACTGGCGTAGGGGTTCTCGAACAGTCCCAGCTTGAACTTGTCGACGAGCACCCGCCGCACCGCATCGTCGAGGACGGCCTCCTCGAGGCGTCCTTCGCGAACTGACTGCTCGAGCGTTTTGTAGCCGGATGCGATGGGCAGCTCGACGTCGAGGCCGGCGGCAAGGGCGAGCTCGCCGGCCTCAGCGACGGAGGATGCGACGCCCTGTCGGGTGTGCAGCCACTCCACCGTGCTGTAGTCGGACACTACGCTGCCGGTGAAGCCCATCCGGCCACGAAGCAGATCCGTGAGGATCGCGCTGCTCGCCCCCACGGGGACGCCGTCGATCTCCGAATATGAGTTCATCACGCTGCCGAGACCGGCGATCTTGATCGCCGCCTCGAACGGAGTCGCGTACACGTCGTACAGTTCGCGGGGGCCGAGATGCGTAGCAGCCATGTTCTGCCCCGCCTCGGTGAGCGCGTACCCGAGGAAGTGCTTCCCAGTGGCGAGGATCCCGCTGGTGAGATCTTCGCCCTGAAGGCCACGCACGAACGCCACCCCGAACGCGCTGACGAGGTACACGTCCTCGCCATAGGTCTCATGCACCCGCCCCCACCGGCTGTCACGGGCGACGTCAAGCACCGGCGACAACGCCTGCAGCACCCCGACCGATCGCATCTGCCTGCGGATGACCTCGGCCATCAACTCGACCCGTTCCGGGTCCCAGGTCGCAGCCAGACCGATCGCGGTGGGAAACGACGTGTAGCCAGGCGCGACGAAACCGTTCAGCGCTTCCGCGTGCAGGATGGCAGGAATGCCGAGCCGAGTCTGCTCCACGAGATAGCGCTGGATTGCATTGACGGTGGTCGCGACCCCGTGGGCATCAGACACTGCAGTCGCGGCGCTGGCGATGTGGCCGATCCCGTCGCCCAGGTGTCGCCGAAGAGCGGCCGGATCCAAGCCGTTGACCCCCATCAACGTGCCGGGGAAGACCGACGCGACCTGTCGCGCCTTCTCTGTGAGCGTCATCTGTGCAAGCAGTTCGTCCGCGCGCTCCGTGGCCGACTTTAACATCTGTTCTCCTTCTTATTGGTTGCTGCCAGCGGCTGATCGCTCGTTGATCAGCCGCAGAACTCAGTTATCGTTCTGCGGTGGATCCGCAGCGCCGTTTACACGCGAGCCGGAAGGGCGCCGGACTGCAGGTTCTGTTCTCGATGCAGCTCTCGGAGGCGGAACCGTTCCGCGCGCCGCTTCTCCTGGCGGACAGGATGCGCGACCGGCGCGGCAAGCAGCAGCCGCTGCGTGTACGGGTGCTCGGGCTCTGAAGTGACCAGCTCTGCGTCGCCTTGCTCGACGATCTCGCCTCTGTACATCACCGCGACGCGATGTGAGATGTGGCGGATCACCGCGAGGTCATGGGAGACGAAGAGATAGGCAACCCCGGTGCGCTCCTGAATCTCGATGAACAGGTCGAGCACGCGCGCCTGTGTAGACAGATCCAGGGCGCTAACGGGCTCATCGCACACGATCAGCCTTGGACTGAGGGCCAGCGCCCGGGCGATTGCGACGCGCTGGCGCTGGCCGCCGCTGAACTCGCGTGGGAGCCTACGCGCGGCGTCTGCCGGCAGTCCGACCTGGTCGAGGAGTTCCCTGATACGGGCACGCGCTTCCTGCGTCGGCGCGCCCGCAGCCTGCAGCGGCTCAGCCAGGATTGACTCGATGGTCATGGCGGGATTCAGGGATGTGTACGGATCCTGGAACACCACCTGCAGGTCCTTCGCGAGGCGCCGCCGCTCTGACCTTCCCGCGTGCGAGATGTCCTCGCCGTCGAAGATGATTCGTCCCGACGTCACTGGGGCAAGGCCGAGGATCGCCCTCCCGAGTGTCGTCTTGCCCGACCCGCTCTCTCCGACGAGTCCGAGCGTCTCGCCATGGGCGATCTCGATGGAGACTTCTTTCAGTACCGCCGAAGCCGGGCGGCGAAAGCCGCGTCCCGGATAGGTGACGCCGAGTCGCTCGACCCCGAGTAGTGGTTGAGTCATGCCCGTCAACGTCCTTCCGTTAGTGCCGCGACCCGCTGCTTCCGCGGTTCGGTATCCTCGAGCGTCGACGACAACAGCATTCGGGTGTACGGATGCTGTGGCCTATCGAACAGTTCGCTCGCGGTGTTCGTCTCCACGATGTGTCCGGCTTGCATGACGGCGACCCGGTCGCAAAGGTCGGCGACGACCCCGAAGTTGTGTGTGACAAGGATGATGGCCATGCCTCGCTCCTTCTGGAGCTCACGAAGGAGGTCGAGGATCTCGGCCTGTACCGTGACGTCGAGCGCGGTGGTCGGCTCGTCGGCGACGATCAGCTCCGGCTCGCAGGAGACCGCGCCCGCGATGAGCACGCGTTGCGCCATCCCGCCCGAGATCTCATGCGGGTAGGCACGGAAGGTGCGCTCCGGGTCGGCGATGCCTACGCGTTCGAGCAGCTGCTTCGCGCGGGCTGTGGCCTCCTTCTTCGTCAATCCAAGGGTCCGCATCATCGGCACCGTGAGCTGGTGGCCGATGGTGAACGTGGGGTCGAGATTCGACATGGGCTCTTGCGGGATGTAGGCGATTCTCTTGCCGCGAATCTTCTGCATCTCGGACTCGCTCAGGGCGAGTAGAGGGACCCCCTCAAACGTGACGTCTCCGGCAAATTCTGCCTCCTCCGGCAGCAGTCGAAGTATCGAGAAGGCGGTCTGTGTCTTGCCTGACCCCGATTCGCCGACGAGACCGAGGATCTCACCCTTGTTCACGTGCAGGTTCACGCCGTCGACGACGACGCGTGCGGATCCGTCTGCCTGCGGATAGCCGACGCGGAGATTCGACACGACGAGCAGGGCGTCTTCCGGGGGAGCTTCGGCGGTGCCCGCGGGTGCGCTGGCCCGCCGGAGAGCCTCGTCCTTCAGCCGCACCGACTTGGTCCGAGCCTTGGGAGCGGGCTCCTCAAGAGCGTCTCGCAGTGCGTTGGCGATGAGGGAGAGACATCCGGCCGTGAGCCCAATGGCGATGCCTGGCCAGAGAATCCCGAGTGGAGAGCGAAAGATGTTCAGGAATGCGTCTTCGAGCATTCCGCCCCACGTGGGCTCGGACGGGCTGCCGAGCCCGAGGAATTCGAGTCCGGCCTGGATCAGGATCCCCGCACCGACCATGCCCGTTGCGATGATGATGATGGGCGCACGCACCGCGTAGAGGACGTGACGGCCCAGGATCCGCGAACCGCTCAAGCCGGACACACGAGCCGCGTCGACGTACAGTTCGTTTTTCACAGCGATCACAAGAGTTCGCACGAGCCTGAAGAGGAAGGGCGAGATCAGCACTCCGAAGATCGCCATGGTGACGACGGTGTTGGGTCCGATGACCGAGAAGAGTGCGACGAGGATGATGACGCTCGGGACCGTCATGAGGACGTTGTTCACCCAACTGAGGCTGGAGTCGATCCACTTCCCGAGGTAGCCGGCGAGCAATCCGGATACCAATCCGACGACGACCGACACTATGGCAACGGTGATCGCGCCGATGAGGGTGAGCCTGCTCGCAAGAAGCAAGCGACTGAGCACGTCTCGTCCGCTGCCGTCCCCGCCCAGCAGGAAGACTTCGTTCGGAGCGGAGTTGACCTGATCGAGAATGGTGTCGGACGGGTCATGAGGGGCGATCCAGGGTGATGCGACGCTGAGTACCGCGATGGCTGCGAGCACAATCGAGGGGACGAGCCCGAGCGGATTGCTGAAGAACCGGCGTGCGAGGCCACTGCGCGGGGCCTCGGCGACGGCCGCATCGACCTGCTCTGGAGTTGAGATGGTCACTGCACACGCACCTTCGGGTTGAGCCAGCCATTGAGTATGTCGATGACAAGGTTGACGACGACGACGACTGCCACTGTGACGCTCACGACGCCGAGCACGAGCGGGACATCGCCGCGCTGCGCCGCATTGTTGGCGAGCGTTCCCACTCCTGGGATGGCGAACACCTTCTCGATTACGACGGCGCCGCCGAACATGCCGATGAATGCGAGCGACATTACGGTTAGGAATGGCGGAGCCGCGTTGCGCATGACGTGTTTGGTGAGCACCTCCCGCTGGGAGAGTCCCCTTGAACGGAGGGTGCGAACGAAGTCCAGACGAAGGACGTCGATCACGCTCGAGCGGACGATCATGGCGGCACCCAAACCGCCGATGACCAGGGAGGCGACGGGGAGCGTGATACTCAGCAGCCAACCTGCCGGACTTTCGAGGAATGGTACATAACCGGTGGCAGGGAAGAGCCGAAGGTTCAACGCGAACACGGAGACCAGCACGAGAGCGAGCCAGAAGTTCGGGATTGCCCCTACGACGACATTCGCCAGCTGAACGAAGCGGTCCACCCACCCTCGCCGGACCGCGGCGAGCACTCCGAGCGCTGCGCTGAGAACGGCGGTGACCAGCACTGCCGTGAGGACCACCGAGAGAGTCACCGGCAACCGAGTCGAGAGCGCTTGCAGGACGGGTTCGCTACTGAAGTACGAGCGCCCAAGGTCACCAGTGAGGGCTGCGCCGAGCCAGTCGGCGTACTGCTGCCAGGCGGGGCGGTCAAGGCCGAGCTCCGCTGCACGCTGGGCCACCTGTTCCTCGGTGGCATTAGTGCCGAGAATGTTGCGGGCGATGTCCATTCCACCGGCAAAGATGAGGAATGCCGTGAGGGCGGAAACGACGAAGACGAGTGCCACGCCGGAAAGCAGGCGGCGGCAGATAAATGCGACCACACGTCCTCCTAGGTAAGAGTCACAAGGCGGGAAGGGGCGGCTGGAACAGCACCGGAGGTCCGGTTCCAGCCGCCCTCGATCACTTCGCGGGCGCGAAGCTCGAGATCAGGGGGGTGACGTTCGTCACCCACGGCTCAACGGTCACCTCGGAAGAGGTCACGAAGATCGAGTCCTTCATGTACCACGGCGCGAACCAGGCGTTGTCCACCACCCACCGGTTGACCTCCCGGTAGGTCTTATCCTGCTCGTCTTCCTCAGTGGCCTTGTAGGCCACGCTGACCAGCTGCGAGAGCTCCTCGTCGGTGGACTTGAAGATGTTCCACACGCTCTGGGTGCTCAACGCGGTGATCTGACCGATGGATGTGCCACCGAACTCCATCGCGAACGCCGCGTTCTGGCCTCCGAACATTTCCGCGAGGGTATCGGTGGGCGCAACCGGCTTGATAGTGACGTTGATCCCGACGTCCTTCAGCTGGTCGGCAATGATCGGGGTGTAGGCGGCCATGTGGGGCAGGTCCGGGATCGTCAGGTCGAACCCGTCGGGGTACCCCGCTTCGGCAAGAAGCTCGCGCGCCTTCTCGGGGTCGTACTCGTAGCGGTTGTCGAGCTCGGGATCGTAACCGGGCTGGCCTTCGGCGAACGTCTGGCTTGTGGCGTAGCCGTAGCCCTGCTCAACGTTCTCGAGGATGGCCTGCTTATCGAAGGCGTAGTTGATCGCCTGACGGACTCGAACGTCTGCGAGCTCGGGAGCGATCTGTCCCGCGCGGTCGAACAGCCCAAGTCCCAACCACCCAGCGGGGGTGTTGGTGATCGTCAACCCGGCGGCCTCCGCTTCCGCGGCCGCTGCAGAGGTGATCGGAGCACCGTCGACCTCGCCGGACTTCGCGGCATTGAGGCGGGCGGTGATGTCCTGGTAGGTCTTGAACACCAGCGTCTCGTACGGGTACGCATCGCTGTTCCAGTGCTCATCGTTCTTGACGTAGATCAACTCGGATCCGCGGACGCTCCCCTGGTCGTCGAGCGTGTAGGGCCCGCTTCCCACTGGGTTCAGCTTGATTTCCTCGGTGCCCAGTGCCTCGGGGCTTGCCATGACGCCTGCTGCGAGGCCGAGCTGGTAGAGAAGCGTCGGGTCGTAGGACGCCAAATGGAATTCGACGGTGTTCTCGTCGACGGGGACGACTTCCTCGATGGGAGCGACGATCCCTGCTTCGGTACTGGAGGACGCCTTGAGGTTTTCGATGTTCGCCTTGACCGTCTCGGCGGTGAAGGGCGCCCCGTCGCTGAAGGTGACTCCGTCACGAAGTTCTAGGGTCAGGACACTGAACGAGTCGTCGAAGGCCCACTCGGTCGCCAGGCCGGGCTCGAGCCCGTTGTCGGGCGTGATGGTGAGGAGCCGGTCGTACACCGGCATCCAAAGGAGGTTGCCCTCGCCGCCGCCGTTCAGGTCGACGGGGTCGTAGGAGAGCAGCTCACTCGAGACGCCGAGCTTAAGCGTGCGCGGCCCCTGATCGTCACCGCCTCCGGATGACCCGTCCTGACCCGTGCAAGCGCTGAGGGCGAGAACTGCGACCGCCGCCGCCGCCAACACGGAAAGCCTTCTTTTGTTCGTCATGGGCATTGCTGCTCCCGGGATCGTCGTTGATTGCCACGCTGAGGGGCGGGCTGGTAGAAGCATGCGACCATCAAAACTTACTGTCAAGAGGTTTTCGTCGAAAACCTACAAATTGTTACTTTTCGCCGTCGAACGGATCCGGTGACCATAGACTGATGCCGCTCGAAGCGCCGTGGGAGGCGCAATCTTCGTAGGGGGATGCAGATGCAGGAAGTGAAGACCCGAGGGCCATACGCCAAAGGTGTGGCCAAGCGGGAGGAGGTCCGGCAGATCGCCCTCGAGACCTTCGCACGAAGGGGTTATCGTGGGGCGACTCTGCGAGAGATCGCGGACGAAGCCGGACTCACCGTCGCCGGCGTCTTGCACTACTTCGACTCCAAAGAGGAGCTCTTCACTGAAGTGCTCCGGCTCCGTGACGCAGCTGCCGTCGAGATCACTGGGCCGAGTCCACGTGACGCGGCCGAGACCCTGATCAGGGTGGTGCGGCACAATGCGACGGTTCCGGGCCTCGTCCACCTGTACATGGCGCTTGCGGTAGAGGGGGCGGTGGAAGGACACCCGGCGCAGGACTATTTCCAAGAGCACTTCGCCTCGCTGAGTGACTGGATCGAGGGCGAGATACGGGAGCTCCAGTCCGACGGGCGTATCAAGCTCCAAGTTCAACCAGAAATGCTGGCATCCATCTTCATGGCCGCCATCGACGGCCTGCAGCTCCAATGGCTGCATGACCCCAGCATCGACATGGCAGAGCGACTGAGTTGCCTTTGGAACGAACTCATCCTGTCTCCCGAGCAAACCTGAGCGAGGCAGGCGGAAGCTCACTCCCGACGGATCGACGACTCCCCGGGCACCCGCCGCGGTCCTCCGCGACGGCGAGCTGGACGGTTGTCTCGCCGAGTGCTCCACCTCGCCGAGGCGAGGCGTTAACCACGCCCGATCCTGCGGCCATTGCGAATGCCAGCTCAGTCTCTATCGATTCGCGAAGGCCGCGATCTTGAGGAACATGTCCTCGAACATCAGCCGCGTGTCGATCCCTGTGTAGACGCGCATCGGGCGACCGTCTGGGCGCTCCTCGTACCAGCCCTGCGCTGTTAGGCGCGGAGTTGGGCGCACAACGAAGGGGCTCGACGCCGTGTCGGGCTGGTGGGCGGTGTGCAGCGCCGTGAGTAGGACGAGCGGCTGGTCGCCGAGTCCGTATGTCTCGCCGAGGAGGAGCCCGTGGGACTGTGTGAAGGCATGCAGTGTGGCGATGCTGTCGGCGAGGCGCCATCCCAGCGGGCCGTGCGGCCGGACCCGGGCGTCGAGCTCCGCGAACGACACGATTGCCTGCCGATAGGTGTTGCGGGGCACCTGCCAGATCGGGATCGCCGAGTCGTTGAACACAGCCTGCGCGGCTGGGATGTCGATGTTGAGGTTGTACTCGACGCTGCCCTCGATCGGGAATTCGAGCCCGAGCCCCTCATGCTCCGGTCCGCCGATCCAAACTGCCGCTTTGATGCGCTCGGCGATGCGCGGCTCCATCAGAACGGCGCTGGCGAGGTCGGTCATGCCTGCCCCGAGGGCGACGAACAATGGGAGCTCGGTGTCGTCGCGGAGGGCTTCCCTGACGATCGCCTCGGCCGCAGCTGACGCGATCGGCTCGGCAGGGCCACGCAGACCTATATTGCTTCCCGCGAAGACAGGGATCGTGCTGTTCAGCAGCTCCAAGAGGCTTCGCGCGATCTCGGCGGCGTTGTCCGCCTGGCGATCCGAAGGGTCGGAGTAGTCGCCGGGTGAGAGATGGGAGCCGATGACGAAGGGGATTTCCACCGACGGGCTCAGGACATGGTGGGCGAGCTGGAACAGGTCGTCCGGATCCCCTGAAAAGTCGTTGTCGATGATGACCCGATATCGCGGTCGCATACCCCCTTCCGGGCGCGCCTCTCCCCCACGCAGCGGGTCGGCGGAAGTCGGGAAAATAGGGGCTTCGGGGAGGTCGGGATGGGGAAGGTTGTCTGTCATGTGCTGTGCCTTCTGCTTGTCGGCTCGACTCGCGAGCCACGATCGGTAAGTTGCCAGGGACGGAGCGAGGGACAACTGGACGCCGCCTCAGTACGGACGGCCATGCCATTGAGCGTCGAGTGTCATAGTGAGTCATCACACTCATCCCACCCACGTCCTGCGAAGCACAATTAGTGCCCGCTAGGCTCCCCGAATACGAGGCTCGACCTGTGGAACCCGTGGAAGCCGAGACGGCTCCAGGCGTCGGTCCAAGCCGACCCGGAATCCGTCGGATCGCGGCCGTCCCGCGACCAGCCGTGCTCGGCGACCATGGCCAGTCGTGGAAGCATCAGCAGCGCGAGATCATCGAAGGTCGCGATCGATTCGCACCAAATGGCGGCTTCGATCCCGGCAACACGCAGACCGTGCTCCACGATGTCTGGTTGACGAGCCGGGTCCCAGCGGCGGATGGAGGTCGATACCGTCGGCTCGTAGTCCGCGTTTCCCACGGTGCGCAGCCGTTCGTTCTGTTCGGGATGGAGGCTCGGTTCGGCCGGGCGTCTGTCGAGATAGAGCGGGTCACTCGTCGAGACGAGTACCGCAGCGCCCTGTGCGGCGATGCGTGCCGGGTCGCCGACGGCTTGGTCTGCGACGGCCGCTAGCGCGGGGATGGCTGGGTGCCACTCCTCCGGCCAATTCCGGTATGCGTTCGCGGAATCGAATCTGTCCCGTTCTCCCACCCAAAGTTGCACGACGTCGGATGGTGTCCAGCATCCCGCCCGCGACGTTTCCTGCCATCCGAGAGGAAGACGTCCCCTCGCGCGAACCGCGGCGGCGGCGTGGCGGACAAAGTCGGCGTACTCGTCCTCCGGCATCCCGAACGCCTCGTCGCCGCCGATGTGGATGTACGGCGAATCGAACAGGGCGACGACCTGGTCAAGGACCGCCCCGACGAATCGTGGCACCTCCGGTGAGGACCAGGTGAGGTAGGCCAGCTCGGGGGCGGGGAACGGTCTTGCAGCCAGGGCGGGCACGGCGCTCACCGCCGCGGCGACGTGACCCGGCATGTCGATCTCAGGAACGATCGTGATGAACCGCTGGCGAGCGTACGAGACGAGCCGTTCGACATCCGCGGTCGAGTAGTGCGATGCCTCCCTAGTCAGAGCGGGGTAGCCGTCGAGCTCGAGCCGCCACGCCTCCCGGTCGCTCAGATGAAGATGCAGGACGTTCATCCTCAAGATGGCGAGGAGGTCGATGACTCTTTCCACCTCGTCGCACGGAAACCAACGGCGCACCACGTCTAGGGAGAGCCCACGCCAGGCCCACTTGGGTGCATCTTCGACATCCATGGCGATTGGGTGGCCATCGTGTGAGCGCGACGCAATCGTCAACAGCGCACGGAAGACGCCCTCCGATGCTCGGGCGCGGATCACGAAGCGCTGGCCTTCCGCCTCGATGCGGTAGCTCTCGTCCGCGGACCGACGGCCAGCCGGGCGGGGATCGACACCCTCAGCGGGGTCGCTCGCGGGGCCGGTGCGAATGACGATGTCGGCGACGGATGCCTCGGTCACCTGCTCGAGCATCTGCCCGAACGCGCGGCTCATCAGCGCGGCAGCACCGGGAAGCGCCTCCGCGAGCAGCGCACCTTCGGAAGCATCGGCAATCCGCCATACCGCGACCTCGGCGCGACCCTCGTTGATCACGAAGCTGCTCCATTGGTGGTGAGAGTTCGGACGAGCCCGCGCCCGATTCTCCGGCCGCTGCCGCTGAGGATGACGACCTTGCCGGCAAGCGACTGGGCATGGGTGCAGATCATGGATGCTTTCCGTTGGTGTGGGGACGGGTTCAGTTGGTTGCGGCGGAAGTCGGCCAGCGACTAGGCCCTGGAGACTTACAAACAGTACAGCGGTAGGTTTCTTTGACACAAGCAGAAATGATGAACGGCGTATGCGATCGAGCAGCCTGCGCTCCGTACTTAACCCCCGAACAGCTGCGGGGCCAGGCGCCCTCGAGAACAACCCGTTCCCCGGCGCAAGCGACCGCTAACGGTTTCCCGGTAGCGTCAGTGGCATGGCACGAACGGGCCGCAACTACCCCAAGGGACTCGCGAGGCGCGAGGAGATCCTGGAGGTTGCATTGAGGATCGTCGCAGAGCGTGGGTACAACGCCGCGACGATTCGCGAGCTCGCTGAGGCCGTGTCGCTGAGTAAGACGGGCCTGCTGCACCACTTCGGGACCAAGGAAGAGCTGTTCGCCGAGATTCTGCGCCGCCGCGACCAGCGTGACATTGAGTCGGTGCAATCAGTCGGCGACGCCCGCGAGCTGCTCTCTCAGATTTTGGCACACAACGCCGACGTGCCCGGCTTGGTGCAGCTATATAGCCGGTTCTCCGCCGAGGCGAGCGACCCGGACCACAGGGCGCACGAGTACTTCGCCGAAAGGTACGAGCGTAACCGCGTCGATCTCGCCACAATGGTGCGCGCGCTGCAGGAAGAGGGGCACGTTACTCCCGCGGCGGATGCGGACGCTCTTGGCGCCCTTCTGCTCGCGGCGATGGACGGGCTTCAGCTGCAGTGGCTCTACGACAAGAGCTTCGACATGCGACGCAGTATTTCTGCGCTCATGAGTGCGCTCCTTGAGCCACGTGATGCACCTGAGGCTGAGCAGGGAGCGTGATCGTCGTTCCTCTCCGTGAACTGCGGCTGCATCAACCACATCAGCTTCGTGCGGCTGCGAAATCGTCGCGACCAAGGAGTCTGGTCTGGTGTGACGCGGTTCACTTGCCCGGGTCGAGAACTGCATAGGCCGGGACTGATCGCTGAGCCGCCTCGAGTTCCTCAGCCTCTTTGCCGCCGATGGCCTCGCCTCGCGCGACGAGCCCAGCGACATCCGACAGTGGGATCTGCTTGAGGAAGAGCGAGAGGATGAACGCGATCGCGATGAACGGCAGCAGGTACCAGAAGACCGGGGCGAGTGCATCGGCGTATGCTGCCACGACGCCGTCGCGGGTGGCGTCAGGCAACGAGCTGAGCGTCTGCGGGTCGAGGGTCGAGGTCGCCGCCGCGGCGTCCGAAGCGCTCGCCCCTGCACCCGTGAAGACATCCGTGAGGTTCTCGGTGAGTCGCGTGGTGAATATCGTGCCGAACACGGCGACGCCGAGTGAGGCGCCCATCTCTCGGAAGTAGTTGTTCGTGCTTGTTGCGGTGCCGACCATCGCCGCGTCGACCGAGTTCTGTGTCACCAGCACTACGACCTGCATGATGAGTCCGAGTCCGGCACCGAAGACGAAGAGGTAGACGCAGATCAACCAGATCGGTGTCTCCACCGTCAGCGTGGTCATCGCGACCATGGCCGCACCCGTGACTAGGGTCCCGAGAATCGGGAACAACCGGTACTTCCCCGTGCGGGTGATCGCGATTCCGGATCCGATCGAGGTCCCCATGAGGCCGACCATCATGGGGAGCATGAGAAGACCGGATGCCGCGGCAGACGTGCCCGACGACATCTGCAGGAAGGTAGGCACGAAGCCGATCGCAGCGAACATGCCGAGACCGAGCGTGAGGCCGATCGCGGTCGCGTTCACGAAGATCGGGTTCCGGAACAGCGACAGGGGGATGATCGGGTCTTTCGCCCGCGTCTCGACGAGCACGAACAGCAGTGCCGACGCGATCATGCCGATGCCGAGCAGCCACGTTTCCACGGCGCCCCACCCGTGGTCGGAATCGCCACCGAAGTCCGTGAAGAAGATCAGGCAGGTGGTGAACGCCGACAAGAGGATGACGCCCATGACATCGATCGGCGCTGCGGCCTTCTTGTTGGGGAGCTTGAGCGTGAACCACGCGATCGCGAATGCTGCGATGCCGACCGGGATGTTGATGTAGAACGCCCACTGCCAGGTCAGGTGGTCGACGAAGAACCCGCCCAGGAGCGGGCCACCGATCGCGGAGAGTCCGAAGACCGCGCCGATCGGTCCGAGGTACTTGCCGCGCTCCGAGGCGGGCACGATATCGGCGATGATCGCCTGCGAAAGGATCATGAGCCCGCCACCACCGAGGCCCTGCACCGCTCGCCACAGCACCAGCTGCGAGAAGTCGCCGGCGATGGCGCACCCGACGGATGCGATAGTGAAGAGCGCGATCGCGACGAGGAAGAGCCTCCGCCGACCAAGAACGTCACCGAACTTGCCGTACACGGGCATAACGATCGTGGTCGCGAGCATGTAGGCAGTGGTCAGCCACACCTGGTGCTCGACACCGCCCAGCTGGCCGACGATCGTCGGCATCGCCGTCGAGACGATCGTCTGATCGAGGCTGGATAACAGCATGCCCGCGATGAGCGCGCCGAAGATGATCCAGATGCGTCGCTGCGTCAGCAGAAGTGGCGCGTCGGCGGGATGGGTCATTGGTTGGCCTTTCGGGGTGAAGACGCGCCGAGTACGGCACGGAGTGCACTGAGTTGCTCGCGGAGAATTGGCGCGAACTCCCGAGCATTCGCGGGGTCGAGGTATCGTTCAGCGGCTGATCTGGTGAGTGTCGAGATCACGGCCACGGCTGCCTCCGCTCGCAGATCGTTGGGAGCGACGCCTTCTCGCGACGCGATGAGCGAAACCGATTGGCGATCGCGTTCTCGGGTCATCCCGATGAATCGGAGGAGGAGCCGGGGTTCCCGTTCGATGGCTGCTACGAGCGACGCGTGGCCGGACGCATCGATCCCTGCCGTCTCGAAGTGCTCGATTATGAGCGCGACGAAGTCGTCGATCACCTTCGCCCAGCCGTCGGACTCTCTCGCCAGAAACTCGTCGGCGAACCGCTGGGTTTCCTCTTCGGGGTCGACGCCGAGGGCGGCGGCCTCTTTCGACGGAAAGTAGTTGAAGAAGGTCCGGCGCGAGACGCCGACCGCGTCGCACACCTCGTCGATCGTGAAGCCGCTGAGCCCCCGCTCGGCGGTCAACCGACGGGTCACAGCTGTGAGGTGGTCAGCCGTCGCACGCTTGCTGCGTTCCCGGCGGCCCAAAGGTGCACTTGAAGTCATCGAGTGCAAGTTTGCACTATTCTCGCGAAAATGCAAATGGAAGTGGCCAATGATCCACATGGACCGATCGCACGCGCGTGCGTCACCTGACGCAGCTGCGCGGCCGGGCCATTCGACCCCTGCCCCGACACTCCCGACTACTCCTCCCAGTCGTCCCACGAGATTGAGTCAACGCCGTCATGCGGAGCAGGCGGCTCCGGCGCCAGTCGCTGGAGCACCTCGGCAGGTTTGGACGTCACCGTTCGATCCGGCTCCGCGTAGTGCTCCTTCGTAACGGCCGTCGATGTGTGCCCGAGCATGTCCGCTGCTGCTTGCAATCCGAGCTCGTGGGCGATCGCGGTCGCGCCCGTCCGACGGAACGCATGCGGCGAGATCCCCGCATCAGCGAGGCCGGCCAGCCCAAGGATCTTCCGGAACTGCCGCCGTACATTCGCGGGGATGAGCGGCGTGTCGTTCTTCGAGAAGAACAGCAGATGCTCGGGCTCAGCATCGGCCGGAAGGAGGGCGAGCCGCCGACGAAGCACCTCGGCTGCGAACGCCGGGACCGGCACGAGCCGATTCGATTCTTTCGTCTTCGGATGCTCCTGCCGGTAGACCGGCACCCCGCTGCGCTGGATGATCGTGCCGCAGATCTCGACCCGCGGCGGCTCCGCCGTCACGTCGACATCGCATTTCCGCAGCGCGAGCGCCTCGCCGATACGAGTCGCCGTACCGAGCATGACCTCGATGAGGTCGCGCACCTGCCCATCCGGTCGGGGCCCGAGCCAATGCGGATCGGTGCCGAACTCCCGCGCCGCGGTCCGGATCGCCGCCAACTCCTCAGAAGTCAGCGCCTTCGGCACCCGTTTGGGCTTTTTCAGCTGCGAGGTCTCCTTCACTGGATTCCGCTCGAGGAGCCCCTGCCGCACGCCGAAGGCCAAGACCATGCTCAGGGTCGTCTTCGAATGTTTGGCCATCGAGAACGACCGCAGTCGCTGCTGCTTCAAATACCGCTCGATCCGGCCAACGGTGATCTCGCGCACCGCGAAGTCGGCGAAGAACGGCAGTACGCTGCCCCGAAGCTGGCGCTCGTAGGTCTCCTTCGTGCTCTCAGCGCGATCGACGTCCAAGCGCAGATCGTCCAGCCATGCGTCAGCGAGGTCCGTGAACTTCGAGTCAGGGGTGAGCGAGCCTTGCGTGCCGGCGTGCCGCATGCGCTCCTGCAGATCGAGCTTCAGCGCGGTGATCGCCGCGTTGCGACTCTCCCCTGTCGCGCCGACTTGGCGCGTCTGCCCATCCCAGTCGCGGAACCGGGTCAGCGCCCGGAACCTTCCACGCGCGAGCTCCGTCGTCTGGATGCTGCCGTAAGTGCCGATCGCCAGCCGGGGACGGCCTGCCATCAACCCTCACCTTCGACAGTGGGCACGGCCTCCGGTTCGTGAATCCCGTCCAGCCAGTGGATGACGTCGGAGACGCGATAGCGGATCTCCCGGCCGACTCGCATGCCGGCAGGTCCGCGTCCGTCGGTGCGCAGGTCGTAGATGGCCTGCACGTGCACGCCGAGGTACTCGGCAAGCTCGCTCGTGGTCAACACGGGCTCGAGGCCGAGCCCAGAAAGGCGTTCGCTGTTCATGACACGAAGGTGTTCGAGGCGAACCCAACTCGGTCGAGTACGGTCGACCACCCTGACCGGAGCACGCCCATTTCGGCGCGCGCGAACGAATAAACGTTGGATAAACGTTGACGACATCAAGTCCTTGCCCTCTACTAGAGGCAAGAAACCCTGATCAAATCGAATTACGGTAGGGCGGACGGGACTTGAACCCGTGACCGATGGATTATGAGTCCACTGCTCTAACCGGCTGAGCTACCGCCCCGCGCCCGGGTCACTCGGGGAGCGCCACCGGTGCGACATCGGTGACCGGGTCGGTCACCGGCTTTCCACGATACAGGCTCTCGAACGTCGAGATCGTGCGCTGGATGTCGTGGGCGGCGATGAGGCGGAGCGAGCCCTCCTTGAGTGCGCGATACTCTGCCGGCGGCGCCTCGAGCACGACCCGGAGTTTCGCCGCGAGGTCTTCAGGGCTGCCGGGCTCGAAGAGGTATCCGTTCTCGCCGTCGTGCACGAGGTGCGGGAGGGCCATCGCGTTCGCCGCGACGATCGGCAGGGCCGAGGCCATGGCCTCCATCGTCACGATGCTCTGCAGTTCGGCGATCGAGGGCATGGCGAGCACGGATGCCCGGTGGTAGGCGCCTCGCAAAGCGTCGTCGGCGACGTAGCCGGTGAACGTCACCTGATCGGCGACCCCGAGCTCAACGGCCATGTGTTCGAGGTTGCGCTTCTGGTCGCCGCCGCCGACGATCTCGAGCTTCGCGTCGAGTTCGGCAGGGAGCAGCGCGAAGGCACGCAGCAACACGTCGATCTGCTTCTCGCCGGTGACGCGTCCGACGAAGAGGATGCGATTCTCGCTGCGCGGCTGCCAGCTCGGCTCGTACTTGTGTGCGTCGATTCCGCACGAGATCGCGTGAACGCCCGACAGACCGGTGTGCTTCTCGAGGAACTGGGCCGCCTTGCGCGTCGGCGTGGTGACCGCCTCGGCGCGCCCGAAGGTGCGGCGAGCGGCCTTCCAGGCGAGGCCGACCGCCCATTCCTGCCAGCCCGCCGGCAACAGCGTGAACTCGAGCATGTTCTCGGGCATGAAGTGATTGGTGCCGACGATCCGGATGCCGCGCTTCTCGGCTTCGAGCGAAAGGCCACGCCCAACGATGATGTGCGACTGGAAGTGCACCACGTCGGGTTTCACGGCGTCGATCACGCGGGCGCTGTTCTGGCGGATGCGCCACGGCAGCGCGAATCGGAGCCAGTCGTGCGGATACCAGCGCCAGCTGTTCAGGCGATGGGCCGTGATCTCCTTGCCCTCGTGCACCTCTTTCCAGGTGCCGTGCTTGCGGCTGGCAGCGGGGGCCATGACGTGCACGTCGTGACCGCGCTCGACCAGGCCGGCGGCCAAACGCTCCGCGAACTTGGCTGCCCCATTGACGTCGGGAGTGAAGGTGTCGGCGCCGATCAAGATCCTGAGCGGCCGTTCCGTCTCTGCGCCGTCGGTGCCGGCGGAAGGTGTAGCACCGGGATTGTCAGACACGTGGCGTTGTTCCTCACAGTTCGTCGGTTCGGGACGGTCGGCCCCGGTGGGCGTCGCGGCGCAGGGTCGGCGCGCAGACTGAATCCGAACATAGTCTACGCAGTGCGCGCCGCGCGGTGTCGTTGTGGCATTTCGTGCATGGGGAGCACGAATTCGCTCAGATTCGTGTTTGCGGGTGGTTCCTCGCGAGCCGGAAAACGCCCCACACGGCGATCACGCCGGCGAGGACGAAGACTCCATTCGCCCACAGCGGCGCCTGCGACGCCTCGCCCAGCACGATGATGCCGATCGCGACCGCGACCATCGGGTCGACCACCGTAAGCCCTGCGATGACGAGGTCGGGCGGGCCCGATGCGTAGGCATTCTGTACGAAGTACGCACCGAGGCCGGTCGCGGCGAGCAGGCCGACGACGCACAGCCAGGTGAGCCATTCGAACTCCCCCTGCTGAAGTCGGCCGAGCACCACCTTCGCGAGCGTCGCCACGAACCCGTAGAGCACCCCGGCCATGATCACGTAGAAGATCGCGCGGATGTGCCGGCGCATCCATCCGAAGGCCACTCCTGCTGCCGCCAGCACGACCGCGAGGATGATCAGGATCGTGATGAGATGCTGATCGGTCACCGGCTTGTCGACCGCGGTGAAGGCCGCGACGCCGACGAAGAGCAGGACACCGCCGACGCACATCACGATCGCGATGATGGATTTGTGCTTGAGCCTGACGTGGTTGATGCGCGAGTTCAGGATGGAGGTGATCACGAGCGCGATCGCGCCGAGCGGCTGCACGACGATGATCGGCGCGAAGTAGAGACTCGACAACTGGAAGACGATGGCGAGCCCGAGCATCACCGAGCCGAGCACCCATGACGGGCGCGCGAGCAGGAGCGCGAGCTGGTTGAAGCTCAACCCCTTGCCGAGCGTGTCGACGGTGCGCGACTCGACCTTCACCACGCCGCGATGCTGGAACTGCGCGCCCAGCGACAGGAAGACCGCTCCCACGAGAGCGAGCGGAATTCCGATGAAGGAGGTGGGGTCGAGGGCGATCTGCTCGGTGAGCTCGCTCATGTCCGGATCCACGCATCGACCCTACCCGCTCGTCCCCCGATATCCTGTCCGAATGGCCGTGCTCCCCATACGAATCACCGGCGACCCGGTCCTCCACTCCCCCGCCCTGCCCGTCGAGTCGATCGACGATGAACTGCGTGCGCTCGTGCGAGATCTCTTCGAGACGATGGATGCAGCACCGGGCGTCGGCCTCGCCGCTCCGCAGGTGGGTGTGGCGCTCCGGCTCTTCACCTTCGGGTGGGTCGACGAAGCGGGCACCCGCTGGCGCGGCGTCGCCATCAATCCCGAACTCTGGATATCCCCACCGCCCGTCGGCGAGCCCGACCCCGATGAGGAGTCCGAGGGCTGCCTGTCATTTCCGGGCGAGCGATTCGGCTTGCGCCGCGCCGAGCGCGCGATCCTCCGCGCGACCGACCTCGAGGGCGTACGGTTCGAGATCGAGGCCGAGGGCTGGCTCGCGCGAATCTTCCAGCACGAGTACGACCACCTCGACGGCATCCTCTACACCGACCGCTTGGGCGAGCGCGACCAGCGCATCGTCGCGAAGATCAATCGCAAGCTCGGTTGGGGTCAGCCGGGCCAGCAGTGGATGCCGGGCGTCGACGACCTCGAAGGCTGAGCCCGCGGCAGCAGTGCGCGCTGCGCGGCGAAGACCGTGCGATCACGCGAAGCCGAAGAGGAGCGGCACGACGAGCACGACCACCAACACCCAGCCCGCGAACACCGGGAGATATCCGGTCTGCCACCGCTCGAGCCGCACCGCCGGCGCCTTCCCCGCGAGCAGGCGGGCGATGAGCCATGCCGTCACCACAAGGTTCACGAGCAGCACGACGTTCAGCCCGAGCGCTGCCACGCGGTTGGCGGTGAATCCGAACTCGCCCACGCGGGCGAGCATCGAGCCGAGCACGAGAACGTCGAGCACGACGGCGGCGATGACCGCCACCAGGCGGAGCACATCCATCAAGCCGGCCGGGCGGTTCGTGTCACGCGCCGAGATGCCGTAGACCACGAGGCCGAGAACGACGAGCAGGAGCACGTCGAACACGGTCAGCAGGTCGCGGTCGAAGTCGCGCCCGACGCCGGCCACGAGGTATCCGATCGCCGAGACCAGCAGCATGACGGCGAACAACGGCGTGAAGATGGCGGTGAGCACCGGCGCCAGATTCTCGATGACGCTCTTCTTCTCCTCGACGAGCCAGGCTGCCACGACCACGGCTCCCGCGGCTCCCGATGGAACCACCCAGGTCATGACCTCCTGGATCGCGCCGGGGGCGATCGGGGTGAGCACGAGGCCGGTCAGGCCGAGCAGCACCGCGCCGCCGAGGGCGATCAGCGCATAGTAGATCGCCCACTCGCCGGTGAATCGGATGAAATCCATGCGCCGGGCAGCTGAACGCAGGTCTCCCCCGACGTAGGCGACACCCACAACGAACCAGAGCGCGAACGGGAGATGAATCGCGACGAGCAGGTCGGTGCTCGAACCCGGAGGAAACGGGAAGACGTTGACGGCCACTGCGAGCACGGCCACCGCCCCGACGAGGCCCACGGCCGGTCTCCGCGGCATCCGTCTCACCACCGCGAAGTACGCGGCGAGCACCGGCAGCACGAAGAGGCTGAGATCGCGCAGGAACCACGGGCTGCTCGAGCCGGGAACCTGCGCGAGAAGGCGAGCAACCTGGATGAGCACGGCGGTGAGCACGGCGAAACCGAGCATCGTCAGCACCGACTGGCGCCCGCTCTCGTCAGGGTGCGACATCACGAGCTGCTTCCAGAGCCGATCGCTGTGCTCACGAGCGAACTCCGCGGTGATGAGGTCCACTTCACCGAGCCGCTTGACCGCGATGAGGAAGGCCTCATCGCCCGAGAGTCCGGCGCTCTCGAGCTCTTCGATCTGCTCCCGCAGATGGCCTTCGAGCTCGTCGGCGTCGCCTCCGTCGACCGCACGACCCCGAAGGACCGCGGCGCGCCATCGGTCGATCTGGTGCTCGACGGAATCCATGCTCATGCCCCTGTCACCGGAACTGCCATTCCCCACAGCCCGCCAAGAGTGCGGGTCGCGGTGTCCCACTGCCGCCGCTGCTCTGTCAGCTGGGCGCGACCGGCCTCGGTGATCTCGTAGTAGCGGCGGCGCCTGCCCTCGGGCGAGACGCCCCACTCGGCGCGGATGCAGCCCATTCGCTCGAGCCGGTGGAGCAGCGGATACAGCATGCCGTCGGTCCATTCGAGATCGCCGCCGGAGAGCTCACGGACCCGCTTGAGGATCGCGTAGCCGTAGCTCGTGCCCTCGACGAGGATCGCAAGCACGAGCGGTGTCGCCATCGCGGCCACCAGGTCTTTGTCGATGTTCATGACACCCCCGATCCCATCAACACCAGTATACCTTGCGGCTCTATGTATCGCTGATCTAGGTGTCGTGGCGGCAGACAAGCCGCAAGACCGGGTTAACACAAGAAGACCCCGTCCTTCTCTCGAAGGACGGGGTCTGCGGCTCCCCCACTTGGACTCGAACCAAGAACCTATCGGTTAACAGCCGATTGCTCTGCCAATTGAGCTATGGAGGATCGCTTGTTCAGCATCGATACTCTAGCAAAGGGAGTGCCCGACTCCCAATTCGTGCCGGGCCCCGAGCGGCCGCGGCATCCGTCATGCCAACGGGCCTGAGTCGAGCTCGTCGATCACCGCGTGTCCGGCGTCGAGCGCACCCGCGAGTGCCATGACATACGGATGCCGCGGATCGTCGAAGACCTCGTCGATCGTGCCGATCGCGGCGAGCTCGCCTTTGTCGAGCACGGCGATGCGATCGGCGGTGCGACGCAGTACGGGCAGGTCATGGCTGATGATGATCGCCGAGAACGTGTGCTGCTCGCGCAGGTCGCGGATGAGCTGGGCGACCGCGTCACGCACGGTGAGATCGATGCCGGCGGTCGGCTCGTCGGCGATGAGCACCGACGGGCCGAGCACGAGCGCACGGGCGAGCGCGACGCGCTGACGCTGGCCGCCGCTCAGCTCGTAGGGGAAGCGATCGAGCATGCCGAGCGGCAGCCGCACGCTGTCGATCATCGTCGCCACCCGGTTCGTGAGCGCGTGGCGGTTGTACCGACGGTCGCGTTCGAGAATCGGTTCGCCGACGATCTCGGCGACCGTGCGGTCGGGCGGCAGGCTCGACGCGGCATCCTGCGGCAGATACCCGACGTGGAAGCGGTACTCGGGAACCTTTCGCTTGGGCAGGCCCCGCAGTTGGTGGCCGAGCACCGTCGCCTCGCCGCCCGTGATCACCGGTCGCACGTCGCCGGTGCGCGGCTCGAAGGCGACGCCGGAGAGCACCTTCGCGAGGGTGCTCTTGCCGCTTCCGGCGCTGCCGAGCATTCCGAGCACCTCGCCGGGCGCGACCCTCAACGAGATCCCGTGCAGCGCGACGTGGGCGGCACTCGCTCCATGGGCGGGGTATTCGATCGAGAGATCGCTCAGCACGATGGGATAGCGGTGCGCGGCACCGGTCATCAGCCCGCCTCCCGAATGCGCCGGAGTTCCGCGCGGCGCTCGGCCTGGGCGACCGGGTCGGGTACCGGGAGGGATGCGAGCAGGCGCTGGGTATACGGATGCTTCGGAGCTCCGAGCACCTCGGCACCGGTGCCCTCCTCGACGAGCGACCCGCGGTAGAGCACGCCGATGCGATCGGCGAGCAGGTCGACCACGGCGAGGTCGTGACTGATGAAGAGCGACGCGAAGCCGAACTCGCGCTGGAGTTCGGCGAACAGCTCGAGCACGCGCGCCTGCACGGAGACGTCGAGCGCCGAGGTCGGCTCATCGGCGATGAGCAGTTCGGGTTCGAGCGCGAGCGCCCGCGCGAGGCTGGCACGCTGTCGCTGGCCGCCGCTCAACTCGTGAGGGTAGCGGTCGCCGTACGCGCGTGGGAGCTGCACGGCCTCGAGCAGCTCGTTCACCCGTGCTCGGGCTGCATTGGCGTCTTTCGCCCGGCCGTGGATGATGAGCGGCTCGGCGACGCACTCCGCGATCGTCAGGAGCGGGTTGAAGCTCGACGCCGGGTCTTGGAACACGAATCCGAGCCGACTGCGGAGCGGACGGAAATTCCGCTCGCGGATGCCGTTCATCTCCGCGCCGAGTACCTGCAGCGATCCTCCGGTGACCTTCGTGAGCCCGGCGATCGCACGGCCGATGGTCGTCTTGCCCGAGCCGGACTCGCCGACGAGACCGAGCACCTCCCCCGGTCGGATGACGAAGTCGACCCCATCGACGGCGCGGAACCCGGGCCGGCCGAATCGGCCCGGATACGAGATCTCGAGTCCGCGCGCCTCGACGACGGGGGTCAGCTCGGCCCAGCCCGCGGCCCGCGCGGCCACGCGTTCGACCGCGCTCGCGGCACCGTGACCCACGTACGGCACGGCGGCGAGCAAGGCCTTCGTGTAGTCGGCTTGCGGAGCCGAGAACAACGTCTCGACGTCGGCCTGCTCGACGACGTTGCCCTCGTACATCACCGCGACGCGATCGGCGAGATCGGCGACGACGCCCATGTTGTGGGTGATCAGCACGATCGCCGTGCCGAACTCATCCCGGCATTTCCGAAGCAGATCGAGGATCTCCGCCTGTACCGTCACGTCGAGCGCGGTGGTGGGCTCGTCAGCCACGATCAGGCCAGGGTCGAGCACGAGCGCCATGGCGATGACCACGCGCTGCTTCTGCCCGCCCGAGAACTGGTGCGGATAGTGATCGACACGTTCCTCGGGGTCGGGAATGCCGACGCGTCGCAGGATGTCGATCGCCTTCGCGCGCGCCTCCTTCTTGGAGACGTCGCCGTGGGCGCGAATGCCCTCCATGATCTGCCAGCCCACGGTGTAGACCGGATTCAGCGCGGTCGACGGCTCCTGGAACACCATGGCGACGTCGGTGCCGCGCACTTCGCGGAGCTGGTGCGTCGAGAGGTTGATGATGTCGGTCTCGCGGGTGCCCTCACGGTTCGAGAGCACCACCGCGCCGCTGGTCGTCGCCGTCTCGGGCAGGAGCCCGAGGATGGTCTTCGCCGTGACCGTCTTGCCGCTGCCGGACTCGCCCACGATCGCGAGCACCTCACCGCGGGCGACCGACAGCGAGACGTCGTCGACCGCCTTGACCGCCCCGGCATCCGTCGCGAACGAGACGCCGAGGTTCCTGATGTCGACCACCGTGCTCATCGTCTGACCTCGATCCCGTGCTCGTCGAACGATTGGCCGTCTTCGAGGCCCGCGAGGCCTCCAGGACCCGCCGTGAGCGTGCCGCCCGGCACGACCGACGTCGCGGCGACCTCGCCGGATGCCTGCGCGACGCGGCGACGGCCGCGGAGTCGCGGATCGGCCAGGTCGTTGAGGCTCTCACCGACGAGGGTGATGCCGAGCACCGTGAAGACGATGGCGGCGCCCGGGAAGAAGGCCGTCCACCAGATGCCACTCGTGACATCCGATTGCGCCTTGAACAGGTCGTACCCCCACTCGGCTGCCGCCGTGGGCTCGATGCCGAAGCCGAGGAAGCCCAGTGCAGCGAGGGTCAGGATAGCCTCGGACGAGTTGAGCGTGATGATGAGCGGGAGGGTGCGTGTGGCATTGCGGAAGACGTGCTTGAACACGATCCGGGAGTTCGAGGCGCCGAGCACCTTCGCCGATTCGACGAACGCCTCGGCTTTGATCCGCACCGTCTCGGCCCGGATCACCCGGAAGTACTGCGGGATGAAGACGACCGTGATCGACCCCGCCGCCGCGAGCACGCCGCCCCACAGGTTGGATTGCCCCTGCGAGATGACGATCGACAGCACGATGGCGAGCAGCAGCGACGGGAAGGCGTAGATCGCATCGCACACGACGACGAGCACGCGATCGAGCCAGCCGCCGAAGTACCCGGAGAAGAGGCCGAGCGCGACGCCGATGAAGATCGAGAGGACCACGGCGATGACGATCACGAGGATCGCGGTCTGGGTGCCCCAGATCACGCGAGAGAACACGTCGTAGCCGCCGACCGTGGTGCCGAACAGGTGTTCGGGCGAAGGCGGCTGCTGTGTGCCGAACGACCCCGACTCGTCTTTGCGCTGCGCGAAGCCGTATGGGGCGATGAGCGGCGCGACGATCGAGCAGAGGATGAACACCGCGACCATGACGAGACCGGCGACGAGCATGCCACGCTGCAGGCCCATGCTCTGCCGGAGCTGGTGCACGATCGGGAGCCGATCGCGCAGCGGGCGACGACGCACGGGAGTGGCGGATGCCGCGGTCATGTCAGTACCTCACCCTCGGGTCGATGAACGCCGCGATGATGTCGACGATGAAGTTCGTGAGGGCGACGATCACGGCGAGCAGCACCACGATGCCCTGGACGGCGACGAAGTCACGCGATTCGAGGAACTCGGCGAGGATGAAGCCGAGGCCCTTCCACTCGAATGTCGTCTCGGTGAGCACTGCGCCCGAGAGGAGCAGTGCTATCTGCAGGCCGATGACGGTGACGATAGGGATCAGCGCCGGCCGATAAGCGTGCTTGCGGAGCAACCGTGACTCGGCCACTCCGCGGGAACGCGCGGCGTCGACGTAGTCGGTCGAGAGCGTGCCGATCACGTTCGTGCGCACGAGCCGGAGGAAGATGCCGCCCGTGAGCAGGCCGAGGGCGATCGCCGGCAGCACGGCGTGCGCGAGCACGTCGCCGAGCACGCCCGGGTCGCCGGTCATGAGTGCGTCGATCGTGTAAATGCTCGTCTTGTTCGGGAGGACCTGCATCTGCAGTTCGGCGCCCACGCTCGCCCGCCCGGCGACGGGAAGCCACTTGAGCCACACCGCGAAGATGAGCTTCAGCAGGAGGCCGGCGAAGAAGATCGGCACGGCGTACCAGAGGATCGCGAGCACGCGGAACACCGCGTCCTGCGGCTTGTCGCGGTGATAGGCCGCGAGGCGCCCGAGCGGGATGCCGACCGCGAAGGCGACGATGAGCGAGTAGGCAACGAGCTCGAACGTCGCCGGCCCGTACGTGAAGAGCACATCGATGACCGGACGGTTCGTCGTGAGCGTCGAACCGAAGTTGAAGGTCGCCACCTGGCCGAGGTATTCGAAGTACTGGATGAAGAGCGGCCGGTCGTAGCCTGCAGCCTCACGGAGCGCGGCAAGGGCCTCGGGTCCGAGTCGCCCGCCCTGTGCGGCGGTGATCGGATCGCCCGTCGTTCGCATCAGGAAGAAGACGAGGGTGACGAGGATGAAGATCGTCGGGAAGATCAGCAGGAATCGGACGAGCAGATAGCGTCCGAATCCACCGCCCTGCGACTTCGGCTTCGGTCGGCCAGCGGTGGGTGCTCCCTCGCTGACGGGTGCGGTGTCAAGTGTGCTCATGGAATCCTCGGGGTACAGGGGAACGGGGGCGACCCGCGGTAGCAGATCGCCCCCGTCGTCGAGCTTCAACGACTCTAGCTGGAACTAGCCCTTCGACAGAACGGCGTACCGGAACTTGAACGAGCCGTCGAGGGTGTCTTCGGCCCCTTCGATGTCGGTTCCGACCACGGCGACCTGGGCGCCCTGCATGTACGGGATCGTGGAGAGGTCGGCCGCGACCTTCTCCTGGATCTCGCCGATGAGCGCCTCGCGCTCGGCCGGGTCCTGCGTGACCGCCTGCTCGAGGATCAGGTCGTTCACCTCGGGGTTGTCGTAGTGGTTCACGAGGAAGTTCTCCTTGAGGAAGAACGGCGTGAGGTAGTTGTCGGCATCCGAGTAGTCGGGGAACCAGCCCATCTGGAAGATGGAGTACAGGTCGGCGACGCGGTCCTCGGAATACTGGACCCACTCGGTGGACTGCAGGTTCACCGTGAACAGGCCGCTCTCCTCGAGGTTCTCCTTGATGACGGCGTACTCATCGCTCGACGACGGTCCGTAGCGCTCGGCCACGTACTGGATGTTGAGCTCGAGCGGGGTCGTGACGCCGGCCGTCGAGAGCCGCTCGGCTGCCCGGTCGGGATCGGGTGCGCCGTTGCCGTCGCCGTACAACTCTTTCAGCGCCTCGTTCGCGCCCGCGAGTCCCTCGGGTACGTAGGAGTACAGGGGCGTGAAGGTGCCCTTGTAGACGTCTTCCGAGATGGCATTCCGGTCGATGAGGTCGGCGATCGCCTGGCGGACGGCGAGCGCCTTGGCCGGGTCGGCCTCAGCGGTCGTGGCACCGAACGGCATGGTGTTGAAGTTGAACACCAGGTAGCGGATCTCGCCACCGGGGCCGTCGACGACCTGGACGTTGTCGTTGCCGCGGAGGTCTTCGATGTCGGTCGCACTGAGGGTGCGGTTCGCGACGTCGATGTTGCCCTCCTGCACGTCGAGCTTGAGGTTCGACGCGTCGGTGTAGTACTTGACGTTCACGGTCTCGGTCTTCGCCGGGGCGAGGAGTCCCTTGTAGTCGGGGTTCGCCTTGTACGAGATGAGGTTGTTGAAGTCGTAACTCGTGATGACGTACGGCCCGGCGAACGCGTTCGCCTCGACGATCTCGTCGTCGGGAGTGAGCTCGTCGGCCGCGAACACCTCGTCATCGACGATCGCGCCGGGGAAGCTCGTGAGGATCTGCGGGAAGACCTGATCGTTCTCCGCCTTCAGGTTGAAGACGACGGTCGTGTCGTCGGGGGCGTCGACGCTGTCGAGGTTGTAGAGCAGCGACGACGGGCCGTTCGGGTCCGCGATGGCGAGCTGGCGGTCGAAGGTGAACTTCACGTCGGCGGAGGTGAGGTCGTTGCCATTCGCCCACTTGAGGCCCTCGGGGAGGGTGACCGTGTACTCGCTCGGCGAGGTGAACTCGGCCGACTCTGCGAGGTCGGGCACCACTTCGGTGCTCTGGTAGTCGGTGTTCAACAGGTACGGGAAGACCTGCGTGTGCACCGCGAGCGAACCGTTGTCGTACGAACCGGCCGGGTCGAGCGCCGTGACCTGCTCGGTGGTGCCGATGGTCAGCGTGCCGCCGCCGGTGTCGCCGTCGTCGCCGCCGGGGGCGCAACCCGCGAGAGCGAGCGCTGCCACCGAGACACCGGCTGCCGCGATGAGGCCGCGACGCCGGTTCGTGGATGCGGATCTCATATCCGTCTACCTCTTCCTGTCAGGAATGAAGCGCGCAGCAGCGAACCGCGGCGCGTTCTCGTATACCCCAGACCTAGCACAACGAGGCCCGGATGTTGCATCGAGGGCCGTCGAAACGGAGGAATATTTACCGATCTGCAATCTTCCACGCACACGATCCGCGTTGAACGCCCCGTTGACGGACGGAAGTCATTCGGCTCGAAGCGTGCGCCGCTCGGTCTCGAGCTCGACGAGCGCGCGCTGCAGTGCCGCGAACGTCGCAGCGTCGCTCGGGGCGGTGCGCTGGAGCCGCCCGAGCAGTTCGGACTTCTGCCGCAGGAGCTCACGATCGACGAGCGCGCTCACGACGCCTCGCACGTAGGAGGCGAGCTCTGCCTCGGCGCGTTGCGGAACGGGCGCTACCGCGAGCTGCTGCACGACGCCGGCGAACGGGGCCGGCACCTCGGCGACGACCCGCTCGATGCGGATGGCCGGGTCGGGCGAAGCGAGCACCGACGCGATGCCGTCGCGCACGACCGCGAGCGAGGCGTTGCCGAATCGGCTGTCGGCGGCGTGCCGCAACAGGTCGTGGCCAACGGCGTCGGGGAACTGCAGCATGGCCTGGAGGGCGTCGCGCTCGAGGCGCGTGGACGGGTCGCTCGGCAGCTCCGTGATCGAGAACGGGCGCTCGGCGGCATCCGTCGCCCCCTGCTGGCCAGAGCCGGCACCGGATGCCGCCGACCCGCCCTCACTGCCCGGCTTGGGCCGCCCCGTGGCACCGCGCACCGCACGAGTCACTTCGGCGAGTTCGAGCCCGAGCATGCGAGCGAGCTCTCGCGTGTACCCGGGGCGGAGCGACGGATCGCGGATGTCGGCGACGATCGGCGCGGCCGCCCGCAGTGCCGCGACGCGGCCCTCGACGGTCTCGAGGTCGTAGCGGGTGAGCGTGTGGCGGATCACGAACTCGAACATCGGCTGCCGCGAGTCGACGAGCGATCGCACCGCGGCATCGCCTCGCGCCAGGCGGAGGTCGCATGGGTCGAGCCCGTCGGGCGCGACCGCGACGAAGGTCTGCGCCGCGAAGCGCTGCTCCTCGGCGAAGGCGCGCATCGCCGCCTGCTGCCCGGCCGCGTCGCCGTCGAAGGTGAACACGACCTCTCCGAGTCCGGAGTCGTCGCCGAGAACGCGGCGGAGCACCTTGATGTGATCGACGCCGAAGGAGGTGCCGGACGTTGCGATCGCCGTCGTGACACCGGCGAGATGGCACGCCATCACGTCGGTGTAGCCCTCGACGACGACGACGCGATGGGTCTTGGCGATGTCGCGCTTGGCGAGGTCAAGGCCGTAGAGCACTTGCGCCTTGTGGTAAATCGCGGTCTCGGGAGTGTTCAGGTACTTGGGGCCCTGGTCGTCGTCGAGCAGGCGTCGCGCGCCGAACCCGACGGTCTGCCCGGTGACATCGCGAATCGGCCACACGAGACGGCCGCGAAAGCGATCGTAGACGCCGCGGTCGCCCTGCGAGACGAGACCGGCCGCCGCGAGCTCCTCGGTCGTGAAGCCCCGCCTCTTCAAGTGGTTGGTGAGCGCGTCCCAGCTCTTCGGCGCGAAGCCGACGCTGAATCGCCTCGCCGCCTCGGCGTCGAACCCGCGTTCACCGAGGAACCGCCGACCCACCTCCGCCTCGGGCGACCCGAGCTGCTCGATGAAGTACTCGGCGGCGGCCTGGTTGGCGGCGAGAAGTCGCGCGCGGTTGCCGTGATCGGATGCCTGCCCGCCGTCTTCGTAGTGCAGCTCGAAGCCGATGCTGCCGGCCAGTCGCTCGACCGCCTCGGTGAAGGAGACGTGGTCCATGCGCTGGAGGAACGTGTAGACGTCGCCCGACTCACCACAGCCGAAGCAGTGGTAGTAGCCGAGCCCGGGCCGCACGTGGAAGCTCGGACTGCGCTCGTCGTGGAAGGGGCAGAGACCCTTCAGCGAGCCGACGCCCGCGGACTTCAGGCTCACGTGTTCGCCGACGATGTCGGCGATGTTGACGCGGGCCTTCACCTCATCGACATCGCTCTGTCGAATGCGGCCCGCCATGGACTTCATCCTAGTTCGCCGGGCCGGCAGCGAGGGTGGCCATCAGCGTTGCACGAGCCGTTCGTACCAGGCGAGCGCCGATTGATCGGTGAGGCTCGCGACCTGGTCGACGACGACGCGATGGCGCGCCGCATCATCGGTCGCAGCGGCCCAGTCGGCCGAGAACCCCGGGTCGAGCTCGGCCCCGTTGCTCGCGAGCAGCACGTCGGCCAGGTCGGCGAGGATGCGACGTTGCTGCGTGTAGATGGGCTGCCTCGTGTTGCGCGACATCACGAAGGTCGCGACGATCCCCTTCAGCACCGCGATCTCGGCTTGGACGTCGAGGGGCACGACGATGTTCGCACCGAACCGCACGAGGCTCGCGTCGGGGTGCGCGGCGAGCGTCGCCGACATGGCGCCGTGCACGAATCGGCCGATGAGCTGGCTCGTGAGGTTCTTGAGCGCTCCGAGGTCGTGACGCGAGCCACTCCACGCGGCCGGCCAGCCGTCGAGCCGTTCGAGCCGGTCGAACGCGGCGATGAGGCCGTCGTGACCGATCTCGCCGCCGATCCACTCGTGCATCGAGTCGACGAGCGCATCGTGGTCGACGCGGCTGCCGAGCGCCGCAACGTCGATGTAGCCGTTCACGATCGCGTCTTCGAAGTCGTGCACCGAGTAGGCGATGTCGTCGGAGAGGTCCATGACCTGGGCTTCGATGCAGCGCACGCCCTCGGGAGCTCCTTCGCGGAGCCAGGTGAACACCTCGAGGTCGTCGGTGAAGAACCCGAACTTCGCCCGGCCGCTCGGATCGGCGACCGACGACTCGGCCGGCCACGGATACTTACAGCTGGCGTCGAGGCTCGCGCGCGTGAGATTCAGCCCGTAGCTGCGACCGTCGGCGCCGAAGACCTTCGGCTCGAGTCGCGTGAGCAGGCGCAGGGTCTGCGCGTTGCCCTCGAATCCCCCGATGTCGGCCGCCCAGTCGTTGAGGGCGCGCTCGCCGTTGTGGCCGAACGGCGGGTGCCCGAGGTCGTGCGCGAGGCACGCGGTGTCGACGACGTCGGGGTCGAGGCCGAGGCTCTCCCCCAGTTCGCGACCCACTTGGGCGACCTCGAGCGAGTGCGTGAGCCGGTTGCGTGCGAAATCGAGGCCGGCGGTGGGGCTCAGCACCTGGGTCTTCGCGGCGAGCCGCCGAAGCGCGCTCGAATGCAGCAGGCGCGCGCGGTCGCGGGCGAAGTCGCTTCGGGGTGAGGAATGCTGCTCGGGCAGCCAGCGATCGGCATCGAACTCGGTGTAGCGCCCCACGATCGCGTCAGCCGCCACTGGTGTCCAATTCCGCATCGACGAGCGTGACCCGGTCGTCGCCGACGAGCTCTTGCGAGTCGAGCCAGCGCTCGGGCAACGCCGGCTTCTTCGGCGTGCCTGCGCGCCCCCGTGGCCCCTCGGCGCCTTCGCCCGGGTAGGGCGTCGACCAGTCGAGGGTGCCGAGCAGCTCGTCGAGCTGCTCGAGCGACTCGACCGTCGCGAGGCGCGAGCGAAGCTCACCGCCCACGGGGTAGCCCTTGAAGTACCAGGCGACGTGCTTGCGGATGTCGCGGCACCCTCGCTCCTCGCTGTCGAAGAACTCGGTCAGCAGCTCGGCATGCCGGCGGAAGGTCTGCGCGACCTCGCCGAGCGATGGCGTGGCGGTTCGCGCCTCGCCGCGGAACGCTGCAGCGAGATCACCGAAGAGCCACGGCCGGCCGAGGCATCCGCGCCCGACGACGACGCCGTCACAGCCGGTCTCGGACACCATGCGGAGCGCGTCGTCGGCCGACCAGATGTCGCCGTTGCCGAGCACCGGCACGCTCGTGACCGTCTCTTTCAGTCTCGCGATCGCCGACCAGTCGGCCTCGCCCGAGTAGAACTCGGCGGCCGTGCGCGCGTGCAGTGCAACGGCCGCGACGCCGGCGCCTTCGGCGATGCGGCCGGCCTCGAGGTAGGTGAGGTGGTCGGAGTCGATGCCCTTGCGCATCTTGATGGTGAGGGGCACGTCGCCGGCGGCGCGCACCGCCCCCTCGACGATGCCCCGGAACAGCCCCGTCTTCCACGGCAGCGCGGCACCGCCACCCTTGCGCGTGACTTTCGGCACGGGGCATCCGAAGTTCAGGTCGATGTGGTCGGCCCGGTCTTCGGCCACGAGCATCGTGACGGCCTCGGCGACCGTCTTCGGATCGACGCCGTAGAGCTGGATGGAACGCGGGACCTCTGACTCGTGGTGGGTGATGAGCCGCATCGACTCGGTGGTGCGCTCGACGAGCGCGCGCGAGGTGATCATCTCGCTCACGTAGAGGCCGGCACCGAACTCGCGGCAGAGCCGACGGAACGCCGTGTTCGTGATGCCCGCCATGGGCGCGAGCACGACGGGCACGTCGAGTTGGAGCCCGCCGATCGTGAGCGGGCCTGCGGGAAGCGTGGTGATCGATGACATCACCGTCGATTCTCCCAGACTTGCGGGGTCCGGCGCCCACCGGCCGCATGCGCGCCTAGGATTCCGAGGAGGACGAGACTGTGGAGGACGAGATGACCGACGGTGAGCTCATCGGTGCGGACCGCGTGCGAGCGGATGCCGCGGCGCGCGGCCTGGAGGTCGACATCATCGAGCGGCCGGCCGCCGGGAGCCTCGAGGAGGCCGCCGAGCTCATGGGCATCACCCCGGCCGACATCGTGAAGTCGCTCGTCGTCAAGCGCAGCGACGACACCTACGTCTTCGCGCTCGTGCCCGGTGGCCGGAAGATCTCGTGGCCGAAGCTCAGGGCGCTGCTCGGTGTGAACAAGCTCCAGCTGCCGGATGCCTCGCTCGCCCTCGCGGCGACCGGCTACGAGCGCGGCACCATCACGCCGCTCGGCTCGACGACCGCGTGGCCTGTCGTCGTCGATGCCACGATCACCGGACGCCGCGTGTCGATGGGCGCGGGCGAGCACGGCCGCAGTCTCTTCGTGGATGCCGATCGGCTCGTCGACGCGTTCGACGCCACGGTGGCCGACATCACCGACCCCGAGTAGCCGAGCGCACGCGGCAGCGATCGGTGCGTTACTCGGCAGTGGCTCCGGGCACGTAGCAGACGTCGCCCTCGCACACCATCGCCGACGGGTCGCCCGTCACCATCGTGAACGGCGAAGGCGCTGCGGCATCCGTCGTCATCGCTTCGCCGGTCATGCTGCGGCCTCGTCGCGCTCGCCGGCGACCTGCGTGAGCACCTGGGTGAAGACCTCGGCGGGCTGCGCCCCCGAGACGCCGTACTTGCCCTCGAAGACGAAGAACGGCACGCCGTTGATGCCATAGGCGCCGGCCTGGGCGATGTCGGCCTGCACGTCGGCGGCGAATCGACCCGACTCGAGCGCGGCGCGGGCCGCGTCGGCGTCGAGCCCGACCTCGGTCGCGAGCGCCACGAGATCGTCGACGCGGCCGAGGTGGCGGCCCTCGGTGAAGTACGCGCGCATGAGGCGCTCGGTCAGCTCGAGCTGCAGGCCCTGCTCCTTCGCGAAGTGCAGCAGCTCGTGGGCCTTCAGGGTCTTCGTGTGCTGGAGCGCGTCGAAGTCGTAGTCGAGCCCCGCGGCGGCAGCGACGCCCGTGACGCGCTCGAGCATCTGGTGCACCTGCGCGACCGGAAGGCCCTTGTGCTTCGCGAGGAAGTCGACCTCGGACCCCTGGAAGTCCACGGGCGTGTCGGGCGCGAGCTCGAACGAGTGGTACTCGATCTCGACGTCGGGGGCGTCGGCGCCGAGCGCGGCGATGCCGCTCTCGAGGTGGCGCTTGCCGATGTAGCACCACGGGCACGCGATGTCGGACCAGATGTCGATCTTGATGGGTTCACTCACGATGTATGCGAACGGATGTTGCCGGCCGCCTATTCCCGTACCGGAACATGGCTCGGCCGTTGGATACGCTCGGATGATGCTCGGCCCCTCCGACCCACTGCCGCTTCGACCGCGCCGCGTGATCGTCGCGGGCACGAGCGGGTCGGGGAAGTCGACGTTCACGCGGCGGCTCACCGTCGCCTCGGTATCCCGTACCAGGAGATCGACGCCTTGCGACACGGACCCGGCTGGACCCCGCGGCCGAGCTTCATGGCGGAGGTCGCCGAGTTCACCTCGCGAACCGAGTGGGCCACCGAGTGGCTCTACTCCGACGCGCGGGACCTTCTCGCGTCACGCGCGCAACTCCTCGTATGGCTCGACTACCCACGGCCGCTCGTCATGTTCCGCGTACTGCGGCGCACGGTCAGGCGCCGGGCGCGTCGCGAGGTGCTCTGGAACGGCAACGTCGAGCCGCCCCTGCGCACGGCGTTCACCGACGCCGACCACATCGTGCGCTGGGCCTGGCGCACGCATTCGAAGTGGTTGTCTCTCGTCGAAGGCGCCGCGGCGAGGCATCCGCAGCTCACGATCGTGCGACTCCGAAGCCCTCGCGCGGCCGACGAATGGCTCTCGGGAGCGTTCGCCGAGGCCACGCGATGACGCTCAGCCGGCGGTCGGCGCGTCGACCGCGCCGCCGAAGCGGCGGTTGCGGGCCGCGTAGACCTCGATCGCCTGCCAGAGGTCGGTGCGCGAGAAGTCGGGCCAGAGCGTGTCGAGGAAGACCATCTCGGCGTACGCCGCCTGCCAGAGCATGAAGTTCGAGGTGCGCTGCTCCCCCGAGCTGCGCACGAAGAGATCGACGTCGGGCAGTTCGGGCACATAGAGCCGCTTGGCGATGAGCTTCTCGGTGACGGCGGAGGGGCGGAGGCGCCCGGATGCCACGTCGTCGGCGATCGAGCGCACGGCGTCGGCGATCTCGTTGCGGCCGCCGTAGTTCACGCACATCGTGAGGGTGAGGGTGTCGTTTCGGGCGGTGAGCTGCTCGGCGTACTGGAGCTCGTTGATGACCGACGCCCACAGCCGAGGGCGCCGCCCTGCCCAGCGGATTCGCACGCCCCACTCGTTGAGCTGGTCGCGCCGCCGGTGGAGCACATCGCGGTTGTAGCCCATGAGGAAGCGCACCTCTTCGGGTGAGCGCTTCCAGTTCTCGGTCGAGAACGCGTAGACCGAGACGTGCTTCACGCCGGCCTGGATGGCACCCGCCACGACGTCGAGAAGCGCCGCCTCCCCCGCCTTGTGTCCTTCGATGCGCGTGAGTCCCCGGCGGTTCGCCCACCTGCCGTTGCCGTCCATGACGATCGCGACGTGGTTCGGCACGGCGCCCTTCGGGAGCTCGGGAGGATAGAGGCCCGTCCAATCGATCGGCCGGTACGGCACCGCGTCACGATGGGTGTAGGGCTTCGGGCTCACGGGGCCGCCGTTTCTCGGTCGACGTGGGGCAGCGAGCGGAGGCCTCGCTCGAGGTGCCACTGGGTGTAGGCGGCGACGATTCCGCTCGCCTGGTTGCGGTCGCCCTCGCCGGCCGCCTCGGCGAAGGCCCAATCGCCAGCGAGCAGGGCGCCGAGCAGAGCGACGGTCGAGCGCGCGATGCGCGGCGTGCCAGGCGGGGCGCAGTCATCGCAGACGACCCCGCCGAGTTGCACGACGACGGCCGTGTGCTCGCCGGTCTTGCCACAGCGCGCGCAATCCTCGAAGCTCGGCGCCCACCCGGCGAGGGCGAGGGCGCGGAGCAGGTAGGAGTCGAGGGTGAGACTGGCACCGTGCTCCAACCGAGAGAGCGAGCGGAGCGCGCCGACGAGCAGGAGGTACTGCTGCAGCGATCCCTCGTCTTCGGTGAGCTTGTCAGCCGCCTCGACCATCGCGTTCGCGGCCGTGTACGACCCGTAGTCCTGGGTGATCTCCGCGCCGTAGGAGCCGATCGACTCCGCCTGGGTCACGACGTCGAGGCTGCGGCCCTCGTAGAGCTGCAGGTCGGCGACCATGAACGGCTCGAGCCGCGCACCGAACTTCGACCCGGTTCGGCGCACTCCCTTCGCGACCGCTCTGACCTTGCCGTGCCGGCGCGTGAGCAGCGTGAGGATGCGATCGGCCTCACCCAGCTTGTGGGTGCGGAGCACGACGGCTTCATCTCGATACACGGGCACAATCGATTATCTCGCGTTCCCGGCCGCCCACGGCCGAGGCGCTCGCGTGATTCACTGGTGCCGTGACCTCGGCCCTGTTCATCATCCCGCTCTGGCTCGACCTCACCGCCGTCGCCGTCGGCGCCATCCAGGGCGCGATGTTCGCGGCCCGCCTCACCGAGCGCCGCATCGACCTGCTCGGCGTCGCCCTCATCGGCGTGATCGTCGGGCTCGGCGGCGGCCTCATGCGCGACCTGTTGCTGAACCAGCTTCCGGCGGCGATGGCGAGCAATTGGTACCTCCCTGTCGGCACCGCCGCCGCCCTGCTCGGGATGCTCCTGCTGCGCGTGTTCGCGCGACTCAACGGCCTCATCATCGCGCTCGATGCCGTGACCATCGGGCTCTTCGGCGCGATCGGCACCTCGAAGGCCCTCGCCTACGGCGTGCCCGTCGTGCCCGCGGTGTTCGTGGGCGTGCTCTCGGCGGTCGGCGGCTCGATCCTGCGCGACGTGGCGCTCAACCTGCCGATCGCCCTGATGCACGTCGGGTCGCTGTACGCGGTCGCGGCGACCGTGGGCACGACGCTGCTCGTCGTGCTCGTCGCGATGGGAACGCCCATCATCGCGGCCGCCACGGCGTGCGTCGTCGTCACGACGCTCATCAGGCTCGGCTCGGTGCGCTACGGCTGGAGCCTTCCCGAGCAGCGCGCCCTCGGCAGCTGGAAGGTCTGGCGGCGCGCCTGAGGGAACACGGATGCCGCGAGCCCGACTGGGGCTCGCGGCATCCGATCGCGCTGAATTCGATCCTTACGCGGTGACGGCCTCGAGCTTGTCGGCCTCGACTCGAACTCCGCGCAGCGCTCGGTTGACGGCGGAGACGACCGCCTTCAGCGACGCGGTGGAGATGTCGCCGTCGATGCCGACGCCCCACAGCACCCGGCCCTCGACCTCGAGTTCGACATACGCGGCCGCTTGGGAACTGCCGCTCGCGGCGAGCGTGTGCTCGACGTAGTCGCGCAGCTTCACGTCGACGCCTTCGGCGCCGAGCACCGCGAGGAACGCGGAGATGGGCCCGTTGCCGTTCGCGTCGGCCTCGACTCGCTCGTCGCCGTCGCGCAGCCCGACGTGCACGTTGACGACCCCGTCGAGGGCGCTCTGGGTGCGCAGCGACAGCAGCTCGAAGCGTCCCCACTTCTCGTCGGGGCGGTCGGCGGGAGCGGGCAGGTACTCGTCGTTGAAGATGCGCCAGATGTCGGCACTCGAGACCTCGCCGCCCTCGGCATCGGTCTTGGCCTGCACCACGCCCGAGAACTCGATCTGAAGGCGTCGCGGCAGGTCGAGAGCGTGGTCGGTCTTCAGCAGGTAGGCGACGCCGCCCTTGCCCGACTGCGAGTTGACGCGGATCACGGCCTCGTAGCTGCGGCCCAGGTCTTTCGGGTCGACCGGCAGGTAGGGCACGGCCCATTCGAGCTCGTCGACGGTAATGCCGCGACGGGCGGCCTCGGCATCCATCGCCTCGAAGCCCTTCTTGATGGCGTCTTGGTGGGACCCGGAGAAGGCCGTGTAGACGAGGTCGCCCGCCCACGGGTGGCGCTCGGGCACCGGCAGCTGGTTGCAGTACTCGGTCGTGCGCTTGATCTCGTCGATGTCGGAGAAATCGATCTGCGGGTCGATGCCCTGCGTGAACAGGTTGATGCCCAGCGCGACGAGGTCGACGTTGCCCGTGCGTTCGCCGTTGCCGAAGAGGCAGCCCTCGATGCGGTCGGCGCCGGCGAGGTAGCCGAGCTCCGCCGCGGCGATCGCGGTGCCGCGGTCGTTGTGGGGGTGCAGCGAGAGGAGGACGTTCTCGCGGTGGGCGAGGTGCCGCGACATCCATTCGATGGAATCGGCGTAGACGTTCGGCGTCGCCATCTCGACCGTCGCCGGCAGGTTGATGATGACCTTGCGCTCGGGGGTGGGCTCGAAGATCTCGAGCACCTGGTTGCACACGTCGACGGCGAACTCGAGCTCGGTGCCCGTGTAGCTCTCGGGCGAGTACTCGTAGTACACGGTCGTGCCGGGAACGGACGCCTCCATCTCGCGGCACTTGCGAGCGCCGTGGAGTGCGATGTCGATGATGCCCTGCTTGTCGGTGCGGAACACCACATCGCGCTGCAGGATGCTCGTGGAGTTGTAGAGGTGCACGATCGCCTGCTTGGCGCCCGCGATCGACTCGTAGGTGCGCTCGATCAGGTGGTCGCGTGCCTGGGTGAGCACCTGGATGGTGACGTCGTCGGGAATGGCGCCCGAGTCGACGAGGCTGCGCACGAAGTCGAAGTCGGTCTGGCTCGCGCTCGGGAAGCCGACCTCGATCTCCTTGTATCCCATGCGCACGAGCTGGTCGAACATGATGCGCTTGCGTTCGGGGCTCATCGGGTCGATGAGGGCCTGGTTGCCGTCGCGCAGGTCGACGGCGCACCAGCGGGGCGCGCGCTCGATGCGCTTGGACGGCCACGTGCGATCGGGGAGCTCGACGCGGATCTGCTCGTGGAACGGGCGATACCGATGAACCGGCATCGACGACGGCTTCTGGGTGTTCTGCATTGGGTGCTCTTCTCGCTTACGGATGGGTTTCAGCCGACGACGAACTCCGCAGCGAGGGAGGCCTGTGAACTAGGACTCGCTGCGGCAGCTAAGAAGGAGCAGGCCGGGAAGCACGCGACAAGGCTAACACCGAGGATGCGTGCTCGCGAAACATGACGCTGAACGGATGCCGCGGTCGCCGCGGCATCCGTTCAGCGTCGTCGTTTCACTCGACCGCGAGTGCCACGACCGGCGAGACCCGCATCGCACGGCGAGCCGGCGCGATCGACGCGACGAGGGTCAGCACGCCTGCGGCGACCAGGAGCCCCCCGAACAGCGCCCACGGAATGCCGGGGAGCACGAACGCAATCTGCCCCTGGGCGCCGCCGAGCAGGGCCTGCGCGCCGGCCCACCCGTAGCCGAACCCGAGCACGATGCCCATCGCCGTCGCCGCGAGGGTCAGCGCCGCGCTCTCCACAACGATCATGCGCCGAAGCTGTCGCCGGTCGAACCCGAGCGCGCGCAACAGGCCGAGCTCCCGGGTGCGCTGCATCACGCTGAGCGAGAGGGTGTTCACCATGCCGATCGCGGCGATCAGGGCGCTGAAGCCGATCAGCACCGTGAAGACCGCGACGGTCGCGTTCAGCATCTCGTCGATGCCGGCGTACACCTCCGGTCGCACCTGCTGCGCGGCGACGAGCATCGCGCGATAGGACTCCATCGCGACGGCGAACGTCGTCACGAGCGTCACGCCGATCACGAGCCCGATGGTCATGCGCGAGCTCCGCTCGGGATGGCGCACCGCGTTCTCGGCGGCGAGACGAGCGGAGGGCGAGCCTCCGAAAAGGCGACCGACGAGACGAAGGGCCGGCGGCATGACGACGTGGGCGGCGAGCACGATTCCGGTGAACGAGACGACGCCGCCGAGCACGGCGACGATCATCCACACGGGGTTGGTCGGCCCCCAGACGACGCCGGCGACGAGCATGGCGAGGCCGAGGACCGACAACACGATCGCACTGGCATTGCGCCCGCGGCTACGGCCGAGTTCCTCGCGGTCCTGCTCGTTCGAGTTGCCGATCGCCTGGATCGGCCGCACCCGGAGCACGCGCCGGGAGCCGACCCACGACGCGAGCCAGGTCGTGACGACGACCGCGACCGCAGGCAGCACGACCCAGACGTTCAGGTAGCCGTAGTCGGTCGCCGGCATGAGCTCGTTCGCGACGGCGATCTCGTCGAGCGCGAACGCGACGCCCGTGCCCAGCACGACGCCGATGGCCGCCCCGGCCACGCCGACGAGCAGCCCCTCCCTCGCGATCTGCGCACGCTGTGTTCGGGCACTCGAGCCGATGAGGCGGAGCAGCGCGATGAGCCGGGTGCGACCGGCGACGACGGTCGACACCGTGTTCGCCGTGACGACCGCGCTCACGTAGATCGCGATCACGATGAACACCATCGCCACGACACCGAGCATGAGCGCCACGGTGGCGCTCCCGCCGGTGACGTCGTCGGCGGCGATCGCGGCACCGAGCAGGCCGGTGATGTGAAGCAGCGCGACCCCGAAGGTGCCGGCCAGCGCGGCGACGAGGAGCGTCGTCCACTGGTCTTTCAGCCGAGTGCTCACGCCGCGACCTCCATCGCGAGCATGAAGGTCGAGATGTCCTCGGGCGTCGATCGTGCCGAGTCGCGCACGATCCGCCCGTCGGCGAGGAAGAGGATGCGGTCGGCGTGGCTCGCCGCGATCGGGTCATGCGTGACCATCGCGATCGACTGGCCGTACCGGGCACTCGCGGCGGCGAGGAGGCCGAGCACCTCGCGCCCGGTGCGGGAGTCGAGGTTGCCGGTGGGCTCGTCGGCGAACACGAGGTCGGGGCGGGTCGCGAGGGCGCGCGCGATCGCGACCCGCTGCTGCTGCCCGCCCGAGAGCTCGTGCGGCCGGTGGCCGAGCCGCGCACCGAGACCGAGCGTCTCGAGCAACTCGTCGATCCACGCCTGCTCCTCGCGGCTCGGGCGACGGCCGTCGAGCTCGAACGGCAACATCACGTTGCCGCGCACATCGAGGGTCGGCACGAGGTTGAACGACTGGAAGATGAACCCGACGCGCCGGCGGCGAAGCACGGTCAATGCGCTGTCGGAGAGCTCGGTGATGTCGGTGTCGCCGAGCCACACCCGGCCGGAGCTCGGGGTGTCGAGGCCGGCCATGATGTGCATGAGCGTCGACTTGCCCGATCCCGACGGGCCCATGATGGCGGTGAACTCGCCGCGCCGGAGCCCGAGCGAGACGTCGTCGAGCGCGGTGACCGCTCCCGCGCCCTCCCCGTAGTGCTTGCCGAGGGTCGCGACGCGAGCGATGAGGCCGAGGTCTGAGGGTTGGATCTGCATGATCTCGAAGCTACGGAAGCGGCTGTGGCGCGGCATCCGGCGGTCGGATGGTTCGCCGTCATCCTCGAGGATGACGTGCGTCGAGTCAGCTGCCGAGGTCGTGCTCGTAGCCGAAGACGACGAGTTGCACTCGATCGCGCAGGCCGAGCTTCGCGAGGATGCGGCTCACGTGCGTCTTCACTGTCGCCTCGCTCAGGAACTCGGATGCCGCGATCTCGGCGTTCGAGAGCCCGCGCGCCGCGAGGGCGAAGATCTCGCGCTCGCGCGGCGTGAGTCCCGCCCAGGCTGCCGGAGCCGGACGGCGCCCGCTCCCCCGGCCGACGTGGGCGAACAGCTCGCGCGTGGCGGAGGCGGCGATCACCTGGTTGCCTTGGTGCACGGTGCGGATCGAGGCGAGCAGGAACTCGGGGTCGGCGTCCTTCAGCACGAACCCGCTCGCTCCCGCCCGGATCGCGCGAGCGGCGTTCTCGTCGAGGTCGAAGGTCGTGAGCACGAGGATCCGTGGCGGCGTGCGCCCCTCGCGGTCGGCGTCGGCGAGGATGCGCTCGGTCGCCGAGATGCCGTCGAGCACCGGCATCCGCACGTCCATCAGCATCACGTCGGGCTGTGATCGCGCAGCGAGGGCGACGCCGGATGCCCCGTCGCCCGCCTCTCCGGCGACGTCGAGATCGGGCTGCGACTCGACGAGCATGCGCACGCCCGCACGGAACAGGGCCTGGTCGTCGACGAGTGCGACGCGGATGGCGCTCATACGGTGCTCCCCGGCTGGATGGGCACGCGGGCGCGGAGCCTGAATCGCCCGTCGTCACCGGCCTCGGCGCTCAGGGATCCGCCGGCGAGCTGGGCTCGTTCGCGCATTCCGGGAATGCCGTGCCGGATGGTGTGCGGCTCGGTCGGAGCGGAAACCGGGCGCATCGCGTTCACGACCTCGAGCTTCACACCCGATGCATCCCACGCGAAGTCCACGATGACCGGCTCCGCGCCGTCGCCGTGCCGCAAGGCGTTCGTGAGACCCTCCTGTACGATCCGGTACACCGCGATCTGGTGACCGGTGCCGAGTTGACGGCGCTCGCCGGTCTCCGTGAAGCGCACGTCGAGGCCCGCGGCGCGCACCTGCTCGAGCAGCTCCCCGAGGTCGTCGAGCACCGGCTGCGGGGTGCCGGCCTCATGGTGGCGCAGTTCGGCGAGCAGCATCCGCACGTCGCCGAGGGCGCCACGCGCGACGCCCGCGATCGTGCCGAGCGCTTCGATGCCCGCTTCGGGCCGGGCGGGCGCGGCGAACCTCGCTCCGTCGGCCTGCGCGATGACGACGGCGAGCGAGTGCGCGACGACGTCGTGCATGTCTCGGGCGATGCGATTGCGCTCCTGCTCCACCGCGTAGCGGTACTCGACGAGCGCGCGCTCGCGCGTCGCGGTCTCCTCGCGTCGCCGCACCTCGCGGGTGTCGCGTACCGAACGCACAAGCAGGCCCGTGGTCCACGCGAGCACGAGCACCGCGATCGATGCGACGAAGAGCACGGCAGCGAGGAGCACCGTGCTGAACGGGTCTCCCGAGCCGAAGCCGGCATCGTCGAGGAGCGGCTTCACGACCGCGAGGTACCCGGTCGCCAGCAGCGCCCCGACGCCGGCCGAGGCGAGGCCGAGCCACTTCAGCACCCGCCCGCCGTGCGCGGCAGTCGAGTAGAGCACGCCGAGCACCGCAGCGTCGTAGAGCTGGAGGTCGCGCAGCATCGTCATCTGCAGCAGCGCGGCGCCCCAGGCGATCCCGAGCGACCACGCAGGTGCGCGGCGACGCACCACGAGCGCCGCCGTGAAGGCGGCGAGCACCACGAAGTCGGGCCAGCCGCCGAGTGCCGCGAAGGGCAGGCAGAGCACCGCGAAGACGCCGGCCAGCACGGCATCCGTCGTGAACCTGGCACGGCTGATCGAGGTGGGCACCGATCCACCGTACGCGCCCGGCGGCGGCGCAGCCTCGCAACGGCAGCGGAATCATCCCTGCGATGTATCCCCCGGCGAGGTGAGGGCCGGAGCAACTGAGGGCCGTGCTCAGAAGCCGAGGCGCCCCAGTTGCTTGGGGTCGCGCTGCCAGTCCTTCGCGACCTTCACGTGCAGGGCGAGGAAGACTTTGCGGCCGAGGAGGCCCTCGATCTGCACGCGAGCGGTCGCCCCGACCTCGCGGAGCCGCGCGCCCCCTTTGCCGATGATGATGCCCTTCTGGCTGTCGCGCTCGACGTAGAGGTTGGCGTACACCTCGACGAGGTCTTTGTCGTCGCGCTCGATGACGTCGTCGATGGTCACGGCGATCGAGTGCGGCAGCTCGTCGGAGACGCCCTCGAGTGCCGCCTCGCGCACGAACTCGGCGATCCGCTCGTTGACGTCTTCATCGGTGAGGATCTCGGCCGGGTAGAGCTCGTGCTCCGCGGTCGGCATGAGCGCGAGGAGCTCGTCGACGAGCACCTCGAGCTGCTCGCCGCGCGGCGCGGAGACCGGGACGATCGAGTCCCATTCGCGCAGTCGCGAGACCGCGAGGAGCTGCTCGGCGACGTGCGCCTTCGACGCGGCATCCGTCTTCGTCACGATCGCGACCTTCTTGGCCCTCGGATACTGCTCGAGCTGCTCGTTGATGTAGCGGTCGCCCGGGCCGATCGCCTCATTCGCGGGAACGCAGAACGCGATCACGTCGACATCGCCGAGCGTCGACTGCACGAGCGTGTTCAGTCGCTCGCCGAGCAGCGTGCGCGGGCGGTGCAGCCCCGGCGTGTCGACGAGGATGAGCTGTCCGCGTTCGCGATGCACGATGCCACGGATCGCGCGCCTCGTGGTCTGCGGCTTCGAGCTCGTGATCGCCACCTTCTCGCCGACGAGCGCGTTGGTGAGCGTCGACTTGCCGACGTTGGGCCTCCCGACGATCGAGACGAATCCGGCACGGTACTCAGCCACGGCTGTTCCTTCCTTCGGGGTCGCCCGACTCGAACGCGGTCTGCGCATCGATGAGCGCCTGGTCACGTTCGACGAGGATGGTGGAGATTCGCTTGCGGCGGCCCTCGGTGCGTTCGGCTTCGAGCAGGAGGCCCGAGACGGTCACGCGCTCGCCGGGCTGCGCGAGGCGGCCGAGCTCCTTGGAGAGCAGCCCACCGGCCGAGTCGACGTCTTCATCCTCGAGGTCGAGGCCGAAGAGGTCGCCGAGCTCGCCGATCGGCAGTCGCACGTTCACGCGATACCGCCCCGGCTCGAGTTCCTCGACCTGGGCGGCCTCGCGATCGTACTCGTCGGAGATGTCGCCGACGAGCTCCTCGATGAGGTCTTCGAGCGTGACCAGGCCGGCGATGCCGCCGTACTCGTCGACGACCATCGCGAGGTGGTTCGATTCGAGCTGCATCTGGCGGAGCAGCGCGTCGGCCTTCATGGACTCGGGCACGAAGACCGCTGGGCGCACGAGCTCGCCGACCGTGAGTCCCTCGGCGTCGAGCGGTTGTTCGAAGCCGAGTCGTGCGAGATCACGCAGGTAGAGGATGCCGGTGACGTCGTCGGCGTCGCGCTCGACGACCGGAATGCGCGAGTAGCCGGCCCTCAGGAACAGCGACATCGCGTGCGCGAGGTGCTCGGAGGCGTCGATCGTGACCATGTCGGTGCGCGGCACCATGACCTCGCGAACGACGGTGTCGTTGAACGCGAAGATCGAGTGGATGAGCTCGCGGTCGCCCTCCTCGAGCACGTCGAGCTCGGTCGCCTCGTCGACCATGCTGAGCAGTTGCTCCTCGCTCGACACCCCGGCGAAGCGGATGCGGCCGGGCGTGACCCGGTTGCCGAGCGTGACGAGCGCGCCCGCGAGCGGGCCGAGGAGCACGCGCAGGAAGTGCACGAGCGGAGCCGTGAGACGGAGCACCGTGGACGAGTGTGCACGGCCGACGCTGCGCGGGCTCGCCCCCACGAGCACGAACGAGACGGCGGTCATGATGAGCGCCGAGTACAACAGCACGAGCCAGATGCTCTCGATGAAGAAGGTGAACGCGAGGGTCACGAGCACTGCCGAGGTCGTTTCGGCGATGATGCGCATGAAGTTCACCGCGTTCACGTGGGCGCCGGTGTCTTCCGCGATCGCGAGAAGCGAGCGGCGCGCCCGCGACCTGAAGGCCATGTCGGTGATGTCGGCGCGCGAGCTCACACCGATGGCCGAATCGACGGCGGCCATGAGACCGCCGAATGCCACGAGCACGAATGCCGCTCCGAGGAAGAGCCAGGGCTCCATGGTCAGCGGCGCCGCTCCTGCATGGAGAAGCCGACGAGGATGTCGCGCTGCACGCCGAACATCTCCTTCTCCTCGGCCGGCTCGGCATGGTCGAACCCGAGCAGGTGGAGGATGCCGTGGGTCGTCAGCAGCAGGAGCTCGTCGATGAGCTCGTGGCCCGCCGTCTGCGCCTGCGCTTGCGCGACCTGCGGACAGAGCACGATGTCGCCGAGCAGGCCCGGCGGGGTGGGCTGGTCTTCCGTGCCCGGACGCAGTTCGTCCATGGGGAAGCTGAGGACGTCGGTGGGACCCGGCTCATCCATCCACTGCACGTGCAGTTGCTCCATCGCGCCCTCGTCGACGAGCACGATCGCGAGCTCGGCGTCGGCGTGCACGTGCATGGCGTCGAGCGCGTACACGGCGAGCCGCTGGATGGCGGTCTCGTCGACCGCGATGGCCGACTCGTTGTTGATCTCGATGCTCACGTGTTCTTCCTCGGCTGGTGATCGCGTGGCGCGTGACCCCGCCGTTCGGCGCGGTTCGCGAACTCGCGAGCCTGATCACGCTCGAACCGCTGGGCCTGCGTGCGCTGGTCGTACTCGGTGTAGGCGTCGACGATGCGGCCGACGAGCGAGTGGCGCACGACGTCGTCGCTCGTCAGCCGGATGAACTGGATGTCGTCGACGTTGTCGAGGATGCGTGTGACGAGTCGCAGTCCGCTCGCACCGGTCGGCAGGTCGACCTGGGTGATGTCGCCGGTGACCACCATGCGCGACCCGAACCCGAGACGGGTGAGGAACATCTTCATCTGCTCGGGCGTGGTGTTCTGCGCCTCGTCGAGCACGACGAACGAGTCGTTGAGGGTGCGGCCGCGCATGTAGGCGAGCGGAGCGACCTCGACCGTGCCCGCGGCGAGCAGCTTCGGCACGAGCTCGGGATCCATCATCTCGTTGAGCGCGTCGTAGAGCGGGCGGAGGTAGGGATCGATCTTGTCGGTGAGCGTGCCCGGCAGGAAGCCGAGGCGCTCCCCCGCCTCGACGGCGGGGCGCGTGAGGATGATCCGACTGACCTCTTTGCGCTGCAGCGCCTGCACGGCCTTCGCCATGGCGAGGTACGTCTTGCCTGTGCCGGCCGGACCGATGCCGAAGACGATCGTGTGCTCGTCGATCGCGTCGACGTATTGCCGCTGGCCCTCGGTCTTCGGTCGGATGGTCTTTCCGCGACTCGACACGATGACCTGCCCGAGCATCTCGGACGGCTTGGCATTGGGATCGGCTTCGAGCATTCGGGCCGAACTCCTCACTTCGGTGGGTGTCGGATCCTGGCCGTTGCGAACGAGCGCCAGGAGTTCTTCGATGAGGCGGCGCACTCGCGTGCGACCGTCGACGTCGCCGCGGATCGCGATCTCGTTGCCGCGCACGTGCACTTCGACGCCGGGGTTCTCGCGCTCGATGCTCGAGAGCAGGCGATCCTGCGGGCCGAGGAGGCGCACCATGGCGATGCCGTCGATGGTGAGGCGCTCTTCATCGTCGCGCGCGGGCTGCGGCGCGGCGCCTTGGCCGATCGGATCAGTCGCCAAGCGAAGTCTCCTCGAGCCCTCCGCCGAGCACATGTGCGTGCACGTGGAAGACGGTCTGGCCGGCATCGGGCCCGGTGTTGAAGACGAGCCGGAACTGGCCGTCGGCGAGCGAATCCGCGACCTCGTGCGCTGCGGCGACGAGTTCCGCGAGGAGGCCGGGGTCTCCGGCTGCGAGCTCGACGACGTCGCGGTAGTCGCCGGCCTTCGGCGTCACGACGACGTGCACCGGCGCCTTGGGCGCGATGTCGTGGAACGCGATCACGCGCTCGGTCTCGAGCACGATGCGCGCGGGGATCTCACGAGTGGCGATCCGCTCGAAGAGGGAGGGCCGTGCACCGGAATCGCTCATGCCACCATCGTAGCGATCGATGGCTCACCACCGCCCGAGCGCAGCGTTGAGCACGGCGATCGCAGCCGGTCCGGCCGTCGATGTGCGCAAGACGGATGCCCCCAGTCGCACCGGCTCCGCGCCGGCCGCCACGAGTCGCTCGAGCTCGGGCGGCGCGATGCCGCCCTCTGGTCCGACGACGAGCGCGAGGTCACGACCGTCGGGCCGGATGTCGGTGATGGGTGTCGTCGCGGTGGGCTCGAGCAGCAGCATCCGCGTGCCCTGCAGCAGGCCGGCGAGGTCGCCCGTCGTCGTGACCGGCGCAACCGGCGGAAGCCAGGCCCTGATCGACTGCTTCACCGCCTCGCGAACGATGCTCGCCCAGCGTTGGCGCCCCTTCTCGGCCTTCGGGCCCTCCCAGCGCGACACCGATCGCGCGGCCGCCCACGGAACGACCGCGTCGACGCCCAGCTCGGTCGCCGCTTGCACCGCGAGCTCGTCGCGATCGCCCTTGGCCAGCGCCTGCACGAGCGTGATCCGCGTCTCGGGGGGTTCTTCGACGAGCACCTCTTCGACCTCGAGCGCGAGTTCGCGGGCCCCGGTGGAGACGACCACGCCGCGCACGAGGATGCCGCGGCCGTCGCCGATCGCGATGCGCTCACCCGTGCGAACGCGTGCCACGGTCACCGCGTGACGCGCCTCGTCGCCCGAGAGCTCGACGGTCGCACCCGGCGTGACGGCGCCGAGTTCGAGCGATTCGTCGAGGTAGAGGCTGCTCACGCCGGCCTAGCCGAGGAACCGGTCGCGGAGGCGCGCGAAGAGCCCCTGCTGGAAATGTCCGAGCTCGGGCCCGTGCGACTTCTTCGAGGCGGCGAACTGCTGGATGAGATCGCGTTCCTTCGTCGAGAGCTTGGTCGGGGTCACGACCTGCACGCCGATCTTCAGGTCGCCGCGTCCGGTGCCGCGGAGCTTCGTGACGCCGCGGTCCTTCACGGTGAGGATCTCGCCGCTCTGCAGCCCCGCCCTGAGTTCGACGTCGACGTCTCCATCGAGCGCCGGGATCGTGGTGCTGGTGCCGAGGATCGCGTCGGTCATCGCCACATCGAGGAAGCACAGGAGGTCGTCGCCGTTGCGGCTGAAGACCTCGTGGTTCTTGACCTTGATCTCGAGGTAGAGATCGCCGTTGGGGCCGCCGGCAGGGCCGGCCTCCCCTGAGCCCGGCATCTGCAGGCGAACACCCGTGTCGACGCCGGCGGGGATGTCGACGGGCACGGTGCGCCGGGCACGCACACGACCCTGGCCCTGGCATGTGATGCACGGCGTGGCGATCACGGTGCCGTAGCCCCGGCAGGTGCCGCAGGGGCTCGACGTCATGACGTTGCCGAGCAGCGAGCGCACCGAGCGCTGGATCGAGCCGGTGCCGTGGCAGATGTCGCACGTGACGGGCGAGGTGCCCGGTTGGCAGCAGCTGCCGTGGCACGTGCCGCACGTGATCGCGGTGTCGACCTCGATGTCGCGGTGGGTGCCGAAGATGACCTCTTCGAGCCCGACCTCCACCCTGATGAGCGCATCCTGTCCGCGCTCGCGTCGCGACCGCGGACCGCGAGTGGCCTGGCCGGCACCGAAGAACGTCTCGAAGATGTCGCCGAACCCGCCGAAACCCTGCCCGCTGAAGCCGCCCTGCCCGCCGAGGTCGTACTGCTGGCGCTGCTTCGGGTCGCTCAGCACGTCGTAGGCGTGCGTCACCGATTTGAATCGCTCGGATGCCTCGGCTCCGGGATTCACATCGGGGTGGAGCTCTCGGGCGAGGCGCCGATACGCCTTCTTGATCTCGTCGGGAGTGGCGTCGCGTGCGACGCCGAGGACCTCGTAGTGGTCGGCCACGGAGGGCTTGTCCTTTCGGTTGCCGGATGCAATGCGCCGGTGTCGCGGCGAATGACGGGGTTCAGCTCTCGCCGAGGGTGCGGGAGAGGTAGCGTGCCACGGCGCGAACCGCCGCCATGCTGTTGGAGTAGTCCATTCGGGTCGGCCCCACGACTCCGAGCCGGGAGATGTCGCGCCCGGGGATCTCGAACGCGCTCGTGACGACCGAGGTCTCCCCGAGGCCGAAGGAGGCGTTCTCACGCCCGATCCGCACGGCGACACCGTGCTCGTCGGTGGCCATCTCGCCGAAGAGCTTCAGGAGCACGACCTGCTCCTCGATCGCCTCGATGACGCCGAGGATCGATCCCGCGAAGTCCTGCTCGGTTCGCACGAGGTTCGCGGCACCGGCGACCACGAGCCGGTCGGTGCGCTGGACGCGCGCCTGCTCGGCGAGCGTCGCGGCGAGCGTGTGCATCACTGCGGCGTGACGGCGATCGGCGGAGCGGACTTCGCCCGAGAGGGCGATCGCGGCATCCGCCATCGTCTCGCCAGCAGCAATGTCGTTGAGGCGCACACGCAGGTCGGCGAGGGTGTCTTCGTCGACGGGCTGCTCGAGTTCGACGAGTCGCTGTTCGACCTGGCCGGAGTCGGCGATGAGGATGCAGAGCACCCGGTTCGGCGCGAGCGAGACGAGCTCGACGTGCCGCACGCGGGCGCTCGTGAAGCTCGGGTACTGCACCACGGCGAGTTGCTTCGTGAGCTGGGCGATGAGCCGCACGGTGCGTGCGAGCAGTTCGTCGAGGTCGCTCGACTCGCCGAGGAAGGTCTCGATCGCCTGCCGTTGCGCCTGGGTCAGCGGACGCACGTCGGTCAGCTGGTCGACGAAGACGCGATAGCCCTTGTCGGTGGGGATCCGGCCCGACGACGTGTGCGGCGCCGCGATGAGCTCCTCCTCTTCGAGGAGCGCCATGTCATTGCGGATCGTCGCGGCGGAGACGCCGAACGCATGGCGCTCGACGATCGTCTTCGAGCCCACCGGCTCGCGTGACGCCACGTAGTCCTGCACGATCGCGCGGAGCACCGCGAGACTCCGTTCGGAGACCATGACCCTCGCTTTCCCTGCACCGGCTTAGCACTCGTTCTACCTGAGTGCCAATCATATCGCGACATGCCGTGCCGTAGTCGTTGCCAGCCCGCGGGTGTCGGCGCTACCGTATGGGTAATCCGCGCGTCACCACTGGCTGCGAATCTCCTTCACAGTCGCGGTTCATCAGAGAACCTTCGAAAGGCACGCTCATGACCGACCCCAATGCTCAGACCCCCGACCCCAACATTCCGCCGCCGCAGCAGCCTGCAGCACCGCAGCCGGTCGCTGCCGCGCCACTGTCGCCTGAGCAGGACATCCAGTGGGGTTCGTTCGCACACCTCGGTGGAGTCCTCGGATTCCTGCCGTCGCTCATCATCTGGCTCGTGTTCAAGGATCGTGGCACGTTCACGAACACCGAGGGCAAGGAGGCGCTGAACTTCCAGATCACGCTGGTCTTCGCGTACATCGCGGTCTGGATCGTCACGGCGCTCGTGACCGTCGTCACCTTCGGCCTCGGCAGCGTGCTGTCGCTGCTCGCCTGGGTCGTCTGGATCCTGGGCGTCGTGTTCTCGATCATCGCGTTCCTCCAGGCGAAGGACGGCAAGCACTACCGCTACCCGTTCTCCGTGCGTCTCATCAAGTAGACGCCCGCCACCACGCGGCCGACGAGCGCGCCGGGGAAGGCGAAATCCGCCCCCGGCGCGCTTGTCTGTGCCAGCATGAGATCGACCGAGTACCGCCGTTCGGCGCCCCGACCTAGGAGACGCACTACATGTCCGACGCAACACCGCCGCCGCCGCCCTCGAGCCCCTACGAGCAGACCAACCAGCTGAGCCCAGCCGACGAGAAGCTGTGGTCGATGCTCATCCACCTCGGCGGCATCTTCTTCGGGTTCATCCCCGCACTCGTCGGCTACCTCGTGCTGAAGGATCGCGGACCGTTCGTGCGCGCACACACTGCGACGGCGCTGAACTTCCAGATCACGATGACCATCGCGATGATCGTCAGCTCGATCCTCACGATCATCCTCATCGGCTTCCTGCTGATGGCGGCGATCGGCGTCCTGATCATCGTCTTCAGCATCATCGCCGCGGTGAAGGCGAACCAGGGCCAGCCGTACTCGTACCCGCTCTCGATCAAGTTCGTGAGCTGAACGGCATCACACCTCGAGCAGGCGCCTGACCACGGCGTCGGCGAGCAGCCGCCCTCTCATGGTGAGCACGAGCCCACCTGAGAGGGCGGTTTTGGCATCCACGAGCCCGTCGGCGACGAGACCGGCGACCGCCGTGCGTCCTTCGGGGCGCAGTGAGCCGAGGTCGATCCCCTCGCGGATACGAGTGCCGAGCAGAACCCGCTCGGTCTCTCGGGTCGACGCGTCGAGCACCTCGCGGCCGACAGCCGGCGACACCCCGGCGGCAACACGTTCTGCATACGCCGCCGGATGCTTCGCGTTCCACCAGCGCACGCCGCCCACGTGACTGTGGGCACCGGGGCCGACGCCCCACCAGTCGTCACTGCGCCAGTAGCCGAGGTTGTGCCGTGAGCGGTGCGCGGGCGCGGTCGCCCAGTTGCTCACCTCGTACCACTCATAGCCCGCAGCGCCGAGCAGATCTTCGGCGAGCTCGTACATGTCGGCCTCGAGGTCGTCGTCGGGCGTCTCGAGTTCTCCGCGGCGGATCTGCCTCGCTAGCTTCGTACCCTGCTCGACGATGAGCGCATACGCACTCAGATGGTCTGGGCGTTGCCCGACGGCGAACTCCAAACTTCGCCGCCAATCGTCGAGCGACTCCCCCGGCGTGCCGTAGATGAGGTCGAGGCTCACGTCGAGCCCGGCATCTCGCGCCCAACCGACCACGAGCGGAACGCGTGCGGGGTCGTGGGTGCGATCGAGCGCCGCGAGCACGTGCGGCACGGCGGACTGCATGCCGAACGAGACACGGGTGAATCCGCCGTCGGCGAGGCGCTGCAAGTCAGCCGGCCCCACCGAATCGGGATTGGCCTCGGTCGTCACCTCGACGCCGGCTGCGAAGCCGAACTCGTCGCGAACGGCGCCGAGCATGCGCACGAGGTCGTCAGCGGGGAGCAGGGTCGGCGTTCCGCCGCCGAAGAACACCGTCTGGGCGGTGCGATCAGGCACTCCGGATGCCTCGAGCATTCGCCGCGACATCCGGATCTCGCCGATGGCGTGGTCGGCGTAATCGGCTTGCCTTGCACCGCGCAGCTCACCGGCCGTGTACGTGTTGAAGTCGCAGTAGCCGCAGCGCACCCGGCAAAAGGGCACGTGCACGTAGACGCCGAACGCGCGCTCAGCGGCCCCTGCGGCCGCGGACGGCGGCAGCACGCCGTCGGCCGGAGCCGAGTCGCCGAGCGGGAGGGCGGAGCCCACGCCTACACGCCACCCGCAGGATGCAGGGCGCGGAGCTCGACGCGAGTGAGTTCGCGCCGCTTCCGCCGCTGGCCGGGCGCGAACAGGCCACGGATGCCGCCGCGAGTCGCGAGGATCGACCGGATGGTGAGCCACACGGTGTCGTCGTCGCGTCGTTCGAGGATGAAGGACTCCTCGCCGCTCTCGGGTCCGTCGGCGGTCGTGCCGTAGGCGAAGCCGATGCGGTCGGGCTCGTCGAGCACGTAGACGACGAGCACGGGCGTGGACTGCGTGCGGAAGCGGCCCTTGCGGCGGAGCGTCGCCGTCATGCCGGCCGCGATGTAGGGCGTTCCGTCGGGGCCGAATCGCTCCTCGGCGCGCGGTGGCGGCTGGTCGGCGAGCGGCGAGCCGTCGGCGTCGTAGACGATGCCCGGGTACTGCGCGCCGGTGCCCGTGGAGACGTCGTCGACCGTGAAGCCGGCGCCCCGCTGGATGCCCCACGTCATGAGCGATTCCGCGGCCCGCTCGAATCGCTCGATGCCGCTGCCGATTCGCACCGCGTCCTCAGCGGGACGATAGCCCGCCGGCGGATAGCGCAGGAGATCGGGCGCGAGGGTCGCCCCGATCGCGCCATAGGTGACCGACTGGTCGGTGAACGTGCTTCGGCGAGTCATCCGTCGCCTCCTACTTCTTCGCGTCTTTCTTCTCGGTGTCGCCGCTCAGGGCAGCGATGAACGCCTCTTGCGGCACCTCTACCCGGCCGACCATCTTCATGCGCTTCTTGCCCTCTTTCTGCTTCTCGAGGAGCTTGCGCTTGCGGCTGATGTCACCGCCGTAGCACTTGGCGAGCACGTCTTTGCGCATGGCGCGGATCGACTCGCGCGCGATGATGCGCGCGCCGATCGCGGCCTGGATCGGCACCTCGAACTGCTGCCGCGGGATCAGCTCGCGCAGGCGCCCCGTCATGAGCACGCCATAGGCGTAGGCCTTGTCGCGATGCACGATGGCGCTGAACGCGTCGACCTGCTCACCCTGCAACAGGATGTCGACCTTCACGAGGTCGGCCGCCTGATCGCCCGTGGGCTCGTAGTCGAGCGAGGCGTAGCCTGCGGTCTTCGACTTCAACTGGTCGAAGAAGTCGAAGACGATCTCGCCGAGGGGCATGTTGTAGCGGATCTCGACGCGGTCTTCACCGAGGTACTCCATGCCGAGCAGCGCACCGCGGCGGCTCTGGCAGAGCTCCATGATCGTGCCCACGTAGTCTTTCGGGGCGAGGATCGCCGCGCGCACCATCGGCTCACGCACCTCGACGATCTTCGCGCCCGTCGGGAACTCGCTCGGGTTCGTGACGGTGGCCGTCTTCTTGTCTTCCGTGGTCACCTCGTAGACGACCGACGGAGCCGTCGCGATGAGGTCGAGACCCCACTCGCGGCGCAACCGCTCGGTGACGATCTCGAGGTGGAGGAGTCCGAGGAAGCCGCAACGGAAGCCGAAGCCGAGGGCGACCGAGGTCTCGGGCTCGTAGACGAGCGCGGCATCCGACAGCTTCAGCTTGTCGAGCGCCTCGCGAAGCTCGGGGTAGTCGCCGCCGTCGATGGGATAGATGCCCGAGAACACCATGGGAAGCGGCTCGGTGTAGCCGGGCAACGCTTGGGTCGCGGGCTTCGCAGCCGTCGTGACGGTGTCGCCGACCTTCGACTGGCGCACGTCTTTCACGCCCGTGATGAGGTAGCCGACCTCGCCGATGCCGAGTCCTTTGCCGGGCGTCGGCTCGGGCGCGCTCACGCCGATCTCGAGGATCTCGTGCGTGGCGCGCGTGGACATCATCTGGATGCGCTCGCGCGGCGCGAGATGACCGTCGATCATGCGCACGTAGGTGACGACGCCGCGGTAGCTGTCGTAGACGGAGTCGAAGATCATGGCCCGAGCCGGGGCATCCGCGTTGCCGACCGGCGCAGGGATGCGCTCGACGACGCGGTCGAGCAGTTCCTCGACGCCGACACCCGTCTTGCCCGAGACCTTCATGACGTCGTCGGGCGAGCCGCCGATGAGGTCGGCGAGCTCGCGCGCGTACTTCTCGGGCTCGGCGGCCGGGAGATCGATCTTGTTGAGCACGGGGATGATCTCGAGGTCGTTCTCGAGCGCGAGGTAGAGGTTCGCGAGGGTCTGCGCCTCGATGCCCTGCGCTGCGTCGACGAGGAGGATCGCTCCCTCGCACGCCGCGAGCGAGCGGGAGACCTCATAGCTGAAGTCGACGTGACCCGGCGTGTCGATCATGTTGAGCGCGTACGACGTGTCGCCGACCTGCCACGGCATGCGCACGGCCTGGCTCTTGATCGTGATGCCGCGCTCACGCTCGATGTCCATGCGGTCGAGGTACTGGGCGCGCATGTCGCGGTCGGAGACGACGCCGGTGATGCCGAGCATGCGGTCGGCGAGGGTCGACTTGCCGTGGTCGATGTGCGCGATGATGCAGAAGTTGCGGATCAGCGCTGGGTCGGTGGCGGCGGGCACCGGAGGATTGGCGGCTCGAGGGGACATCCTGTCGATTCTCCCATGAGTTCCGGCCCTGCTTTCGACGGCTGTCGCCCGAGAGGCCCGCTGGCTAGGCTGGCATCACCATGACCGTCATCGTGATTGCCGGTGTTCACGTCGTGAAGCGCGTCGCGAAGCGCGTCGCGAACGCGACCGAGGCGGGCTGACGGATGCCGCGCGCCCGTGTCGTGCTCGTGCACGGTCTCCGCACCTCGGCGACGATGTGGCGGAAGCAGTGCGCCATGCTCGGACGCCACGACCTCGACGTGGTCGCGATCGACTTGCCCGGACACGGAACCCGGCTCGGCGAGCCATTCTCGTTCGACGAGGCGATGCGCCTCATCGACGAGGGGCTGAACCCGCCCGATGCGCTCCCGGTGCCGCGACTGCTCGTGGGGCTGAGCCTCGGCGGCTACCTCGCGATGGAGTTCGCGGCGACGCATCCCGATCGCCTCGACGGGCTCGTGGCGGCGTCGTGCGGCACTCGGCCCCGGGGGCCGGCACTTGCCGGGTACCGCCGGCTCGCGGCCCTGATCGGGAGGATGCCCGACCGCGGCCGAGCACTGCACGATCTGACGACGCGCCTCTTCCTCTCGCCCGGCGCTGCAGAGGACGTGCTCGCCGGCGGCGTCGCCCTCGACGTCATGGCGCCCGTGCTCGAGGCGGCGGCGTCGATGGACCCCGAGGCGGCGCTCGCCCGCATCGAGGTTCCCGTGTGGCTCGTGAACGGCCGATTCGATCACTTCCGCTTCGATGAACGACGGATGCTCCGTGCTGCACGCGACGCTCGCCTCGTCATCGTGCCCGGCGCCACCCACCTCGTGAGTCTCGTGCGCCCCGACGACTTCGCGGCCGTCGTGGCAGGGGCCGTGGCCGAACTCGAACGACGCGCCGCAGTCGCCGCACGACGTCGGCGGATCGCACGCGAATCGGGATCCGCTCAGGATGGCACCGCCTCCGGTGCGACGTCGACGGGCCGCATTGGTGTGGCCGGGGAGTAGCTGGTATCGTTGCCTGTTGGCTTCCGTGTGGGTCCCACCCCGCACGATTCGCCGGCGAGGCCCCTCTACCTTCGCTCGGCACATCCGGTACCCGCATAGAAGGAAAGACGAACCACGTGGCAAACATCAAGTCGCAGATCAAGCGCATCCGCACCAACCTCAAGGCGCAGGAGCGCAACAAGGCCGTCAAGAGCGAAGTGAAGAGCGCCGTTCGCGCGACGCGCGACGCCATCGCCTCGGGCGACAAGGAGAAGGCGGCCAGCGCCCTCCGCGTCGCGACGCGCAAGCTCGACAAGGCGGCCAGCAAGGGCGTCATCCACAAGAACCAGGCTGCGAACCGCAAGTCGTCGATCGCGAAGCAGGTCGCTTCGCTCTGACGCGAGCCACTCAGCTCGAAGGCCCTGCACGAGAGTGCGGGGCCTTCGTCATTCCCGGCACACTGGCGGGCGACCGCGGCCGGGCGACCTCTCCGGGGTGACCTCTGCCGAGGCGACTTCAGCGAGGATCGCGCCCGCGGGAGGCGATGACGCCGACGAGTCGTTCGAGGGCGAACACCGGATCGCGCTCGGCGCCCTTGACCGCTGCATCGGTCGCCGCGAGCGCCTCGATCGCACGAGCGAGCCCTTCATCGTTCCAGCCGGCGAGATCGCGACGCGCCCGGTCGACCTGCCACGGCGCGAGCCCGAGCGACGAGGCGACCTGCGCTCCGCCGCCGCGCACCCCCGACACCTTGGCCATTGTGCGTACCTTCATGGCGAACGCTGCCACCATCGGCACGGGGTCTGCGCCGCTGTCGAGCGCGTGACGCAGGGCGATGAGCGCATCTCCACGGCGGCCAGCGATCGCCGCATCGGCGACGGCGAATGAACTGGTCTCGACGCGGCCTCCGTAGTACCGCGCCACGACGGCCTCGGAGATGTCGCCTGGAGCGTCGGCGATGAGCTGCCGGCACGCGGCGGCGAGCTCGGCGAGGTCATCGCTGAAGGCCGCCACGAGCGCACGCAGCGCCCCCGGGCTGATCTTGCGACCGGCGGCGCGGAACTCGGTGGCGGCGAAATCCTGCTTCTCGGCGTCTTTCTTGAGCTCGGTGCAGACGATCTCGATGCCGCCGCCCGTGCCGGCGCGAATCGCGTCGAGGAGTTTCTTGCCCCGCACGCCTCCCTTGTGCCGGAGCACGAGCGTGGTCGAATCGGCGACCTGGCCGAGATAGTCGAGCGCATCAAGCAGGAAGTCGTCGCTCGCCCGTTCGACGGCCTGCACGCGGATGAGCCGTGGTTCGCCGAACAGCGAGGGGCTCGCAAGGGTGAGGAGCTCGCCGCGGCGATACCCGTCGGCCTCGAGATCGCTCACCTCGAGTGCGGGATCTTCTGCGCGGAGGAAGTCTCGGAGCATCGCCGTGGCACGCTCGGCGAGGACCTCTTCGCCGCCCGTGACGAGCACGACCGATGCAGGGCGGATGGCGTGCCACGGCAATTGCGGGATCGCCGCCTTCGCCTTGACCGATCCACTCGCGCGTGCCGCCACAGCACCTCCCGTTCCGCGTCAAGTCTACGGTCGGGCACCGACGCCGCCCGCGCCGCGTTCCGTCCACAGCTCGAAGCCGCCGTCGTTCGCCGTGAGCACAGCGGTGCCCGCGCGGTCGGTGCGCACGACGGCGGTGCCGGCGTCGGCGAGGAGGTCGAGGAGCCGGTCGGTCGGATGTCCGTAGCCGTTGTCGGCACCGACGCCGATGAGCCCGACCGTGGCGCCGAGCTCGTCGTACAACGACTCGCTCTGATCAGCCGACCCGTGGTGCGCGACCTTCACGAGATCGACGACGCCGAGGTCGGCCGACGACAACATCCGCGATTGCGCGCCCTCGCCGAGGTCGCCGAGGAACACCCCGCGGTAGCCCGGCGCGTCGACGTCGAGCACGATGCTCGCGTCATTGCCCGGAATCGCACCGGGCTTGGGCCACACCACCCTCCAGCGCGCATCGCCGAGCGCGCCCCGATGTCCGGTGACGACTTCGATCACAGCGGCTCCCCCGCTCGTGAGCGGACCCAGCACGCGGCTGGAACGCTCGCCGTCGAGTGGGCCGTGGATCACTGTTCCGACTCGTCCGACGACGGCCGCCACTCCCCCGGCGTGGTCGGCGTCCCAGTGCGTGACGACGAGCAGGTCGATGTGGTCGATACCGAGGAGCGCGAGGCATCGCTGCAGCGCGGCGGGCTCGGGGCCGGTGTCGATGAGCGCCGTCTCACCTGCGGACCGCAGGAGCACGGCGTCGCCCTGCCCGATGTCGCAGGCCGCGACATCCCACTCACCGGGCTTGGTGACGAAGCTGACGGCCGGTGCGCCGACGAGCATCCCGAACGGGATCGCCACGGCGAGGATGAGGGCTGCCCACGCCGACGCGCGAACCCTCGGTCGACGCCGGCGTGAGAACGCGAGCCAGAGCGCCAGGGCCGTGCACGTCGCCAGGAGCACTGCGCCCGGCGCGTCGGGCAGCCATGGCCAGCGCCCCAGCGGCATCGCGGAGGCGCCGTGCGCGACGAGCGCGATCCAGCTCGCGGGCAGCCACGCGAGTTGAAGGCAGGCGAATCCGACGGAGGGCAGCACCGGCAGGAGGAGACAGCCGACGAGGCCGACGACCGTGCCGAGCGGCGCCGCCGGTGCCGCGAGCAGGTTCGCCGGCACGCCGTAGAGCGCGAGCCCGGGATCGAGCAATACGAGCACGGGCTGGCACGCGAGCTGAGCGGCGAGTGGCACGCCCAGGAGCGCGGCGATCGGCACGGGCATCACCCGCGCGAGCGCGCTCGTGAGCGGCGCGGCGAGGAGCAGCAACCCGGCGGTCGCACACACCGAGAGGGCGAATCCGTAGTCGCGCGAGAACCACGGGTCGAACGTGAGCAGGGCCACGACCGCGAGCGCCAGGGCTGCGATGCCACCGCCCTGGCGGCCCGACGCGATCGAGGCCAGCACGACGACGGCCATGGCGCCGGCCCGGACGACGCTCGACTCCGGTGTCACGAGCACGATGAAGCCGATCAGGGCGACGAGTGCTATCCCGACGCGGATCCATCGGGCGAGGCCGAGGGCCGCCGCGAGGGCGAAGGCGGCTGCCGTGACGATCGCGCAGTTCGCGCCCGACACCGCCGTCAGGTGGCTGAGCGAACTCGACTTCATGGCGGCGTCGAGCTCGGCGCCGACCGCACCGGTGTCGCCGATCGCGAGTCCGGGCACGAGCGCGCCGCCATCGCCGCCGAGCGCGCTCGCGGCCGCGGCGAATCCGCTGCGAAGCCCTGCCGACCAGCCGAGCCAGGGTGGCGGAGCAGCCGTGACCTCGAGCTCGGTGACCGGTCGCAATCGGAACGCCGCACCCTCCGCTGCAGGAAGCGCCGCGACACGGGCATCGAACGCCACGTGTGCACCGAGATCGAGTCCGTCGCCCGGGGCTGAGCCCATTGCCGTGACCGGCACCGCCGGTACGGTACGACCATCGACGGCGATGAGGCGCCCCTCGAGGCGCACCGGTGGGTCCGCCGCCGGATCGAACCAGAGAGCGGGGGCAGGGCGTGGCGCCGTCGTGAGCTCGATCACGACGGCGGCCGTGCTGTGCTCTGCGGCGACGCTCTGCAGGGGCGATCGTTCCCGAGCGTCGAGCCCGACAGCCGCCGACGTCGAGACGAGCCCGCACGCGGCGAGCGACACGAGCGCCGTCGCGGCGAAGGGCATGATCAGGCGCGCCCGAGCCTGCCTCGGGATCTCGATCGCGTCGCGCCTTCGCACCAGTAGGATGCCGGCCAGCACGGCGGTCGTGAGGCCGGCGACTGCCCAGCAGGCAGCGGCGAACAGCCAGGGCGCGATGCCGGCGTCGGGGGCGGCGACCGCACCCCAGGCGGCCACCCAGGCCGCTGCGGCGGGAACGAGCAATCGAAGGTCGCGCATTCAGAGACTCACGCGATCGACGAGCCCGGCGAAGACGGCATCGCCGATGCCCGTGACCTCGAGCAATTGCTCGACGCTCGTGAACGGCCCGTTCGCGTCACGCCAGTCGATGATGCGCTGCGCGAGCGCCGGTCCGATGCGGGGCAACGTGTCGAGCGCCGCGACGTCGGCCGTGTTCAGGTGCACGACGCCGTCGCCGGAGGTGGCCGATCCACTCGAATCGGCGCCCGAACCGGCGGCGGGGCCGGGCGGCGGCACCTGCCCGATCGCGAGCACCACGAGCTGCTCGCCGTCGACCACGGGTCGCGCCAGGTTGACGCCGGCCGGATCGGCCTCGGCCGTGAAGCCGCCGGCAGCGGCCACGGCGTCGACGACGCGCGAGCCGGCCGCGAGCTCGACGAGCCCCGGCTTCGCCACGGCACCGAGCACGTGCACGAGCAGCGGGGTCGTGGCCACCTCCTCGACCGAAGCGTGATGCCCCGCGGCATCCGTCGCCTCGACCTCGACAGCGTCGATGCGTTCCTGGCCACCCCCGCCGCTCGCCGCGAACGAGAGCATCGCCGCCACGGCGACCGCGACGACGAAGAGCACGACGGCGGCACCGACCGCGATGCGAACGCGCGGGCCGGCGCGCCGAGCGACCGGGTCGAGCGCATCGAGCAGTTGGGGGTCGGGGCTCGCGGGCATGCCCGCACGCTACGCGAGCCAGACCGACCGGATCACGCGCTCGATCAGGTCAGCGGACACCTCGGACCCTCGAGCCGCTGTCGAGGGCGAGTCGGTGCCTGCCGGTCAGGCGCGCGTGGCGATGTTCACGAGTCGGGGAGGACGAACGATGACGTTCACGATCTCGCGTTCGCCGATCGCGCGGGCGACGCCCGCCGAGGAACGGGCGAGCGCCTCGAGCTCATCGCCCGACACCTTGGGCGAGACCTCCAGTCGATCGCGCACCTTGCCGTCGACCTGCACGATCGCGGTGACCGACTCCTCGACGAGGAGCGCCGGATCGGGCTTGCGCCACGGCACGAGTGCCACGGTGGGCTCGTACCCGAGGCGCTCCCACATGTCTTCGGCGGTATATGGCGCGAAGAGGTTCAGGATCATGGCCGTGACCTCGGATGCCTCCCGCACGGCGGCATCCGCTGCTCCGGCGCCCGAGTCGATCGCCTTGCGCGTCGCGTTCACGAGTTCCATGAGCCGCGCCACGACGACATTGAACTTGAAGGCCTCGATGAGGCTCGGAGCATCGGCGAGCAACCGGTGCGTGATGCGGCGCAGCGCAGGGTTTCCGGACTTCCATTCGATGTCGGGGCTCGAGGTGACCTCGCCCGAGATCCGCCACGCGCGCGCGAGGAACTTCGCGGCGCCGACCGGCGAGACATCCGCCCAGTCGATGTCGTCTTCGGGCGGCCCGGCGAACGCGAGCGTCACCCGAAGCGCATCGGCGCCATGGGCCGACAGCTCGCTCGCGAACTCGACGAGGTTGCCCTTCGACTTCGACATCTTGGCGCCGTCCATGATGACCATGCCCTGGTTCAGGAGCGACGTGAACGGCTCGGTGAAGCTCAGGTAGCCGAGGTCGAAGAGCACCTTGGTGATGAATCGGGAGTAGAGCAGGTGCAGGATGGCGTGCTCGACGCCGCCCACGTACTGGTCGACGGGCATCCACTTCTCGGCCTCGGCCGGGTCGAACGCGATGGTGTCGTCGTTCGGGTTCAGGTACCGCAGGTAGTACCAGGAGCTGTCGACGAACGTGTCCATGGTGTCGGAGTCGCGGCGAGCGTCGCCGCCACAGTTCGGGCACGCCACCTTCGACCACTCTTCGGCGGCGCCGAGCGGGCTCGCGCCCTTCGGCTTCAAGTCGAGCCCGGCGGCATCCGGCAACCTGACCGGGAGCTCGCTCTCGGGCACGGGCACCTCGCCGCACTCGACGCAGTGGATGATCGGGATCGGTGTGCCCCAGTAGCGCTGGCGCGAGATGAGCCAGTCGCGCAACCGGAAGTTCTTCGAGGCCCTGCCGAGGCCGCGCTCGGCGAGCAGCTCGATGACCCGGCGGATCGCGTTCGACTTGCTCAGGCCGTCGAGCGGGCCGGAGTTGATGAGCCGGCCCTCCCCCGCGAGGGCAATTCCCGTCGTTGCCGGATCGACCGGCTCGTAGTCGTCGGGCAACACTGGGTCGCCGTGTTCGTCGAGCGGGATCACGGGGATCACGCCCGTGACGGGCGCGTTCGTGTCGACCACGACCCGCACCGGCAGCCCGAAGGCCCGGGCGAAGTCGAGGTCGCGCTGGTCGTGGGCCGGCACCGCCATGATCGCGCCGTGCCCGTAGTCGGCGAGCACGTAATCGGCCGCCCAGATCGGCAACCGCTCGCCGTTCACGGGGTTCACCGCGTAGCGCTCGAGGAAGATACCGGTCTTCGGGCGTTCGGTGCTCAGTCGGTCGATGTCGCTCTCGGCGCGCACGGAATCGAGGTAGCCCTGGAACCGCGAGCGCACCTCGTCGGATGCCTCGGCGGCCAGTTCGGCGGCGAGTTCGGAGTCGGGCGCGACGACCATGAAGGTTGCGCCATAGAGCGTGTCGGGCCGTGTCGTGAACACGGACACGCGCTCATCGCGCCCCTCAATCTCGAACTCGACGTCGGCACCGGCGGAGCGGCCGATCCAGTTGCGCTGCATGGAGAGGACCTTCGACGGCCACGCCCCCTCGAGCTGGTTGAGGTCGTCGAGCAGCCGGTCGGCGTAGTCGGTGACCCGGAAGTACCACTGCGTGAGCGCCTTCTTCGTCACGACGGCGCCGCAGCGCTCGCAATGCCCGTCGATGACCTGCTCGTTCGCGAGCACGGTCTGGTCGTTCGGGCACCAGTTCACCTGCCCGGCCTTGCGGTAGGCGATGCCCTTCTCGTAGAGCTTCAGGAAGAGCCACTGGTTCCACTTGTAGTACTCGGGGTCGCTCGTGTGCAGCTCGCGCGACCAGTCGAACGACGGCGCATACTGGCGGAACGAGCGCTTCTGCTGCTCGATGTTGTCGTAGGTCCACGGCCGCGGGTCGATGCCCCGCTTGATCGCCGCGTTCTCGGCAGGCAGGCCGAAGGAGTCCCAACCGACGGGATGCAACACATCGAAGCCCTGCTGGCGCCAGTAGCGAGCGACGGTGTCGCCGTAGCCGAAGGCCTCGGCGTGCCCCATGTGCAGATCGCCCGACGGGTAGGGGAACATGTCGAGGATGTACTTGCGCGGCCTCATGTCGCCGGGCCGGCCGGCACGGAAGGGCTGCAGCTCTTCCCAGACGGGAAGCCACTTCGCCTGGATCGAGGCGAAGTCGTACGCGCCGGCGTCGGCGTGTGCTGGGTCCTGATCGTGTGCCACGTGACTCTCAATCGTGTGTCGCTGCCCCGGGCGGGCTCCGGGTTCCGGGCGCGCAAGATCGCGGCGCGCTCGAACATCAAGACTACTCACTCTGCCGGGGGCATCGCCGCGCCGAGCACGGCCAGCAGGGCCCGCGCCTTCACTCGCGTCTCCTCGATCTCCTCGGGGGCGACGGAGAGCGCCGTGATGCCACCGCCCGTGCCGATGCTCGCGCCGTCGGGGGTCAGAACGATCGAACGGATCACCATCGCCAGGTCGGCGCTCCCGTCGATGCCGAGGTACCCGAACGCCCCCGAATACACGCCGCGGGGGCCGCGCTCGAGCTCGTGCAGGATCGTCATGGCGCTGTGCTTCGGTGCCCCGGTCATCGACCCGGCGGGGAACGCCGCCTGCACGACGTCGAGGGCCGTGAGCGGATGCCGCAGCCGCGCGGTCACCGTCGAGACGAGTTGGTGCACGTGGGCATACTCCTCGACGTCGAGGAGGCTCGGCACCGACACGCTGCCGAGCTCGGCGATGCGACCGAGGTCGTTGCGCATGAGATCGACGATCATGAGGTTCTCGGCCTGTTCCTTCTCGCTCTCGAGGAGCTCGCGTCGCAGCGCCGCATCGCGCGCGGGGTCGGCGCTGCGCGGGCGAGTGCCCTTCATCGGCTTCGTCGAGACGAGCCCATCGGGGTCGACGTGCAGGAACTGCTCGGGCGACGCGCTCAGCAGCGCGAACGCCCCGAACCTGAGGTAGCCGGCATGGTGGCTCGGACTCGAGGCCCTCAGGGCGAGGTAGGTCTCGGCGGGGTCGGGCCGCACGTCGACGTCGATGCGGTTGGTGAGGCAGAGCTGGTAGGCGTCGCCGCGCAGGATCGCGGCCTTGCACTCGGCGATGAGCGACGCGTAGGCGCGCGGGTCGTGGCGCCACCGCACTGCGGGTGCCGCTGTGGCCGGGGCCGCCGCCGTCGCCGTCGCCGGGGGCGCCTCGAGCGGCGACTGCAGAGCGGCACTCATGGCGTCGGCCCACGCCCGAACGTCGGCGACCTCGGGCTCCCCGGCCTCGTCGACGGGGTCGGGCTCGAGCCACACGAGGCGCATCGACCGCGCGGCGTGATCGAAGGCGATCGCGCGGTCGACGAAGAGGAAGGCGGCATCCGGTGTCTCGGCCGGCTCGACGGGCACGCCGTTCAGCCTGGCGCCCAACTCATAGCCGAACCAGCCGAACCAGCCGAGTGGGCCGCCGACCCCGGCGTCCTGGCCAAGCCCGGCGGTCATGCCGTGCAGCCGCTCGGCCAGCACCTCGAACACGGATGCCTCGACCGTCGTCGCGCCGTCGTCGCCGCGCATCGGCGTCGAGCGGGTCACGGTGCCACTCGTCACGTCGGCGGTCACGAACTCGCTGCCCTCATGGGCCGCGGCGAGGACGCTCACCCCGGATGCAGCTTCGGCACCGCCGTCGAGCCACACCGCGTAGGGGGCATTCGCGAACCACGCCCGGAACACGGCCTCGGGGTCGCGCCACTCGGGCAACGAGCGGGTTCGGACGCGGCGCGGCATCCTCTCAGCCTAGGTGTGCGCGCCGGGCGGTTGCGAAGAAGGCGTGGCGACATGACGATGGGCCGGCGCTTCCGCGCCGACCCACCGTCATCCGTTCAGCCCTTCAGCCGATCACGGCGCGTTGTACTGGAAGATGTACACGCCGCTGTCACGGTCGGAGGCGAGCACGTACTTCTGGCCGTTCGGGTGCTCATGCACCTCGACGCCCCAGAAGTTGTTCCCGCCCTCGTCGATGAAGTGCCCGACTTCCTCCATGCCGTCAGGCCCGTAGCTCACGACCCGGAATCCCGCCGCGTAGTACGAGATGTAGACGAGGTTCTCATCGGGATCGGTCGCGACCTCGTGCACCGAGAGGTCACCGGAGCCCGACGCGTGCGCCGGGTCCTGACTCTCGGGCACGTAGTACTGGTCGAGGTCCTGCATCGTGCTGGCGTCGTAGAGGTGCACGTAGCCCCATCCGTCGAAGACCGCCGAGATGTCGACGTCCTGGCCGGAAGCGCCGACCGCCGTCGGGATCAGGGTGCCGGCACCCGATGCGTCGCAGGTGTAGTCGGCCGGAACCTCGCCCGTCAGGATGCGGAATCCGTCGGTGCGCGAGACGAACACCGCGGGGATGTCGGCGTCGACGAGCATCGACACGAGCGAGTCGCACCCGTCGACTCCGGTGCGGTTGAACACGATCACACCGGCGTATCCGGCCGCCTCGGCATTCTGCACCTTGACGACGAAGTCGCACACACCACGCTCGATGACCGCGACGCTCGCCGTGTCGTCTGCGGGCGGTATCGACGCGGCGTCGCACGCGAGGCCCAGGTAGCGAGTGCCCCCGGCAAGGCTCGTGTCGGCGTCGATCTGCGTCACGTCGGAACCCTGGACTGCGGTGAACTCGGTGCCGTCCTCCATGGTGGCCGTGACTCGGTACGGATCGAAGTCCTCGTCGGTGGCGATGAAGAACTCTTTGTCGTTCGTGAACTCGGCCTGGTGGGCATTCCCCTCAGGCGAGATCGTCTCACCGAACTCGGCACGGACCGGATCGGCCGCCGCGAAGTCGGTGTCGGCGATGAACACGGGGTTGGCCGGGTCGTCGACGTTGAGTTTGGCGTAGCCGCCGTCCCAGTACGAGGCGAGCATCGTCTGCACGCCGTCGATCTCCTCGACGACCATGTCGTGGAGGAACACCGCGTCGCCGTGCACCGCACCGGGCGCCTGCGCCGTGTCGGCGTCGAGCGAGGTCTCTGAGATGAGCTTCGGCTTCGACGGGTTCGTGATGTCGAGGATGTCGACGTCGGTGTCCTCCTCGTCGTCGACGAGCACGGCGTACGCCTTGTCGCCGTCGGTCCACATGCGCACCGAGTGGGTCTCGTTCGACGTGGTCTGCGCCTTGCCGTTCACGGTGAAGTCGCCGAATCCCTCGACGAGCTTCTTCGGCTTCGTCGGGTCGGTGACGTCGACGAGCGTGATGCCGCCGATGCCCTTCGTCTCGCCCGGGCAGATCTCGTTCTGGAAGGCGAGCACCTCACCGCTGAAGTACTTCGTCTCGAGATGGATGACTTGCGAGCCCTCGCCGCTGAACGTGCCGCGGTGGCTCGGGACCAGGGAGACGAACTCGGGCGAGGCCGGGTCGGAGATGTCGGCGATGTACACCCCGCCGCGGTCGCACTCGGGCTCCCAGAATGCGGTCAGGTAGGCGTAGTTGCCGTAGGCCGAGACGTCGGCGACACGCCCCGGCTGCTCTTCATCGCCGAAGAGGTCGAGGTTGCCGATGAGGTCGACGTTCTCACTCGAGGCGGGCAGATGGCCCTCCTCTTCGCTGTGCTGGGCGTGATGGTTATGCGTCTCCTTGCCGGAGTCCATGGTGCTGTCGTCGACCCACACTTCATCGTGTGCGTGGGCGGGTGCAGCACCCAGCAGGAGCGCGGCGGTGACGGCGAAGGTGGTACCGGTGATCGTGGCTCTCATGGCGAAATGCTCCTCAGCATCTGGTGTCGCATGGCCGATGTCGACCAGAGTCAACCAGATGGCCGCTACAACGCGCCACATCTCGGGAGCGATACGCAACAGGCGTGCGCGATGCGCTCGGATTCGACGGCCGATCGGAGCTCTCGATCCCTTAAGCGTCGCTGTGGCGCACAGGCGACGCTGCGGCCGGCTTCACGGAGATCGCCCGGTCGATGAGCTCTCGCGGGGCGCCGGTGTGCGAGATGAGCACGACCGATCGGTCGGATCCTGCTGCGGTGAGGAGGTCGCGCAGCAGCGCGTCGGCGCGGTCGGGATCCACGCTCGCCGTCGGTTCGTCGAGCACGAGCACCGGGAAGTCGGCGAGCATCGCGCGAGCGAGGGCGATGCGCTGGGCCTGCCCTCCCGAGACGAGTGCACCACGTTCGCCGACGGGTGCACCGAGTCCGCCGCGCTCGGCCACCCAGTCCGCGAGTCCCACTCGGGCGAGCATGGCGACCAGTTCCGCGTCGCTCGCGGTGTCTCTGGCGAAGAGGAGATTCTGGCGAATGTCCTCATCGAAGAGCCATGGGCGCTGTTCGACGAGACCGACGATGCGCCGAACCTCCATCGGATCGAGGTCACAGACCTCGGCACCGTCCAGTCGGTACGATCCGTCGTACTCGAGGAACCGCACGAGCACGTGGGCGAGTGTCGTCTTGCCCGAGCCCGACGTTCCCTCGACGAGCACCCGCTCCCCGGGTTCGACGTCGAGGTCGAGGGGACCGAGATCAGACGGTGCCAGACTCATCTCATCGACGCGCGAGACGCCCGTGTGCGGATCGTCGGCTCCCGCCACGCGCGGCCACCGGGCGCGGACCCCACGTAAGTGCAGCGCCGGCGCCCCGGTTCCTCTGGGCGATTCGGCCGGGGCACTCGGCGGGATCGGCACGCCGTCGGGAACGATGTCGGGCACGGCATCGGCGACCCGTTCGGCGCTCGACTGCGCAGTGCGAAGGAACCCCACCGCGATCGGCAGGGCCGAAGAGACCTCGGCGATCGCGAGCGGCACGAGACACAGCACGGCGAACGTCGGCGCGTCGATCCGGCCGCCCGCGAGCTGCGGCTCTGCCGCCCACATGCTCGCCGCCGCAGCGAATCCGCCCACCGCACTCATCGCCGCCGTCGTGATGCCGACGGCCGACGCCCGTCTGCGGGTCGCCCGCTCGAGCCGTTTCCCCAGCCGTCGGATGCGTGCCCGCCCGGTCGCAGCGGCATCGAACGCGACGAGCACGTCGAGCGCCTGCACGTGCTCGACCACAGCCGCCTGCAATTCGCCTCGAAGGGGCGCGATGTGCGGGTCGGCGCGCACCGCGATGACCTGCTGCGCGACGATCGCGACGATGATGCCCGCGACGAGGCATCCTGCCGCCGCGAGGGCAGATGCCGGGGCGAGCCATGCGAGGCCCGCGACGGCGGCGACCATTACCACCGAGGCGCTCGCGACGGGCTGCACGATGCGGAGCGAGACGCTCTGGAGTTCATCGACATCGCCGACGAAGCGCGCGAGCAGGTCGCCGCGACGCGTGGCGGCGAGCCCGTCGGGCGCGATCGGCAGCAGCCGCTCGAACACGCCCGCGCGGATCGCCGCGAGCTGCTGGAACGCCGCGTCATGCCCGGCGAGGCGCTCCAGGTACCGGAACACCGCCCGGCTCAGCGCGAAGGCGCGCACGCCGACGACGCCGAGTGAGAGGTACAGCACCGGCGGCTGTTCGGCAGCCCGCACGATGAGCCACGCGCTCGCGGCGAGCAGTGCGACGCTCGAGAGCCCCGCGGCGATGCCGAGCAGCACCGGCGGCACGAGCCGGCGGAATGGCGGCACGGCTTGCCGCAGCACGGCCGTTGAACGATCAGACACGGGCCACCTCCGACAACGCCACGGTACGGTCCGCCGCCTCCGCGAGTCCCGGTCGGTGCGTCGTCACGAGCACGGCCCGCCCGTCGCGGGAGATCTCCCGGAGGCATCGGCCGAGCTCCTGCTCGCGATCGGCATCGAGCGCGGAGCTCGGTTCGTCGAGCAGGAGGACGCGAGCGTCGGCGGCGAGCAGGCGGTGCACGGCGCGTGCCGTCGCGACGCGTTGCGCCTGGCCGCCCGACAGCCCCGCGCCGCTCGGTCCGAGTGTGCGACGGCCCGGCAGGTCGACGCCGCCGAGGCGGAGGGCCCGTTCGAGCAGTTGCGGCGCGGCATCCGGATGCCCCAACCGCACGTTCTCGGCGATGGTGCCCCCGAGCAGGTGTGGTGCCTGGCCGGCCCACGCGGTGTTCGAGCGCGTCGCTGCACCGACCGGCATGCAATCGATGGTCACTTCGCCCTCGAAATCGGCGAACCCGAGGATCGCCGAGAGGAGACTCGACTTGCCCGAGCCGCTGTCACCGGTCACGACGACGAACTCACCCGGCGCGACGTCGAGGTTCAGGCCCTCGAGCACGACGGCGCCGTCGCGGATCACCCGCAGGTCGCGGACCCGGAGGCCCGCGGCATCCGCGGCTCCCGCCGCATCAGCCGCCAGCACAGTCGAAGGCATGTCCGCTTCATCCGCCTGCTCGAGCGCGTCGAGCGCGTCGCGCGAGGCCTCGAGGCCGGCCGTCGAGGCATGGAAGGCGGCTCCGACGTTGCGGATCGGGAGGAAGACCTCGGGCGCGAGCACGAGCACGAAGAGACCAGGCGCGAGCGTGAAGTCCCCTGCCACGAGGCGGAGCCCGATCGACACCGCCACGAGCGCGACCGAGAGGCTGCCGGCGAGCTCGAGGGTGAAGCCGGAGAGGAACGTCACGCGCAGCACCTTCATCGTGCTCGACCGGTACGCGTCGGTGACGTCGCGAATGCGGCCGACCTGGCGTTCGGCCCGGCCGAACACCATGAGCGTCGACAGTCCGCCGACCACCTCGAGGAATCCCTTCGACAGCGATTCCAGCCGCCGCCACTGCCGCCGCTGCACCGCGCCCGTCGCCATGCCGATGAGCGCCATGAACACCGGGATGAGCGGCAGCACGATGACCAGGATGAGCCCCGAGAGCCAGTCGGCCACCCAGACGGAGACGACGAGCACGGGAGTCGCGACCACGGTGAGCACGAGTTGCGGCAGGTAGCGTCCGAAGTACTCGTCGAGCGCGTCGAGCCCCGGGCCCAGCAGCGTCGCGGCGCCTGCCGTCGTGAGGCTCCGGATGCCGCCGGGCCGCCGTTCGAGCGCTGCGAGCAGGTCGTCGCGCAGTTCCGACTTCACCCGCATCGCCCCGGCGGAGCCGACCCACTCCCAGAGCCACCCCGCGATGGCGCGCACGGATGCCGCGGCGAGCAGCACCACGAGCGCACCACCGCTGCCCGCGGGCGATTCGCCGCCGATGAATCCCGTGACGAGGGCGGTGAGCGCCCACGCGAATGCGATCGTGGCTGCGGCCTGCAGGAGGGCGAGCGCGGCACCCGACAGGAGGAAGCCGCGAGCGGCGCGGGAGCGCAGCACGAGTCGCGGGTCGAGGGGCTTCACGGTCAGTGCGCAGCAGCGTCGATCGAGGCCCGGCTGACCCGCTTGCGGAACACCCAGTAGGTCCAGCCCTGGTAGACGAGCACGAGGGGCAGGAAGATGAGCGCCGTCCAGCTCATGACGGTGAGCGTGTACGTCGAGCTCGACGCGTTCGCGATCGTGAGGCTGTTCGCGGAGTCGTTCGATGCCGGCATGACCTCGGGGAACAGCGCGGAGAACAGCGCGAGCACGACGGACGCGACGGTGATCGTGAGCAGGGTGAAGGCTGTGCGCTCCGCCGCGCGCGCGTTCGCGAGCCAGCCGCCGACGAGGGCGACCGCGGCGACGAGGGCGAAGACCCAGAACCACGCAGTGCCGAAGGCGAGCCCCGTCCAGAGGAGGAACGTCGCAGCGACGACGACGGTCACCGCGCCGGCTCGGGTGGCGAGGAGCCGCGCCCGCTGCCGCAGCTCCCCCTCCGTTTTCAGCGAGACGAACACCGCGCCGTGCGTGAGGAAGAGGAGCAGTGTCGTCACCCCGCCGAGGAGGGCATAGGGATTCAGCAGGTCGACGACGGAACCGGTGTAGTTGTGCCCGGCATCAAGGGGCACGCCCTGGACGATGTTCGCGAAGGCGACCCCCCACAGCAGCGCAGGTACCGCCGAGCCCACGGTGATCATGCCGTCGAACCGGCGCTTCCACGCTGCCTCCGGGCGCTGGTGACGGTACTCGAACGAGACGCCGCGAGCGATGAGCGCGAGCAGGATGAGCAGCAATGGGAGGTAGAACCCCGAGAACAGCGTCGCGTACCACTCCGGGAACGCCGCGAACAGCGAGGCGCCCGCGACGATGACCCACGTCTCGTTGAGGTCCCACACCGGGCCGATCGTGTTGATGAGCACGCGTCGGTCGGTCTCGTCGCGACCGAGCAGCGGCAGCGACATCCCGACGCCGAAGTCGAACCCGTCGAGCACGAAGTAGCCGACGAAGAGGAACGCGACGATCCAGAACCACAGCACAGGCAGATCCATGTCCGACTCCTCCTAGTACACCGTCGTGGCCGGCTCGACGCGGCCGGTCTCGGGATCGGGTTCGCCCACCTCGGGCGGCCCGCTCCTGATCGCGCGGATGACGAGCCGCACCTCGACGACCGCGAGCACACCGTAGATCAGGGTGAAAGCGACGAGCGAGATGAGCACCTCGAGCCCGCTCACGTTCGGCGAGACCGCCGACTCCGTCGGCATCAGGCTGAACACGATCCACGGCTGCCGCCCCATCTCGGTGAAGACCCAGCCGACGATCATCGCGGCGAGCGAGAGCGGGAAGCTCCAGATCGCGGCCTTCCAGACCAGCGGATGCCGCGGCATCCGCCCCCTGCGGGTGAGCCAGAGGCCGACCACAGCGATGAAGACGTGCAGCATTCCGAGCCCGATCATCCACCGGAACGCCCAGTAGGTGACCCAGATGATCGGCGCGTAGTCGCCCGGTCCGTAGAGCTCGGTGTACTGCGCCTGGAGGTCGTTGATGCCCTCGACGCATCCGTCGAACGTGTGCGTCGAGAGGAACGAGAGCAAGTAGGGCACCCGGATCGAGAACAGCTCGGTGGAGCCGTCGGGCGTGCCGAGGGTGAAGAGCGAGAACGAGGCATCCGCGCCGCACACCGTGTCGTACGTGGCTTCGGCGGCAGCCATCTTCATGGGCTGGGTCTCGACCATGGCGAGGCTCAACTGGTCGCCGAACAGCGTCGTGAGCGCGCCCGCGACGACCATCGTCCACAAGCCGAACTTCAGTGCGGTGCGCATCGTGTCGAGGTGCTGGTTGCGGGCGAGGTGCCAGGCCGCGGCGCTGATGATGAGCCCCGCGGCGACCATGAAGCTCGCCGCGATCGTGTGCGGGAACGCGGCGACGGCGACCGGGTTCGTGAGCAGCGCCCAGATGTCGACGAGTTCAGCGCGCCCCTTCTCGGTATTCAGCTCGTAGCCGACGGGGTTCTGCATGAACGCGTTCGCCGCGATGATGAAGTACGCCGACATGATGCTGCCGATCGCGGTCGCCCAGATCGTCGCGAGATGGAGTCCGCGGGGCAGCTTGTCCCAGCCGAAGATCCAGAGGCCGATGAACGTCGCCTCGAAGAAGAACGCCAGCAGGCCCTCGAGCGCGAGCGGTGCGCCGAAGACGTCGCCGACGAAGCGCGAGTACTCCGACCAGTTCATGCCGAACTGGAACTCCTGCACGATGCCCGTGACGACGCCCATCGCGAAGTTGATGAGGAAGATCGAGCCGAAGAACCGCGTGATGCGGAGGTATTCAGCCTTGCCGGTGCGGTACCAGGCGGTCTGGAAGACGGCGGCGGTGCTCGCGAGGCCGATCGTGAGCGGGACGAAGAGGAAGTGGTAGATGGTGGTGAGGCCGAACTGCCATCTCGACAGCAGCAGGGGGTCGAGCAGTTCGTTCACGGATGCCCCTTCTCACGATCGCCTCGCGGCCTCGCTGTTCTACAGCGTGTAGAACATTCTTCTACAGAGCGTAGAACATTTGGCGCGCCGACGGTAGTCTGGTGGCATGGCGAGTCTCGGTGAATTGGAGCGCTCCGTGATGGAGCTCTTGTGGAACAGCGACGCCGCCCTCACCGCCAACGAGCTGCGCGACCGTCTCGCCGAGCGCGGCGAGGGGCCGGCCCGGGCCGTCGCGACCACGACGGTGCTCACCGTGCTCTCACGACTCGAGCGAAAGGGCTTCGTCTCCCGCGCACGCGACGTGCGTCCCCACCGCTACCGTGCGCTGCTCAGCCGCGAAGAGCACACGGCCGAGCTCATGCACGAGGTGCTCGACCGCGCGAGCGACCGCGACGCAGCGCTCGCCCGCTTCGTCGGCTCGGTGAGCGACGGCGAGGCCGCCATCCTTCGGCGCCTGCTCGACGAGCACACCCACCGCTGACCGTGCTCGTCGTCGCGGCATCGCTCGGCGCGCTGGCCTTCGCCCTCGCCTGGCCGATCCCCGTCGCCCTCTCCCGTGCCTCGTGGACCGCCCGCTCCCCTGCGGTCGCCGTCGCGCTGTGGCAGGCGATCGCCCTCGCGGGCGGCCTGTCGATGATCGGATGCCTCCTCGCCTTCGGAGCCGCGCCGGCGGGCTCCCTGCTCGACGCCGCCGTGCAACTCCTCCCGCGTCTCGTCACCGGGCCCATCCCGCCGGGTTTCGGCCTCGCACAGCTCGCCGCGCTCGCACTCGCGGTACTGCTCGCCGTGCACCTCGCGTTGAATCTCGTGTCGACCGCGGCGCGGGCCGAGCGCGAACGGCGCCGGCAGCACCAGCTGATCGACGTGCTGAGCGACCCGCTGCCCGGCCAGCCGCACACGCGGGTGCTGGCCCATTCCGTGCCGTTCGCGTACTGCGTGCCCGGCATCCGCACCGCCACCGTGCTCACCGCCGGGCTCGTCGAGGCGCTCGACGACGACGAGCTCGCCGCGGTCATCGCACATGAGCGAGCCCACCTCGACCAGTTCCACCACCTCGTGCTCCTGGCGTTCCGTGCCTGGCACAGCGCACTCCCCTGGTTCCCCATCGCGAATCGCGCTGAGCGTTCCGTGGCATGGCTCACCGAGATGCTCGCCGACGATCGCGCTCGGCGCGATGTGGGTGCCGATCCGCTCCGGCGAGCCATCGAACGCGTCGGCAGCCAAGGCGAGCTCGGCGCCTACGTCGACGCGGGCGGGGTGAGTCCCGATGCCGCGATGCTCGACGCGCGGCTCGCCCGGCTCCGATCCCGTCGCGGCGAGCCGGCGTTCGGCCTGCGCGTGGCGGTGATCGCGGTATCCGCCGCCCTCATCGCTCTGCCCGTCGCCGCGATGCTCGGAATCCTCCTCTAGTCGGACGCGCGCGGTCACGCGCATCGATACGCTCGAGCGTATGAACGAGATCCTCGACTGGATCCTCGACACTGTGCAGAGCGTCGATCCGATCGCCCGTACCCTGCTCGCGGGCGTCGGCATCCTCCTCGAGACCTCGGTGCTCATCGGGCTCGTCGTGCCGGGCGACACCGTTGTGCTCGTCGCCTCGACGGCGGTGGCGGGCCCGGTCGAGTACTTCGCCCTCATCTTCACCGTCATCCTCGGCGCACTCGCGGGCGAGACCATCGGCTTCGGGCTCGGAAGGTGGTTCGGGCCCCACCTCCTGCACTCGCGGCTCGGCCGGCGGATCGGCGATCACAACTGGCACCGGGCCCAGCGCTACCTCGATCGGCGCGGCGGTCCCGCGGTCTTCATCTCGCGTTTCCTGCCCGTGCTGCACTCGCTCGTTCCGCTCACGGTCGGCATGAGCACGATGCGGTACCGGCGCTTCCTCGCATGGACCGTGCCCGCTTGCGTCGTCTGGTCATTCGCCTACGTCAGTGTCGGCTCGCTCGCCGCAGGCGGCTACCGCGAGCTCAGCCGTGAGCTGCACTGGGCCGGCTACCTCTTCGTCGGGGTGATCGCGATCTTCCTCTTCGGCGTCTGGGGCGTGAAGAAGCTCCTCATGCGCTCGGAAGCCAAGCACATGGCAGAGGCGGCGGCACCAGCCGACGAGGGGCCGGATGCCGCGGCATCCGACCCCTCGAATCTCGACGCGAACCGTTAGAAGAGCTGCTGCTCGGCCAGCCAGTCGGCGGCGATGTCTTCGGCGGACTGCTGCTCGTCGACGCTCAGGGCGTTGAGCTCCACGAGGTCTTCGGCGGTGAGGGCGGCACTGACCGTGTTGATGATCTCGGCGATCTCGTCGGTGACCTTCTCGCTCACGACGGGCACGACGTTCGACGCGAGGAAGAGCCCCTCGGGATCCTCGAGCGTCACGAGGTCGCTCGAAGCGATCGCCGGGTTGGCGCTGTAGATGTTGACGAGCTGCACCTGGCCGTCTTCCAGGGCCTTGATCGTCAACGGCCCGCCGCTGTCTTCGATCGGAGTGAAGGCGACGTCGACGCCGTACACCTCCTTGAGCCCATCGGGGCCGTACGGTCGGGTCTCCAGTTCGGAGTTGCCCCCGAGCGTCAGCGGCGTGGTCACGCTCGCGAGATCGGCGAGACTCGTGACGCCGTTCGCCTCGGAGAACTCCCGCGTGACGTTGTAGGAGTCCTGGTCGGTCGCAGGCGACTGGTCGAGCACTCGCAGCCCCTCGGGCAGAGACGTCTCGAGCTCGGCGTACACGTCGTCGCTCGTCGTGGCCTCGGTGTCGGGCACGTAGTGCTGGAGGAGGTTGCCCGTGTACTCGGGGAAGACGTCGATGCCGCCGCCCTCGATCTCGGGGATGTAGACCTCGCGCTGGCCGATCCGGAACTGGCGATCGACGGTGTAGCCGTTCTCCTCGAGCGCCAGGGCGTACAGCTCGGCGATGATCTCGTTGGAGTAGTAGTCCTGCGAACCGACGACGATCGTCTCGCTGGTGCTCCCGTTGGCCGATCCCCCGTTGAGTGGATCACCGGATGCGCACCCTGCCAGGGCCACTGTCGCCCCGACCGCGACGGCTGCGAGGGCAGCAAGCCGGCCTTTTCCTGCTGTGATCATTTACTGATTCCCTTCATTGATGGCGTGACCCACGACCGCTCGTGGCCGGGCGGGCGCGGAGCGGAGCTCTGGAGATCTCGCGGCCCGCACCCCGGCGGGCACCACGAGGCGTTGGGTGACGGCGAAGCATCCGTCGACGACGAGGGCGAGGATGATGACGAGGATGGAGCCGCCGAGCATCTCGCCGTAGTCCCGGATCTTCAGGCCCTCGAAGATGAACCGGCCGAGACCTGCATCGGCGATGAATGCGGCAAGCGTCGCCGTGGCGATGATCTGGAGCGTCGCCGAGCGGATGCCTCCGACGAGGATCGGCATCCCGAGCGGCAGCTCGACCTTGCCGACGATCTGGCTCTCACGCATGCCGACCGCCCGCGCCGCGTCGATGGTGTGCCGGTCGACCGACTCGAACCCCGCATACGCCCCGGCGAGGAGCGGTGGGATCGCGAGGATGACGAGGGCGAGGATCGGCGCGGACAGGCCGATGCCGATCCAGAGGCCGAAGAGCGTGAGCACGCCGAGCGTGGGAAGCGCGCGGAGCCCGCCCGAGACCCTGATGGCGACCTCGCGGCCCCGGCCGCTGTGTCCGATGATCGCGCCCACCGGCAGGGCGATGGCCGACGCGATCAGGAGCACGACGAGCGAGATCCACACGTGCTCGCCGATGCGCTGCGGGATGCTGCCGGACCCGCTCCACTGGGCAGGGTCGAAGAGCCACGCCAGGGCGTCGAGGAAGAGGTTCATGCGACATCCACCCGCTTGACGACGGGCGTCGGCTCGCCGCGGACGTTCTTCACCTCGGGCCGTGACCAAGGCATGAGCAACCGCCCGACGTGCACGAGCACCCAATCGAGTCCGAGCGCGAGCGCGATGGTCGCGACGATGCCGGCGATGATCTCGACTTCGATGCCGCGCTGGAATCCGTCGGTGAAGAGGCTGCCGAGGCTCTGCACCCCGATCACCGCCCCGACCGTCGCGAGGCTCACCGTGCTCACCGCGACGACCCGAAGGCCTGAAAGGAGCACCGGGCCCGCGAGCGGAAGCTCCACGACCCAGAAGCGCCCGGTCGTCGAGTAGCCCATCGCCGTGGCCGACTGGAGCACGTCGCGCTCCACGGCGTCGAACGCGTCGGCCGCCGTTCGCACCATCACGGCCATGCCGTAGAGGGTGAGTGCGATCACGAGGTTCACGGGCGATCGGAGGGTGAGTCCGGTCACTGCGGGCAGCGCAATGAACAGGGCGAGCGACGGGACGGCATAGAGGAGTGCCACGAGCGACAGCAGCACGCTGTGCGCCCACCGAGATCGGTGGGCGACCCATCCGATCGGAACCGAGAACACGAAGCTCAGTATGATCGCGGGCACCGACAATGCCAGGTGCACGAGGATGAGCTCGCCGACCTGGTCGAGGTTCGACCAGAGCCAGTTCACTGGGCCAGGATCCCAGCCGGGCGACCGTCGGCGTCGACGACGACGCTGCGGCCGTCGACCTGGGCGAGATGCAGCGCCCGCTTGCCACGGTTCGCCCCGACGAAGTCCGCGACGAAGTCGTCGGCCGGGTTCGCGAGGATCTCCGTCGGCGAGGCCGCCTGCGAGATCTTGCCACCCTGCTGCATGATCACCACCTGGTCGCCGAGCAGGAACGCCTCGTCGATGTCGTGCGTCACGAAGACGACGGTCTTGCCGAGCTCGCCCTGCAGGCGCAGCAACTCCTGTTGCAGTTCGGCCCGCACAATCGGATCGACCGCCCCGAACGGCTCGTCCATCAGCAGGATGTTCGGATCCACCGCCAGGCCTCGCGCCACGCCCACGCGCTGCTGCTGGCCGCCCGACAACTGGCTCGGATACCGATCGGCAAGGGAGCGATCGAGGCCCACCGTGTCGAGCAGTTCGAGCGCGTGCGCGCGTGCCTCTGCCTTGCTCGTGCCACGCAGGAGCGGCACGGTCGCGATGTTGTCGACGACCTTGCGGTGCGGCAGCAGGCCCGAGTTCTGCATCACGTAGCCGATGCCGCGACGCAACCGCACCGGGTCGACGGTCGCGACATCCGCTCCGTCGATGAGCACCTGGCCGCTCGTGGGGTCGACCATGCGGTTGATCATGCGCAACAGGGTGGTCTTGCCGGACCCGGAGGAACCCACGAGCACGGTCGTCTTGTGCGGTGGCATGACGATGTCGACGCCGGCGACGGCCACGGTGCCATCGGGGAACTGCTTGGTGACGCCGCGGAACTCGATCATCTGGCCTCAATCCCCGTGTCGGGCGGTCATTCGACGTGCGGATTCAAGCCAAACACCATTCGCGCCGGGAGGCAAACCTCACAACAGCACGGAGTCGTCGGGCGATGCCTCGCGTCGTCAGGCGGCGGTGCTCGCGCGCAGCGCCTCACCGAGGTGCTCGGCGAGATAGGCGTGCACGAGGCGCTTCGCTTCGGCGAGATAGCGCTCGTCGCCGGATGCCTCGCGCTCGAACGCGCGGCTGATGAGCGCGTCGCCGAGCTCGATCGCGATGCCCAACCGGAAACGCAATTCGGTCGGCTCGGCCTCGCCGCCGAACTCCGCCTCGATGAGACGTGCGATGCGGTGCGCGAACTCGGGCTCGATGTCGTCGGCCGCGGTCTCGCGCGCGGCCCCATACACGACGCTGAAGCCCGGCTCTTCGCGATACGAGGCCGCGCTCGCTTCGAGTGCGACGTCGACGACATCCCACCAGTTGGTGAGCTCGACACGCGCCAGCTCGTCGGCGACCCGCTCGCGATAGCGCCGGATCGAACGCTCACGGAGCGCGTGCAACACGGCGACACGATCGGGGAAGTATCGGTAGACGGTGCCGATCGAAGCGCCGGCTCGTTCGGCGACCATCTGCGTCGTCAGCCGCTCGAAGCCGGTCTCGTCGACGATCTCTGCAGCGGCATCGAGCAGGGCGTCCAGCCGCTGCGTGCTGCGACGCTGCGTGGGCTCTGTGCGAACCGGCCGCTTCCGATCGGACTCGGCCCCCAGAATCACGTCGATATTCGGCACGGAACCTCCTCAGTTGCGCGTCCACTCTACCGGGATGGCCGGGGTACACGACACCAACCACGCCGAGCGCGTTTCGCAACCCACGGTGGCTGCATGCCAGACTGAGGGGATGCCGGCGAGCTCCCCAACTCCGGCCGGATCCGTAGAGCACCAGGTCCGGCATCGCGCCGCGCGCCTCGAAGACTGGGTGCACGAGGTGCGCGAACGCTGGGCTCGCCGTCGCGGACAGGTGCCCACGGTCGTCCCGTACACCGGGTATGGCTCCACCGATTGGGCGCGCATCTTCTGCCGTGTGCTGCTCAGCCGGCCGGTCGACCCGAATGAGCCATCGAAGCGCCGCCGTCGTCGCGGCGAGCAGGGCATCCGCGGCTGGCGCAGCTTCACGAGCGTGCCGATCGGCGACGTTTCCGTCGTCATCGAGGTCGGCGGTGAGCGCATCGAGGTGCTCGCCGACCGCGGCGGCGTCGTCGACACGCGGGTACCGGTGCAGCTCGCTCCCGGCTGGCACCAGGCGACGCTGCACACAGAAGGCTCCAAGGCGGTCGAGGCGCCCATCTGGATCGTCGGCCCCGATGTGCACTTCGGCATCATCTCCGATATCGACGATACCGTCATGGTCACCGCGCTGCCACGACCTCTCTTGGCAGCGTGGAACACGTTCGTGCTCGACGAGCACGCACGCATCCCGACCCCCGGCATGGCCGTGCTCTTCGAGCGCCTCGTGCGATCCCACCCGGGAGCGCCGGTGATCTACCTCTCGACGGGCGCCTGGAACGTCGCGCCGACGCTCACGAGGTTCCTCTCACGAAACCTCTATCCGGCCGGGCCGCTGCTCCTCACCGACTGGGGACCGACCCACGATCGCCTCTTCCGCAGCGGCCGTGCGCACAAGGAGGAGAACCTCAGGCGGCTCGCCGGGGAATTCCCCGACGTGCGGTGGTTGCTCATCGGCGACGATGGCCAGCACGACGAAGAGCTCTACGCGCGATTCGCGGCAGAGCACCCGGGCCGCGTCGCGGCGATCGCCATCCGCCGCCTGTCGACCGGTGAGGCCGTGCTCGCCGGCGGCCGAACGAAGGCCGAGCAGCACGGAGCAGACGACGTGCCGTGGGTCTCGGCGAGCGACGGCTCGACCATCGCCGACCGGCTCGCCGATGTCGGCATGCTCTGATCGGGGTACACGGTCGAGAAGTCCTCAGTTACGCCGGGTGTTTTCGGCCGCTATGCCGCCCGCGATGACGCCATCGCGGCGCGGTTGCGACGGAACCGAAGCAGCCCTCGATTCACGTGCCGCGCCCAGAACGGCCCGCGGTAGATGAACGCGGTATAGCCCTGCACGAGCGTGGCGCCGGCGTCGAGGCGGTCCTGCACGTCGGCCGCTGTCTCGACGCCGCCGACCGACACGACGCAGAGCTCGGCCGGCACGCGGTCGCGGATCAGCCGGAGTACGGCGAGCGAGCGAGCCGCGAGGGGGGCGCCCGACAGGCCGCCCGCACCGATCGCCTCGACCGCGGATGCCGGCGCCTTCAGGCCATCGCGAGCGATCGTGGTGTTCGTGGCGATGATGCCGTCGAGCCCCAGGCTCACGACGAGTTCGCAGATGCGCACGATCTCGTCATCGGCGAGATCGGGCGCGATCTTCACGAGCAACGGGGTCTGCCCCGCAGCGAGCTTCACGGACTCGAGCAGTGGCGCGAGCGCGTCGAGCTCCTGCAGCCCGCGCAGTCCCGGCGTGTTCGGGGAGCTCACGTTGACCACGAGGTAGTCGGCGAACGGCGCGAGCACGCGTGCGCTGCGCTCATAGTCGGCGACGGCCTCGTCGACCGGCGTCACGCGGCTCTTGCCGATGTTGACGCCGAGCACCGGTCGATCGGTGCGGCGCGACAGGCGCGAGAGCCGCCCGGCTGCGGCATCCGCACCGCCGTTGTTGAACCCCATGCGGTTCACGAGCGCACGATCGGCGGTGAGCCGGAACAGTCTCGGGCGTGGATTGCCGGGCTGTGCGACCGCCGTGATGGTGCCGACCTCGACATGGCCGAAGCCGAGCTGGCCGAGCCCGCGCACGGCGAAGCCGTCTTTGTCGAAGCCCGCGGCGACGCCGAACGGCGATGGGAACCGAAGCCCGAGCGCCTCGACTCGAAGTGCCGGATCGGGAGCGGTGAAGCGCTCGACGAGCCGGCCGAGACCGATCGCCGGGAGCCGCTGGATGAGCCGGAACGCCAGGTGGTGGGCGTCTTCGGGATCCATTCGCGAGAGGAAGAGGGAGAAGAGAAGTCGATACATGCCGGACTCAGGCTATCGGAGCCGCAACGTGCGGCCGACGTTCACTCGACCGGGCGGGCCGGAAGCCGGCCGTGCTCGGCGCGCAACTGGCCGATGGCGGCGTCGAAGTCGTCGAGCGACTCGAAGGCCTGGTACACGCTCGCGAACCGCAGGTAGGCCACCTCGTCGAGTTCGCGGAGCGGCGGCAGGATGGCGAGACCGATGTCGTTCGCCTCGATCTGCGATGCGCCCGTCGAACGGATGGTCTCCTCGACCTTCTGTGCGAGCACGGCGAGGTCCGAGTCGGTGACGGGCCGCCCCTGGCAGGCCTTCTTGACGCCGAGCACGACCTTCTCGCGGCTGAACGGCTCGACCACCCCACTGCGCTTGATCACGACGAGACTCGCCGTCTCGGTGGTCGAGAACCGACGCCCGCACTCGGGGCACTGCCGACGGCGACGGATCGAGAGCCCGTCGTCGCTCGTGCGCGAGTCGATGACACGGGAATCGGGGTGACGGCAGAACGGACAGTACATGGTGCTTCCAGCCTAGCGGCGGTGGACGACCGGGCGGCCGCGCCGAGCGGCTGTCAGCCGGGCGGCGGATGCCTCCCGCCGGCGTCAGCGGCGGTCGAAGCGCGCCGTCACGGCCTCGCCGTGCGCGGGGAGGTCTTCCTCGTTCGAGAGCGCCGCGATGACGGGGGCGACCTCTCGAAGGGCCGCCTCGTCGTAGCGGATGACCTGCTGCGGGCGCAGGAACGTCGCAGCCGAGAGCCCGGCGGCATAGCGTGCCTGGCCTCCCGTGGGCAGCACGTGGTTCGAGCCCGCGGCATAGTCGCCGAGGCTGACCGGCGAGTAGGCGCCCACGAAGATCGCGCCCGCGTTCTCGATGCGCGAGAGCACATCGTCGGTGTCGCGCACCTGGATCTCGAGGTGCTCCGGTCCGAATGCGTTGGCGAAGTCGGTCGCCTGCACCAGGTCGTCGACGAGCACGAGCGCGGACTGCGCGCCGATGACCGCCTCACGCACGCGATCGCGGTGCCTCGTCGCCGCGACGCGCTCGGCCAGCCGCTCGAGCACCTCATCGGCGAAGGCGGCGGAATCGGTGACGAGGACGGCTGCCGCGAGCTCGTCGTGCTCAGCCTGGCTCACGAGGTCGGCCGCGACGAAGTCGGCGTTCGCGGAGTCGTCGGCGATGACGAGGATGTCGGTGGGGCCGGCTTCGGCGTCGATGCCGGTGACGCCCTGCACGAGCCGCTTGGCCGCCGCCACGTAGACGTTGCCGGGGCCGGTGACCCGTTGCACGGGGTCGAGCCCGATGCCGTCGACGCCGTAGGCGAACGCTCCGATCGCCCCGGCACCGCCCATCGCGTACACCTCGGTGATGCCGAGCAGCGCGGCGACGCCGGCGACCGTGGGGTGCACCCGCCCGCCGAACGCGGCTTGCGGAGGCGAGGCGAGCGCGATCGACCGGACGCCGGCGACCTGCGCGGGCACGACGTTCATGACGACGCTCGAGGGGTAGACGGCCTTGCCGCCGGGCACGTAGAGGCCGACGCGGGTGACGGGCTGCCAGCGCTGCTCGATCACCGCGCCGTCGCCGAGCACGGTCGTCTCCGGCGGCGGCACCTGCGCCGCACTCGCCGCGCGCACCCGGGCGATCGTGCGCTCGATGGCGTCGCGGATGTCGGGGGCGAGACCGGCGAGCGCCTCCTCGAGCTCTTCGGCGGGAACTCGCACCGCCGACGGTCGTACCCGGTCGAGTCGCTCGGCCTGGTCGAGGAGCGCAGCCTCACCCCGCTCTCGCACGTCGTCGATGAGCGTGCGCACGACCTCGAGCGCGGCGGAGACATCCGTCGCGGCACGCGGCACGAGCGCGAGCAGCTCTCGCTGGGTCGGACGGGTTCCGCGGAGGTCGATGGTTCGCAGCATGGCGGATCCAGCCTAGCGAGCGCGTCGGACGGGGCGGTCGCCCGCCGTCACACGAGGCAGTTCGGGCCGAGCAGGCTCTTCAGCTCGCCGTAGAGGTCGGCAGTGACGCGCACGGGGTAGGGCAATTCGAACACGCGCGCCGAGCGGCCCTTCACGAGCCGCAAGCGCACCTCGGTCTCACCACGATGCCGGATGAGCACGTCGCCGAGCGCCGAGATCGTGTCGGTCGTGGCGCGCACGTCGGGCAACGAGATGACGACCGGGCCGACCTCGTCGCCCTGGCCGAGTTCGGGTGAGAAGACGCTGTAGGCGTGCAGGTTCATGCCGTCGTCGCGCATGCTCACTCGGCCGCGCACCACGACGATCGAGTCGCCCTTCAGCCCCGGTGCGAACTCCTGGTAGGCCTTGCCCATGAACATCACCGTGATGTCGCCCGAGAAGTCCTCGACCTGGATCATGCCGTACTGGTTGCCGCTCTGGCGCGCCACGCGATGCTGCACGCTCGTGACGAGCCCGGCAACCGTGACGGTGTCGCCGTCTTGGGTGGAGTCCGAGCTCAGGAGGTCGGTGATCGTCGTCGAGGCGTGCTTCGCGAGCGGCGCCTCGAGTCCGGCGAGCGGGTGATCGGAGACGTACAAGCCGAGCATCTCGCGCTCGAACGCGAGCTTGTCGCGCTTGGCCCATTCGGGCCGGTCGGGAACGAGCGTCACCGCGTGCTTCTCGTGCTCCTCGAACAGGCTGTCGAAGTCGAACCCGAAGTCGCCGACCTCCTCGGCTCGCTTCTCCTTCACGACGGACTCGACCGCACTCTCGTGGATCTCGACGAGGGCGCGCCGCGTGGCGCCGAGCGAGTCGAACGCGCCGGCCTTGATGAGCGATTCGACCGTGCGCTTGTTGGCGACCTGGAGCGGCGATTTCTTCAGGAAGTCGTGGAACGACTCGAACCGCCCCTTCTGCTCTCGGGCAGCCCTGATCGCGTCGACGACGTTGAAGCCGACGTTCCGCACCGCGCCGAGGCCGAAGCGGATGTCGTCGCCGACGGCGGCGAAGTACCCGATCGACTCGTTCACATCGGGCGGCAGCACCTTGATGCCCATGCGGCGGCACTCGTTGAGGTAGAGCGCGAGCTTGTCGCGGGCGTCGCCCACGCTCGTGAGCAGCGCCGCCATGTACTCGGCGGGGAAATGCGCCTTGAGGTAGGCGGTCCAGTAGCTCAGCACGCCGTAGGCGGCCGAGTGCGCCTTGTTGAAGGCGTAGTCGGAGAAGGGCAGGAGGATGTCCCACAACATCTTGATCGCGGCATCCGAGAACCCGTTGGCCTTCATGCCGCCCCGGAAGCCCTCGTACTGCTTGTCGAGCTCGGACTTCTTCTTCTTGCCCATCGCACGGCGCAGGATGTCGGCCTGGCCGAGGGAGAATCCCGCGACGCGCTGGGCGATCGCCATCACCTGCTCCTGGTAGATGATGAGGCCGTAACTCGTGTCGAGGATCTCTCGCAGGGGCTCCTCGAGCTCGGGATGGATCGGCGTGATCGGCTGCAGGCCGTTCTTGCGCAGGGCGTAGTTGATGTGCGAGTTCGCGCCCATGGGGCCGGGGCGGTACAGCGCGATGACGGCCGAGATGTCTTCGAAGTTGTCAGGCTTCATCTGTCGGAGGAGCGACCGCATCGGCCCGCCGTCGAGCTGGAAGACGCCGAGCGTGTCGCCCCGGCTGAGCAGTTCGTACGCACCGCGATCGTCGAGGGCGAGATCTTCGAGCACCGGCCGGAACCCGCGGTTCGCCTCGATGTTGTCGAGGGCGTCGTCGATGATCGTGAGGTTGCGCAGGCCCAGGAAGTCCATCTTGATGAGGCCGAGGGCCTCGCACGCGGGATAGTCGAACTGCGTGACGATCTGGCCGTCTTGCTCCCGCTTCATGATGGGGATGATGTCGATGAGCGGATCGCTCGACATGATGACGCCCGCAGCGTGCACACCCCACTGCCGCTTGAGGTTCTCGAGGCCGAGGGCCGTCTCGAAGACCGTCTTCGCCTCGGGATCGGTCTCGATGATCGCCCGGATGTCACCCGCTTCCTTGTAGCGCGGGTGATCTTTGTCGAGGATGCCCGTGAGCGGGATGTCCTTGCCCATGATGGCCTGCGGCATGGCCTTCGTGAGCTTCTCGCCCATGCCGAACGGGAATCCCAGCACACGCGATGAGTCTTTCAGCGCCTGCTTCGCCTTGATCGTGCCGTAGGTGACGATCTGCGCGACGCGCTCGTCGCCGTACTTCTCGGTGACGTACCTGATGACCTCACCGCGACGACGCTCGTCGAAGTCCACGTCGAAGTCGGGCATCGAGACGCGATCGGGGTTCAGGAACCGCTCGAAGATGAGGCCGTGCTGGAGCGGGTCGAGGTCGGTGATGCGCATCGCGTAGGCCGCCATCGAGCCCGCACCGGAGCCGCGCCCCGGTCCGACGCGGATGCCGTTGTTCTTCGACCAGTTGATGAAGTCGGCGACGACGAGGAAGTATCCGGGGAACCCCATCTGCAGGATCACCCCGACCTCGTAGTCGGCCTGCTTGCGCACCTCGTCGGGGATGCCGTTGGGATAGCGCACGTGGAGGCCGCGCTCGACCTCCTTGACGAACCAGCTCTCTTCACTCTCGCCCTCTGGCACCGGGAAACGGGGCATGAAGTTCGCGTTCGTGTTGAACTTCACGTCGCAGCGCTCGGCGATGAGCAGCGTGTTGTCGCAGGCCTCGGGGTGATCGCGGAAGAGGTGGCGCATCTCGGCCGCGGTCTTCAGGTAGAACTCGTCGGCGTCGAACTTGAATCGGTTCGGGTCGTCGAGGGTCGAGCCCGACTGCACGCAGAGCAGTGCAGCGTGGCTCTTCGCGTCGTGCGCGTGCGTGTAGTGCAGGTCGTTCGTGGCGACGAGCGGGAGATCGAGCTGCTTCGCGAGGCGCAACAGGTCGTCCATGATGCGCTTCTCGATGCCGAGCCCGTGGTCCATGATCTCGGCGAAGTAGTTCTCGCGGCCGAAGATGTCGCGATAGTCGGATGCCGCCTTCACGGCCTCGTCGTACTGCCCGAGCCGGAGCCGGGTCTGCACCTCACCGCTCGGACAGCCCGTGGTGGCGATGAGCCCGTTCGAATAGGTCTGCAGGAGCTCGCGGTCCATTCGCGGCTTGAAGTAGTAGCCCTCGATCGACGCGCGACTCGAGAGCCGGAAGAGGTTGTGCATGCCCTCCGTCGACGCCGAGAGCAGGGTCATGTGGGTGTAGGCGCCCGAACCCGACACGTCGTCGCCGCCGCCGTTGCCCCAGCGCACCCTGGTCTTGTCGCCACGGGCCGTGCCCGGCGTGATGTAGGCCTCGGTGCCGATGATCGGCTTGATGCCGGCCTCCGTCGCCTGTTTCCAGAAGTCGTACGCACCGAACACGTTGCCGTGGTCGGTGATGGCGACGGCAGGCATCCCCTCGCCCTTCGCGGCTTGGATGAGCTCGCCGACCCGTGCTGCACCGTCGAGCATCGAGTACTCGCTGTGCACGTGCAGGTGGACGAAGGAATCGGTGGCCACTGGGCTCCAAATCGGGGTGCTGCAAGTTCGGTTCCGGGGGGTCTTCAAAGTCTATGGCGACCCTGCGACCCGGCGGCATCAGGACGCGCGTGCTCGCGCCGGTCAGTCGCCGCGGAGAACCTCGAGCGCGTGCGCGAGGTCGCTCGGGTACTCCGAGACGAAGGTCGCCCACTCTCCGTCGGCGGGGTGCGTGAACGAGAGCTGCCGTGCGTGCAGCCACTGCCGGGTGAGGCCGAGACGCGTCGAGAGCGTGGGGTCGGCGCCGTACATGGTGTCGCCGACGCACGGATGCCGCTGCGCCGCCATGTGCACCCGGATCTGGTGTGTGCGCCCGGTCTCGAGGTGCACTTCGAGCAGCGACGCGGCGCGGAAGGCCTCGAGGGTCTCGTAATGCGTCACGGCGTGCTTGCCGCCCGCGAGGACCGCGAACTTCCACTCCGAGCGCGGATGCCGCCCAACAGGTGCGTCGATCGTACCGGCCAGGGGGTCGGGGCGACCCTGCACCACGGTGTGGTAGATCTTCTCCACCTCGCGGTCGTGGAACTGACGCTTGAGCTCGGTGTAGGCCCGCTCGGATTTCGCGACGACCATGAGCCCGCTCGTGCCCGCGTCGAGTCGGTGCACGACGCCCTGGCGCTCGGGTGCGCCCGAAGTGGAGATGCGGAAGCCGGCAGCCGCAAGGGCGCCGACCACGGTCGGCCCGTTCCAGCCGAGCGACGGATGCGCGGCGACGCCGGCGGGCTTGTCGACCACGACGAGGTCATCGTCGTCATGGACGATGCCGAGGTCGGCGACCGCGATCGGCTCGATCGCGAGCGCGCGCGGCGGCTCCCAGCTCACCTCGAGCCACGCCCCGGCGCGAAGACGGTCGGACTTGTCGACGGATGTCCCGTCGAGCATCACGCCGCCGGAGCCCGCGATCTCCGCTGCGAGCGTGCGCGAGAAACCGAGGAGCTTGGCGAGTCCCGCGTCGACGCGCACGCCGTCGAGCCCGTCGGGAACGGGGAACGAGCGATGCTCCATGCTCAGGACTCGCGCGCGAGCTCAGGGCTCGCCGAGAACGCGCGACCGTCGCTCGCAGCCGCGTCGCTCGTCGCGGCCTCGGGCGTCGCCGTGGAGACCTTGGCCTTCACTTCGCGGTTGCCGTCGAGCCCGACGCCACGGATCGTGAGGATCATGAAGAGCACCATGCTCGATACGATCGCGATGTCGGCGAAGTTGTAGATGGCAGGTATGAACCAGGGCGTCGAGATGAAGTCGACGACGTGCCCCAAGCCGAAACTCGGCTCCCGAAGGAGCCGATCGGTGAGATTGCCGAGCACGCCGCCGAGGAGCAACCCGAAGACGACCGCCCACGCGATGGAGCGGATGCGGCGGGCGAACCACACGATGAACGTGATCACGGCGGCGGCGAGGATCGTGAAGATCCACGTCATGCCGCTCGCGAGTGAGAACGCTGCGCCCGGGTTGCGCACGAACTGCCACTGCAGCGCCGACCCGAGCACCGGCACGATCTCGCCCTCGGTCAGGTTCGAGACGACGAGGAACTTGCTGGACTGGTCGAGGCCGTACGCCGCGATCGCGGCGCCGGCCAAGACCAGGAGAGCACTGGCGATGCCGACCTTTGCGGCCCGCTCAGCCTCCAAAGCCCTGGAAGGTCGGCGCAGGCTGCTCGGCCGGGACGCCGGCGCTCACCGGCGAGGAGAAGCCCTGGTTGCCCGACACGGAGACGGGTGCCGCCGTGTCGAGATCGCGCAGCTGACCCTCGATGTAGCTCTTGAGCTTCTGGCGGTACTCACGCTCGAACACCCGGAGCTCGTCGACCCGCTTCTCGAGTGCGAGTCGCTCCTGGTCGAGGATGCCCATCTGGGCACGCTGCTTCGCTTCGGCCTCGGCGACGACGCGAGCCGCCGTGGCGTGGCCTTCGGCGATGAGCGCGTCGCGCTTCTCGACGCCCTCGCGCACGTGCTCCTCGTGCAGCCGGCGGGCCAGCTGCAGGAGGTTCGTCGTGCTGGTCTGCTCGTCGTAGTCCGACTGCGGGGCGGCTGGAGGCTGCGTCTGCACGGCCACCGTGGGCGGCGGCGCAGCGGGCTCGGCGTACACCGCGGCAGGCGCCGGCGCCGCGGCGGATGCCTTGCCGGCCTCCGCGGCACGGGCCTCTGCCGCGGTCACTCGCTGGCGCAGCTCCTCGTTCTCCTGGTTGAGCCGGCGAAGCTCGACGACCACCTCGTCGAGGAAGTCATCGACCTCGTCTTGGTCGTACCCTTCCCGGAACTTCGTCGCCTGGAAGCGCTTGTTGACCACATCTTCCGGAGTTAGCGCCATGGCTTTCCACCCTCAAATCTGTCGAACTGTTTCGAACACGTTCAGCTAACGCTAGCAAAGAGAACCTGAGAGGTGCAGCGCCGATCGTCTCAGCGTCACTCCTCGCAGGAGATCATCAGCCCGCAGCAGCGAGCCATGACACCACGGTCATGGCCACGATGATGACGAGCATCGCAAGGCTCCACCCGAGATCGAGTGCGATCTGGCCGATGCGGATCGGCGGCACGAGCCGCCGGAAGAACCGGACCAGGGGGTCGGTGACGCTGTACACGGCCTCGACGATCACGAGCGACGCCCCCCGGGGTCGCCAGGATCGGTTGAACGTGCGCACGAGGTCGAGTATGAAGCGCCCCCACATCACGAAGAAGTAAATCAGGAGCAACGTGTAGAGGATGCTCCAGACGACGGAGAACGCGCCCACGTGCAGCTACGCGTGCGTGAAGAACGACGCGTCCACGTCGCCTTCGGCCTCGCCGGTCTCCCCCGAGACCACCACATGTGCGGGCGAGAGCAGGAACACCTTGCTCGTCACGCGCTCGATCTTGCCGTAGAGACCTTGCGAGAGACCGCTCGCGAAGTCGATCAGGCGTCGCGCATCGGCATCCGACATCTGCGAGAGGTTGATGATCACCGGCACTCCATCACGGAAGGACTCGGCGATCACCTGCGCGTCGCGATACTGACGCGGGTGCACGGTCAGGATTTCGTTCATCTCCGCCTGCGGTGTGCTCGGTTGTACATGGTGCTTTCGCAGCGGCGTCACCGCCGCGCCGGTCTTCGGCGCCGGGGCCGCGTGCACGATCGGCGCAGCCGATGGTTGCGGGTGCGCCTGTGGGGTCTCGTCGTCGAACTCCTCATCGGCGAGTCCGAGATAGACCATGGTCTTCTTGAGCGGGTTCGACATCGCTGCCTCCGTCTGTTTTCCGTCTCTTCGAGGCTAACCGGCGACCGGCCGATTCCCGGTGATTGCGGTGCCGATCCGGAGGTGTGTCGCACCTTCCGATATCGCGTCGTGGTAGTCGTGGGACATTCCCATGGACAATCCTCGTGCTTCCGGAGCGATTCGACGAATGCGTTCCGAGTATTCCCTCATGCGGGCGAACGCGGGGCGGGCGGGTTCGCCGAGCGGTGCGACCGCCATCAGCCCCAATAGGCGGAGTCCGGATGTCGCCAGCACGCGCTCGACGAGGGCGTCGAGCTCGTTCGGCGCGACGCCGCCCCGACCCGGGTCGTCGGTGAGGTTCACCTGGACGAAGCAGTCGACGGATGCGGCATCCGACCGGAGTGCGTCGACGAGCCCGGGCCGGTCGACCGAGTGGATCACCGACGCGTAGGCGAGCGCCTGCCTGGCCTTCTTGCTCTGCAGTTGGCCCACGAAGTGCCAGCGGAGCCCGAGCCCTGCCAGCTCGGCGGCCTTGGCCTGCGCCTCCTGGTGACGATTCTCGCCGATGTCTCGCACGCCGAGCTCGGCGAGCTCGGCCACGAGCGAGGCGGGCTGGAACTTCGTGACGACCACGGTCGTGAGCTCATCGGGCGATCGCCCGGCCGCGGCAGCGGTCTCGGCGATGGCCGCGCGCACGGCGGCCAGCCGGTCGGCGAGTGCGCTCATGCGCACCGCCTGCCGGGCTGGAACGCGCCGCTCACTTCAGGAAGTCGGGGATGTCGAGGTCGTCGTCGCCGCTGTCGAAGGCGGGGTCGGACACGATCTGGTCGCCGGTACCGGTCGACGCCTCGCCCCAGTTCGCCGTCTCGACGAGCTCGTCGATGTTGATCTCGCCGATGGCGTCGCCGGTGTCACCCGACAGCGCGGAGCCGCCGATGCCGGCGCCGACGGCCGCAGTGGCGAAGTTCGAGCGCCGTGCCTCGACGGGCTTCGCGCTCGAGCTCGGCTCTCCCCCGTCGAATCCCGCGGCGATGACCGTGACGCGAACCTCGTCGCCGAGGGTGTCGTCGATCACGGCGCCGAAGATGATGTTCGCCTCGGGGTGCACGGCCTCCTGCACGAGGCGTGCTGCGTCGTTGATCTCGAAGATGCCGAGGTTGGAGCCGCCCTGGATCGAGAGGAGCACGCCATGTGCACCGTCGATCGATGCCTCGAGCAGCGGGCTCGCGACAGCGAGTTCGGCCGCCTTGATCGCACGATCGGCTCCCCGCGAGGAGCCGATGCCCATGAGCGCGGAACCCGCGCCCTGCATGACCGACTTGACGTCGGCGAAGTCGAGGTTGATGAGGCCCGGCGTGGTGATGAGGTCGGTGATCCCCTGCACACCGGCGAGCAGCACCTGGTCGGCCGTCGCGAATGCCTCGAGCATCGAGATGCCGCGGTCGCTGATCTCGAGCAGGCGGTCGTTCGGCACGACGATGAGCGTGTCGACTTCTTCTTTCAGCCGCGCCACACCCTGCTCGGCCTGCGTCTGGCGACGCTTGCCCTCGAACCCGAACGGCTTGGTGACGACACCGATGGTCAGGGCGCCGATCGATTTCGCGATGCGCGCGACGACGGGCGCGCCGCCCGTGCCCGTGCCACCGCCCTCGCCGGCCGTGACGAAGACCATGTCGGCGCCCGCAAGCGCCTCCTCGATCTCCTCGGCGTGGTCTTCGGCGGCACGGCGACCGACCTCGGGGTCGGCCCCGGCACCCAGTCCGCGGGTGAGATCGCGGCCGACGTCGAGCTTGACGTCGGCGTCGCTCATGAGCAGCGCCTGGGCATCGGTGTTGATGGCGATGAATTCGACTCCGCGGAGACCGAGTTCGATCATGCGGTTGACGGCGTTGACACCACCGCCGCCGATACCGACGACCTTGATGACGGCGAGGTAGTTCTGATTTGTTGACACGTCCGGCCTCCGTCGAAACTCTGAACCTCTAGTCGAAGGTTAAAGTCTTGCTGAGTATGCAATTCCTGACTTGACGGTACGGGCCACGCGCCCGCCGCGGCGCAAGGACGGCCCGCGTGTCGCGATCCGCCGCCGGAAATTGGCCCGATGGGATGACCCGGGGCGTCGTCTCAGCGCGTGACGGCGCTCTGCGGAGACGACACATCGTAGGACGCGACGGTGTCGGGAGGCGCCGCGACCATGAGCCTCGCGAGCACAGCCGCCTTCTGCGTGGACTCCTCTGCGCTCCCCCACACGACGGTCGCACCCGCGGCGAGCTGGAGCCGCACATCGTCTGCCGTCGCCGCGTGCACGCCGATGAGCTGCCCGCGCACCTCGGCGGGCAGGCTCCGCACGACGGCGGCCGCGGCGCGGAACCCCTCGCCCGCGATGCCGCCCTCCGCCTCGATGAGTGGTTGTCCATCGGGCCGCGTCTCCGGCCGTTCGATCACCACGCCCGCCGCGTCGACGAGCTCCAGGCCCTCGCCGGTGTCGATGACGCCGACGGGGGTGCGCTCCACGATTCGCACGACGAGCGTGCCGGGCGGAATCGTCTCGGTCGAATACGTCTCGATCAGCGGGAAGGCCGAGAGCGCGTCGTGCACGTCGGCCGAGGCGATGAGCGGCAGCGGCGTGCCGAGCGTGCCGGCGAACGCTGCTTGCACCTCTGCGGCCGGAATACGCTGGGCGCCTTCGACGCGCACGTCGCGCAGAGCCATCAAGGGCGAGTATGCGCCGCCGATGACGACCACGACGAGCGCCGCGATCGAGCCGAGCACCACGCTCCAGACGAGCCGGCGGCGGCGCGACCGCTTCGTGAAGCGGCGCACCTCCTGCCGCTCATACCGGCGACGTTCTCGCGCGGCTGCCGCGAGGGCGCGCTTGGTCGAGCGGACGTCACGCGGAAGGTCGCCGGGCACGGCCAGTCCGGATGTCGGGCCGGGTCGCCCGCGCTCGGCATCGGGAGTGCGCGACATGGTGCTGCCGGATGCCGCGACGACCGGGATCGGCTCAGTGGCGACGCGATCGCGATCGGATGGCGGTTTCGACCCGGCCGTCCGCCGGGGTGCGCCGGCCGTCGTCGCCGTTGCAGCCGATTCGCGCGCGGCCGGCGCCGCGTCGGCGGGCTTCGG